>NZ_FNQS01000002.1:0-284797 GCF_900107885.1 Lonsdalea quercina | reverse complement strand
TTCATCTCCTCGGCTGCGACCGGTGAGGCGTCAGGCGAAGACGCCTGCTGCTGCGCGGCCTTGCGGGCTTTAACCCGAGCGATAGCGGCGGCCACGGCGGCTTTGCGGGGATCGTTTTCCGACGGGCGGGTCGGCATAGCATCGGCAGTCGGCGCGGGCTGATGAGTCGTGGCTGCTGCTGGCGGTTGCGTCACCTTAACTTCAGCCTGAAGCGCTTTAGCGCGTTCAATGGCGGCCATGACGGCGGCACCGGGTTTGCCAGAGGTGATGCTGGTCGTCCCCAAAGCAGGCTTGACGTCCACCGATGGCGCAGTTTGCGTCTTCGGTGCAGGCGCGACAGGCGTTGCGGCTCGTTGATGTCGCTGTTCCCGTGCCTGTTTTTCACGCTCCAACCGGGCTTTTTTCGCGACAAAACGCGCTTTGGCGGCGGCGGCGCGCAGGGCTTCCTGTTCCCACGACTGAATCTCAGCTTTCGACTGACGAAAGTATTGCACCAGTGGTATATGGCTGGGGCAAACATAGGCGCACGCGCCGCATTCGATACAGGCGGACAAGCGATGCTGGCGCGCCTGTTCATGGTCTTCGTCGCGGATCAATTTGAACAGCTGTTGCGGCTGGAGGCCCGTAGGACAGGCGTCGGCACATTCGCCGCAGCGGATACAGGACTGCTCCTCCGTCTCGGGCTGAATTTCATCTTGTGACGGCGCCAGTATCGCGCTGCTGCTCGGGAGGATCGGGACATCCAGCTCCGGCAGCGTGAATCCCGTCATCGGACCGCCCACGATCACCGTGGGTTGTCCGCGGGTCACCCGATAGCCGGCTTGACGCAGAAGAAAGCGAACCGGCGTACCGAGTCGCGCCCAGACATTGCCTGGCTGTTGAAGCGCCTGACCCGCTACCGTCACCACTCGCTCTGTCAACGGCTCGCCGTTAATCACCGCGCGTTTCACGGCGTAAAGGGTGCTGATGTTCTGCACCGAGACGCCCACATGGGTGGAAGGCTGGCCGTCGTGGAGGATTTTGCCGGTGAGTATTCGCGTCAGCACGGCGGCATCGCTGGAGGGGTAGCGGGTAGGGATGACCCGGATTTGTACGCGCGACGACGCGTTCAACGCCTGTTTTAACGCAGCAATAGCCTGTGGCTTATTATCTTCGATCCCCAATAAAATACGTTGAGGCGCAAAGAGGCGATCGAGAATGTCGATACCGACGGCCAGATCGGCCGCGCACTCTTGCATCAAGCGGTCATCGGCAGTGAGGTAAGGTTCCGACTCGGCGGCATTGATGATGAGTGTGTCAATGTCGCACGGTGTCTCTGGCCAAGGGGACTCTGTGGCATATCCGATGCTGCCAAGGCCCGTGATCCCCGCTTGATGCAGATGATCCCGCAGCGTCTGCGGCGCGATCTGGCGATAGTTCGGCAAGGGGCGTCGTTCCACCCAACGATCGGCGCCGTCGGGTGTCAGGATCAGGCTCAGCACCGGCAGCCCGGACGGATGCGTGGCGGTATGATAGCGGACAGCCTGTATCGTGCCGGATGTGGGGGCATGTATCGGCACCGTTGTGCCGAGACTTCGCGTCAGCGGCTGGCCGCGCAATACCTGCTCTCCGACCTGTACGCACAGATCGCTGTCCGGTCCCAGATGGGCCTGAAGTGGAATAATTAGTCGGTCAGGCAGCGGCAGTCGACGCAGTGGTATCTGATTCGACGGCGATTTCATTTGCGGCGGGCGAACGCCGCCCTTCATGGGCCAAATGCGATTTTTCCCGAAGGCAGTCAGTAAATTAAACATGATGCCCCCCCTGTAAAACGCGCACCGGGATCGTGTTCAGGTCCCAGTTCCAGCTGTCGGGGGTCGGTTTGACCGGGTCCAGCGCAATGCAGTCGGTCGGGCAGGGGGAAACACACAGATTGCAGCCGGTACAGAGTTCGCTGACGACGGTATGCATAGCACGTGCGGCGCCGACAATGGCATCCACCGGGCAGGCCTGAATACATTTGGTGCAGCCGATGCAACGGCTTTCGTCAATGCGTGCGACCTGGCGTTCTGGCTTGCCCGGCATCGCATCATCCGGCAAGGGCTGCGGTTCTACGTTCATCTGCTCAGCCAGCTTATGCATCAGAGGTTCGCCCCCCGGCACGCATTTATTGATCTGTTCGCCGTCGTGAATCATGGCTTCCGCATAGGGACGGCAGCCCGCGTAACCGCATTGGCGGCACTGGGTCTGCGGGAGCAGATCTTCCAGCTGTTCAACGGAGGGGGGGGGGTGCCGCAGAGTACGTCGGCGTGAGGCGTAGCCGAGCATCAAACTCGCCGTCAGCGTCAGTGCGCCGAGTGCGGCTATCGTCATCCAAAAATTCATCATCACCATTTCACCAGTCGGGTAAAGCCCGTAAGAGCCGACACGTTCGCCAAAAGGCGCCAACCGGTAGTCGCGGGTATTCGCTCATACAGTACTTACAAAATAAAATCGCCATATTATCCGGTATTGTCCCAGGTTCGACAACCTGAACGCCCGTCATCGACGGCTGCCGGAGACTGAACGTCTAACTTGTGCTCGCAGGCCAGTCTGGGGAGACGATCGAACGATGAAGAGTAGAAGAGGCGATGATGTGTGTGACGGGGAGTGCATGCCCCTTCGTGACAGGATAGGCGCGGGTCAGGCGCCCCGTTATGAGACGAAACGCCTGAGGTTGATACGTCTTTACTGACGCATTAGCGAGACTCGCCGTTGCGGCGAATGAGCTGTTGATACCAGAAAAAGCTCTTCTTACGTTTACGGGCCAGTTGATGCTGATGGTCGACATACACGAATCCGTACTGCTTCTGGAAGCCGTTCAACCAGCTCAGCAGGTCGATGAATGACCAAGGGTAGTAGCCCCGAACGTCGGCGCCTTGCGCAATCGCCTCCCCGACGGCATCGATGTGCTGACGCAGATAGTCGATACGGTCGTCGTCCACGATGTCGCCATTCACGATGGGGTCTTTGGCGCCCAAACCGTTCTCGGTGATGTATATCGGGATATCACCGTAGCGCTCCTTGATATTCATGATGCCCTCGGTCAGTCCCTGGGGATAAATTTCCCAGTCCCAGTCGGTGTAGACCCCGTTAGGATTACGCACGAATTTGAACAGATCTTTAAACCCAAACTCGTTTCCGGCCTGATGCGCACTGCCTTTTTGGCCCGTGGTATTGATTTGCAGGCGCGATTCCCCATGATTCGCCGCCACCGTTTCCCGCTTGTAATAATTCAGGCCGATGAAGTCGCAGACGTTGTCGCGCAGCAGCGCTTCGTCGCCCGGTTCGAACACCGGCGCGCCGAGGCTTGACTGCGCCAGATGCAGCAACTCTATCGGATATTCGCCTCGTAATACCGGATCATATAACCAGTGGGTAAAAATCCCGTCCGCCAGCTGACACGCGGCGACGTTCTCCGGGGTGTCGTCGAGGGGGGTATTCGTTTGCAGTACGTTGACGAAACCGATTTTTCCGGTAATGCCGGACTGGCGGAAAGCGGCGACGGCGCGCGCATGGGCGATAAACACATGGTGGCAGGCTTGCAGAGCGCGGGCCGGGTTGCGAACACCGGGGGGATGAGCGCCGGTTATGTACCCGAAGCCGATAAAGCAGATGGTTTCATTGAACGTCGACCACAGCTTGACGCGGTCGCCGTAGCGCTGGTAGCAGAGGCGGGCATACTCCTCGAAAGCATCGATCGTCTGACGGGATTCCCAGCCGCCTTGATCTTGCAGCGCCTGCGGCAAATCCCAGTGATAAAGCGTGATCATGGGCTGGATGCCGTGCTCCAGCAGCGCATCGATCAACGCACTATAAAACGCGACGCCCGCTTCATTGATCCTGCCGCGTCCTTCGGGAAGCAGTCGTGGCCAGGAGAGGGAGAAGCGATAGCTCTTCAAGCCCAGCTCCGCCATCAGAGCGACATCTTCACGGAATCGGTGATAGTGATCGACGGCGATGTCGCCGTTGGTCCCTTCAAAGGTGGTGCCGGGCAGATGAGAGAACGTATCCCAAATCGATGGGCCTTTGCCCTCGGCGTCGTGTGCGCCTTCGACCTGATAGGCTGCGGTGGCGGCGCCCCATAAGAAATCTTTCGGAAATGTGGCCATAAAAACCTCGCTCTTGGATGGCTTTAACTCACTGATGAGGAGTGTAGGCGGGTTGAATTCTATGTTGCAACCGGTTTCTGAAACCGGTTTCTTTTTTCGGGATGAAATTGTGATCGTACTCACATCACTTGATCACGCGACCGCCCAGATGGTCGTGTATAAAGCCTGAACAGAAGGAACAGGCAAGAGAGGGGCGGCGTATTGATGGCGTTATCCGATAATTCTGTAAAGCTCGCGGTGGTATACTGGCCGTTCCATTACAACGGGAAAAGCCTGTCGCTCAGGCTGGGGGAATGATTTATGGCAGATACCATTCGTGTCGGATTGTTGGGATATGGCTATGCGAGCAAGACGTTTCATGCACCGCTCATTGCCGCAACGCCTGGGATGACATTGGTGGCGGTATCAAGTCGGCATCCGGAAAAGGTGCATGAAGATTGGCCGTCTGTGCGGGTAGCCGAGAAACCGGAAGGGTTATTCGACGACCCGGAAATCGATCTCATCGTGATACCCACGCCGAACGATACGCACTTTCCCCTGGCAAAACGCGCACTGGAGGCAGGCAAGCATGTGGTGGTGGATAAACCGTTTACCGTCACGCTGTCTCAGGCTTATGAGCTGCATCAGGTTGCCGTCCACATGGGAAAAGTGTTGTCCGTCTTCCACAACCGCCGCTGGGACAGCGATTTTCTGACCCTCAAACATCTGGTGCAAAGCGGTGTGTTGGGCGACGTGGTGTATATGGAATCCCACATCGATCGCTACCGTCCGGAAATTCGACAGCGCTGGCGTGAAGACGGCAGTGAGGGCAGCGGCATCTGGTACGACCTGGGACCCCATCTTATCGATCAGGCCTTGCAGCTGTTTGGCGCGCCGGTCGCCATTCATGCGGATCTCGCCCAACTGCGTCCTGGGGGGAAATCCGCCGACTACTTCCATGCGACATTGATTTATCCGCAGCGCCGCGTTGTATTGCACAGTACGTTGCTGGCTGTCGCGGAAACCGCACGCTACATCGTCCACGGCTGCCACGGCAGTTACGTGAAATATGGCCTCGACCCTCAAGAGGCGAAATTGAAGGCAGGACACATGCCGGATGACGATACGCTATGGGGACACGATGAACGCGATGGCGTGCTGATGCTGAACCGGGAAGGCTCGGCGGTGGAGGAAGCGGTGACGACAATCCCCGGTAATTACACGGCCTATTATGCCGCTGTTCGCGACGCGTTGAATGGTCAGGGTGAAAACCCGGTTCCGGTGACGCAGGCGATCAAAGTAATGGAATTGATCGAACTTGGGCTGATTTCCAATCAGAAAAAATGCGCGGTGACGCTAAAAAATAGCTAGCGTTGTGGGTATTTATTCCACATATTATCTCTCTATCTCACAGGCGATCTCAGGATCGCCTGTACTGTTTATTGAGAGGATTTCGTTTCGTTATGGGATGGTTGCAACGTTTAAAGATCGATAAATTCCTGTTAGTTCTGGTCCTGGTGGTCATCACCGCTTCGTTCTTTCCCTGTGAGGGAGAAGTGAAGGTGTTCTTTGAATACCTGACGACCGCTGCCATCGCCCTGCTGTTCTTCATGCATGGTGCGAAGTTATCTCGGGAAGCGATTGGCGCCGGCATTAGCCATTGGCGTCTTCATTTGGTGGTCTTCGCCAGCACGTTTGTTCTGTTCCCGTTGCTCGGTCTGGCCATGTCGTTTCTGGTTCCAGAAATACTCACGCCGACCGTCTATCTTGGATTTCTCTATCTCTGCGCGTTGCCAGCAACGGTTCAGTCCGCTATTGCGTTCACTTCTATGGCGCGCGGCAATGTGGCCGCGGCGATTTGCAGCGCGTCGGCATCCAGTATTCTCGGGGTCTTTCTGTCGCCGGTCCTGGTCGGACTGCTCATGCATACGCAAGGCGGACAGACGGATACGCTGCATGCGATTGGGTCGATCATCCTGCAATTGATGGTGCCGTTTGTTCTGGGTCATCTGTCGCGTCCGCTGATCGCCAACTGGGTACAGCGCCATCGCAAGCTGGTCAATATCACTGACCGTTCATCGATACTGCTGGTGGTTTACGTCGCGTTTAGCGAGGCGGTCGTTCAGGGTATTTGGCATCAAATCAACGGCTGGTCTTTGCTGTCTATCGTGGTGTGCTCGTTCGTCTTGCTGGGAATTGTGCTGGTGTGCACCACTATGGCCGCGCGCAAACTGGGCTTCTCGAAGGCGGATGAGGTCACGATCGTGTTCTGCGGTTCGAAGAAAAGTCTTGCTAACGGCATCCCCATGGCCAACGTGTTGTTTCCTGCTGCGGCCGTCGGCGCCATGGTGCTTCCGCTGATGATCTTCCACCAGATACAGTTGATGGTGTGCGCCACGCTGGCCCAGCGTTATGCTCAGCGGCCGGCAGAGGCAGACAGCGCCGAAGAGTGATCCCATTCCGAATCGCGAAGATACCACGCCATGAGCAAGAACTCATGGCGTGGCTGTTTTAGCGCCTCTTCCTTCCCTACAGACTTGTGCTAATGCGGCCGATGTTCATTCCAGATTGTCCCTGGTGTCCTTGTGTCCTATCCACGCGCCTTATCCTCGGAATGCCTCTTGCTTCTCTAACGTCGTCTTCAACTGGCTGGCATGGCGCCAACATGGACATTGAATTCAGCGGCAGGGGTTATCTCGGGGCGCGGATAACGTCAATGAAGCTCGCTGTAGTTGCCATTCATCCATGAAACGACCCAAACCGGGACCCTTGGTAACGAATGTTGCCGGATGAGCGATTAGGCATGCGCGAATTCAAAACGGATGTAGGCGTTCAGCGAGCGAGAGAGGAGACGAAGATTCACGGACAGAAGGGGGCAGAATAAGGCGGGAAGGTGTTGATGTAGCCCCCCATCGCATCAATTCAGCGGTGGGGGGCTGTCAGAGAACAGTATCAGGCCGCGCGCTGTTTCGCTTTCTGACGCAGTTGCTCCTTTTCCTGTTCGCCAATGAAGGCGACAGTCAGGCCGTTTAGCTGAGCCTGATGAATATCTTCCTCCGTCAATCCGGCCTGCGGCGCAGCGACGTTGTATTCATGCTGGATTTCGATCCCCTGTACGGCCGGGTCGTCGGTATTAATCGTGGCGAGCAAGCCGTAACGCAGGAAGTGCACCAGCGGATGGGCGAGCAGAGAGTGAACGGTGCTGGTCTGGATATTGGACGTCAGGCAGGACTCTACGCCAATTTGGTGCTCAGCCATGTACTCCATCAGCTTACGATCGACAATCGCTGCAACGCCGTGGCCGATACGCTCCGCGCCCAGCTGGTTAATTGCCTGCCAGATGCTTTCCGCACCTGCGGCTTCACCTGCGTGCACGCTGATATGCCAGCCGGCATCTCGCGCCTGACGGAAGTGGTCGGTAAACAGCTCTCCGGGATACCCCAACTCATCGCCCGCCAAATCCAACGCGGTGATATTGTCTTTGTGCGCGAGCAGTGAACTCAGCTCCTGCTGACAGGCCTGAGTCCCGAAGGTGCGGCTCATAATCCCCATGAGGCGGATCATGATCTTATCATCATTGTCACGGCAGCCGGCGTGAATGCCGTCGATGACCGCTTCAACAACCCCTTCCAACGGAAGCTGATAGGCCTGCGCCATGTAGTAAGGGGAAAAACGCAGCTCGGCGTAGTCTAGTCCGGCGCGGATCGCATCCTCAACGTTTTCGTAGGCAACGCGACGACACGCGTCCAAAGAACCCAGCACGTTTACCCCCCAGTCAAGTTTCTTCAGGAAGCTAAGCAGGTCTGGTTCATTATCGACGATTTGCACATGAGGACGCAGCGACTCCAGATCCTGTCCCGGCAACGCGATATTGAATTGGCGGCCCAACTCAAGAATGGTCTGAGGACGGATATTACCATCCAGGTGGCGGTGGATATCTGTTAGTGGGATGTGCGGATCAATCATGTTTTACTCTTTATTAAAGAAATCAATGAGTCAGTAAATAGCCGTTAGTATAAGAATAAACTCGGTCAAATTACCATTTATTCGCAGAAAAGTTCATGCTCAACGGTTACGACATGGCGGTAGCGGAAGGCCGTTTTGCGGGGTGTCTGGGCGATAATGGGCGGATTGGGGGGCGACGGTGTAAGGGCAGGCGCCCGGGAAGGCGCCTGCTACGTGCTGGTTTACTGTGCCTGCGGGGCAGGCGCAGGGACGGCTTGCGGCGCGTCCTGAGCGGGGACGGAAATGTACGGCGCGATGAATTCCGCCAGCGTCAATTTGCGGCCGTTGAAGGTCACGGTGCCGTCGGCGTATTGCAGCGAGCTGGTGATCGCATGGTCCTTAGTGACCGTCAGCTGGCTCATCTGGCCGACGCCGGCAATCAGCTGCGCCTGCTGGCGGGCCATCGCTTCAATTTGCTTTTTATCGTTGTCGTTGGCCACTTTCGGACCGGTCTGGACGAACAGCTCCGTCAGCATATTCAGCGGCAAATTGAGTTTCAGGTCCACATTTTTGATCGACTGGCGGATCAGCGCTTCTTCATCAGACACGCCAGTGATGGCGTTGTGGTCTTTCTGTAGCGGATCGGTCAAATCCAGCGCCAGATTGAAGTCGCTCTGTCCTTTGGCATTCTTCCAGGTCAGCGGCGCGATGTGGATCTGCGGATTGCCTTTCAACAGCTGCGGTAGGTTATGCAGCACGACCATTGCCATCTGCTGTTGGTATTCATCGGTGGTGATCGGTTCCGGACTGGACATCAGCGTCTGGAACTTGGCGCGATAGGCGTCGGAGAACTGCTTCAATCCGTGGCCATCGACACCGGCGAAGCTGGCTTTCAGGTTCACTGCGCCCAGATTCTGGTCGCGCACGACGACGGAGGCGACGTCGATACCCAGTTTCCCTGACAGATTCACGTCGTCCGCATTGTTTTCGCTGGAGATGTTCACATCGTTGACGGTCAGCCCATTTTCGTTTTCGACGTTCAGCGTTAGTTTTTTCAGGGTGATGTTGGCATCACCGACATTGATGTCGAACTTGCTTTTACGCGAGGTGGAGTCCAGTGCCAGATCTTGCAGCGTCAGCATTTCATTCTGGCCCAACTGGTTTTTCTTCTCGGTCGCCAGATTAGCGATATTACCCACGATGTGAGCCTGGCTGAGGTCACGCGCCACGAACAGTTTCAGATCGGAGCCGCTGAAGTTCAGTTTCTGGTCCGGGTTCTGGAAATCGATCGCCGCCAGATGAATATCGGAGTGGGTATCGCCGCTATAGGTTACGCGCGTTTCCGCGTTGATGAACGGAGCGTCTTTCGTTAGTTCGAACAGCGGCGCGACGGCGTCGGTTTTCACCAGCTCGCTGTGCACGGACGCCATAGACGGGATCAGATTCAGGTGTTTAACCTGAGACAGCGGGAACGGTCCGTGATAGAGCGTTTCGTTGAAGACGACTTCCTGATTGTTGTCCAGCACCTGATGGTCGCTGGCAGTGCCGTCGGACTGGAGTACATACGTCAGGTGACTGCTGAATAGGCCGCGCTGATAATCACGGTAGCTGACCTTCAGCCCGGCGTTGGGATAGTTGGTTTTCAACTGGCTGTTGATGTTGTCTGTGAATTCACCAATGTGCTTTTCGACCTGTTTGCCAGTAAACCAGGAAGCTCCTGTCCAAACTGCGCCTAGAGCAATAATGACCCCTACGGCCACGACTGTTTTTTTCGTCACGCTATGTATCCTTTTTTATCTTGTGTAGTACCGCCCCTCATCGGGGCGTCAGCATCATGCTGTTTAAAGTCTAGTTATAAACGCGGGCAATGCGACCCGTACCGTGAATCTGCACGGGAGATTCATCAGCGCCGATAAAGCAGGACTCTCCCGGTTGCAGAGTGATCCGCTGTTGCGCTTTTTCCACGGTGGCTTCTCCGCTGACGCAGAAAAGAATAGCAGCACTCTCCTGAGCCAGCACGTGCGGCTGTGCCGTGAGATCGTGAAGGGAGAAAGCAAAATCGTCAACCGGCACGGAGAAGGTCAATGACTGCTCGCTGACAACAGGGGGCGTCAGCAGCGTTTCGGCCGGTTTAGGTTCGAACTGCACGTTGGCCAGCAGTTCGGGAATATCGATGTATTTCGGCGTCAGCCCGGCGCGCAGCACGTTGTCTGAGTTGGCCATGACTTCAAGCGCGACGCCATTCAGGTAGGCGTGGGGCGTTTCCGCCGTCAAAAACATGGCTTCGCCCGGCTGTAACGTGACGACGTTCATTAGAAGCGGAGAGAACAGCCCGTTATCGTCCGGATAGAAGCGCGTGATGTTGCGAATGGTTGCCCAGGGCTCGCCGCTACGGCTGTTAAGCGCGGCTTTGAGGGTCGCGATAGCGGTCTCTTTCTGCTCTCCGCTCATTTCGAGCAGGTTGGCGAACAGCATCGACAGGCTCTTACGGTCAGGCTGCTGTAAAAAGGCGGCGATGGACGGATGCGCGCCCGCCAGCGGCTGCAACAGCTCGGCGATTTCTTCAAGTTTGCGAAACCCGTTGATGGCGCTGAACGGCGTGAGCGCGAAGACCAATTCCGGCTTGTGATTGGCGTCTTTGTAGTTACGTTCCGCAGCGGTGACGGGAATGCCCGCCGCGTTTTCACGGGCGAAACCTTCCTCGGCGGCGCTTTTGCTGGGATGAACCTGAATGGACAACGGCTGATCGGCGCACAACACTTTGAACAGAAACGGCAGCTCACCGAAACGCTGTGCGATGCGCTGGCCCAAATAACGCTCCGGGTCGGCGGTGATGATATCCCGCAGGCTGACCTGCTGCCCCTGATTGTCCACCAACAGAGAGCTGCTGCTGGGGTGAGCCCCCATCCACAGTTCCGCCATTGGACGATTGTCGGGATTTTCCATGCTGTACAGCTCGGTCAACGCGCTTGGGCTGCCCCAGGCATAATGCTGAATACGGTTAAGCATTTTCTGCATAACGGGATCCTAGTGTTATTGATGATTTCACGTAGTGAACTAAGGGTTAAAGACTCAGGGGGACGGGTGATGATCCAGAACCTCGATACCCATCATGGTAATGCTTTATCCGCGACGATACCATAACGACAAGTACCTCAATTATCCGAAAATAAACGCATCTTCAAAGGAGATAGGTCATGCCCGATATCCGTGTTGAGAAAGACTCTATGGGACCGGTTGATGTGCCCGCCGACAGGCTGTGGGGAGCGCAAACCCAGCGTTCTCTGGAACATTTTCGTATCTCAGAAGAGAAAATGCCCCGGGCGCTGATCCATGCGCTGGCGCAGACCAAGCGTGCGGCGGCGAAAGTGAATCTCGATCTGGGATTATTGCCAAAGGATCGCGGCGAGGCGATCATCAAGGCGGCGGATGAGGTACTCGCGGGGCAACATCCGAACGAGTTTCCGCTGGCGATCTGGCAGACCGGTTCCGGAACCCAGAGCAATATGAATATGAATGAAGTGCTCGCGAACCGCGCCAGCGAACTGCTGGGGGGAGGGCGCGGCAATGAACGCCTGGTTCATCCCAATGACGATGTGAATAAGAGCCAAAGTTCCAACGATGTTTTCCCGACGGCGATGCATGTCGCCGCCGTGACCGCAGTGCTCGAGCATCTTCTCCCCGAACTGAAAACGCTTCAGCAAACGCTCTCAACCAAAGCGGTGCAATATCATGACGTCGTCAAGATCGGCCGTACCCATCTGCAGGACGCGACGCCGTTGACGCTGGGGCAGGAGATCTCCGGTTGGTCAGTCATGCTGGAGCATAGTCAGCGACACATCGAACATACTATTCCTCACTTATCCGAGCTGGCATTGGGGGGCACCGCCGTCGGGACCGGGCTGAACACGCATCCGGAATATGCGGTGCGGGTTGCGGCGGAACTGGCGTCTCTGACCGGTCTGCCGTTCGTCACGGCGCCGAGCAAGTTTGAAGCGTTGGGCACCTGCGACGCGCTAGTGCAGGGACACGGCGCGCTGAAGGGATTGGCGGCGTCATTGATGAAAATCGCCAACGACGTTCGCTGGCTCGCGTCGGGACCGCGCTGCGGCATCGGCGAGTTAAGCATTCCTGAGAACGAGCCGGGAAGTTCCATCATGCCGGGCAAGGTGAATCCGACGCAGTGCGAAGCGATGACGATGCTGTGCTGTCAGGTACTGGGCAACGATGTCGCGGTAAACATCGGCGGCGCTTCCGGCAACTTCGAACTGAACGTCTATCGGCCCATGATTATCCATAACTTCTTGCAGTCGGTGCGGTTGCTGGCGGACGGAATCAAGAGCTTCAATGAGCATTGCGCCGTCGGCATCGAACCCAATCGGCCGCGTATCGAACAGTTGCTTAATGACTCGCTGATGCTGGTGACCGCCTTGAATCCGCACATTGGCTACGATAAATCTGCGGAAATCGCGAAGAAAGCGCACAAGGAAGGGCTGACGCTGAAAGCCTCGGCTCTGAAACTGGGCTATCTGACTTCCGAGCAGTTCGATGAGTGGGTTCGCCCGGAAGACATGGTGGGTAGCCTGAAGCGCTAAGCGCTTTCGTCGGTATACAGATGAAGTCGCGGGATCAGCAGCCGTAACGGATGGGCTTTGGGTTTATGCTTGTGCTTGATGCTGTCGGCATCGTAATCATTCAGATCGCCCAGGATGGGCGCTGATGCGCCGTCGCTCTGACGACACAGGACGATGAGCGGCGTAGGACAAGGATACTGCACCTGCTTCTGCTGTTCCTGATACCAGACCCGCGCAATCGGCTGTACTTTCACCGGTCGTTTGATCTTCAGTAATGCCTGCTCCGGCAGGCGTTTGACATCAGATATCTCCTGTTCCAGCAGCGATGCCCATTGCTCTTGGCTATAAGGCGCAACCGTGCGGCCCGACTGTTGGCTTTTCTCCAGCTGTTTCAACACGTCGTCGCGCGTCACCTTCTTGATAATGTTTTTGTTGGCCCAGCCAAAACGGACGGATGCCGGATTAACGATCATCGGAATAGTGCGGTAAGCGCTCAGCGTGATCAGCCCGCGCAGGTGCGTATGTACGAAGTCAAATCGCTGCTCGGGCGCAAGCCCTGACTCGACGGTGATGATGTATTCCAGCGCCTTCTTTAACGTATTGATGTGCTCAATACGCTGCTCAGCCTCAATAAACTCCGTTTCATCAACGGTGAAGCAAAGGGCGCCGGGCAGGCGAATAGCGGCTTTGCTGCTGATGTTTTCCGCATAATGATGGATAAATAGCCGCTGAAAATGTTTCAACGCCAGCTCGCGCGCGGCTTCGCCTTCCGCCGGCGTCACCGCTATCTGTGTGATCGGGTCATGCTCACGGCCTTTCTCTATCTGAGGGAGCGTGAACACGCGGGCGGCGGCGAGCTTAAGCTGTGAAAACTGCTCCTGCATTTCCCGGAGTTCTTTCTCCAGCGCAATAAAGTGCTGATGCATTCGTTCGATTAAATCGTAAGCGGCCATAAAACCCCTCATTAGTTACAACATACTATAAGTTATAAACCAACTTCCCCAATGAGACAACCGTGTTTATACCGTTGGCTTATCAGGGAAGAAGGGCGATGGGATTAACGTTGCAGCGCTTTTAAGCGGAAGCTGATGTAGAACGCCAGCAGCAGTAGTGCAGCCAGGAATCCTACGACGCCTGGCCAACCGAACTGATACCAGAAGAACCCGCCGGTGGTGCCAGCCAAACTGGAGCCGAGATAGTAGAAGAAGAGGTACATTGATGACGCCTGGCCTTTCGCGCGGTGCGCGCGCTGGCCGATCCAACTGCTTGCGACTGAGTGCGAGGCGAAAAAGCCTGCGGCAAACAGCATCATGCCTGCAAATACGAGGACCAGCGGCGAGAACAGCGTCAATATCAATCCGGTCAACATCAGTAAGACGGCGCCAGCCAAGACCCGGCCACGTCCGTATTTTGCCGTCATGGCACCCGCGCGCGGCGAGCTATAGCTGCCCGTCAAATAAACGACGGACAACAGGGCGACGACCGCCTGATTCATATAATAAGGCGCATCCAGCAGACGGTAGCCGATGTAGTTGAACAGGGTGACGAAGGAACCCATGAGTAGAAATCCTTCGAGGAACAAGAGCGGCAAGCCCGCATCACGCCAGTGCAGGCGCGCATTGATCCAGAGCGTTTTCGGCTTCAGAGAACCTGCGCGAAAATGGCGTGATTCAGGCAGCATACGCCAGAATGCCAACGCAGCGAACAAGGCCACGATCCCCAGAACGAAAATCGCGACGCGCCAGGGAAAGAAATCCGTCAGTACCCCGGTAATCAAACGTCCGCTCATGCCGCCTATCGAGTTCCCGCTGATATACAGACCCATTGAAAAAGCGATGACGCTGGGATGAATTTCTTCGCTGAGGTAGCTCATGGCGACGGCGGCGACCCCGCTCAGCGACAGTCCCAGTAGCGCCCGCATAATCAGCACACTTTGCCAGGTGGTCATAAAGCTACAGACCAGCGTACAGAAGGCCGCTAGCAGCAGGGAGACCACCATGACGTTCTTGCGACCGACGCTATCAGAGATGGGGCCGGTAAAAAGCAGCCCGACTGCCAAGGTCACGGTCGAGACGGACAGCGAGAGGCTACTGGTCGCTGGCGAAATGCCGAAATCTTGAGAAAGAATAGGGAGGATGGGCTGAACGCAGTATAACAGGGCAAAGGTGGCGAGGCCGGCGGAGAACAGCGCCAAAGTGACTCGCATAAAGGCTGGGGTACCGCGTTTGATATAAGGTGTTTTGTAAATAGAAGAGGTGCTTTTAGGGAGAGGGTCTGCGTCATCAGTGATGGTCGACGCTATTCCTTGTGAAGACAGCGGGGTACTCACAATCGATCCTTATCTGGATTAGAGGACATTATTGTAAACGGAACCAGGATCATAGAACTGCCAGATTCTTTTGTATAATATATTAATCATCATGAATGATAGTTTTGAAATATGAATATAGAGCTGCGTCACCTGCGTTATTTCATTGCCGTTGCCGAAGAACTGCATTTCGGGCGCGCCGCCGAAAAACTCCGTATCTCTCAACCGCCACTAAGCCAGCAAATTCAGATTCTGGAAGAGCAGATCGGCGCCCGGCTGCTGGATCGCAATAATCGTACGGTTCGGCTGACGCCCGCCGGGGCGCAGTTTCTGAAAGAGGCCTGGGCCATTATCAATCAGTTGAATCAGGCAGCCGATCGCGCCGCTCGCATTCAGCGCGGAGAGGTGGGCGAGTTGAATATTGGTTTCACCTCGTCAGCGCCGTTTGTCAAATCCGTGTCCCGCAGCCTGCTTCAGTTTCGCCAGTCGTTCCCCGAAGTCCATATCCAGATGGTGGAGATCAACACCAAACAGCAGATCGAACCGTTGCTAAGCGGCAAGCTGGATATCGGCGTCATGCGTAACAACCCGCTGCCCGACACACTGCGTCATCAGGTATTGCTGCATGAACCCCTGGTGGCCGTCGTTCATCAGGAACACCCCCTGGCGATGGCCCCGGAGGGTTGCATCAGCGTTCGCCAGCTCGCGCAAGAACCCTTTGTCTTCTTTGCCCGCGAAGTAGGAACGGCGATGTATGACGAAGTGATGACCTTGCTCAAAAACTATGGCGTGAAACCCTATATTACGCAGGAAGTGGGAGAGGCGATGACCATCGTCGGGCTAGTGTCGTCCGGCCTTGGGGTTTCTCTGTTGCCAGCCTCATTCAGGCGTATCAAGGTGGATGGGGTGAAATATCTGTCGTTACAGGAGAAAGACGCCATTAGCGAAATGTGGCTGGTCACGCATCAGCGACGGCCGATCAGCACCGCCGCACAGACGCTGATTTCGCTGATGTTGAATCACTCCGGCTCAAATATGTGCGGTAAATCACAAAACGAATCAAATAGTTGACGGTTTTTATGAAAAGCGACACCATGGCCGCAGTTTTTTATTTTGCAGTGTAAAAAATAACAACATCGCATGATAAATCAGGAGTCGCTTCAGCGTGATTGCCACCGGTCAGCCCGGACACATCGACCAAATTAAGCAGATAAATGCAGGGGCCGTTTATCGCCTGATTGACAAACTCGGTCCCATTTCCCGCATCGAATTATCAAAAAAAGCCCAACTGGCGCCAGCCAGCATCACTAAAATCGTCCGCGAACTGATGGAAGCGCATCTGGTCCATGAAACGGAGTTTCCCGATGTCGGAAGCCGGGGGCGTCCCGCTGTGGGTCTGGTGCTCGAAACGAAGGGGTGGCACTATCTGGCGATGCGTATCAGTCGCAATACCATGACGCTGGCCCTGCGGGACCTCAGCAGCGCGCTGGTCACGGAAGAGACGCTGCCGATGCCCGCCGAGCATCCCACACCGTTGCTGTCTCGCATCCTGCAAGAGGTGGACGCCTTCTTTAGCCGTCATCAACGACAGCTTGAAAGGCTGACGGCGATCGCCATTACCTCGCCGGGGATCGTCGATGCGATCACCGGCATTATTCACCGCATGCCGTTCTTCGATGTTCATGAAATGGCGATCGGCCCCGCATTGTCTGAGCATATCGGCGTCCCTGTTTACCTGCAGCATGATATTTGCGCCTGGACGATGGCGGAAGCGCTGTTTGGCGCATCGCGCGGTTATCAGAATGTGATTCAAATTGTTATCGATCACAATGTGGGCGCAGGCGTCATTACCGGGGGAAAGATCCTGCACGCGGGTAGCCGTAACCTGATTGAAATTGGTCATACGCAGGTCGACCCCTATGGTAAACGCTGCTATTGCGGGAATCACGGTTGCCTGGAGACGGTCGCCAGCACTGAGAGCATTCTGGAGTTGGTGCAGCAGCGGTTGTCTCAATCCATGAGTTCGGCGCTGCATGGTGTACCGCTGACGGCGGAGACCCTGTGTGAAGCTGCGCTGCGAGGCGATCCGCTCGCCAACGATATTATCGTGGACGTTGGCCATAATGTCGGGCGGATCGTGGCGATTATGGTCAACCTGTTCAACCCAGATAAAATTCTGGTGGGCTCGCCGCTGAATCGCGCCGCGGACATTCTTCATCCGGCGATAATGGCATGCATTCGGCAGCAATCGCTCCCCGTGTACAGTCATAATGTGCAGGTGACCGCCACCGAATTTTATAATCAGGGCACCATGCCCGGCGCTGCGTTGATAAAGGATGCGTTGTACAACGGCAGTCTGTTGGTTAAATTGTTGCAAGGCTGATCGTAAATACCCGATTATTCGCTAATTAGTGGCCCCTGCAAAACAAAATATTGAGCTAACGCAAGCTGGCAGCTCCGGCTATCGCCTAGACTTTTGACTTCGACATTGAATTTTACATTTTATCTATTTCCTTGGTGGTTCCTTCCGGAGTGGTATCTTCATGTTAAAACGTATTTTCATTACAGGCACGGATACGGCCATTGGTAAAACGGTGGTATCAAAAGCGTTATTGCAGGCGCTGGCGAAGTCTGGCAAAACGGTTGTGGGCTATAAGCCCATCGGCAAAGGGTGTATCGAAACGCCGGAAGGGCTGCGTAACAAAGATGCGATGATCTTACAGGAGGCTTCCAGCCTTTCTCTTCCTTATCACCAGATCAATCCGATAGCGCTGCCTGAAGATGAGATTAGCGCCAGCGAGCTGACCATCGATTATTGCGCCATGACGGAAGGTCTCCAGCAAATCTCTGCGATGGCGGATGCCGTAGTGGTCGAAGGCAGCGGTGGATGGCGTACGCTGATGAATGACATGCGCACATACTCAGACTGGGTGATACAGGAGCAGTTGCCGGTCGTCATGGTGGTCGGCATTCAACTGGGGTGCATCAACCATGCGCTGCTGACGTCGCAGGCCATTCTCAACGACGGGCTGCCGTTGGTGGGTTGGGTCGCTAACCGTATCAATCCCGGTCTGGCGAATTACGCCGAAGTCATCAACGCGCTGCGCAAAAAAATCCCGGCTCCGCAGCTGGGCGAGCTGCCTTATCTGCCGCGTCCGGAACAGCGTGAACTGTCTTCCTATATCGACTTGTCCGCGTTGGAGCAATAACCTATCGAGCGGCGCTTTCACGCCGGTCAGTCCCCCCGCGTTCATAAACCCGGCGATTCTTGCCGGGTTTTGGGTTCCATCGCTCGAAAGTTGAGCGTTTACATCAGACTTTGCTACTTTTAACACGTAGCCCGCAGTGACTTCGTGAAGTCACGGTTTTTCACCATTCACTGATTCCCATTATCAAGCACGAACACTTTCCTGCAGTGTGATTGGCTGCCTTTTGGCGTCCGTGCTCAGGAGTATCTGCGTGAATAAAAATTTCCTTGCTTGGTTTAAGTCTGAACCACGTCCCACATTTCCCGTAAAAGGGCCGATGCTGAAGCCTGGCGAACACCCCGACACGACCATTAAAGCCGAATTGTTTTCGGCCGACCAAATGGAGCGTTATGGCCGAAAATTGGCTCGTTCCCACAAACTGACACAGGAAAATGCGCCGTATTATTTGCTGAAAAACCTGGCGGAGCATGAGACGGTACTCACCCGCAGTTGTGATGTAATCAACGCCAGTGATAAAACGGCGATTACACCGGCAGGGGAATGGCTGCTTGATAACTTCTATCTGATTGAAGAACACATTCGCGCGGTTTTTCAGCATTTGCCGAAAAACTTCGGCAAGGGGCTGCCGCAGTTGGGTGCACCGTTTAATGGACCGCGCATTTACGACATCGCGACTGAAGCCATCGCCCATGGCGACGGCCGCTTCGATGCCAAGACGTTAATGCGGTATATATCCGCTTATCAGGAAATTACGCCGCTGACGCTCAGCGAACTATGGGCGTTGCCCGCGATGCTGCGGCTCGCCATTATCGACAACCTCAGACGCGTCAGCGTGAAGGTGGCTACCGCGCAGCAGGAGCGCAATCTTGCCGATGCCTGGGTCGATAAGTTTCTGGAAGGCGCTGAAATCGATCCGTCCAACCTGATTATCATCATTGCCGATATGGCGCGGTCCAACCCACCGCGTTCCAACTCGTTTGTGGCGGAAATGGTTCGTCGCCTGCGCGGTCATGGCAACATGTTGGCGCTGCCGCTGACCTGGGTGGAGCAACGGCTGGCCGAGGAGGGGTTGACCACCGACGCCATGATCCACCGCTTCAACCAGCAGCAGGCAATCAATCAGCTCTCGGTCAGCAACAGCATCGCCAGCCTGCGCCAGCTCAGCGAGACCAACTGGCCGGATTTTGCGGAGTCGATGAGTCTGGTTGAACAGAGATTATTGCAGGATCCCGCTGGCATTTACGCCGCCATGCATTTTGATACCCGAGATTACTATCGTCATACCATCGAAATTCTGTCCCGGCAGTGTCCCTACAGCGAAATTGAGGTGGCGGATGCCGTTCTGGCGATGGCGAAAGCGGCGCCGGAAGGCGGGCGCAAGCGCCACGTCGGTTACTACCTGGTGGACAAAGGCCGGGCTGCGCTGGAACAGCAACTTCAGGTGCATTATCCACCGTTTACGCGGCTGCGACATTGGTTCAATCAGGAGCCGCTTCTGTCGTGGCTAGGCAGCCTGAGTCTGTTGACCACCGCGCTGAGCGCCGATCTGCTATTGAGAACCCACGAAGCCGGCATAGGATGGACGCTATGGCTGATGGCGATCCCCGCGGTCATCGTCTTTAGCCAACTGGTGCTGGATCTGCTGGGCGATGCCACCCTGCAAACGCGGACGCCAAGCCCGCTGCCGAGACTCGACTTTTCCACGGGCATACCCTCGGACTCTCGGACGCTGGTCGTTATCCCATGCCTGCTCAGCAGCCGGGCCAGCGTCGATAAGCTGATCAATAGCCTGGAAGTCTGCTATCTCAGCAACGTCTCTCCAAATCTCTATTTTGCGCTGCTGACGGATTTTCCGGACTCCACCACCCAGACGCAGCCGTGGCACGACGAGCTGCTGGCCTATGCCAGCCAGCACATTCACCGCTTGAACCAGCGGTATGCGAACCCGGTCGACGCTTTGTTCTTTCTGTTGCACCGCGATCCTCAGTGGAATGAGAAGCAGGGCGTCTGGATGGGTTATGAGCGTAAACGCGGCAAGCTTCAGGCGGTAAACCGCTGGCTGCGCCAGCAGAGTCATGAATTCGACACCGTCGTCGGCAACCAGCGCCAAGCGCTGGACGACATCAAATATGTCATCACGCTGGATAGCGATACCGTCTTGCCGCGCGACGCCGCGCACAAGATGGTGGGCGCAATGGCGCATCCGCTTAACCAGCCTGTTTTCGATGTGGACAAAGGGCGCGTGGTTGCCGGATACGGTATTTTGCAGCCGCGTCTGGCGGAGGAAATCCCCCGTTATGGCCAGAGCCGGTACGCGGCGTTGTCCAGCGCCATTCCCGGCAACGATCCCTATTCGTTCATGGCGTCGGATATTTATCAGGATTTGTTTAGCGAAGGATCTTTCGTCGGCAAGGGGATCTACGACGTCGATACGTTTAGCCGTGCTAACGAAGGCTCCTGTCCGGAAAACCTGGTACTGAGCCACGACTTACTCGAAGGGTGCTATGCCCGTTCCGGGCTGTTAAGCGATGTATTGCTGTATGAACAGTATCCCACCTGTTATCTGGCCGATATGGCGCGGCGCACCCGTTGGGTCCGCGGGGACTGGCAACTGTTGAACTGGCTGGGTTTTTACGTTAGGCGGGAAGACCGTCGGCGCGTCGCCAATCCGTTGAGCGGGTTGTCCCGCTGGAAGCTGCTGGATAACCTCCGGCGGAGTTTGTATTCCCCGAGTCTGTTGATCGTGCTGTTTTACGCATTAACCTGGGCGCCCAATCCGGCGAATTGGCTGACGGCCGTCGCTATGGTTCTGCTATTGCCTACCGTGCTAACGCTGATTTATCAACTGATCAGAAAAAATCGGCGGCGCACGTTCTCGCAGCACTTACGAACCGTGTTCAATACTGCGTTGCAGCGACTGATGCGTGTTGGAATGAACCTGTCGACGCTGCCGTATGAAAGCGTCAATACCCTGCGAGCGATCGGCGTGACGCTGTGGCGTCTGGCGATCAGCAAGCGACACCTGCAAGACTGGGTGAGTCTGGATGCGGGACTCGGTCATCATCTGCTGCGCCGCGTCAACGCCCCCCAACAATACTATCTGGTGATGTGGGCTAATCCGGTCGCGGCGGTGCTGCTGATGGCGCTGACGGCCTACTTAAATCCGCTGTTACAGGTGGTTTCCGTTCCGCTGGGCGTGCTATGGCTACTGTCGCCGCGCTTGCTGTGTTGGTTAAGCCGGGAGCCGCAGCGGAAGAAAGCGGGGCTGACGGACGATCAACGTCGGCGGCTGCGCGAGCATAGCCGTGAGATTTGGTTGTTTTTTGAAACGTTCGTCACCGCAGAAGAAAACTGGCTGCCGCCGGATAACTTTCAGGAAGAGCCAGGACCGATTATTGCGCGCCGAACCTCGCCGACCAACATCGGCCTGGCGCTGTTGGCGAATCTGACGGCATGGGACTTCGGCTATGTCAGTCAGGCCAGCGTGATCAACCGGACATCGCTGACGCTGGATACGCTCGACAAAATGGCGCATTTTCGCGGTCACCTTTACAACTGGTACAGCACTGACACCCTGACGCCTCTGGCACCACGCTATATCTCCAGCGTCGACAGCGGCAACCTGGCGGGACATTTGTTGACGCTCCGTTCAGGGTTGGTCGCTATGCGTACGCAGCCGGTCATGGATGTGAACCGGATTCTGGCGGGGCTGGATGACACGCTGTCGCTGCTCGAACGCGTTTGGACGCGCGCGCCCGGCGTGCTGAATCAGCTCCGTAAAAAATGGGCCTCGGCGCATGAGGCGCCGCTGTTTCGCTTCGACGCCGAGCTACAGGCGATGCTGGGGTTAAGCCATGCGTTGGCTGAGCTGGCCGCGGCTGAAAGTCATGTTATTCGCCAGTGGGCCGAGAGTCTGGACGCCCAGATCAGCGGGATCAGTCAGGAATGGTCTCAGCTGTTGGGCTGGATGACGGAAGAGGACCGCGCCGTCACCACGCTACCCTCGCTGGTCTGGTTGGCGCAGTACACGCCGTCGGTCACGACGGCGCACGCTATCGCCATGTCCTCCGCCATCGAACTGGCGCGTCAGCGGTTGTCAATTCTGTCCGAGCTGGAACAACGCCTGAGCGACCACGCCAATATGGATTTCCGGTTCCTCTATAACCCGGTGACGCATCTGCTCAGCGTGGGTTACAACTGCGATGCCAACGTCATGGACAGCAGCAGTTATGACCTGCTGCCGTCAGAAGTGAGACTGACGAACTTCGTCGCCGTCTCGGCTAATCAATTGCCGACCAAAAGCTGGTACGCGTTGGGGCGGCTGTTTACGGTGATTGATAACGAACCGGCGCTGATGTCGTGGAGCGGATCGATGTTTGAATATCTGATGCCGCAGTTGGTCATGCCGGACTACCCCGGGACGTTGCTGGAGCTGATGAGCCAGTCCGCGGTGAACCGCCAGATGGCGTGGGGTAAGATTCGCGGCGTGCCGTGGGGCATTTCCGAGTCGAGCTACTATACCTTTGACGCCAACCGCAATTATCAGTATCACGCGTTCGGCGTGCCCGGCCTGGGGCTGCGGCGCGGACTGGGCGACGATACGGTGGTCGCGCCTTATGCCACCTTACTGGCGTTGATGATTAATCCCGCCAAAGCGTGCGAGAACCTGACGACGCTGGAGAATAATGGCGCCCGAGGGAATTACGGTTTCTATGAGGCGCTGGACTATACGACGTCGCGTCTGGCGCAAGGTCAGTTTTACGCCATCATTCGCTCATACATGGCGCATCATCAGGGGATGGGGCTGCTTGCGCTATCCCACGTACTGCTCGATGCGCCCATGGTGGAACGTTTCGCTAGTAACCCGATGTTTCAGTCTGCGCGACTTTTGCTGCAAGAGCGAATGTCCGAGGTGGTTGAGATGTATCGACCGCGCCGACACTTCGAGTCGCATGAAGGGGTACTCAAACCCGCGAAGTATGATATTCGAGAATTTAGCGATGTCGACAGCCCGATCCCGGAAGTCCAGCTGCTGTCCAACGCCGATTACCACCTGATGTTGACGCAGGGCGGTGGCGGTTACAGCCGCTGGCGCGATTTGGCGCTAACGCGTTGGCGTCAGGATAGCACCTGCGATAACCGGGGATCATTTTGCTACCTGAAAGATACGGCGACCGGGGAAGTGTGGAGCAATACCTGGCAGCCCGTGGCCGGTCAGGAAGGACAGCATCGCATCGTGTTCACAGACGCGGGCGCGGAGTTCATCCGCGTCAATGGTTCGCTGACCGTACATACTCATGTGGTGGTGTCGCCGGAAGATGATATTGAGCTACGTCGTCTGACGTTGGTTCATCGCGGCCGTCAGCCCCGTAGCATTGAGATAACCTCCTATGCCGAAGTGGTGCTGGCATCGGCGGCTAACGATCTCGCGCATCCGGCCTTTAGCAATCTGTTCGTACAGACGGAGCTGTTGCCGGAGCAGGACGCGATTCTCTGTCATCGCCGTCCGCGAGAGCCGGAAGAAGCGTGCCCGTGGTTATTCCATACGATGGTCGTTCATGGTCATAACAGCGGGGCGACCTCCTTTGAAACCGACCGCGCCGCCTTTATCGGCCGGGGCCGCAACAGCGCAACGCCGTTGGCGTTGGAACGAGACGGCGCACTTGCCAATAGCGCGGGCGGGGTGCTTGACCCAATCATGGCGGTCCGCCAGCGGATCCAACTAGAGCCGGGCATTCCCGTCGTGGTCGATTTGGTCTACGGCATCACCGAGGCGCGAGACCCAACCATTGCTCTGCTGGAAAAATACCGTGACCGCAATATCGCGGATCGCGTGTTCGAGCTGGCTCGCTCCCACAGTCAAATCGTCCTGCGCCAGCTGAATGCCAATGAAGATGATGCGAGCCTGTTTAACCGGTTGGCGGGCGGCGTGCTATTCCCGACGCAGGAGTTGCGGGCCGATGCGCAGACGATCATGGCGAACCGACGCGGGCAGTCGGGGCTGTGGGGGAACGCAATTTCCGGCGATTTACCGATTGTGCTGTTGTCCGTTAGCAGCAGCGTCAATATCGGGTTGGTCGCGACGTTGGTTCAGGCTCACAGCTACTGGCGTATGAAAGGGCTGCCGGTAGATCTGGTGATTATCAATGCCGACCTCGGCGGCTATCAGCAAGATCTGCAAAACCAGATTTTGGGCCTGATTTCCGCAGGCGATGCGTCCAGCCAACTGGATAAACCCGGCGGCATCTTCGTGCGAGGCGATATACACATGTCCCACGAAGATCGCATACTGCTGATGAGCGCGGCCACTATCGTTCTGGACGACCGCGGCGAGAGCGTGATCGAGCAACTGAATCAGCGGATGCAGAACACGCTATTGCTGCAAAAACCGCTCATTCCTATCAGCCCCGCGCTGCCGGACCGTCATACGCCGTTCACCCCGGACGTCAGTCAGTTGCAGTTCTTTAACGGCATGGGCGGATTTTCTGAGGAGGGGCGCGAGTATCACATCGTCCTGAACGAAGGGGAAAACACGCCGGCGCCGTGGTCCAATGTGATCGCCAACCGGGAGTTCGGCACGGTGGTCTCCGAGAGCGGTCAGGCCTATACCTGGTACGAAAACGCTCATGAATATCGCCTGACCCCGTGGGAAAACGATCCGGTCAGCGACGCCTCCGGCGAAGCTTTCTATCTGCGCGATGAAGAGAGCGGTCACGTATGGTCGCCGATGGCGCTGCCGGTCAGAGGACGGGGAGCCTACCTGACGCGCCATGGGTTCGGGTATAGCGTGTTTGAACATCGCGAGTCAGGGATCGACAGCGAGCTGACGGTGTTTGTCGCTGAAGACGCGCCGGTAAAACTGTTTATCCTGACGTTGACCAATAAATCTGGGCGGCCGCGTAAACTTTCCGCCACCGGATATGCTGAGTGGGTGCTTGGCGATCTGCGATCCAAGTCCGCGATGCACATCGTGACGCAGGGAACGCCGGTCGAGCGCGGATGCTCGATATTGGCCAAGAACTACTATACCGGCAATGGTTCAGAGCGAACCGCATTCTTTGCCGTGACCGGCGCGCATTGTTCCATCTGTGGCGACCGGCGCGAATTTTTGGGTCGCAACGGTTCGCGAATGGTGCCTGCAGCGCTGAAGCTGCGTCGTCTCTCCGACAGAAGCGGTGCGGGATTCGACCCGTGCGGCGCGGTACAGTCGGCGCTTGCGCTGATCGACGGCGACCAGCATACGCTGATTTTCACGCTGGGCGTAGGACAGGATACTGCGCAGGCGGAAGCACTGATGCAGCAATATCTTGGCGAAACTCGCGCGCGCAGCGAGCTGGAACGCGTGCAGCAATATTGGCGCGCCATTGTGGGAAAAATGCAGATCACGACGCCGGACCCGGCCACCAATCTGCTGGCGAACGGCTGGCTGCTTTATCAGACGCTGGCCTGCCGTATCAACGCCCGCAGCGGATACTATCAATCCGGGGGGGCATTTGGTTTCCGCGACCAGTTGCAGGATTCGCTGGCGCTGACACATATCGCGCCGGAGCGGATGCGCGAGCAAATCCTCCTTTGCGCCTCACGTCAGTTTATCGAAGGGGATGTTCAGCACTGGTGGCATCCGCCGCTGGGTAACGGCGTGCGCACGCGCTGCTCGGACGACTATCTCTGGCTCCCTTTGGCTATTTGCCATTACGTGGAGGTCACCGGCGATATCGCCGTGCTGGATCAGCCGGTGCCCTATCTTGAAGGACGTTTGCTCAACCCCGGCGAAGAGTCGAGCTATGAACAGCCGGGTATCAGCTCTACGATAGAAACGCTGTGGCAGCATGGCGAACGCGCGATAGCAAATGGTCTGAGGATGGGGCAGCACGGGCTACCGTTGATGGGCTGTGGCGACTGGAATGACGGTATGAATCTGGTGGGATTGCAAGGCCGGGGGGAGAGTGTCTGGCTTGGCTTCTTCCTATATACCGTATTGCAGCGCTATGCAAGGCTGGCTGAGACGCGTGGCCTGGCGGAGAAGGCTGATTTTTATCGGGATAACGCGGCGACGCTGAAAGAGAACTTGAATACCCACGCCTGGGATGGTGACTGGTATCGTCGTGGCTATTTCGATAATGGCGAGATGCTGGGTTCACACACGTCGGAAGAGTGCAAAATTGACGCTATCGCGCAGAGTTGGTCGGTCTTGTCCGGCGCGGGCGATGAAGCGTATCGGCAGAAAGCCATGAAGGCGCTGGACGAACAGTTAATCGACGATGCGTCCGGTATCATCAAACTTCTGATGCCGCCGTTCGATGGTGATGGTCCTAACCCCGGCTACATTCGCGGTTATCTGCCGGGCGTTCGCGAAAACGGCGGTCAGTATACGCACGGGGCGATTTGGGCGGTGATGGCCTTTGCGGAAATGGGCAATACCGAACGCGCCTGGGAGCTGATGTCGATGATTAACCCGATCAATCACAGTCTGGAACCGGCATCGGCGCAGCGCTATAAGGTCGAGCCTTACGTTATCTGTGCCGACATCTACGCGGTCAATCCTCATAACGGACGCGGCGGCTGGAGCTGGTATACCGGTTCTGCGGGCTGGTCCTATCGGCTCATCACCGAGTCGCTGTTGGGGATCACTCGTCACGGCGATAGCCTGTCCGTCGCGCCGCATCTCCCGGCCCACTGGCCTCAATTGGAGATCCGCTATCAGGAAGGCGGCAGCCAATACGTCATTACCGTAAAACGCGGCGAGCATGAGGATCGCATGACGCTGGATGGTCAGGGCGTCAGTCACGGTTTGATTCCGCTACGGGATGATGGTGGTCTGCATCAGGTTGAGGTCTGGGTCAGCGGAGAGGCGTCTGTGGGGCGATAACCGCAGAGCGAAGAACGCGTCCCGCGAGGTTGATTTCGCGGGACGCGGTAAACTAGGGTCTGATTTATTGCGGGGCGTGCGCTGTAGGCGTGCTTTCCGTAGGGGCGTCACCCTCCGCAAAGCGGGTATAAACAATCTTTTGCGAGTCGTTTTCGCAATGACCGACAACTTGTCCGCCAGCTTGACCTACCTGATCGTTAGGAACGATATCCAGCTTGAAGCCAGATTCCGGTACGCCGTTCTGGATGATTTTGTGTGAGATAGCGTCACGAACGCTTTCACACGATGCCTGTGCTGCCAGGGGGGCAATCACGAAAAGCGCGGCACTCAACATTATCGTTTTTTTCATTTCATCACCTTTGTTCAAAGAAACCTAACGACTGCCCGGTTGGATGCCGGGACAAGGGTCGGAACTCCCTACAAGCGTAGACGAAAAGTTACGGCATGACAGTGCGGCCGGTACGGCGGTCAAGACAGCGGGACGTGTTGGGTTCCCAATAGGCGTTGACGTTGGCGCTAGTCGTGCATCGTTCCCTACCGTCAATCGCGTTTGCCGTCTTATCAAACTCTTTCTCGACCCGCTGATTCACTTTCTTACGAAGTCGCTGGGTTTCGTCCCACTGCTCCTTGCTCTGGCGAGCCGTTTCCTTGGATAACGCGCTGTTGCCGTTATCCACAATAATATGCTCCGTCTGCGCGTGAGCGGGGAGCGAACTCACCGTGGCCAACAACAGTGACAGCGGAATAATAAAACGCAGTGCTGATGGGTATGATTTTGTGTTCATGTTTCACCCTGAATTCGGTATGTGCCAACGCGATTCTCGCCGTGATGCCAAAACAATAACGTTGTCTGTGACAACGAAACTATAACCGACCGGGCATCCACGTCAATCGCGTGTGGTCGGACTGGACTAGTAGCCGCTCAAACTATACTGATACTTGTCGACAGCGACTTGCGCTGCCATTTCTTGGTTTCAGGAGGTCTGATGAGTACTAAAGAAATATTTCCCTACGCAGGTTCGTCTTTCGTGAACACGTTCAGTCCGCAGCTCGTGATGAAAAATACCTATTCTGAGGCGAGCGACAAGGTGACCGCCGAGTTGAGTGCCGGCGATAGGGCGGGAACGGTTATGAATATCCCCTTTCAATGGGAGTCATTGCCGGTTGATGACTCTCTGATTGACGGGCAGGAGGACGATAAGTCGACGGGGATTCATCGCGATAATGTTGTGAAAAAAAAACTCACGTGCGTTTTACACGATGGTGGATGGCAGCTTCTACATAATGAAGGGGGAAATATGTTAAGACACTGGATATATAATCGACGTCTTCTTTTTCCCTTGCTACTGGTCGCGGGCCTGAGTCAGGCGCAGGCGTCGGATATCCGCAATACGATCCCTTATTGGAGCGTCTGGGTCGATAAAGCGGGCATTTCTCATCAGGCGAAGTGTCAGTTGGATACGTTGAAACTTGAACAATTCAGCGCAAAAGGCGATCCCGAATGGGTGTCTCAAGAGGATCTGCTCACGTCGCGTTATGTCTTTAACATTATGCCGGTAGGCTGGGTTGGTCCCTGGCATAAGAACCCATCCCCGCAGTGGATTATCCCGCTATCGGGGCGTTGGTTTGTTCAGACGATGGATGGCAAACGGGTAGAAATGGGGCCGGGAGAAATATCCTTTGGCTATGACAAAAATGCCGGAACGTTCGGCAATAAAGTCGGCCATATGTCGGGGGCGGTGGGTAAAGAACCTGCCAAGGTGATGGTGGTTCAGGTGACTTCGGCCTTGGAAAATCCTAAGGATGAGCGATGTCCTGCGGGCGGCGTCGGCCAGCAAGTCAGCGAGCGGCGCTCAACGCCCTGACGGCGACGACGCATCGCGTCGGTGATGTCAAACTCCGTGAAGTATAAAAGGGAAGCGCTCGTGAGATCGCCTTCCCGTTTTTATTTCACTAGCGGTGCTCATTACAACGTCGGTTACTCGTCGCGATAAACCTTCAGCCCTGCGTAGGTCTGGCTGACCGGCATCATTTCCATCGTATTAATATTGACGTGCTCCGGCAGCGTCGCCACCCAGAATACCGCCTCGGCGACGTCTTCCGGCTGCAGCGGGTTGGTTTTGTCGTAGGTCTGCTGAACCTTGTCTTCGTTGCCTTTGAAGCGGATGCCGGAGAATTCCGTGCCGCCCACCAGCCCCGGTTCCAGATTGGTGACGCGAACCCGGCTACCGTAAAGGTCCGCGCGCAGCCCTAAACTGAACTGGCGTACGAATGCTTTCGTCGCGCCGTAGACGTTGCCGCCGGCATAAGGCCAGTTACCGGCGGTAGAGCCGATGTTGATGATGTGACCGGCGTTTTTGTTCACCATTTCCGGCAACAGGGCGCGAGTCACGAACACCAGGCCTTTGTTGTTGGTATCGATCATGGTTTCCCAGTCGTTGACGTAGGCCTGCTGCGCAGGCTCCAGCCCCAGCGCCAGCCCGGCATTATTCACCAACACGTCGATCTTGCGCCACGCGGCAGGCAAGGATGTGATGGCCTGATCAATGGACCGCTGATGGCGTACGTCCAGACGGAGCGTATGCAGCGAGTCGCCAAACTCCTCTTTCAACACATCCAGACGCTCTTGGCGGCGACCGCAGGCGATAACCCGGTGGCCTTCCTTGATGAAACGTCGGGTGATTGCCTCACCGAATCCAGCGGTGGCTCCAGTAATAAAAATAATCATGTCAGTTCCTCTTTACTGCGCGATGGTCATGGTCATTCCAATCATGGTCGATAGGGGGGATATTGCAACTCAGGGCGACAAACCGAGGGCAAAGACGGGCGATTTAAGGTGTTCTGACAACCCGTTTCTTCTTCAGTCAATATGCATTATCAACAACAAGTTATATTTACTGGCGCTTGCCTGAACCGAGTGTGTGGTTCTCCCGACGTCGCGCCGCCTGAACGGTGCGCGGACGTCCCTCGTGACCAGGTCGCGTTTATTGCATGGCTGCGAGCCGCGACGCAGAAGGCGGCGGCCAAGCGGTAGGACCCACCGCCAACTCCCTTAACCTAACGTGTCATTCGGAGGCTATATCCTGACGGTCGGCTTCCACCGCTTCGTATAGGCGTTCCAATACATCCGGAAACGCGGACTGCACACGGTTCCAGCTGGGGACGAACGGCTTGTCTCCGGGGCTTTCGCTAAAGACCTGACCCGACTGCGTGATGACATCGGCAAACAGCTCCACCGCGGACTCTTCCGTATGACGGTCGAAATGCAAACCGTTCATGCGGGCGTCATGCTCGAACGAATCGATCATGTCCAAAGCCGTACGATAGTAGGTTGCGCGCAGCACACGGAAGGAGTCGGTGGTGATATTCACCCCCTGAATCGCCAATTTACGGTAGAGCGCTTTGGTGATGTCCATTGCCATACGCTGTAGTCCGGCGTTCGGATCGTTTTCCGACATCGGCTGATGTTTGTGGTCGTAGTTGTCCGCGATATCCACCTGACAAATACGGCTGGTCGCCGTGCCGCGATGAATCTCCGACAGAACGCCAATTTCCAGTCCCCAGTCGCTTGGGATCCTCAGGTTGCGCAAGACGTGGCTGCGCATCGCAAACTCGCCGGAGAGCGGATAACGGAAGCTGCGCATATATTCCAGAAAATCCGAGTTGCCATACACATTTTGCAGCGATTTGAGCAGAGGAAACACCAGCAGGCGGCCAACGCGTCCATTCAGTTTGCCTTCGGCGACGCGGGCGTAGTAGCCCTTGCAGAAGTCGTAGTGGAAGTGAGGGTTGGCGATGGGATAGAGCAGGCGGGCCAACATATGGCGGTCATAGGTGACAATGTCACAATCATGCAGCGCGATACAGGACGAGCGGCGAGACGCCAGAATGTAGCCCACGCAGAACCAGACGTTACGGCCTTTGCCCGGTTCCATCGGCGCCAGCCCCTTTTCAGCGAGTTCCTGACTCAATTTAGTCAAGCGCGGACCGTCATTCCATAAAATCCGGTGGCGCTGAGGCAGTCGCGAGAAGAATGAATGAGCAAACTGATACTGATCGCGATCGGCTCGGTCTAGCCCGATAACGATTTCTCCCAGATACGGCACTTGCGCCAACATGTCCACAATGTTGCCGAGGGCCGGGCCCTCAAGCTCTGAAAAAAGCGAAGGCAAAATCAGACCCATGCTGTTTTGGCCTGAAAACACCTGAAGATCGTATTCCAACTCTTCTACGCTACGCTGAGTCAGGTTATGAAAGTTGGTGATGATGCCATCCTGATAAAAATCGCTCATGCCTTCACGCTCCCTTAACGATAAACCGTTTAATTAATCAGCTATGATTTGACCGAGGTAGTGGCTGAGGCCTTCACTCCAGCCCCGTGGCCCTGGGCATTCCGTGTGGTAGACTTCACCTCGATATTTAGGTGACAATGTCACTTTGTCGCTCACGGCACCTTTAATGATGACGGCGTGCTGAGTGGCCTCCAACAGGGAGCCGTCATTCGGTCCGTCTCCCAGTCCCACAGTGGTTATGGTAGTTCCGGTCCGTAATTGATATTGCTTCGTCAGCCATCCCACCGCATGGCCTTTACTGACGGATTTGCCCATTACATGGTAGAAGCGGCCACCCTGAGTTATCGCGAGCTGGTAGGGCTTGAGACAAGCGGCAAAGCGCTCCAGTTCAACGTCATTGCCTAACCATATCAATGGTTCTGAACCTTCCCGGCGCCGTGCAAGTGCCGCATCGCTCATATGCAGCCCTGTTATATCGGCTACCTCGGCGTCCGTCATATCTGAAAACCCTCTAAAATCAAACGCATATTCGGTTCGCAAACGGTTTAATATTCGACAGAGACTCAGGTAGTCAGCGCTAAAGATTTTGCGAGGGAAATCAGGATGATTCTCCCAGGACGCGGGAAGCGTCACCAAAGCGCCGTTTTCGGCGATGAACGGGATGTCGCCAAGCCCCAAAGAATGTTGCAGCGGCGCCACTTCGGCGGCCGTTTTACTGGTGGTAATAATTACCGGCACCTGTGCGACCCGCAGGCGTGCCAGCCACGGCAACGCAGGGTCCCAGCGATAAGTGTCATGGTCCAGCAGCGAACCATCCAGATCGGTAAATATCACCCATTCAGCAGCACATTCAGGCATTTGACCTCCGTTAATGATGATAGGGGGACATAACAGGGTTACTCTGGCAGGTGTAGGGACGCAGCGTTGACAGTAGAAAATAGTCTTAAAATCAGAACGATGAGTTCGGCCGCTGCATTTCACGCTTCACTAAGCGTATGCACGTATTTCCATTTGTGCAACTTGATGAGCCGCAGCCGAGTCTCCCTGCCGGTAGCAGGGAGAGGGGGAGGCAGATTTAAATTCCCAGCGCGGCGCGGGCGACGCGACCCGCCGCCAGATCCCACGCCCCCGTACCCACCGTTTTGTACACGATCGGCCGTCTTGTCGCCGGTTCATCACGTAAGGCGCTAATCAGCGATCGGACGGAGGCCCAATCCACGCCAGCCTGAAGCAAATCGCCGGCTTCTTGTTTTGCGCCCTCGGGGTCGTCAACGTAGATATCGCTCCCTGCCAGCGTGCGGGAACCGATTTCCGCCATGTTCGGTTTGAAGGCGCCGACGCCGATGACCAACACATCCGGACGCGCATCCGCATGGTAAAACGCGGAAGTACTGGTCGTGAGGGTGATGACGACGTTGGCGCTCTCCGGGAGTGCATCGAATTCGCAGGGGGCAAGCGAGGGATGAAGAGACGCGTGCTGTTCGCAGAAGGCTTCAGCGCGTCCGGGACGGGATCCCCGGACCCACACCTTGCAGTTTGGATACAGGTCGGCAATGGCTTGCAGATGATAAACCGCCTGCGTGCCGGTGCCGATGAGCAGAATTTCCTCAGGAGCCGCCTGCATAAAGGTACGAATCCCAAGCATGGATACGGCGGCGGTGCGACGCCCGGTGACTTCCGGCCCGTCGAGCACGAAGAGTGGAGCGCCGGTCTGTGCGTCGAATACCGTGACTAACCCGTGGATGGTAGGGATGTGACGGCTTTTGTTATCCGGGACGACGTTCACCAGTTTGTGGATAGCCACATCATGGCTGACGGCCGGCATGCTCAGCATGACCGCGCTTTCCGACAGGGGAACCACCAGTCGCTCAGGGCTGAGGATCCCGCCTGTCGCATACTCTTCCGCGGCGTGGGCAATCGCATCAACCAGCGCAGAAAAGCTAAGTAATCGGGCGGTATCTTCGCGGTTATAGGTGACATAAGACTGGTTTTTCATTAAGACTCCCTGAATTTAAGTTGAACATTGTGGCCCAGGGCGTCAGGAGAAGACGTCGTCGGCCTGCATAGTTGATGCTAGAAAATCGACCACTCGAGGCGTTCTGACAGCCGTTCAAGCGCGGCGATACCCGCGAGCGAGTTCCCGGATGCATCCAGCTCCGGCGACCATACAGCAATACTCATTTCTCCCGGCACGATGGCGACGATGCCCCCGCCGACGCCTGACTTCGCGGGCATTCCCACCCGCCAGGCAAACTCACCGGCGCCGTCGTACATGCCGCTGGTAATGAGTAATGCATTCACCTGACGCGTCTGACGCGAAGACAGTAATGCGGGCGTATTGCCCTGTGAACGTCCATGACTGGCGAGAAAAAGGAAGCAGCGCGCGAGTTCGGCACAGCTCATCGAGAGTGAACAGTAGTGAAAGTAGGTTTGCAGTACCTTGGGAACGTCGTTATCGAAGTTGCCGAAAGATTTCATTAGCCAGGCGATCGCGGCATTGCGAGCGGAATGTTCGAATTCAGACTGCGCCACCGTGCGGTCGTAGTCGATGTCGGGCTGTTCGGTTAGCGAACGCACCAGTTCCAGCATCCGATGACGCGGAGCGGCGAGTCGGGTTTCCAGCATGTCGCAGACGACCAGTGCGCCGGGATTGATAAAAGGGTTGCGGGGTTTGCCGTGTTCGAGTTCCAGCTGCACTAGCGAGTTGAAAGGCTGTCCCGACGGATCTTTGCCGACGCGGCGCCAGATCTCGTTGTCCTGATAACGCGTGAGCGCCAAGGACAAGGAAAGGACCTTGGATATCGACTGGATAGAGAAACGCGTGTCGGCATCGCCCGCCTGATAGCATGAACCATCAACGCCGCAAACCGCGATCCCCAGATGGTCCGGCGCGACGCTGGCCAGGGCAGGGATGTAATCCGCAACATGGCCTTGCCCAATCAACGGACGGACGTCTTCCAGTATTTCTTCCAGTAAACCCTTGCTGAGTGCGGCCAATGTGAATCTCCGGCGTATAACACGCTTCAAAATGAGTTTGAGAACAAGATGATGCCTATTTTTTCACAGACTTCAGGTCTGACGCAAAACTGGAGATCTTTGAGGCTGAGCGAGCGACCACACGGTGCGAGAGGGGCAATACAAATGGCCGGGCAGGGAGTCTGCCTGGCCATCATCAAAGAATGAGTGTCGTGTACGGTCAAACAACGCTTAAGTTTGCCGACACTTGGCGCGCATTACGGCAATTGAACGTTGCCGATCACCATATAGGCCTGAGACGTGCTTTCCGGCATTTGCGGCAACACATCTTCTAACTGACGCCCTTTGATATCGGTGAATTTGATTTTTGTGACCTTGTTTCCCAAATTCTCAAGAATGAAGTGGTTATAGTTCATTTTTGGCGCCGTGACCCAACTGTTATCCTTCATATACTGCATGGCGATAATAGGGTATTTGGCATTGCGCACCTGCACGGCGGCCCAATAAGGGTTTGAACCATCCTTAATACGGTAGATGACATTACCTGATACCGGAGCTTCAACCAGTTGCCATTCGATATTAATTATGCCGTCCTGCACATCGCCTATTTTCTGAAAGGCGTTATAAGATAAATCTAGCGCACAATCGCCACCTTCGGGATAAATATCGGTCACATACACGGTCGTGCTGCCTTTAGGACCGGTCACTTTCAGATAAGCCCCCGCCATAGCGGCGTTGATGCCGTTATAGTTGAGCTGGTTGCCATTCAATGCCGTAATTTCCATGTCACTGGATATAGGATCTAATAGCAGAGCGCCGCCAGAATATCCGGAGCCGGTAGCTGTCGCATAGCCCTGACAAACATCGTTGATACCCCAGGATGCGTGCGCATTATTGAATGCCGTTGACGAAAGAGATATTAATAAAGGAATTAATAGAGGTGTTTTAATTTTCATGTTCACGTCCAATATGAAGTTATTAAGAAAATAATGGAAACCCGATGTTGAATATCGATAAAGATGAAATGGCGTTATTATTTATATTAACACTAACAAGTCCTACTTATATGTTCTTTAGAACGCTACGTTTATAAAACAGCACAGTGGCTTAATCAAGATTATTTGTCCGAGTATGAGACGGCCTAAGATAATGCGCCCCCTTGAAAAGGAAGAGCATTATTTTTGTGTTATTAAAAACAGTATTATTGAGCGTTGAATAACTCAATAATCATTCAACGGTGACCACGAAGATGGGTGTTTGCAGACCACTGATAAGTTGCGGAGGTATCAGGTTTAAACTTGTTTTTCTTTTTTTCTGCGCGGGCTTGTTTGGCGACAATTTCCTTTTCTCGCATCAGCTTATCGATGAACTCGTCCTTCAGATGGTTGTTTTCTGAGTTAGTCAGCGGTCTGCCGTGCTTCTTCCTTTCCTGGTCGAGTAGGGTTTTGAGCTGACGTTGCTCGCTTTCTGTCATGTCTTTCTGGGTTAATCTGGGCATAACTCTCATTCCGCGTTGGGATTGGATCGTCATTATAGTGGAAAAAAACGCGGTATTCAGAAAAATCGACCCCTCATTCTGCATCTATTTCTAAGGATTATTTTTCATGATATAAAAATATCATATTGTAATTATTGAAATGGCTAACTACCCATCGCTGATAAATTTTTTTCATTGTATTGGAAGAAAAAATCAATTTCTTCATTTAAATGCCGATATTGACTCAGGAAATACTCAACGTCCAGAACCAAACCGAAATATACAATATTATGGGAAAATAATATGAGCCATGATCTTAATGAATGGGTACCCGTCGAGGGAGATGCGGCCGGTAGGGAAAAAGTCGCGTTACGCGGGGGGCAAAATTTACGATTGACTCCACTCTTCATCCTCGTTTTCTCCATCGTTTTAGTTTTGTTCGCGGTGGCCATTGGTACAGCGTCTTACTTTTTGTGGCAGGGACAATTGTCCCTGGACGATTCCAACCGGGAACTGAATGTGCGTATGGAGCTGGTTGACAGTGCTAACCATATGCGTGCGGCGAGAATGAACCTGATGCATGCCGCAAACAGCAGAAATAATGGACAGATGGGGCGTTACAATTCCAGTATGAGTGCGGCTGAGATGCGCCTTTCGCTGTCTCAGCAGATGTTCAATGGCTATATCAAGCGTGGCAATCGTGCTGAATCCGAACTCTCCCGCGATCGCGAACTTGAAAGCAGATACAATGATTATATTAACATCGGCATCACCCCGATGTTCAATCTGGCTAAAACAGGAACGGCTCAGGAGATTAATAATTTTGAGTCTGATGTCGTAGATGAATTAGACGTTAAATATGATGTGCCGTTGAAAGCCTCTTATTTGTACCGCGTCGAGAGAGAAAAGGCGATCAACGAAAACGCTCAAAGCAATTCTAGGCTGAGTTATATTCTGATGGCCGCCTCGTTCATACTGACGCTTGTGCTCGTCTTTATGACCTTTGTCATTATACGCCGCGTCATTATCAATCCTACTCGATATTGGGTGTCCCGTGTTCAGGCCATCGCTCATGGGGACTTAACACAGCCTCATATCCCGACGGGTGAAAATGAAATTGGTGTTCTTGGCAAGAATATACAGCAGATGCAGCAATCGCTTTATGACACCGTTTTTTCCGTGCGTGACAGCGCTGCATCCATTTACAGCAGCTCTAGCAAAATCGCCGTCGGGAATACCGATTTGTCCGCACGCACCGAGCAGCAGGCAGCAGCGCTGGCCGAAACGGCCGCAAGCATGGAACAGCTGACGGCGACAGTGAAGCAAAACACCGACAATGCGCACCATGCCCGAACGGTCGTCGGCAACACCTCGAAAAAGGCGACGGAAGGGGGGGACATTGTGGATCGGGTTGTTGAGTCGATGGCGAATATCACTCGTAGTTCGGACAAGATTTCCGAGATTATCGCACTGATCAACAGCATCGCGTTCCAAACCAACATCCTGGCGCTTAACGCCGCGGTTGAGGCCGCCCGTGCGGGAGAGCAGGGTAAGGGGTTTGCCGTTGTGGCCGCCGAGGTGCGTAATTTGGCTCAGCGCAGCGCCAACGCGGCGACGGATATTACCCGATTAATCAAAGATTCTGAGAACGGCGTGAAAGAAGGAGCGGAGCTGGCGAACAGCGCCGGCAATGCGATGAAGGAAATTGTCGTCGAGATCAATAATGTGACCAGTATTATGAACGAAATCGCGCTGGCTTCCGATGAGCAAAGCAGCGGTATCAATCAGGTCTCTCTGGCGGTTTCCGAGATGGATCATGTCACTCAGCAAAACGCCGCGTTGGTGCAGGATGCGTCCGCGTCGGCCACGTCGCTGGAAGAGCAGGCGGAGCGCTTGAATCAAGGCGTGGCGAAATTCACGTTGAACTAAAGTATCACTGAGCATGGGTGTTTGTTTCAAGCTAGCAATTACGCGTATTGCTAGCTTGATTTTTCATGTTGAAAAGGCCGCTGCGAAGATCTCTCCCGCAGCGGCCTCCTTAGCATAACGTCATTGTGAAAACCAATTTATATAGAAATGAAAAACTCCTCTTCATTCCTTTTTTTATAATTGTCATCCCATATGAGTTTTATTCGGTATTTAGTTTTACTTTCAGAGCTTATCCCCGCTAAAATTTCAATTCCATGTTGCGGGTGTAATACCTCATATGGAAATTTATCATCTACATCATGCATTGAAAGATATTCATTACCATCGTTATTAGGGAAATGAATATCTATATTTTTAGCTTCAACTCTCCCTCTATTAAATATCTTTAGTCTATAATTGTTTCTGGCTATTTTTACGAGACGAGCACCAAGCTCTGCCTTCATCTCATTGATTGCTGACTTTGTTTCTTTTTCCAGAAGCAACTTACGTAACTTGTCTTGCTCATCCTTTATATCCTTTTGTTTTATATCGCTTTTTCTCGATTTTACTTCTGATGATATGATAGTGTAAATCGATACTACAAGCGCAGCTAAAGCGATGGCATCACTTGTTGTCATTATTTAATCCTTATATTTTTACTTCCCTTAAATGCTTTTTTGGGCATATCGTTAAATTGTTTTTTAATATCTTTTGTCAACTCTTTTTTTATTTCATTTACATGGGCGTCAATACTTCCCCCGTTTTCTTGGATTAACTCATCATTAGTGAATTCTTTCCCGCAGCCTACACATCTGACGACTTCACGCTCTTCCTCGTGTTCCATCTCGGTATTTCCGCACACAGGGCATAGCAGGGAGATATTTCTATTCATAGGATGTCTTCATCATCCAGAGTTCGAAGATTGTAGATGATAAAGTGAGCCGCTTGAGCCGCTTGAGCCGCTTGAGCCGCTTGAGCGCTTACTGGAGTTGTAGACATCCGCTACTACTTGAGCCGAAAAGCAACTCGAAAATGTCCGTTTGCGTATGGCGTCATTTTGGCTAGATGTGATAAGTCCATATTCATGATCATGCCTTCTGTAATTCATTGCTTAATAACGAGGATGAACGGGCCTGAGTGGTGAGGTCAGGCCGTTCACTTACTGCGGATAGACACTTGATTCTGATTCGTTCGGAGTAAACGGATGATTTTGAATCATCATCGATACTAGCCAGTTGACGGCCTGTGTCAACGATTCCCACCAGATTCTGCCATCCCCACCCTTGGTTCGTATAATGTATATTATGTTAAATTGAGTTTGTGGCGAGATGTAACCTTTACTGTAAATCATTGAGTTGAGCATCCCTCACCTTTTCGCTGCTGTGCCGTTTTATGTCATCGTTCTTAACGATTCCGCTGGCGACACGGTTTCTCATATTACACTTGATAGATTTTCGGGTGCGGACCGACTAAAAAGGTGTGTCGATTCTCAGTGTTGAATGGGATGGAGGCGTGCCTGAAGATGACAAGGACGTTATTTGTCGTGTTCCCTTGGTTCTTTCTCGTCGTCTGAAGCCCAACCGGACGTCAGTCAACTGTCTCCGGGAAGCGTCCCGGAGGCAACGGTGATGCGAGATTAGTTAAGTTTGTACTGAAGTGTGATCTCGGCGTTCAGAACCTGAGAAACTGGGCAGCCGGATTTGGCTTTTTTGATGATGTTGTCAAAGGTCGCGTCTTCAATGTTAGGCACCTTGACCGCACTTTCCAGCGCGATTTTTGTGATGGCGAAACCGCCGTTAGCTTTGTCCAGCGATACCGTAGCCGTGGTATCAATACTGTCCGGTGTAAAACCTTCTTCGCCCAGCATCAGCGACAGCGCCATTGAAAAACAGGCAGCATGCGCGGCACCGATCAACTCTTCCGGGTTAGTACCTGGTTTACCTTCAAAACGGGTGTTGAAACCATACGGCTGTTGATTCAACGCACCGCTTTCCGTCGATACCGTACCTTTGCCCTGCTTGATATCGCCTTCCCAGTGGGCTTGCCCTTTCTTGTGAATGGTCATGCTTTCTCTCCTGTTCATGAGACTGAACAGTAAGTATAGGAAGTCATACCGATCTTGCCTGATTTCGCGGAACGTCAATGGCCTATTGTTGTGATGGGCTCGCCCGAATCGCCCCTGACGCCTTGATGATTCTGGCTTACACTGATTACTCAACGAACGATTTCGGTTCCATCATTTTATTCTCACCGCTAAGGCAAACGTATGAGCCAACTTTTCACCCCATCAAAATTGGGAGCGCTGACACTCGATAATCGCATCATCATCGCCCCAATGTGCCAATACTCCGCCGAACAAGGGTTCCCCAGCGAGTGGCACACTATGCACTTGGGTAATCTGGCACAATCCGGCGCCGGTTTGTTGATTCTGGAAGCGACCGCGGTTCAGCCCGAAGGCCGCATCAGCCCTAAAGATTTGGGGCTCTGGAACGATGAACAGGCCGCCGAACTGGCGAAACAGGTAGAAAATATTCGACGCTATTCACCTATCAAGCTCGGTATTCAGCTTGCCCATGCGGGGCGCAAGGCCTCTACCGCGGAACCCTGGAAAGGGGGCGCGGATGTCGCCATCTCCGATGGCGGCTGGCAGACGGTGGCCCCTTCCGCGCTGGCCTATGCGGATAGCCGCCAGCCGGAGGCGCTGACGATGGAGCAAATCCACCAGCTGCGGGCAGATTTTGTTGCTGCCGCCGAACGGGCTGAAAAGGCGGGATTCGATCTGATTGAACTGCATGCCGCCCACGGTTACCTGTTGCATCAGTTTCTCTCCCCCCTATCCAACCACCGCAGCGACGCCTATGGCGGTTCGTTGGAAAATCGTATGCGGTTGGTGTTGGAGGTCTTCGCGGACGTCCGGGAAGCGGTCTCTATCGCTGTGGGCGTGAGGATTTCCGCCACCGATTGGGTTGACGGCGGCTGGAACGTTGAAGACTCGGTCAGCTTGTCAAAACAGCTGGAAGCGTTAGGCTGCGATTATATCCATGTCTCCAGCGGGGGCCTGGCTCCCGAACAGGACATCCCCGTAGGCCCTAACTACCAGGTGCCGTTGGCATCCAGGATCCACGAATCGGTCAGCATCGCGACAATTGCCGTGGGCTTGATCACCGAAGCGGAACAGGCCGAAGCCATTATTGCAACCGGGCAGGCGGATTTCATCGCCCTCGCCCGCGCCGTACTGTTCGATCCCCGCTGGCCGTGGCATGCCGCCGCTAAGCTGGGCGATACGATACCGGTTTCGCCGCAATATTTGCGCTGTGAGCCGCATTATCTGCGGGGTTTATTTGGATGATCGGCGGTTGTGACCGGGGCAACGTCTTCGGTCACTGCCTGTACGCCTGTGAGAAAGCGGTTATCACTCAGACTCAACAAATATCACATCATGCATGTTTGCCCCTGGATATCGTCCCGTCCACCCACTGCAATGCGTCAGGCGCCAACTGATTTACGGGACTGGTAACCCATAAGGATGCGGGTGGTCTCAAACATGAAATCAACCGTGGTCAGATCACCAATATGATTAAAAGATAAATATTTTTAATAAAGCCCCACATATATATGTGGGGCTATCTTCAGCAGGAAATTTCAACTATTTCTCAATGCTGGATCTCAATCTGTGTCCAGCCTTTGCGATACATGCAGTCTTTCACCAGGATGTCTCGCTTACTCTCATTTTCATCACTCGTTGAGTAGCTTGTACTAATAGTTTTATGTTTTTCATCTTTAGATGTGTACTTGCCCGAGATTTGATTGTCAGGTGGCAAATCCCTGAGCGCCTGCGCTTTACATTGCGTTTCAGCAATAACCTCCTGCTGCTTGTCGGTGCCGGGCTTAACCCACTGATACTGAACACAACCCGTCAAGCTTATTAGGATTAACGTCATAACAACGGTCTTTTTCATGATACCCAATCAAAAGTAAAATAAAGTTAACTCTAACTATACTGCGATCGAGTTCCTATAAACAGAATATCAACACGCTTAGCGTTGGGGGATAGCACCGCGTATGGCACAAAAGCCACTATTTTGAGAGCATACGGGCAGGCAGCCGTAGGCCCCGCAGGCCTCATTAGCTATGACTGCGGATAAACCTGGAACGCCAAGGTTTTAGTACCCCTATCGCCAGCGCCGCGGTGACAAAATCCAGCGTAATCGCGCAGCCGAAGACGACGTGCCATCCCTGCGTGTATTGATACAGCAAGGCCGCCAGCGGCCCTCCCAGAATGGAGCCGATGCCCTGCGACATATACAACCAGCCATAGTTAGCGGTGGCGTTTTGCGTGCCGAATGTATCGGTCAGCGTTGAAGGAAATAGCGAGAAGATCTCCCCCCAGCCAAAGAACACGACGCCCGACAGCAGCACGAACAGCAATGCGTTGTCCCGTGACATCAGCCAGAGCGTCATGGCGCACCCTTCCAAAGCAAAGGCGATGAACATCGTCTTTTCACGCCCGAAGCGGTCAGAGATAAAGCCGAATAAAGGACGAGTCAATCCGTTGGTGAATCGGTCAATCGTCAGCGCCAGCGGCAGCGCCGCCATCCCAAACACGACCGCGCTGGTAATGCCGAAGTCATGCGCAAAGACCGCCATTTGCGAAGTGACCATCAGGCCGGACGTCGACATCATCGTCATCATCAGAAACATCAGCCAGAACAACGGCTGCCTCAGCATCTCTTTGGACGTAAACTGCCGACGGCTTTGCTCCAGTTTACTGGGCGGCTGTGACGCGGTGTCTTCCTCCTCCGGCACTTTCAATCCCTGGCTGGCGAGCAGGCCCACTACGGCGAAAATGCTTCCGAAGACCAGCAGCGTCCACTCCAGCCCCTGTTGGTCCAGACTCATTGAAATCGGGAACGTGGTAAAAATTGCCCCCATGCCATAGCCTGCGGCCACCATGCCCGCGGCGAATCCGCGATGACGCGGGAACCAGCGCACCATCAAACCTACGACGCCGACGTACACAATCCCTGTTCCCAGCCCCCCCAGACAACCGTAGACCAGATACAGCATCGCCAGATTTTGAACCTGTGCGGAGAGCACCCAACTCAGTCCTGACAACAGCGTTCCCAGTGAGATCAGCAGACGTGGCCCGAAACGGTCAATCAGCTTGCCCTGAAACGGCGAGAAGAAGGTTTGCAGGATAATCAGCAGAGAAAACGTCACTTGCAGTTCAGGCAGGCTGACGCCGATTTTCTCTGTTAACGGTTTGGTCATTAAGGTCCAAACGTATTGCGGACTGGATATCGAGGCCATGCAGATCAATCCCAACACCATTTGAATCCACTTGGTGCGGGCAGAGCCCCGAATCGGCATGCTAAGCGCTGTCATTATTCATTTCCCCTGATTATCAATGTCATCGTACATCCTGAGGATGCGTTAAAAAACGGCGATACTGCGATGGGAAGCCGGCCTTTTTGGTACGACGACGCGTGCTGACCCAGTGGGGAATAAGCACTATCTATGCCATCTGTCGAGAGCGCGGGAAGCGGAGACAGATAGATTAACGGGTAACGTGTTGACTGAATGCGCGATGAAACCTCTGGGGACGTCGGAGATATCGGCTCACCGGGGGAAATGCTTAGAGAACCGTTTGTTTTCCAAACTGGGAATACCGCAGTAAAAAGGTTTCATCGTGCAAATCCGGTGCGGCCGCGCACTCTTTTCGTCCATTCGCTTCCCCTTACGTCGGCGGGGCCGGCCTTTGCCGAGGTTCAGGGGATCGCTGCTCGACATTTCATTACCTTGCGTTACGGACTACCCTTGGTATGGGCAAAATTAACGCTGATAAGGCAAGCATTTACTCCTTTTGCCGTTTCTTTTGGCGTTTGAATTGCTTGCAAAAAGGTAGAATTTACGCTGGCGCAGACATATACCGAGCTTTTTCTGCCGTGAAACATCTACTACACAAGGTCTCTTTGGCGTGGCAAAACTATTTTTACGCAGTGGCAATCTGGACGACTTTCTGGCGTTAGGAGAGAACGGACAGCCCGTTTACGCTTCGGCGCTGCAACTCAGGGAAACACTGCGTCTTCGTAAACAGCAGCCGATCGCTGACTGTCTGGCAATACCCCAGCCCAATGAAAAAGGCGATCGCATCGACTGGTATGCGCCCATCTCAGGAAAAATGACGTCCTGGATGGCGGCGAGCGATGAACAGCGCGAGCATGCGCTTGAATTGTTGGAGCAGTACCAGCGAACCATCGCCGAGATTAGCGAGAAGGCACAGACTTCCGAAAAACCCGCGCTAAAACTGTTTGGCGTCCTTCTGGCGAAAGCCATTCAGTTTCCCGGCCCTAACCATGTCTATTTGGTGGATGACAGGCCGGTTATTACCTTCTGGGGCTTCGTCAATCTCGGTAAGAAATTCCGCGCCGATGCGCTTGAATGCTTGCGCCCCGTGGCGCCGCCCGAACCGCCTGTAATCGAGAAAATCCCTGAACCCGAGCCTGAACCGGTTGAAGCCCCTGAACCCGAGTCTCAAGAGCCTGAACAGGCGACTGAGCCAGAGCCCCTCCCCGTTGAACCTGCTCCGGTGTTCGTCATGCCGGACGAACCGAAATCCGTCGCGCGTTCTGTCTGGATGCGTGCGTGGTGGCTGATCCCCTGCGCCGGTTTGCTGGTCACGTTAGGCATGCAGATCCGTGGTTGTGTTTCGTTGCCGCCTTCAGAGAAAACGCCTGCAACGGTGGTTGTCAAACCCGAGAAACGCGTGCTGGATGCAACGACTTCGCCGGTTGAATCTCCGCTTCTGAGCTTTGCGGGGCTGCCGTTGGGCGATGCTACCTTAATGCCGCCCGTCGCCCCGCCCGCGGTGGCGATTGAAGAAAAAGCGCCGGAAAACGCACCTGCCAGCGACGCTGCGCACGTAACGCCAGCGCCTAAAGGCGTGCTGGTCATGCCGCCGGAGTCCATCCGCGTTGGTTCCGTTCGCTTCCTGAACGGTAACTGGCAGGCGACCGCCATCGTGAAAAACCCGCTGACCGGCAAACCGCCGGTGCTGAAGTATCAGATCCATAACGGTAAAGGCCGCGTGAGATTCACCTATGGCGATAAAGTCACCTGTCGCGCGGACGTCGAAGCCGGGCTGCATCAGTCGGGCAATCTGGTGATCAACAGCCGTTATCGTGCGCGTTGCAGCGACGGCTCGCGTTACAGCATGCCTGAAGTCATCTGTAACCGGGTTGACAGCGCTGAGGCGGCGGACTGTAAAGGTCGTTTTGACGCCGATACGATATTACCGATGACGATTAAGCGTGAGAGTAAATAATAATGCTGGCAACCATTACTGATTATAAACAACGCATTACGCTGATTCAGAATAGCGGTATCCAGTTTCTTGATTTCGCGATTAAACTTGATTCTGAGGCAGACATTGCCAACCGGTTTATCCGCAAGAGCGCCAATGGCCCTCTCCTGCGGTTGATTTACAACGAAAACAACGGCAAGTTCGTGCTGCCGGGCGAAACGAATGTTTTACCGGAGGCGATAAACCCAGAGTCGAACTTCACGGTAAAACAATCATTGAACCTGCTGAGCCAGGCCTGGTTGCCGCTGCCGTTCTTCCGTTTCAACCCGCCCCGTACGTTCCTCGGCGGTCCTTATAACTGGGCGCGCGTTCAGGTTCTGGAGCTTGAGGAGCCGGATGACGACGGCAACACGCATCGCATCTGTCTCGCCTTCGATACCAAGGTCTATCCTGAAAGCCACGAATATGAGTCGCTGGCGCCGACCGAGAACGATATCAATACCGGCAGAAACTATACGCTGGCCTACCACAGTGACGAGCTGTACGAGTTTCTGGATATGACCTGGGTCGACGGCTGGCTGCGCGAGACTTTTTCCCAGCAGGCCGCAAAACAGGAACGCCGCAAGCCGCATGAAATTCGTCAGGGTTTACGCGACTTCGAATATCAGGCGCATTTCCTTAATCTGTTGGACGTTCTTGGCAACCGGCTGGAAATCCCTGAGGTGCAAATCACGGCCAGTACGTTGCAGGAACCGGCCGTCAACGTCGACCTGATCCTGGATGTCGGCAACTCGCACACCGCCGGTATTCTGGTGGAAGATCATGCGGACGAAAGCAATGGTCTGAAGCAGACTTATGAAATGCAGGTCCGCGATCTGAGCGAACCCCACTATCAGTACAATGAGCTGTTCGACAGCCGCGTGGAGTTTGCACAGGCCAAATTCGGCAAACAGAATTTCTCGTATGAAAGCGGTCGCGAAGACGCTTTTGTATGGCCGTCCATCACCCGTGTCGGACGCGAGGCCAGTCGTATGGCGCTACAGCGTCAGGGGACGGAAGGCTCCAGCGGTATCTCTAGCCCGCGTCGCTATCTGTGGGATGAGGAACCTTACATGCCCGGCTGGCGTTTTGGTCAGCCAGTGGGCGCAGCCCAGCAGGAACCGTTGGCGACGGCGATGCCATTGACCATGCTGATCAACGACGAAGGTCAGCCGCTGTTTAATCTCCCTTTGGACGAGAGACTGCCGGTATTCGCGCCCCACTACAGCCGCAGCGCGGTCATGACATTCATGCTGTCCGAACTGCTGGCGCAGGCGCTGATGCAGATGAATAGCGCGGCTCAGCGCCAGAAAATGATCCACGCCAACGCGCCGCGTCAGCTGCGCAACATCATTCTGACCCTGCCCTCGGCAATGCCGAAGCCGGAGCGGGAGATCTTCCGTCGCCGCATGTATGAAGCCATCGGACTGGTATGGAAAGCCATGGGCTGGCACCCGGCGGATGAAGACTTCCACACGTCGCAGGATAAAGCGCTAAGCCGCGTTCCTGTGCCGGAAGTCCAGATGGAGTGGGACGAAGCAACCTGCGGCCAGATGGTGTACCTGTATAACGAAGCGCAGGTGAATTTCGGCGGCCGAGCGGAAGCGTTCTTCGCCAGCATGGCGCGTCCCGACAAAGAGCTTGCGGACGATGAGCAGCCCGGCAAAACGCTGCGCATCGCCTCCATTGATATAGGCGGCGGCACGACCGACCTTGCTATCACGCAGTATTGGCTGGACGACGGCGTCGGCAGCAATGTGAAGATCATTCCGCGTCTGCTCTTCCGTGAAGGATTCAAAGTCGCGGGCGACGATATCCTGCTTGACGTCATTCAGATGTACGTCCTTCCTGCGCTGCAAGCCGCGCTGAAAAAAGCCGGCATGACCAGCCCGGAAGGCGTGATGACCCGCCTGTTTGGTAGCGAAGGCCGGATGGACGGTCAGTTGACGCTGCGTCAGCAGGTGACCTTGCAGCTGTTCATCCCGATCGGCCAGGCGGTGCTGGAGGCGTATGAAAACTTCGATCCGCTGGATCTAAATGCCGAGATTGACGCAACCTTCGGCGAGCTGCTGAGCCAACTGCCGACGCAGAAAGTCCTGGATTACGTCAACAGCGGCGTGCAGCGCGAGCTGCCGGAAGAAGAAGTCGGCTTCGATATTTTGCAGGTGCCGCTGGTTCTGCGCTTAAGCAAGCTGCACGCCGAGTTCCTGTCCAACCGCATGAGCATCACCCAGCACCTGCGTCTGATGTCCGAAGTCGTCTCGCTTTACGCCTGCGACGTGCTGCTGTTAACAGGACGCCCTTCGCGCTTCCCCGGTATTCAAGCCCTGTTCCGCCATCTTCAACCGCTGCCGATCAACCGCATGCTGTCTTTGGATGGTTACCACACCAGCGACTGGTATCCGTTTAACAAGCGCGGCCGGATCGACAATCCGAAATCGACTGCGGCAGTGGGTGCCATGTTGTGCCTGCTGGCGCTCGACCTGCGTCTGCCGGGCTTCTATTTCAAGGCTGGCGATTTCCAGCCTTATTCGACCGTGCGTTATCTGGGAATGCTGGACAGCAGCCAGGCGTTGACCACGGATAATGTTTACTACCACGATATCGATCTGGATGTCCCCGACTTCAGCCTGCGCGAGCAGCCCGGTTTCGACGTACGCGGATCGCTGTGCCTCGGTTTCCGTCAGTTGGATAACGACCGCTGGCCCGCTTCTCCTCTGTACTCCCTCTCGATTGTGGATCCCGAGCTGGCAAGAAAAGTCGCGGGCGACAGCGTGCTGCATGTGCGTCTGGACGTCGTCAAAGGCGAAGGCCACGATACGCCGGAGTGTTTCGAGATTGCCGAGGCGATTCTGGGCGATGGCGAACCGGTGTCGCCACAACATCTGAAACTCCGTCTGAATACCCTGGCCAGCACCGGCTCGGGCATGACTCATTACTGGATCGATAGCGGGAGCGTCTTTAAGAAATGAAACCACTAACGCCCAAACAACTATCGAGCCGACTCAGTCGCCAGCTGCAATCCGTTTCTCAGGGCATCGACGAAGCGATAGCCTGGCTGGACGATACGCGGCGCAACGTACCGCGTCTGGATATGGAAGCCGATCGCCTGAGCATCAAGCTGCGCAGCAGCCGTAATCAGGCGCGCGACCTGATGGACTCCGCGACTAAAGAAATCGCGATGGGTTTCTTCGGCCTGTCACAGGTGGGCAAGTCCTACCTGATTTCCTCTCTGGCCGCGGGTGAAAACGGTCGGCTGGAAACCAGCGTCGGCGGATTGACGCTGGACTATCAAAAGCATCTCAATCCAACCGGCCAGTCTTCGGCGTTTGTGACCCGCTTTACCCGTCAGGCTGAAGGTAAAAACACGCCGAATCCGGTTCAGCTGAAATTGCTGAATGAAGCGGATATCGCGCGGATTATGGCGAATGCTTTTTTGTATCACCGGCGTACTCCGGCGAATGAAGAGCTGGATGAGCAGCACATCGCCGAGCACCTGAAAATGCTGGCGATGCACCGGCAAACTACGCCGGTGCCTGGTATGGACAGTGACGACGTGGTCGCGCTGTGGGACTATCTGGTGCGTCACGACGCCAAGCGTCAGACGATCCTGGCTGGCCAGTTCTGGCCGACGGCGGTGGAGTTAGCGCCTTTCCTAAGCGCAGACGATCGCGCCAGCCTATTCTCTCTGTTGTGGGCCGAACAGGCTGATATCACGGCCGCCTACCGCTACTTTGCCTATACGTTGCAACACCTCTCCAGTGCGCGGAAAGTGTTGGCGCCGCTGTCCGTATTGGTTGATGAAAGCCTCCACGCCGATGGCGGTATCCTGAATGCCGGACTGTTCGATCGACTGAATAGCCCGGCCGACATGAGCGTACAGGTGCGTCCTATCGTGGGCGGCCGTGCAGCGAAAACCGTCGAGCTGTCTTTGGCGGAGCTGATGATGCTGACGGCTGAGCTGCAAATTCCGCTGCTCAACGCACCGCGTGAAACGCTGTTCGAACAGGTCGATTTGCTGGACTTCCCCGGTTTCAGTCTGGTGAACGATGAGCCGGATGAGGTAGAAGAAGACTTCAGCCGTCCGTTACGGAGCGCCCCTCACCCGCTGGCGCAGACCCTGCTCTATGCTAAACGCGCCTACCTGTTGGAACGCTATACCGACAGTCAGGAGATGAATGTGCTGCTGGTCTGTACGGCCGCAGCGGGTAAGCAGGACGTGAAGACTGTCGGTAAAGCGCTGGACTATTGGGTGCGTCATACCCAGGGTGAAAACCCACAGGTCCGCAGCCGACGTAAACCCGGATTAATATGGGCGGTCACCAAATTCGACCGTCGTTTCACCCATGGGCATAACAACGATGAAGCGGTTCAACGCTACGTCGGCAATCCCGGCGATGCTTGGGGAACAATGCTGGCGCTGGACAAACGCGGTGTAAATCGCATGGCGGCCTGGTTGGATGCGGAAGTTCGCCGCGAGGTGAAACTTAACCGCGTCAACGAACAGTTGAGCGAGTTGCAGCGTGAGCTGACAGAGAATCTGTTGGGTAGCTGGTATCAGCCTACCGGTGCGGACGCGCCAGCGAAAAAACAGCAAATCGCCGAGTCGATGCTGAAAGCGTTGCAGACGCGTACCGGCGTTCACGGCGAGATGTTGGAGCGTCTGTTACCGTCGCGTGATGAGCTGCGCAGGCTATATATGCAACAGCAGGAGTCATCTCCGCGCAATTTCAACGCGCATCAGGACGATTCGGACGCCGTTGCGCCGTTGGCGAGCTATGAACCCTTTGGTGTGGGGCTGGAAATCGACCTGTTCAGCGATGAACCGGTTGGTGAAGACCCCAAAGACGCCTTAGAGCCTGAGGCCCCGGAGACAGATATTGCGGACAGTCAGGGATACGAAGCCGAGTTCGCTCGCAGCGTCTATCGTTATTGGATCATGCATCTGCGTAATTTGCCGGAAAACGACGCCATTATCGAATTGCTCGGTGTGGCTCGGCCTACCATTGAAATGTTGGTGGAAGAACTGATCACCGCCGGAATTCGCCTGAAAATTGAAGAAGAGTTGCTGACGGTCTTGGTGAACGCAGAGCAGTTGGATTTGAATCGGGAAAATAAAACCGACCGTCAGGTCTCTCGTGCGTTGACCGTGCTGGGCGACTTTGTCGCCTGGCTGGGCTTCCAGCGAGTCAAAGAAGCGGAACGTCCAGAGAGCCGGGTGAATAAAGGGCAGAAAATCTTTGCTCGTCCCGAAAAGCAGGCTGGCAGTTTTGGCGCGACACAGCGTCTGACGCGTCTGTCCGTGACGCCGACCAACAGCACGGCCTACTACATTTACGACTGGCTAATTGGTTTGAATGAAACCATTATTCGCAATGCGGGCTACGCCGCAGGACGAGATATCAAGCCGAAACAGCGTGAACGTCTGGGGCATGTCCTGAAGCTGATCAAGTCCGACGCGTAAACGTGTCGGCACCGCATCTGATGACATCAGGTGCGGTAGTTTCTTCGTCTATTTGCCTCACGGGACGAATGACAATGGTAATCCACAGAATGGCATTGGCTTTTTAATCGAGAAAGGCCCAAAACAGCACGTGTTACGCGCTGCATAACTCTACTTTCGCGCTCCATCAGAAAGGGTTGAGATCACCGTAGTTAGACAATGTTTAATCAATCTACGTTAAAAAAGGATGCCTTTGGGGGGAACAATCCGGGAGATGTGGACAGATGAGAATTAACGCTTAGCGGTACAACAGCAGCCTCACCGCTGCTGTTGTATGATTGACCCATGCGATTAAGCAACCGCGATGGCTTCTATTTCTATTTTTGCATCCTTAGGTAGTCGGGCGACTTCAACACAGGAACGTGCTGGGAAAGAAGCGTCGTACTGAGTAAAGAAAGCCTCATAGACACTATTTACTGCTGAAAAATCATTCAGGTCTTTAACAAATATTGTCGTCTTGATGATGTTACTTACGTCCAGGCCCGCAGCTTCTATTACGGCTCTCACGTTTTCCAGTGATTGATGTGTTTGCGCCTCAATCCCATCCGGCATAACTCCGGATAGCGGTTCTACAGGTAATTGACCTGATGTAATGACCACGTTGCCGGTATTGATCCCTTGAACATAAGGACCAATAGCCGCAGGGGCGTTTTTCGTATTAATAATTTTCATGAATGTTTACCTCTTTCCGTTACATAAAATGGCTTAACAAAAGCAGTGATCCCACGCCACTGATAACAACCCAGATTAGGCCAAACCTGAAACTTATCAGTGTGCAAATAATCGCTGCGATAACTTTGGGATTTTGAAGATCAAACTGCATGTGTGAATTTATCTCTAAAATCTGAACAGTAATGATTGCCGGTAACACCGTGGCGGGAACAAAGCGAAGTGTTTTTTTTACTCGCTCACTCATATTCAGTTTCCCTGCTATTCCTATAAAGGAGAATCTAATGAGGAATGTCACTGCGGCCATTCCTAACGTCAGGGCAATAAAATAACTATTATTCATTTTCGGCTACCTTATTATTCTGAAGCGGTTCGTGAAGGGTGTTTTCTGAATTAATCTTTCTTTCTTCCATAAGGTCAATACTTAAGCCTGCTGATATACCTAATAAGGAAGCCACTACGATGCCCAGAGAACAAGGAATAATGACGAGCAGTACACCAGATACTGAAGCAACCAATGCGGCTACCGTACAGGCCTGACATTTAATCTGAGGCACCACAATGGCAATAAAAGCGGCAACCATCGCAAAGTCCAGACCGTATTTCTCAATATCTGGGAAAGATGAACCAATGACGGCGCCCAGAAAATCGGCCAATACCCAGAAAATCCAGAAAGTCGACATAACCGTGAAATAGAAAAGATATTTATCGCTTTTGTTTTCATCCATGTTTTTTATTGTTGTGGCGTAGACTTCATCGGTCAGGGCGTAAGAAATAAAGCATTTTTTAAATAAAGATGCTTCCCTGACCTTTTCTGCCATGGATGCGCTATAAAGCACATGACGAAGGTTTATAACAAAAGTAGTGAATATAATGACGCCCAGGCTGGCACCGGCTTTTAGCATATTCAATGCCAGCATTTGTGCTGAACCTGCGATCACAATGCATGACCACGCGGTACTCTGCCAGACACTCATCCCCATGCTGACGCTAAGGGCTCCAACGATAAATGAAAACGGGAAATCTCCAATACAGAGAGGCATTACAGCGCTAATACCCCTTAAAACTGTCGCCTTTTTATTCATCACGTTTCTCCTGGGCCAACTTGCGCACATGCGCTCAATTGGCCGGGTGATATATTCATCCGCGCTCAGCTATCCGCCAGAGCATCTTTTTCAGTCATGATGTGGATAATTTTTTTATCTGTTGCAGGCATAGCTTCATTCACCAGACGGCTAAGGTTGTTGATCGTCTGTTCTGCATCCTGGCTAACGATACCGTCGTGACTGCTCACTTGTGTGCCTTGCTTGGCCATGAGCACGGACTTGAATGCACTCATCGTGACGGAGGAGACCTTCATGGCACAGCTGTTAGATGCACCATCGCAGATGATCCCGCTGATATCGCTAACCATATTGATGATGGTCGCCTGAATGACATTCAGGTCGCGGGTAAACAGCCATGCCATCCCCGCCGCGGCCCCCATCGCGGCGGTGGACGCGGCGCACAGTGCGGACAAACGGGTGTAACGGGCGTGGACAGAAATTGCCACTAAGTGGGATAAGGCGAGTGCCCTGATGAGTTCTTCCTGACTGCTTTTAAGTTCCGCAGCAAGGACCACGACAGGCATGGTTGCAGTAATGCCCTGATTACCTGAGCCGAAGTTGGACATGGCTGTCACCGGCGCTCCGCCCATTCTGGCGTCTGAAGCGGCCACCGTTTGGATAAGCATTTTCGATAATAGATCATTGCTCATCAGGCCTTGTCTGACGGTGGCTGTCAGTGTCCCTGAAATATTAAGGCCATAAGGTTTTCTCTGCCCTTCCTGCGATAAGGCGCTGTTAAGCTTGGCGGCCTCCATAATGAATTCAATTTTTTCCAGCGGTACCGTTGTGATGAAATGAAAGGCATTCTCAATGGAAAATTCTTGTGGGGAGGTTTCTGATATTTCTTCATTAACTTGTTGTTTCAGAGACACTGGCAGGTCATTGATATAAAGCTCTTCAATACGTGTATGGCTTTTTTTAATCACGATGCGGCAGCAGTTAACTGCTCCTGTAGCGGTTAGGTCTATATGGATAAAGTCGGGAGTGTCCTGAGCTGTGATATTGACCCTGCCCTGGCTGACCATTTCTTTCGCCTGCTCCGTTTGTGCATCTGTCAGTCCCTTAAGTGTTTCCAGTCCCTGGTCAGGATTACCGCCAAAAACACCCACCGCAGCGGCCATAGCAATGCCAGCATAATGGGTGCCGGGAATGGTGACGCCCATTGCATTCTTGTAAAGATTTTCAGATATGAAACCACGAATACTGACACAGGGTTCGTTTAAATATCTACAGGCCATAGCGGCCGCGAAGGCTATGGCAACGGGTTCTGTACATCCCAGCGCGGGTTTGACTTCCTGTTTGAGCCACCGCAGAAAAACATCTTCATTTAGTTTCGGCATGACATAATCTCCAGAAATGAAATTCACCTTCCGGAAATATTATGATGAAAAGCTAAGAGAATTATTTTTTATAATAACATTACTAATCAAGGTGTTTTAGAAGAAAATTCTCTTTTGCTCTATGTGTTTTTAAGTAAAAAAATGCTTCTGTAGAATAAGTTTTCGTTGGAATACAATTGATTATCTGTTTTCGATATGGCTTTTTCAGAAAAAGATTGATTCTGCTCTCACTTCTCATTAGAGAAATATTTTCTCTTCATGGCGAGGGTTATTATTAACGAGCTATTATTTTGCGGTTCTAAACAATTATATGAGCAGGAGAGCGCGGATAGCGGATAGTCATAATGGAAGGTTTCGCAGTATGAAAATCATGTTAACAGCCGTGATGGTTTCCCCCCTCTACATCTACGCACTTACGCCACATCGGCTAAAAGCGAGGGCTAGGTTATCCCAATGGGCCGTCGTAACGCCTGGATTAAACAAAACGTTGAATGGGAAACGCGCTATCAGGCAAAAAAAGCCATAGCCTGTGCATCAGACTACGGCCGGTCGCGATTATTTTGCCGGTAGCGCATGCATTTTATCGCTGATTTCGAGGACGAGTTTATCCTGAGCTGCTACGGCGTCAGGCAACACTGCGGTATCAGTGAACGTCACCGGCTGCACTTCCATAATTCGCCCCTGGATGTAAGTTGCACACAGAGAGTGCAGTACCTGTTTGTTCAGCATCGTTTGCAGACAGCGTATGGTTGAACCATTGCTGCTGGTCAATGTTCGTTTCTCCGGCTGGATTCGCTGGCGCAGCATCTCTTTTTCCGCGCTGGCGATAACGGCATCCACATCGTCTTCTTTATCGGCAAGCGGTGTTTCACCGCTAACATTGACCGGTAGCGTATAAAGAGAAATCAGCGCCTTGCGGTTCGTCGTCGCCTCGATGTACTCCGCATCGATAATATGGTTAGTCGCGTCCGTATTCAGGCTGCGTCGTATCAAGTCGTTGACCTTATCCGGCAGCGCAGACGCCAGTTCCTGTGACGTATAGCCCTCAATCATATCTGCGTTGGCGTCTTGCGTCTGACCCATAACCGGCATCGTCAGCAACATTGCGGCGGCAATATAACGGGCCAGGAATTTCATCGGCATAGCTTCATTCCTATTTCTTCATTAAAAGTGAATTTTTTGACTCAATAGGTTCTTATCGGCTGTGTTTCCGAATTCTTTTCTGTCGCGCTTTCGTTCGTGCTAAAAACCAGCAATTCGAGGGAGGCCAAGAAACGGTGATGTAACGGCCCCCTTTATCGATGATCTAACCATAGTCAAAAAGTGACGCCGCGAGTATGCTCGTTCAGCCATTCATCTTTCTGAGGAGTCGTGATGCAAACATTTTTACTCGATAAAATTGCCACGCCGATTGGGGAGCTGATGGTGGTTGCCGATGAAGACCATCACCTGCGTGCGCTCGAATGGCGTGAATTCGAGGGAAAGTTGCACCGCATGTTTGAACGCCGCTATCGCGACTCGCCCGTGCGGCTGGTCCCCAGCGTGAATCCCGGCGGCCTCAGCGATATGCTGCAGCGCTATTTCGCCGGCGAATTGACGGCGATTGATTCGTTGCCTGTCGCCGCGGCGGGAACCGAATTTCAGCAGCAGGTGTGGAAGGCATTGAGAGATATTCCCTGCGGTGACGTGATGAGTTATGGTCAGCTCGCTGCCCGTCTCGGACGCCCTACGGCATCGCGCGCCGTCGGTATGGCAAACGGTGCGAACCCCATTTGCATCGTCGTACCGTGCCATCGGGTCATCGGCGCAGGCGGGGCGTTGACTGGCTATGCCGGTGGCATTCAGCGTAAGCAATGGCTGCTAATACATGAAGGTTACTTATCATAGCCATGTGTGATTGGCCGGGTAACATTTTCACATTGGCTTATACCTTCGCCTTGAGGGTTTAACACGTGGTTACCAGCCATTCACATTTCTGAACTCTCAGAGCGTGTTATTCGTTCATCTTGAGTGTCTGTGGTCTTATCAGTGACCTGAAAAGCTGTTAAAATTGACCAATGTCAATTATCGCCAGAGCAAAACTTATGATTCCTGAAAAGCGCATAATCCGACGCATCCAGTCTGGTGGTTGCGCAATCCATTGTCAGGATTGCAGCATCAGCCAACTCTGCATCCCCTTCACCTTAAATGAGCACGAGCTGGACCAGCTCGACAACATCATTGAAAGGAAGAAACCGATCCAGAAAGGACAAGCGTTATTCAAGGCCGGTGATGAGCTGAAATCCCTCTACGCCATTCGCTCTGGAACGATTAAAAGTTACACGATTACCGAACAGGGCGACGAGCAGATTACCGGTTTTCATTTGGCCGGCGACCTGGTCGGATTCGATGCCATTGGTAACTCGTTGCACCCGAGCTTCGCGCAGGCGTTGGAAACATCGATGGTCTGCGAAATTCCCTTCGAAACGCTGGACGACCTGTCTGGAAAAATGCCCAATCTGCGTCAGCAAATGATGCGTCTGATGAGCGGCGAAATCCGTAGCGATCAGGATATGATCTTGCTGCTGTCGAAAAAGAATGCGGAAGAACGTCTGGCGGCGTTTATCTACAATCTATCACGCCGTTTTGCGCAACGTGGGTTCTCCCCCCGCGAGTTCCGTCTGACGATGACACGCGGCGACATCGGCAACTATCTTGGACTGACGGTCGAAACCATCAGCCGTTTGCTGGGCCGCTTCCAAAAAAGCGGGACGCTGGCGGTGAAAGGCAAATACATTACAATCGAAAAAACCGAAGCCTTAGCCGAACTGGCCGGAACCGCCCGCCAGAAAATCTAATCGCCCCTGCCGAATCAACGGTTGTCATCAATTATTGATTCGGCTCCCATCATCAGTTGTTCAAAATAATTTTCTTGGGGTACTCTTATTTATACAGGCTGCGAATCGTCAGCCGAAAGGAGGACCTATGGCGAAGTATCAGAATTTACTGGTCGCTATTGACCCTAATCAGGATGACCAACCGGCATTGCGTCGCGCCGTGTATTTGGTGCAGCGGCTTGGCGGCCGTATCAAGGCGTTTCTGCCGATCTACGATTTTTCTTATGAAATGACGACGCTGCTGTCTCCCGATGAGCGGACGGAGATGCGGCAAGGCGTTATCGCTCAGCGAACAGAATGGATTGCTCAGCAAAGTCAGTACTACCGCGATATGGGCATTCCCATCGAAATTAAGGTGGTCTGGCACAGTAAGCCCTTTGAAGCCATCATTCAGGAAGTTATCACGTGCAAGCACGACCTGTTGCTAAAAATGGCGCACCAGCACGATCGATTGGAAGCGGTCATTTTTACACCGACCGATTGGCAGCTGTTGCGCAAATGCCCTTGTCCGGTCTGGATGGTGAAAGACCAGCCCTGGCCTGACGGCGGACAGGCTTTGGTGGCGGTTAATCTGGCGAGTGAAGATCCTTTGCACGATCCCCTGAATATCAAATTGGTGTCCGAAACGTTGGATCTCGCCAGACAGGTCAATCAGACCGATGTGCATCTTGTGGGGGCCTATCCGGCGACACCCATTAATGTAGCCATCGAGTTGCCCGACTTTGACCCCAGCGTGTATAACGACGCCATTCGCGGCCAGCACCTGTTAGCAATGAAGGCGCTGCGGCAAAAATTCAGCCTCGATGAGCGTCTGACGCACGTCGAAAAAGGGTTGCCCGAAGAAGTGATCCCCGATTTGGCGGAACATCTGCAAGCGGGCGTCGTTGTTCTTGGGTCTCTGGGGCGAACCGGTTTGTCCGCGGCCTTTATCGGTAATACTGTCGAGCATGTGATCGATCGTCTGAAATGCGATTTGCTGGCTATCAAGCCGGATGATTTTGTTTCTCCCCTGGCTTCAGGCGAGAGTGACGACGATGTCGATTCATAATTGAATCGTGTGCAGTAGATAAACTATCGCTTCAGGCGGGGCGCAGAACGTTAAGGTGCTCCGCTCCTCTCTCGAACTCTCCCTTGCCTGACAGATTGACCTATTTACCGTCGCGCATAATGCCACACGTAAATGCCCTGATGGGGGCCTGACTATTGGAAATTCGTATCGTGGCTATCGAGGGGGTTACAAGGGAACTTTGTGAGAAAAAAACAACGCCGCGCGAGGCGGCGTTGGGAGAGCCAAAAAGAAAAGCTTAGAGCGCTTTCAGAATGGCTTCGACGCTGGCTTTGGCATCGCCAAACAGCATCTGTGTATTTTCTTTGAAGAACAGCGGGTTTTGCACGCCGGCATAACCGGTGTTCATCGAGCGTTTGAACACAATGACGTTGTGCGCTTTCCACACTTCCAGAACCGGCATTCCCGCGATGGGGCTGTTCGGATCTTCCTGCGCGGCCGGGTTGACCGTATCGTTGGCGCCGATAACCAGCACGGTGTCGGTGTCGGCGAAATCATCATTGATCTCATCCATTTCCAATACGATGTCGTAAGGTACCTTGGCTTCGGCGAGCAGCACGTTCATGTGTCCCGGCAGACGTCCGGCGACCGGATGGATACCGAAACGAACGTTGATGCCGCGTTCACGCAGCTTGGCGGTAATATCGTGAACCGGATACTGAGCCTGTGCGACGGCCATACCATATCCCGGGGTGATGATGACCGAACTGGAGCCTTTCAGCAGATCAGCAACCTCCTCCGCCGTGGTTTCGCGGTATTCGCCGACTTCCTCACTCTCTGAAGAGACAGCCCCGTCCGTACCAAACCCGCCTGCGATGACGCTGATGAAGGAGCGGTTCATCGCTTTACACATTATGTATGACAGGATTGCACCAGAAGAACCGACCAGCGCACCGGTGACGATCAAGAGGTCGTTGCTCAGCATAAAGCCAGCGGCGGCGGCGGCCCAACCAGAATAGGAGTTCAGCATGGAGACTACGACCGGCATGTCCGCGCCGCCAATGGACGCGACCAAATGCCAGCCAAACACCAGCGCGATAGCCGTCATCAACAGCAGAGACAGCACCTGCAGAAAACCACTGCCTGTATTCACGAAGACCAACAGCAGCAGGAAAGACACGACCAGGGCCGCCAGATTCAGCTTGTGGCGGTTAGGCAGCATCAGGGGTTTGGAAGAGATGGTTCCACGCAGCTTTCCGAAAGCAATGACAGACCCTGTGAAGGTGACTGCACCAATGAAGATGCCCAGGAAAACCTCGGTCATATGAATGTTGATCAGGACAGGATCGGTGATTTCACCATGATCGATATAGCTGTTGAAGCCGACCAATACCGCGGCGAAACCGACGAAGCTGTGCAGAATCGCGACTAGCTCCGGCATTTCCGTCATTTCAACTTTGCGCGCCAGATGCACACCGATAGCGCCACCGATGGCCATCGCTACGATGATCCATCCAACGTTATCGGCATTCGGGCCTAAAATGGTCGCCAGCAACGCAATTGCCATACCGGTGATACCAAAGATGTTCCCCTGTTGAGAGGTTTCATGTTTGGATAACCCAGCAAGACTGAAAATAAACAATATGGCAGCGACGATGTAGGCTGCCGTGACTAATCCACCAGACATCCTTGACTCCTTAATTCTTGCGGAACATTTTCAGCATGCGCTGAGTGACGGTGAAACCACCGAAGATATTGATGCTGGCAACCAGTACAGCGATAAAGGAAAAGAACGACACCCAGCCGCCATGCCCTATCTGCAACAGCGCCCCGACGACGATGATGCCGGAGATGGCATTCGTCACGGACATCAACGGCGTATGCAGCGCGTGACTGACGTTCCATACCACGTAGTATCCGACCACGCAGGCCAGCGCGAACACGGTGAAATGCGACAGGAACTCCGGCGGCGCCACATTGGCTAGCCAGCCAAACAGAACGATAGCCACCGCGAGGATGATGTACTTATTCCACGGAGAGGCTGGCTTTGCTTCCGGTTTCTTCGATGCGGCGGCAGCAGGTTGAGCCTGCTGAGGCTGAGCGGAAACCTGAATGGGGGGAGCTGGCCAGGTGATTTCACCGCTTTTCACGACGGTAACGCCGCGAATCACGTTATCTTCAAAGTTGACGTCAATGTCGCCATTCTTCTCTTTGCACAGCAGCTTCAGTAAGTTCACCAGGTTGGTGCCGTAAAGCTGGGAAGACTGGGTCGGTAAACGGCTTGGCAGATCGGTGTAACCGATGATTTTGACGCCGTTGTCGGTGACCGTGACCTGATCGGCCACCGTCAGTTCGCAGTTCCCGCCGGTTTGAGCGGCCAGATCGACGATGACGCTGCCGGGTTTCATGCTCTCCACTATCTCTTTGGTGATGAGTCGTGGTGCGGGTTTGCCGGGGATCAGTGCGGTGGTGACAATGATATCCACCTCTTTCGCCTGGGCGGCGAACAGCGCCATTTCTGCTTTGATAAAGGCCTCGGACATCACTTTGGCGTAACCATCGCCGCTGCCTGCTTCTTCTTCGAAGTCTAATTCCAGAAATTCTGCGCCCATGCTGCGCACTTGTTCTTTCACTTCCGGACGCGTGTCGAAGGCTCGTACGATAGCGCCCAGGCTTCCTGCTGCGCCGATAGCGGCCAGCCCGGCAACGCCCGCGCCGATAACCATCACTTTTGCCGGGGGAACTTTACCCGCTGCGGTGATTTGTCCGGTAAAGAAACGGCCGAATTCATGGGCGGCTTCAACAATTGCACGATAACCGGCAATGTTGGCCATAGAACTCAGGGCATCCAGCGATTGTGCGCGTGAAATACGTGGCACGGAGTCCATCGCCATGACGGTCACCTGACGGTCGGCCAGTTTATTGAGTAATTCAGGGTTTTGCGCGGGCCAGATAAAGCTGACTAGGGTGCTGCCCGCGCGAGTCAGTGCGACCTCGTCATCTTCAGGCGCATTCACTTTAAGGATGATGTCACTCTGCCAGATATCTGCGGTATCCAGGAGTGTCGCGCCTGCTTGTTCGTAAGCGGAATCTTCGAAGCTGGCAAGTTTTCCTGCCCCACGTTCTATTGCTACCTCAAAGCCCAATTTCAGCAGCTGCTCCACCGTTTTCGGCGTTGCGGCCACACGGGCTTCATTGGCTAGCCGTTCTTTTGGTACACCAATACGCATACGGAATCCCTTTTCGCTCATATTTAACGAAGGTTGTTATAATGATTTACCTGAAGAATTATTTACCGCATAAGTTCATACCCTCGAACTTTTCGATAAATGCCGTTATAACCTACTGAAAATGGAAGTAATGATCCACTCGTAAAATAATTTTGGTCTAAAACCCCAGGAAGGGCGAGTCAAACCACGATTTTTCGCGGCCGATACTCCCAAAGCCCTATGTTCCTTAACATAATTGTCAGATAAGTATTTTCGATTGGTTCACAAAATCAGCCAATAGTCGCGGTTTTGGCGGGAATTGCTGATAAAAACCTGTGATGATTGACTTGGGTTTATGAGTTGTCTTTATTTTCTCGTTTGCCCTCCTCTTTCCGGCCGATGATTCGGTGACGACCTCGGCTTTAAAATGCTGAAGCACTGGGGATTATTACGTGACATAATCGGCGGCTAACACACAGTGTGCCTATTTGAATCAACCGTACTGCGTCAGGCGAAAGGATTTTTTATGAAGCTGAGAACTCGCGTTATTGCATCTACCCTGCTCTCTATATTAGCGTTTTCCGCGCAGTCTGCGCAGGAACTGACTCCGGAAAAAGCCGCAGCCGTCAAACCCTTCGACCGTATAACCTTTATGGGACGTTACAACGCCATCTATGAAGCGGCTGCTGATGCGTCTAAACGCGCCGACGAAAAAGGCGCGGATGCGTTTTACGTCCAGAGCACGGCTGAAGTTAATGGCGGTCGCTGGGCGGTGACGGTTGACCTATACCATAATGATGCGCCTAAAGTTTCCGACGTCACAACCTATCGTGAATTCAGCGGTGTGAAAGAGCTGCCAAAAAATGAGGCATCGCAGTTGGAGCCTTTTGACACGGTTACCGTCAGCGGCTATTTCCCGACGCAGCTAGACGTTGCGGCGGCGATTGGCGAAGCGGCACATCGTAAAGGCGCTTATTCATTCTTCATCGTTCGTCAGGTTGATATCAACTCCCGCGGCAATAGCCAAAACATCACCGCATACGTCTATAAAGAAGATGCGGCTAAACGCCGTGTTCAGAGTCCGGATGTTATCCCTGCCGACTCTCAGGCCGGTAAAGCGGCGCTGGCCGCCGGCGGCGAAGCGGCTAAACGCGTGGAAATCCCTGGCGTGGCGACCTCTTCCAGCCTGAGCAGCAATGTTGGGAACTTCTTCCAGACGCAGTCCTCCACCGTGGGTCCGCGATATACAGTCACGACAAAAGACGGTAGTCGTATCCAGGAACTGAACAACGCGACGGCGGCACAGATGGTGCCATTCGACTCCGTGAGCATTCGCGGCCGGTTCAGCACGCCGACGGAGATTACCGAAGCCATCGCCAAACGTGCCGCGGATAAAGGCGCGAAGTACTATCACATCACCAAAGAGTGGCAGGACAACGCCGATCGCTACACGATTAGCGCCGACATATATAAATAACGCGCTCCTGACGGGATATCGGCTTATAGTCGGTATCCCGTTGCTTTGTCCCTCTCAATACCCATCGGGTTATCGGCATCGCTTTCAGATAAAAAAAACCGTGACGCTACGCCAAACCTGGCGACATTGATTAGCTGTTGTGCTCTATAAAGTGCGAGTACGTAGCTTATAGTGACTTTCCTCATGCATTCCTCGCCCGAATGGTGAATGAGGAACATCGCCCCTTCTCACTCTGCCCGAATAAGCCAATACACCGATGTCTAAGTGAGTTCTTTTAATCTCAACTTATAGTATGTTGTAACTAAAGTATGGTTGTTTTTAGACAGTAAAAAGCCCGCGGCTAATCGGCGGGCTTCATTGAAGGAGTATGATGATAACTTAATGATTCGTATCAAGTTCCGGGAAACTTTTCACCAAATCGTCGATAGCTTTGATTTGTTTCAAGAATGGCTCCAGCTTGCTCAGCGGTAGCGCTGAAGGACCGTCACAACGAGCGTTATCCGGATCCGGATGAGCCTCAATGAACAGGCCTGCCAAACCGACGGCCATCCCTGCCCTTGCCAGTTCGGTTACCTGTCCGCGGCGACCGCCGGACGCGGCGCCAAACGGGTCGCGACACTGCAAGGCATGAGTGACATCGAAAATGACCGGCGAACCGTCAGAGACCTGTTTCATCACGTTGAAGCCCAACATGTCGACCACCAGATTGTCGTAGCCGAAGTTACTGCCACGATCGCACAGAATAACCTGCTCGTTACCGCCCTCGCGGAATTTATCAACGATATTCCCAACCTGACTGGGGCTAATAAACTGAGGCTTTTTCACGTTGATAACGGCGCCGGTCTTGGCCATCGCTTCAACCAGGTCCGTCTGACGCGCCAGAAACGCTGGCAACTGAATAACGTCAACGACTTCTGATACCGGCTGAGCCTGCTGTGCATCGTGAACGTCAGTGATCACTTTCACGCCGAAAGTCTGCTTCAGCTCCTGAAAAATCTTCATCCCCTCTTCCAGGCCGGGACCACGGTAAGAGTTGATGGAAGAGCGGTTAGCCTTATCAAACGACGCTTTGAAAATGTAGGGAATGCCCAGCTTCTGCGTGACGGTGACGTAATGCTCGCAAACCCGCATAGCCAGATCGCGTGATTCGAGTACGTTCATACCACCAAACAGTACAAAGGGAAGATTGTTGGCAACCGGGATATCCCCGACGTTTACCACTTTGTTGTTCATACAGTTACCTTCATGTCGGATAAATCAAAAAACCAAACTCGCAGTTAATGCAACACAATATCTTTCTGTTCGATGGCGTGTATCTGCACTTTGATCATCTCACTGACGGGGTCTTCCGGACAGTGTTCTACAAAGTAGCTGAGATCAGAGAGCGCAATATGGTCACAATCGAGCTGAGCGTAGATCAAACCCCGGTCGCGTATTTCGTAAGGGTCTTCCGGGTCGAATATCAGCACGGCTTCGCAGGTGCGCAGCGCCAGCTCCATTTGCTTTTCTTCCATCAGCGCGATTTTCATCGTATCCAGCAGTTTGCGGATAATCATAACGTTCTCCGCTTCGTCCAGATCTTCATCCAACAGGCGTGTTGAAGGGCCAATATTCCCTTTCAGCCAGACATCAAGCACGTGCTCACTTAATGTGTCTCCGTTAAGCGGATTGATGAGCCACATTTCGTCATCCAGCCAGTCGGCACGAATAATGAACTGGGTGGGGAAAATGACAGGCATTAACGGCAGATCAATTTGCTGAGCGATATGCATGAAAATGATGCCCAGTGAAACCGGCATCCCCTGACGTGTAGAGAGGACTTTATCGAGCCATAGCACGTCTGACAGCCGGTACACTCCGCTGGCGCCGCCGAAACCCCACTCACCGAAAAATAGCGCAATCAGTTTTTCCAGCTTTTGTTCCGGGGAAAGGTGAGTCGGGATGGCCAAACGAGCCTCATCGACAAGGTGTTGCAGATTTCGTCGAACTTCCGTCGCAGAGAAGTCACAGCGTATTTCCTGGGAAACTAAGATCACCCCTTCACTCAACGGTGAGCGGTTGAATTCGAAATCGGCAATAGCACTCATAGGTATTCCATCAGCATAGGTAACTTGGTGAAAATCCAGCATTTTCATCGATAGCAGGCCCACCAAGGTCAAACAGTAACGCTATCCAGCTAATTTACTGTCGTCGTCACGGGGGTCACAACCCCCGGACACGAGGCAGAATGTAAGTAATTATGCCAAACGGGGTCTCTCTCAGCCAGCATTCCACGGCCAGGGACAGGCAAAATGAGCGATGAGTATCACTTTGTCGGCGTTTGGCAATAAAGAAGAGGCATTACGGCCGAAAACCCAGCGACACACGCTCATTGCCGCCGTAGTCTTTACAGGTTTCAACCCGAATAAAACCTTGCTGTAGCAGCAGATCACGGACGGCGCAGCCCTGCTGCCAGCCATGTTCTAACAGCAACCAACCTCCCGGCAGCAGATAATGGGCAGATTCAGTGATAATCATGCGCAGATCGGCCAAGCCCTCATCGCCAGAGGTCAGCGCGCGACGCGGTTCGAAACGCACGTCGCCTTGCGACAAGTGAATATCTTCAGCATCTATATAGGGAGGGTTACTGACGATGGCGGAGAAGCGCTGACCTGTCACTCCGGAAAACCAGCTTCCCTGTGTGAAAGAAACGTTGTTGATACCAAGGCGTTGCGCATTTGCCTTCGCCAACGTCACCGCATCAGGCTGAACATCAACCCCCTGCACGCGGCAATCAGGGCGCTCGCTGGCGATAGCCAACGCGATGGCTCCCGTGCCTGTCCCCAAATCCAGTATGTCGGCAGGTTCAGAGGGAAGACACTTCAACGCCTGTTCGACCAGGCACTCCGTATCCGGACGCGGTATGAGCGTGGCGGGAGAAACCGTGAGCGGCAATGACCAGAACTCTTTTTGGCCGATAAGGTAGGCGATCGGCTCACCGGCAATACGCCGTTCCAGCAGTTGAGACAGTTGTAGCCGCTCTGTCTCTGACAATAGGGTTTCACCGAACGCCAGGATAAAAGTACGTGCTTTTCCCGTTACAAACTCAAGCAGTATTTCCGCATCGCGCCGGGGGCTGTCACTGTCCTGCAACCGTTGAATAGCCTGCTGCAACCAGCGTTGATAATCCATTACTCTTGCTCGGACAATGCGGCCAGCTGGTCAGCCTGATATTCCTGCACAATCGGCTGGATCAGCATATCCAGTTTACCTTCCATCGCTTCATCCAGACGGTACAAGGTCAGGTTGATGCGATGGTCGGTCACGCGCCCCTGCGGGAAATTATAGGTACGGTTACGGTCAGAACGGTCGCCGCTGCCCAACAGGTTACGGCGCGTCGAAGCCTCTTCCTGCTGACGTTTTTGCACTTCTGCGGCGCGGATGCGCGCACCTAACACGGAAAGCGCTTTGGCTTTGTTTTTATGCTGCGAGCGCTCATCCTGACACTCAACGACGATGCCGGTTGGAATATGCGTGATGCGGATAGCGGAATCTGTAGTGTTGACGTGCTGACCGCCCGCGCCGGACGAGCGGAAGGTGTCGATGCGCAAGTCTGACGGATTGATTTCCGGCAATTCGGCTTCGGGCACTTCCGGCATGACGGCCACAGTGCAGGCGGAGGTATGGATACGCCCCTGAGATTCAGTCGCGGGAACACGCTGCACGCGATGGCCGCCGGACTCAAACTTCAGCTGCCCGTATGCGCCGTCACCGACCACTTTAGCGATAACTTCTTTATAACCGCCATGCTCGCCGTCGCTCGCGCTGACCACTTCCACCTTCCAACGTCGAGACTCGGCATAGCGGCTATACATACGGAACAGATCGCCGGCGAAAATCGCGGCTTCATCACCGCCAGTGCCGGCGCGGATTTCCAGATAACAGCTGCGATCATCGTCAGGATCTTTCGGCAACAGCAAAACTTGCAATTGCTGTTCCAGCTCTTCGCCTGCGGTTTTTGCGTCACTCAGCTCCTCCTGCGCCATTTCTTTCATTTCCGGATCGTCCAGCATCGCTTCCGCAGTGGCGATATCTTCCTGCGTTTGCTGCCAGCGCTGGAAACAACCGGTAATGTCGGTCAGTTGAGCATACTCCCGGGACAACGCACGAAAACGGTCCATATCGGCGATAACGCCGGGATCGCCCAACAAAGCCTGGACCTCTTCATGGCGTTCTTGCAGTGCTTCCAGTTTGGCAACAATAGAAGGCTTCATGCGTGGTGTTATATCCTGTCGTTAATCGAAAAGGGTGAGAAGAATGCTAGTTCAAGCCGAGGCTGTCACGCAAAATTTGCAAACGGTCTTGATCGCCGTCGCGGGCAGCCTGCTGAAGAGAGATGGTTGGGGCATGAATCAGGCGATTGGTCAGACGATGCGTCAGCTCTTGCACTATCGCTTCCACGTCCCCGCCCTGCTGAATCGCCGCCAGCGCTTTGGTCGTCATTTCCTCGCGCAACGCATCCGCTTGGGAACGGTAGTCGCGAATGGTTTCCACCGCCGTCTGAGCACGCATCCAGCCCATAAACTCCGAGCTTTCCTGCTGCACGATAGATTCGGCCTGCACGGCGGCGGCTTTGCGCTGAGCCAGATTCTGCTGCACGATCGCGTGGAGATCGTCCACGCTGTAAAGGTAAACGTTGGGCAACTTGCCAACTTCCGGCTCTATATCGCGGGGTACCGCAATATCCACCATCAGCATCGGGCGATTACGCCTCACTTTGAGCGTACGCTCCATCATCCCTTTCCCCACAATGGGCAACGTGCTAGCCGTGGAACTGATAATTATATCGGCCTGCGCGAGTTGGCCGTCCAGTTCACTCAACGCAATCACTTCCGCCCCTACCTCATGGGCCAATACCTGAGCACGCTCACGCGTTCGGTTGGCGATCCACATGCGCTTGACCTGATGTTCGCGTAAATGACGCGCCACCAGCTCGATTGTTTCACCAGCGCCAATGAGCAGAACATTGACGTCCGCCAGCGATTCGAAAATCTGACGCGCCAGCGTACAAGCGGCAAAGGCGACGGAGACGGCACTGGCGCCGATATCCGTTTCGGTACGGACACGTTTCGCAACGGTGAAGGATTTCTGGAACAACCGTTCCAAATCGCCTGACAGCGATTGTTCACGTTGTGATTCGGCAAACGCCTTTTTGACCTGTCCAAGGATTTGAGGCTCGCCAAGGACGAGTGAGTCCAACCCGCTGGCGACGCGCATGAGGTGGCTGACGGCCGCATTGCCCTCATGCCAATAAAGACTTTTACGCACGTCGTCCGCGCTAAGGTGATGATACTCACACAGCCAGTGGATGAGCTGTTCACGCTGATTCTCTTCGGCGTCCACGCTCAGGTAGAGTTCAGTACGATTACAGGTGGATAGCAGCACCCCACCCTGTATCAGCGGTTGCTGTAGCAGGCTGTGCAGCGCTGCCCCAAGAGAGTCCTGCGTGAACACAATGCGTTCACGCAAAGAAACCGGAGCCGTTTTATGATTGATGCCAAGCGCGAGCAGGGTCATGAGTCTTCGAGTAATACCGATATTAGTATGGACTTCATCTGTGGGGGCATTCTACTTGAAGCCACCATTCAAGAAAAGTGAAGGAATACGCCCCAAATACGGCGGTTGGTCATTTTTCGACGACAATAACAATGATTGACGATGAACATGAAGACCGCTAGCGTGACACCTTATCCCGCATTACCCCTGTTTCTGAGGACGCAAAATCCATGTCGAAAAAACTTGTCCGTGGCCTGCAATTACTGCCTCTCGCGGGTCTTTTACTCACAGCCTGTAGTACGCGACAGCCTGATTTGCCTGGGCAAAGCCCGACCTCTCCGCAGTGGCGACAACACGAGCAAAAAGTACAACATTTAAGCCAATACGAAACCCGGGGATCCTTTGCCTATATTTCGGATAGGCAAAAACTTTATGCCCGCTTTTTCTGGCAACAAACCTCTGCGCAGAACTATCGCCTGCTCCTGACTAACCCTCTCGGCAGCACCGAACTGGAATTGAAAGCACAACCCGATAGCGTTCAGATTACCGACGGTCAGGGCAAACGTTATGCAGGTAAAGATGCCGAAGACATGGTCCGCCAGTTGACCGGTATGGATATCCCGATGAATAACCTGCGCCAATGGATTGTCGGCCTGCCCGGCGACGCCCAGCATTTTACGCTCGACCAACACTATTTGTTACACACCGTGACCTATCAACAAAGCGGCCAGAGCTGGAACGTCAAATATCAGCAGTACACCGATAGCATCATGCCGATGCCGAAAAGCCTGGAGCTGAGTCAGGGCGAACAGCGCATCAAGCTGAGAATGGATAACTGGAAGGTTCAGTAAGCCATGTCCACGAACAAAATGAGCTGGCCGTCTCCAGCCAAACTGAATTTGTTTCTCTATATCACCGGGCGCCGGGCTGACGGTTATCACGATCTACAGACGTTGTTTCAGTTCCTGGATTACGGCGACACATTGACTATCACGCCGCGTGCGGGTGAAGCGATCACGCTATTGACGAAGATGGAGGGCGTTCCCGTTGAGCAGAATCTCATCGTTCGAGCGGCCAAATTGCTGCAAGCGCATTGCCGCCAGCAGGACCTTCCCTTTTCCGGCGCGGAAATTGCCATTGATAAACAGTTGCCGATGGGCGGCGGTCTGGGTGGCGGTTCGTCAAACGCCGCCACCGTGCTGGTCGCGCTGAATTATTTGTGGCAATGCGGGTTGTCATCCGAAGCGCTGGCTGAGCTGGGGTTAGGTCTGGGTGCCGATGTGCCGGTGTTTATTCGTGGCCATGCCGCGTTCGCGGAAGGCGTCGGCGAAGCGTTGACGTTCGTCGAACCGGAAGAAAAATGGTATCTGGTCGCCCACCCCGGCATCAGCATTTCGACGCCCGAGATCTTCAACGATCCCGATCTGAAACGTGATTCCCCGGTGCGCACATTGCAATCGTTATTGGCTTATCCCTTCGCCAATGATTGTGAACCTGTAGCAAGAAAACGTTTTCGTGAGGTTGAACAGCTACTTTCATGGCTGTTAGAATACGCCCCGGCGCGTTTGACCGGCACAGGCGCTTGTGTGTTTGCAGAGTTCGACACCGAGTCTGCTGCTCGTCAGGTGCTCGACCAAGCCCCGGAAAATTTAAACGGTTTTATTGCTCGAGGTGCTAATGTATCCCCCTTGCAACAAACGCTTTCCGGACTACCCGAGGGTCGCTAAAAAACCACCGGCATCAGTGGTGTTTTAACGCTCTTTACCCATACCCGTATGCATATTCTTCCTACCCCTGTGGGTCGAGTATTTCTCTGGACGCAAGCTTGAGGTTCTTCTCGTGCCTGATATGAAGCTTTTTGCTGGTAACGCCATCCCGGAACTAGCACAACGTATTGCCAACCGTTTGTACACCAGCCTTGGTGACGCCGCCGTCGGTCGCTTTAGCGATGGCGAAGTCAGCGTGCAAATCAACGAAAATGTCCGTGGTGGTGATATTTTCATCATCCAGTCCACCTGCGCACCGACCAACGATAACCTGATGGAGCTGGTTGTCATGGTTGATGCTCTGCGCCGTGCTTCTGCTGGACGAATCACCGCGGTAATCCCCTATTTCGGCTATGCTCGCCAGGACCGTCGCGTCCGTTCCGCTCGTGTGCCGATTACGGCAAAAGTTGTCGCTGACTTCCTTTCCAGCGTTGGCGTTGACCGCGTTCTGACGGTTGACCTGCATGCTGAGCAGATCCAGGGATTCTTTGATGTGCCGGTAGACAACGTGTTTGGTAGCCCGATCCTGCTGGAAGACATGCTTCAGCAAGATCTGGATAACCCGATCGTTGTTTCTCCGGATATTGGCGGTGTCGTTCGCGCACGTGCCATTGCGAAACTGCTGAACGATACGGATATGGCCATCATCGATAAACGTCGTCCTCGCGCCAACGTTTCTCAGGTGATGCATATCATTGGTGATGTCGCGGGTCGTGACTGCATCCTGGTGGATGACATGATTGATACCGGCGGTACGCTGTGTAAAGCGGCGGAAGCGTTGAAAGAGCGCGGAGCGAAACGTGTGTTCGCCTACGCCACTCACCCGATTTTCTCCGGCAATGCCCACGACAACATCAAAAACTCTCAGATCGATGAAGTGATTGTCTGCGATACCATCCCGCTGGCTGAGAATATCAAGGCGCTGCCGAATGTGCGGTCGCTGACATTGTCAGGCATGCTGGCTGAAGCCATTCGCCGCATCAGCAACGAAGAATCCATCTCTGCCATGTTCGAGCATTAATCGTTCACGTCAGCGATGTCAGCAAAAGCCATCGGTTTTCCGATGGCTTTTTTCTTTTTTGTTGGTTCGTCGCCCCAGGTCGAACCGTTAGGGAAGACGTTCTGTGCGGCGGCAACGTTTATCGAAATGTTTAACCCACCAATAGCGGTCCGATACCGTATCTCTACCGCCAAGCCGCGCGCCGATAAGCCAGACGATCGCGCCGGAAAATATCCCCATCAGATCCAGATAGCGGCCCGATCCTGGCAGATGCCATCCCGGCAACTGGCTGATGATGGCATAGCCGACGCTGGCGACCATCAGCACCAGGCCAACACTCATCAGCAGATTTCCTGTCATCACTGCATGTTTGCGTTTCATACCCACCTCCTGAAAGGTTTAACAGATAACGGGGATGTCGTAGCACGCCCTCTTATTAGTTAAAATTATAGGTGCTGCGCCAATCACCGTTGCGTAAGCGATCACAGAAAGTGAATAAAAAATAGTCACCTCGCCTGCAATTTCTTTTCATAGCCCGGTGAAATAGCGGCTTTAGTCCTTTCCAGGCCGGAGTGATATTGGTGATCCCTCCTCCCTGCGTGTAAACTAGCGAGCCTGTTATTTGTCTCTGACATCAGCGTTACTGGCGTAACGCCCTATCTGGAAAAGTATCGTGAGCAGTATCAAACTGATTGTGGGGCTGGCGAATCCGGGTGCTGAATATGCGTCTACCCGCCATAACGCGGGCGCCTGGTATATCGACCGTCTGGCTGAATCCCACCGCCAGCCGCTCAAAGAAGAAAGCAAATTTTTCGGTTACACATCGCGCCTGACACTTGCGGGGCAGGATGTGCGATTGCTGGTGCCGACCACCTTTATGAACCTCAGCGGCAAGGCTGTGGCGGCAATGGCGACCTTTTACCGCATCCAACCTGATGAAATTCTGGTCGCACACGATGAACTGGACCTGTTGCCCGGCGTCGCCAAATTGAAATTGGGCGGCGGCCACGGGGGTCACAATGGGTTGAAAGATATCATCAGCAAGCTGGGGAATAACCCGAACTTCCACCGACTGCGTATCGGCATCGGCCATCCGGGCGACAAAAACAAAGTGGTCGGTTTCGTTCTGGGCAAACCGCCTGTCAGTGAACAAACCCTGATCGATCAGTCCATTGATGAAGCGCTGCGTTGCACCGAAATAATGCTGGGCGAAGGCATGGTCAAGGCCATGAATCGGCTGCATGCCTTCAAGGCGTCATAAGGTTTGACGGGGTCAATCGCATAACGCTCCCGCATGTGTGTATAATTGGGCGTCATTTTCATATTCAAACGGGCTGTTGCATTAACAGTCTGATTAACAAGTTATTTAAGGTGATAGAAACATGGGATTCAAATGCGGTATTGTTGGGCTGCCTAACGTGGGTAAATCCACCCTCTTCAACGCGTTGACTAAAGCAGGTATTGATGCGGCCAACTTCCCGTTTTGTACCATCGAACCGAACACCGGCGTAGTACCGATGCCGGATCCGCGTCTGGACAAACTGGCGGAGATCGTCAAACCACAGCGTACGCTGCCTACCACGATGGAATTTGTGGATATCGCCGGTCTGGTTAAAGGCGCTTCCAAAGGTGAAGGTCTCGGCAATCAGTTCCTGACCAACATTCGTGAAACCGAAGCGATTGGCCATGTCGTTCGTTGTTTCGAAAACGACAACATCATTCACGTTAACAACAAGGTCGATCCGGCTGATGACATTGATGTCATCAATACCGAACTGGCACTGTCGGATCTGGATACCTGCGAACGCGCTATTCATCGTATCCAGAAAAAAGCCAAAGGCGGAGATAAAGACGCTAAAGCTGAGCTGGCTGCACTGGAAAAATGCCTGCCGCAGCTGGAAAACGCCGGTATGTTGCGCGCTATTGACCTAAGCGCCGAAGAAAAAGCCGCGATTCGTTATCTTAGCTTCCTGACGTTGAAACCGACGATGTACATCGCCAACGTCAACGAAGACGGATTCGAAAATAACCCCTACCTGGATCAAGTGCGTGAAATCGCAGCGAAAGAAGGCTCCGTCGTGGTTGCTGTTTGTGCCGCCGTTGAAGCGGATATCGCCGAGCTGGATGATGAGGAACGCGACGAGTTTATGGCGGAGCTGGGACTGGAAGAACCGGGCCTGAACCGCGTGATTCGCGCAGGTTACGAGCTGCTGAACCTGCAGACTTACTTCACCGCTGGAGTAAAAGAAGTACGCGCATGGACCATCCCTGTCGGCGCCACCGCCCCACAGGCCGCCGGTAAGATCCACACCGACTTCGAAAAAGGCTTCATTCGTGCCCAAACCATCGCTTATGAAGACTTCATCACCTACAAAGGTGAGCAAGGCGCCAAAGAAGCCGGCAAAATGCGTTCAGAAGGTAAAGAGTACATCGTGAAAGACGGCGACATCATGAACTTCTTGTTTAACGTCTGATTTGGTTCTGTTGTTTCATGAGGTTTCACGGAATCTCATGAAAAGCAGAAGACATTATAAAATCCACGCTATTGCGTGGATTTTTTATTACAACCTTATAGAAAGGCGGTGATTGTTCCAAAATAATACCGGTGACTTGCCTACGGGTAAGTCACCGGTACTCTACGATTAATCAATGTCTGAATATTTGGCTTTTAGCGAGGAAAGGCGATCCGCGTCTTTATCAGAGAACTCTTCATCGGAAAATATAGGTTTTCCCTGTGCGTCATCAATGCTAACAATAGTGACTGTAAACACGGCATCCGAAGGTGCATCGACGTCTCCCCACTTCATGTAAGGGTTTTGTGGCAGGGTTAAATCAGCCTTTTCACCTGGCTCTAAACCACCGGGAATAGTACTTCTGAAAGTATCAGTGAACCAAGGAACTTGCCTGTCAGGACTAGAGATAACACCTTTAAATTCAGCCCGAGAAACTGCTTTACCTGTATTATTTTCTATAGTTAATTCAATAACCGGCTGATCCTTGCCATATTCTGTTTTCTTGAAATAAAAGCGGGAACGAGAAATAACGAAGTCTTTCTTTTTATCGAGACTTAATTCAGCTTTTCTTTGTTTTTCCTCTAGCTCCTGAATTTCTTGAATCGCCTGCTTTTTCTCTTTTTCAGCTTTCTCTTTTCTGATCTTATCCGCATAAACGAGTATTTCTTCGCCAGTCTTACCTGACAGGTTACTCATCATCTTGTCTTTTACCGTAGACATATTATTAGCCATTTCGGCATGCATCAAATCCTTCATGCTCACATTGCTGAAAGCAATGACTTTCAATGCATTATCGTAAGCTGCGCGTTTGTCTTCGGGTAAAGATTCTCGCACTTCTTTAATCGATTCTTTTACCGTCGCTTCATTAGAGGTATCGATTTTCGGCTTATCACACCCTGAAAGAACTAGTGCAATTACAAACGCTATTCCTATTTTTTTCATAAAAATCCTTACTGAGAATATATGTGACCCAGATAAATCCTAAACGTCAAATCAATTATTGTGAAGCATTATCAGTGCATTGGAGTAAATATTTTTAAGTGACAACGGAGATCGTAAGTACGTTCAAATTGAAAATTTTAGCTCGTCCTAATAAGGGGACTGGACGCTAAGTGTCACAATTTCAGAAGACGGACATCCAGCATCCGATTACTCCGGATGTCCGTTTCAATTCATCGGTAACGGGGCAGGAAAAACGGCTATCGATGAGTGAACATCGACGTATTCACGTCAGATCCGCCCTTCCCCGCAAATCACTCGAATCAATGCTGTTGACTAGGTATTGCAGAGGCCATCCATTGGTTCAAGCCGTTCGGCGGCAGCGGTTTTGAGAACAGATAGCCTTGAACCACCGGGCAATCCAGCGCGATTAATACGTTGCGCTGATCGTCCGTTTCCACCCCTTCCGCCACCACCATTAAATCCAGGCTGCGTCCAATACCTATGACGGCATGCACCACCGAACGCAGCCGGTTTTGCTTTCCGCACTGGTCGATGAAACTGCGATCGATTTTAACTTCCGTGACCGGAAGATTCGCGAGGCTGGACAGGCTGGAGAAGCCGGTGCCGAAGTCATCCACTGACAGTCCGACGCCCAATGCGCGTATGCGGTTAAGAATATCCAACGTTTCATCCGTTAGCGCCATCATCAAGCTTTCAGTAATCTCAATGGTCAGATTCGACCCCGCAAGCCCGTACGTCTGCAACTGGCGAGCCACATACGCCGGAAGATCCGGATGATTGAAGTTATACGACGAGAGGTTCACCGACACCACCGGCACACGAATGCCTTCGGCACGCCACGCGGCCATCTGCCGGCAGGCCTCTTCCAACGCCCAGCGGCCGATGCCGTCTATTTCACCAATATCTTCCGCCAGGCGGATAAACCGATCGGGCGGTACATCGCCGAATTCGGGATGATGCCAACGGGCCAACGCCTCAACCCCGAACAACTGCCCGCTTCGCGTACATACCTGGGGCTGATAATGAAGGTGCAGTTGCCGGTGCGCCACGGCGGACTTGAGCGCTGCGCCGAGCAGCAACCGCTCGCTCGCCAGCACGTTCATTTCAGCGCTAAAAAATCTGAACACATTGCCGCCAGACTTTTTGGCCTTGTACATCGCGTTCATGGCATTCGTCAGCAGTACTTCTCTCGTTGCGCCGCCTTCGGGATATTGGCTGATACCCAGACTGGCCGACAAACTCAGCCGATGGCCGCTGATATTGATCGGCTCTCGGACGATACTAAGGACCTGGCTCGCCAGGGCCGATGCCCGCGAAACATCAAAATTCGGAATGACAATGACGAACTGATCGGTCTCGGTGCGGCTAATGAACTCATCAGAACGTATCCACGACTGTAATCGATTCGCCATCGCCACCAGCACCTGGTCACCCGCCGCATGACCAAACATGTCGTTAATATCTTTGAAATGGTCCAGATCGAGATTAAAAAAACCGATCTTCTGGCTGGATGAAGCGAGCAGATCATCCACATGGCAATGCATGTAGCTGCGATTCGGTAATCCGGTGAGCGCGTCGAATCTAACGACCCTCGCCATCTGCCGACGATTGTCTTCTCGTTCAATCGCCAGCGTACACAGGTGGATACTCGCGTCGGCGATATGTTCAAGAAAAGTGTTCGGTTTCAACCCCTGCCGAAAATAAAAGGCGAAGGTGCCCAAAACCCGACCGTCGCGCTGTTTGATAGGATAGGTCCAGCAGGCCCGCAGACCGTGCGGTAATATCTGATGCTTATAAGGCTCCCAAAGTGGATTGGTTTCGATGTCATCCACCATCACCTGTTCGCCTCTAAACGCGGCTGTCCCGCAGCCCGCGACGCCCTCGCCTATCTCTACGCCTTCCCAGTCCGAGCCGTAGGAATCGTGAAAGCTGGGAGCAGCCCAAGGACGCAGTTTGTTGTCTTCAACCCGACAGACGGAGACTAAAACATCGGGAACAATCGCCTCGATGCGACGACACAGAAAATTGCCTAGCTCGTTAAACGACAGGCTGCTGGTCAGCGCCTCAAGCGCATCTCGCTCCAAATCCTGGATCAGCCGTTCCTCAGTGACATCCGACAACACGACCACATAGTTTTTGATGTGTTCGTTGTTTCTCTCATCGAAAATGGGGTTAACGGAAAAGCGCACCCAGACATCTCGCCCCTCTTTGGTCAGTGTCAGAATGTCGCCATGGACGCCTAACCAGTCCTGGGTCTTTGTCCGTAGTTTGTCCAATAACGATTTGTCCGTGCGCGGGCTGGCCAGCAGCTCGCTGGGACCTTTGCCGATGGACTCTTCGGCCGTATAGCCAAACAGGGAAGTAAAGGCCCGGTTGATTTGAACGATTCGTCGAGCCGCATCCAATACGCAGACAACACGGTCGGTATTGTTAATCGCCAGCAGCAGCAGTCGAGTCTCTTCCCGACGGGCGACCTCATCGGTGACGTCACGCGCGATAGCCATAAAATGAATGCGCCCGTCGACATCAACTTTAGACAAGAAAAACTTCGCCCATAGCTGTTGTCCATCCCGTTTTTCCATGAGGATGTCGCGACTCATTGCTTCTGGTCGGGGTAAGTTTGCCTGCCGGTTCCTGCGGATATAGCGGCTATGCACTTCCCGCATAGTTTTAGGTAATAGCGGGCGCATGTGTTGTCCCAGCACTTCGTCGCGAGCGTAACCCCACAGTCTTTCTGCAGCCGCATTAAAAAACAGGACGCGGTCGCATTCATCAATTAGGACGACGGCTAGCATCGTCTGCTCCAAAGCGGGGAGCAATATGTGGTAATAGTCAGCGCCCGGACCTTCCTTATTCATTGATATTTCCTCCATACAGATGGGTTATCATTCCTTTTTCAATAAGTCCATCTGCAGCAATCTCGATTTAAGCAGCCCCAGGCGCCAGGTTGACTGCATGGGTACACAATTGGATATTACGCCGCCGTCCTGGCCGGTCACCGACAGTGCACATGCCAGGGTCTTCAACAGGAAAACCAGAAATGACGGGAAACATAAATTCTGGCCTGGGGTTTTTGTCTTATCGGCACAACGGAGTAAACATTGAGCATCTGCTGCGGCCCGCGACAGGCATAGATAAGAAAACGTTTACACAGTTTGCCGGACAGTTTCACTCCCTTCACACTCTTTCCACACGCTCAATTGCAGTCGTCCAGTATGCCATCGAAGCGCGTCTTTTTTGTGGTGATAATTAGATGAATTTAACTTACCCATTAACATGTTATTCACGTTGGGGAGCGATTAAAAACCGAGCCGACTCCTCTATGCGGGCGGGCGTTACAATAGCTTACCGGGCATTTCGGAGATACACGCAAAATTCTGAATAAGCACTATCCTTTTAAAGAAATCATAAGATTAATTAACAGGACGGACTCTCATGCAGGATCATGCAACTTCTACCCCGTTTAGCGTAAACGCCCAGGAGCTTATACACACCCTTACCCATATCGTCGGCAAATCTTATATCCTCACGGACACTCACAAAACTGAACGCTATCGAAAAGGATTCCGCTCCGGTCAGGGAGAGGCGCTCGCCGTCGTCTTTCCGGGATCGCTACTGGAACAATGGAAAGTATTCAAAGCCAGCGTGGAAGCCGATCGCATCGTTATTATGCAGGCCGCCAATACCGGTCTGACCGAAGGTTCCACCCCTAGCGGCGACGGCTACGATCGTGAAATCGTTATCATCAACACCCTCAGGCTGGATAAGGTGCAACTGCTGGATCAGGGGCGACAAATCGTCGCACTGCCCGGCAGCACGCTATGGCATTTGGAGCGCGTGCTGAAGCCCTTAGGTCGTGAACCGCACTCGGTGATTGGCTCATCTTGTATTGGCGCTTCGGTAATTGGGGGGATCTGCAATAACTCCGGCGGTTCGCTGGTGCATCGCGGTCCCGCTTATACGGAGATGGCGCTGTATGGCCAAGTGAACGATCAGGGCAAGGTAGAGCTGGTCAATCATCTGGGGATTAATTTGGGCGAAACGCCGGAACAGATTCTGGTCCGCCTGGAACAACGTCAATATACCGAGGCCGACGTGGTCAATGATGAGCGACAGGCGTCCGATCATGAGTACGCCGACCGTGTCCGGGACGTGGATGCCGACACCCCTTCCCGCTTCAATGCCGATGAACGTCGCCTGTTTGAAGCCGCAGGCTGCGCCGGTAAGCTGGCCGTCTTTGCCGTCCGACTGGATACCTTTCCGGCACAAAAATCTCAGCAGGTCTTCTACATCGGCACGAATCAGCCTGAGGTGCTGACCGAACTTCGTCGCCATATTCTGGCGAATTTCACGCATTTGCCGGTCGCGGGGGAATATCTTCACCGGGACATGTTCAACATGGCCGAGGTCTACGGCAAAGACACCTTCGTCATGATCGACAAGCTGGGCACCGATAAAATGCCCATGTTCTTCAACCTCAAAGGTCGAATGGACGCCATTTTCGATAAAATCCCCTTTCTCCCGTCGCACCTTGTGGATCGCACCATGCAGCAACTTAGTCGTTTGCTGCCCTCTCAGTTACCTGAGCGGATGCGGGCCTATCGCGACCGCTACGAGCATCACCTGATGCTGAAAATGTCGGGAGAGGGGATCGAAGAGGCGCATCGCTGGTTGGAAAGCTATTTCCGCGAGGCGGACGGCGAATTTTTCGCTTGTACGCCAGAAGAAGGCGATAAAGCGTTCTTACATCGGTTCGCAGCAGCCGGAGCCGCGATTCGGTATCACGCGGTGCATAGCCGCGAGGTCGAGAACATCCTGCCGCTAGATATCGCGCTGCGTCGTAACGATCGAGAGTGGTTTGAGCACCTGCCGCCGGAAATCAGCGATCAACTGGTGCATCGCCTCTACTATGGACACTTTATGTGCCACGTTTTCCATCAGGATTACATCGTGAAAAAAGGCGTCGATACCCATAAGCTCAAGGAGCAAATGCTGGAGCTGCTCGATAAACGAGGCGCGGAATACCCCGCGGAGCACAACGTCGGCCATCTTTACCAGGCCAAACCACAGCTTAAGGCGTTTTATCAGCAGAACGACCCGACCAACACCCTCAATCCCGGTATCGGGAAAACCAGCAAGTTGAAAAACTGGGGCTGCGGCTGCAACGACGGTTCACGCCGCTAAGGCCCGGTCGACTCACCGTTGGGGCTTCGCGCACGTTCGCGAAGCCCTGTTTTCCGAACGTCGCTTGACTCACTCCACGGACAGAAAGCCCGCCGTTAACTGCCTTCTATCACGTCACGTTTTTCATCGTCCTGATCCTCCAGCTCCAGCACGCTGTAGGCCACCGAACAGAATAGCGAATTCAAACGCTTCATATCGCCCAACAGCCCTAAATGCAGCGAACTGGTTTCCAGGCTCTGCACATTCTTCTGTCGCAAGCGCTCGACGTGCGCATGAGCGAAACGGCGATCCATGATCCGGAAGCGATGCTTGGAACGACGCAGACGTTTCGCGCTGGCGAGATCGTTGTTGAAAAACACGGTCTGGCTCATCCGCAGGTTGTCGAGTAGTCGGGAATAGAGCGCATCCAGCTCCTCCAACCCTTCGGCGGAAAACGCCCGGCGTGAGGCCTGCGCCTTTGCGCGAATATCTCCGGCCATTTTTTCCAGAATATCGCCCGCCTGCTCCAGATTCATGGTGACTTCGATGACCTCCGCCCAGCGGCGCGAATCGCTCTCACCTAAATCCTCTTTGGCCATCCGCGCCAGGTACAGTTTGATCGCGGTGTAGAGCACGTCCACATCGTCATCCAGACGACGAATGGTTTTCTCCTGCAGATAATTGCCGTGCATCATTTCGTGGGTGAGAATCAACATATTTTCCACGATGTCCCCCATCCGCAAGGTCTCCCGAGCGGCATTGGCCAGCGCCAGCGCCGGGGTATCCAACACGCTGAGATCAAGATGTCGCGGACGCAGACGCGGGTCCTCTTCCTGATTATCGCGGAGTAGCAGCTGGCACCACTCCGCCATGCGCCCTGTCAGCGGCAGCATCAGCAAGCAACGCAGCAGGTTGTAAACCACATGGAAGTAGATGACCAGATTCTCGGTGCTCACGGGGAGTTTTTCCATTTCCACCGCCAACATCTCGACAAAGGGCAGCACCACCACGCAGCCGGCCAGTTTGAACAGCAGGCTACCCAACGCGACCCGGCGACCATCGATGCTTTGCTTGCTCGCGTTGATCATCGCTAGCATGCCACTGCCCAAATTGGCTCCAACCACCAGACAGAGCGCGACCTTCAGCGAGATCACGTTGGTTGCCGTCAGCGTCGCGGTCAGCAATACGGCCGCCAAGCTTGAGTAGCTGACGATGGCGAACAAGGCGCCAATCATGGCATCCAGCAGGATGTCGCCCGTCAGCGAAGAAAAGAGAACCTTCACCCCGGCCGCCTGCGTGATCGGCGTAGCCGCATTCACAATCAGCTCCAGCGCCAGCAGGATCAGTCCGAGACCGATCAACACACGCCCCATCTGTCCGATGCGCGCTTGTTTACGACTCAGGAACAGTGAGACGCCGCTGAATATCAGCAGCGGAGAGAGCCACGAGAGATCGAAGGTCAAAATACGCACCATGAGCGCGGTGCCGACATCTGCGCCCAGCATAATCACCAACCCGGGGGCCAAGGCAATCAAGCCCTGCGAGACGAATGATGTGACCAGCAACATAGTGGCGTTGCTGCTCTGCACCAACGCGGTAACCACAATCCCTGCCATAAAGGCCAGCGGCTTGTGGCTGACGTTATTACTGAGCATTCGACGCAATCCTGCGCCATACACTCTCATGATGCCGGTGCGGACAATGTGCGTCCCCCACACCAGCAACGAAACGGCGGACAACAAATGCAGCAATATCAACAAAACAGATAGCTCCTTAACAGTCAGCAATCAACGTTTCCTATCGCAAGTGAGGTAGCCAAAAAACGTCGCGTGGCAGAAAAACGGCCAATCGGTTTCCCCTCTTCGATACCGCCGTTTCACCGTGGAAGAAGATCGGCGGCGGCATGACTTCCATCGTCCCGACTCAGGAGTGAACCTCACTCTGATGCGGTGAGTGCGATTCAGTTTAGGCTGTTGAGAGACTCTTTGTCCGCTCAAAGAGAGTTAACGTCAGGCCACCTCCTGAACAGTCGCCAGATTGAGGAGTAATCCCACGCAAGCTCCCTCATCATAAGCCTGCTCCATCGAACGGTTGAGCGTATCCACCTGAAGTTCGATGCCCTGCGCCATCACCCGATAGCGAATCACATTGCCGAGTAGGCTATGGCTGACGATTGTCGCAGGCACGCCCTGCTGCGGATGGGTCAGCGTGATCGACTCAGGGCGAATAGCCACCTGGTGCGTAAACGTCTGCCCAATCAGCCGGGAAGCCTGTTCCGCGTTCAACAGATTGTAGTTGCCAATGAAGCCGGCCGCGAATGCATTGACCGGCTGCGTATACAGTCGCGCCGCGTTACCATTCTGCACGATTTCGCCTTTATTCATCAGTACGATGCGGTCGGATAGCGTCAATGCTTCTTCCTGATCGTGCGTAACAAACAGCGCGGTCAGCTTCATCTCGCGCTGGATATTGCGGATCTGCTCTCGCAGGTGGCGGCGAATTCGAGCGTCCAGCGCGGAAAGCGGCTCATCCAGCAACAACAGCTGTGGACGCGTCACCAACGATCGCGCCAGCGCCACGCGTTGACACTGGCCACCGGAAAGCTGATGCGGATATCGCCGGGCGAGCGTCTCGAGTTCCACTAGCGCCAGTACTTCCGCGACGCGGCGGCGCACTTCATCACCCGACTTTTTTTGCATTTTCAATCCGAAAGCGACGTTGCCTTCCACCGTCATATTGGGGAACAGCGCGTAACTCTGAAAGACCATACCAATCCCCCGCTTCTGGGGGGATTGCGGCACGATGTTCTGCCCTTGTAGCAGGATCTGTCCGCTGTCGACCGGGGTAAGGCCAGCAATACAGCGTAACAACGTGGATTTCCCACAGCCGCTCGGGCCCAGCAGCGTCACGAATTCTCCCTCTTCAGCCATGAAGTCGATCTGGTTGAAAACCGGGGTCGCCCCGAAACTTTTAGTCAATTGCATCACTTGCAGATAGGCCATTTTTACCCCTTGTCTTTATTTAACAAATTCGCCAGCCACGTCACAACCAGCACGACGAAGAAATAGGAGATCACCAGCGCGCTGGTGAAATGCCCGCTGCCATTACGCATGTTGAACAGGTACACCTGCAGGGTTTCGTAGCGGCTTCCCACCAGGAGATTGGCGAAGACGAACTCGCCGATCAAAAAAGAAAAAGAGAGCAGGACGGCGATAAAAGCGCCCTTACGCAGATTAGGCAGCACCACCCGCCATGCCGCCTGCCAGGTACTGGCGCCCAACAGGTGGGCGGCGTCGATCAGCTCGCGCAGATTGATCGCCTGCAGATTGTTGGTGATAGCCCGATAGATAAACGGCAGCGCGATGGTGAAATAACAACCGATAAGAATCCACGGCGTACCGGTCAGCATCAGCGGCTCCGAAGAGTAGAGCTGTAACAGTCCCACAGAAGAAACGATCGGCGGCACGGCAAAGGGGAGCAAAATCAGGATGTTCATTACCGCATCCAGCCGAGGAAATTGATAGGCGATAACGAACATCGCCGGCAGAATCAATAACAGCGACAGCAGCAGAGAAGCACCGCAGATCAACAAGGAGTGCCACAACGCCGTCAGAAAACGCGGATCCGACCAGAGACTTTTCATCCACTTCGTCGTAAAGCCATCCGGTAATACGGTGGCGCCCCACTGGGTCGCGAAGGCATAGACCAAGGTTGCCGCCAGCGGCAGTACCAGAACGAACAGCAGCGCTCCCACCACGAAACGGTGGTAAACGCGTTCAGAGACAGACATAGCGATCCTCCGCGATGAGTTAACGTTTCACATTCAGGTAGCTGCGACCAACCAACCACTGATGAAGCACCGTAATCAGCGTCATCAACACCACCAGCAGCATGGACAGCGCACTGCCGAGATGGGGGTCCAGCGAGATATCCCCCGCGACCAGCGCCGCGATCCGGACAGGCACAACGTTAAAGTTGCCGTTGGTCAGCGCATACACGGTGGCATACGCGCCCAGCGCATTCGCCATCAGGATCACGAAGGTGCCCAACAGCGCCGGCATCAAGATAGGCAGCCCGATATATCGCCAGTAACGATAACGCCCGGCGCCGAGCAGCGCCGCCGACTCCCGCCACTCCGCTTTTAGACCGTCGAACGCGGGATACAGCAGCAGGACCCCCAGCGGGATCTGAAAATAGGTGTAGAGGATAATCAGCCCGGAACGGGAGTAGAGATTAAACGTCTCCATGAAACCCAGTTGCCTCAGCAATAACGTCAGGCAGCCGTTCAACCCGAGCAGGATGACGAACGCGAACGCCAGCGGCACGCCGGCGAAATTGCTGGTCATATTGGTGAACGCCATCACGCAGCGATGCAGTCGACCGCCTCGAAGCTGACTCAGCGAGTAACTACCGAGTAGCGCGATCAACAAACCGTAGAGGCTGGAGTGAAGCGAAATATCCAGAGAAAACCGTATCGCCTGAAGATAGAACGGCGATGTCAAAATGTCCCGGTAGTTATCCCAACCCCAGCGAGCGTTAATTTCACTGTAGAAGCTGTTGACTGCGATCCACCCCAGCGGCACCAGCTGAAAAGCAATAAAGCACACGGCGAAAGGCAACAGACAAACCATCGCCAACACTTTTTTCTTCATCGGCTCGCTCCAATACCGTCAGCAAGCAGCGCCGAACAGCGTGATTTATCGTGCGGAGCACCCAGGATATCGCAGATCGTACCGCACAGATCCGTCTGACGCGGCGAGGCATCGCCAAGAGAAAATGCATCACCGAAAACAAACAGCGGCACCGCTCTTTCCTCCGGCAGCACGCCACCGTGACTGCGGTCGTCGTTCATACCATGATCCGCCGTCACTACTACCTGATACCCCGCCGACAACCAGTCCGCCAACCGCAGCGAGAGGTAGCCGTCCGCCCTTCTGGCCTTGTTCCGATACTGCGGCGACGACAGGCCGAAATGATGACCCGCATCATCAATGTTCATCGAATGCACCAATAGAAAGTCCGGCTGATATGTCCGACGCAGACTCTCGGCGTCAATAAACAGGTGCGAATCCGGGTAGTCGTCCTCATAGTAAAAATGACCGTGCTGAATGGGCAGATGGGTATCTGCGGTATGCCGATCGCGCGGCGGGTCAAAGGGCGTCCGGTTATACAGCTCGCTCACCCAGTGGTAAGCCGCCGCCGCGGTGGTCAGCCCCGCGCTACGGGCATAATGGAAAATGCTCATCTGATTTGACAGCCGTTGAATCTCATTGTGGACGATACCGCTTTCCACGGGCGTGACGCCGGTCAGGATGCACTCATACAGCGGCCGGGAGAGCGAGGGCAATTCGCAGGTCAGCGCATAGCGCCGACCTCGTCCCGCATCGCACTGCGCTTGCAGATATCCCATGGCATCGCGAGCAACCCGATCATTCAGACCGTCCAACACGACCAGAATACATTTCATGCTTGATTCGCTCCCAGACGAGTTACTGCTGCATGTTGATCATGACGGATTCCTGCCACTGCCGCGGCAGCAGACGCGCGCTTTTCTCCCAGGCAGCCGGGTCTGCAATGGGACGGGCTGACTGATACTGTGCCGCTGGCAGCAGCTTGTCTTTCACATCATCCGGCAGCGACAAGTGCTCCGCGCGGATCGGGCGGGCATATCCGCGCGCCAGATTGATTTGACCGGCGTCAGAGAAAATGTATTCGCGCGCCAGCTTGGCGGCGTTAGGATGCCGGGCATACTTGTTGATTATCGTGGTATAGCCAGACGTCACCGAGCCATCCGACGGGATCAGCACAACAAAACGGTCTTTATCAATTTGGTCGCGGTAGTTGAGGCCGTTGAAGTCCCAGACCACTCCTACCTGCACTTCGCCTTTCTCGATATTGGCGATGACCGGATTAGTCAGCCCGAGCCGACCGGCCTTGGCCAGGTCGGCGAACAGATCCAGCGCCGGTTTGAGATTGTGCTCATCGCCACCCATCGCATAGGCCGCCGCCAGGATACCGTTGGTGGCCTGAGCCGCCGAACTGACGTCTCCAATAGTGACGGTGTAACTTCCTTTTCTCAGGTCGGCCCAGCTGTGAGGCACGTCTTTGACCAACTGCTTATTGACGATGAAGGCGATGGTGCCGGTATACGCCAGCGCCCAGTGTCCGTCTTTGTCTTTGGCCCAGTCGGGGATCTGCGACCAGGTGGTCGGTTTGTAGGGCTGGGTGACGTCTCTTTGCACCGCAATGGGGCCAAACGACGCGCCCACATCACCGATATCCGCGCTGGCATTCTGTTTCTCGGCGGCGAACTTGGCGATCTCCTGAGCCGAACTCATGTCGGTGTCCGTATGGCGCAGGCCATATTTTTCATTCAGGTCCTTCCAGGTGTCTTTCCAGTTAGCCCAGTTGTCCGGCATACCCACGCTATTAACCTGTCCTTCCGCTCGCGCCGCTTGCTCTAGCTCGGCGACGGAACCTTCGGCCGCGTGAGCGGATGAAAGCGACAGCACAACGGCTGTCGTGAATAGGGATGCAACCTTAATTTTCATCGTAAGTGCTCCTGGTGATAGGAATAAGCGCTGGTCTAGTCCAGCAAAATCCACGCCAATCTACGCTCTAAAGATGAAATTTGTATGTCAGTCGCTCCTTATCGCCTGCTGGGTGTACGGTGTGGAAATTAACGCTCGATACTCCCGTCTCTCTATCGCGGCTCGAGCAAGACGTTTTGACGGCTGCGTGGCAATATGGCGCTCTGATCAAGAATGGTGGTGTACCCACGGTGGTGCACGGCGTGCTCCAGAATAGGCTGATGAACTCATGCAACAACCCTCGACAACCGTGGCGCTGATCTGCCGGACGCTGCGGACGCAAATTGATGAAGGAACATGGCGAAACGAGGCGCGTCTCCCCTCGGAAAGAACGTTGAGCGAACGGTTCTCCACCACCCGAATTACCCTACGGGAAGCGCTGCTACAGTTGGAATCCCAGGGAGTGATTTACCGGGAGCCTCGCCGCGGGTGGTTTATTTCGCCGCCGCGGATCGTCTATAACCCCTTGCAGCGGAGCCATTTTCACGCGATGGTCGAACAACAGGGGCGCCATGCCGCCACAGAGGTTCTGGAAGCTCGCGAGATCGCCGCCAGCGACGAAATCGGTCAGCAACTGACGCTGCCGGTCGGCGCAAAGGTTTACCAGATCCGCCGCTTGCGACGCATTGACGCACGCGCAGTACTGTATGTGGAGCACTACCTTAATCCCGCATTTTTCCCGAATATTCTGGCGTCCGATCTGACGCAATCCCTGACCGATATCTATGAGACGCGCTATGGCGTTTGCTATGGCCGGGTGCGTTTCACGATGTTGCCGACGCCGGTTCCCCCTCTGGCCGCTTCTGCGCTTAACGTCGCCTCAGGCAGCCCTGCGCTATTTATCACCCGCATCAACCGGGACCAGTCGGATCGGATCATCGATTGCGACCACGAATACTGGCGCTACGACGCCATTCACATCGACGTCGAAGCGGTCTGACGGCGCTGAAAGCGTTGGCTACGGCGCAATACGCGGCGGCGCCTACCGTCGCGTTCCCGCATGAAGCCATGACGGTCGCGTGCGGTTACGCCGCCTGCATCTGCCCCAGCAGTGAAATAATAAAGTCCCGGGTCTCTGTCACCTGTTGGATGAATCCCGAAAGCATGGCGTTGAAACGGTTTTCATCCAGCCTATCAAGCGAGTGTTGAAAGCACAGTCGTAGCTGATTAAATTCATCCAACGCCAGCCAGCAACCGCGCATCGCCGCCATCTCGAAATTGAGCTGCAGCATCAGGCGGTAAATCGCCGCTTCGTCCAACCTCTCCAGCCCGTCCAGCGCGACTATCCGGCAGTGCAGTAAAAGTTGTTCGCTGTGCGCGGGAACGTCAATGACCGCCGCTTCTTCGCCGTTTTCGTCATTCAGCACGCAAATTCCATTATCCAGCCTGAGCGGGGTTTGCGTGGCCCGACCAAACGCTTGCAGTAAACGAGAGACGTGTTGTTGTTGGGAATGCATTGTGAAGCTCCTTCTGCCCTGTGCCATCGTGAATTAGTGTTTCGCCAGCGTAATGCCTTCCTGATGCAGGCTGTCCAGCGCCTGCGCCAGGGTAGGATTAGCCCGCGCGATCTCGCCTTCCAGACTGAAATGTCTCGGCGTGTCCTGATTTTGTCCGTAGGAGAAGTGAATTTCTCCCAGCGACTTGCTCATACTGACGTCCACACTGCTGGACGCCCCAACGATAGGCGTCGGGAACGTGAAGCCCTCCTTCTTCTTCACCGTCTCGGTAAAACTGATCGAGCCGATGCGCAGATTGTTGCTGTCCTTGAACAGATCGACGATGGCTTGTTTGCTCAGGCTGTTGTTCTGAATGCCTTTTTCCACCTGCTCTTTCACCGCGTCCTTCGGTTCCAGGTTCACGCTGGCGGAGGCGTTGGGCAACGACTGTAAATGGGTCATGACCGCTTTCAACGCCGGGTCGGCATTCATGAAGGCGTGGATACGTTCGGCATTGGTGGGCGGCACGTTATCGTTCACCAGCTTGCGCAACGCATGCAGCACGCCATTGCTGTCCAACTTCGACAGGTTGGCGTAGCTGGCGCTATGGCTGACGCTCGATAGCGTCACCGCCTGATGCTTCGCCGCCGACTGCTGGCGAACCGCTTTGCCGAGCGACTGCATTGCGCTGTATTGCCCATCGTTCTGCGGCGTTTTGGCATCGAAGTGCCGATGCATAATGGCCAACTGTTCGTCGATATCATCCAGTTTGTTTACGCCGCCTAGTAGCTGCTGGGTTTCCACATCGGCAAAGTGTTTCTCAAGCGAAGCCGTCAGTTCTTCGATGTCGCTTTTCTGTAGCGGCTCCGCCACTTTGACATTGAGAGAGATGCTGTGACTGGTTTTGGTATCGACAGACAGCGTGGCTGAAGCCCCGGTGCCGAATCCTGCCGGCAGCGTCCCCTTGCCGGGTTGCGTTGTCGCCATCCCGGCCCAGAGCGCGGCATTCGCGCCGACGGAAGCCTGGTTAAAAAATCGCACTCGGTTGTTGCTGGTCGTGTTTTTCTCGTTCAGTTGGCCCCGGACCGTGCTGCGATCGTGACTGGCGGACAACACGTTGACGCCGCCGCTGACGCCCAGCGAAGCTCGGGTCGTGGTGGAGAAGGTTGTATTGTCGTTGTCCGTCATGTTGACCGCGGCGCGACCGTCGAGCGTGAAAGCGCCGTCCACATCGAAATTCACAGAAAGCCCCTGCTTGACCTGGTGTTCGGTACCCTTTTTCATGAGATCCAGCGGATTGATCTTCCCCTGCGTCAGCTCATCGATAAACGACGGCAGCTCTTTTTCGCTTAGCGTGAAGCTGAGGCCGTTTTGGCGGGTCGCGCCAATGGTGGCGGAGCCGCTGACGCCCATCCTCAGATCGAACGTCAGCGTATGGTCATCATCCAGAATGAGATTTTCTTTCGTCGCCTTGGGTTCATGACCGACGATCACACCGGCTTTGGCGCTGAGGCCGCCGGTGCGGCCAAAACTGACATTGATGCCGTTGTCTCCCCGGCTGAAACTTAAACTGTAGCCCCGTTCGCCCGTCACGCCGCCGCTGGCGATCAGCGGCGACGGGAGGTGGTTAATGGTCACCTTGGCCAGTTGCGTCGGCATCACATAAACCGAGCTCAGGCCCGCGTTATAGCTTCGGTTGAAGCTGAGACTTTCGCCGGCATTCAGCGACAGCACGGTGTCTTTCATTTTTTGGGTTAACTGCCCCTGATCCTCCGCCTGCAGCGACGTGCGAGAGGTCACGCTGACGGCATGCCGTTCATCTTTGAAGGCGCGGGTGAAGGTTTTCACCGCGTCATAATCCGCCTCCAGCGCTGAAAAACAGGTGAATCCCATGTCCGTGGCGCGCTTCACGTGGTGATCGCCATACTGATGATCCCGCAGCAGCGTCAACGCCTCCTGCATCGGTTTGAGATCCGCTTTCGTCGGCGAGGCGCCGGAGAATCCCGCCAGCTTATCCACGATGCCGTGCAGATCGCCGATAGTCAGCGTGTCCAGCGCCAGCCGCGACTTCGTCAGCGCCATCTCATCATGGACGTCGCGGTGCGCGCCCTGAACCACCTTGTCGCTCTGGTAGCTCATATCCACCTTTTTCATGACGAACTGCTTCAACAGCGCGCTCGCCTTGCTGTCCGCCGAAGAAGGATGCGCCAGCGTGGCCGTCATTAACGCGTCGCTGAGGCTCTTCCCGGAACGATGCGAGTTCATGCCTTGAATGGCGGACTTCAGCGCCGACGGGGTGAACTGGTGATTGATCTCGCCTTTGGCGTTAATCAGCCCCTGATGTTTACCCAGCAACAGCGCCGCGTTGCCCGAGCTGCGTTCCAGGTCCTGATGAAACTGATGCAGCGCCGCCATCAGCGGCTTGCCGGCGTCTCCCAGATTCAGCTGGCTCAGCTTGGTTTTCAGATCGGTGGTGTTTGCCTGCGGACTCTGCTGACGTTGCATATTCAGCACCTCCAGCCGCTTAAAGACCGAAGCCTGGGCCGAATAGAGCGGATGCAGCCCGGCACGCCCTTTGAAGTGATGCTGAATGCCATCTCCCACGCTTTTGCCTAGCTCAGCCGGCAGCTTAATGACATTCGCGCGCATACGATCGACAAAACCGCTGCTGGTCTTTTTGTTTTCCTGCGCCATTTGCCCCAGCACTTGCGTATCCAGCTTCGCCGTTAATCTCGTTCCAGGGATAGATACGGCTTTGGTCGCGCCGCCTAAGCGCTGGTAAACCGTCTCGGCCTCTCGCGGTTGAGGCGCGGTGATTTCCGTGTTCGGTCGATGCTCCGTCCAACGGCCTTGGGTCAGACGCTGATGACGATCGTCCTGATGCGCCAGCAGGCCATGCTCCGGCGTTGTATCCAGCCGATCAACCTTGCCGCCCTGCGGCGTTTCCACCGGTTGCCAACGCGTTACACCGGATTCCGCGCGGTCGTTTTGCCAGGCCTCACGCGGCAAGATAAATAAGGCGCCCTCATGGTTAAGCGCGAACAGGTTGCTTTCGCGATCCAGCGCCAGATCGCGGATCTCCCCCGTCAGCCCGTCCTTCGGTAGCGCCGTGGCGGGGGCTGAGGCCCGATTCGTGCCGGGACGGACCTGATGCAGTTGGATGTCCCCCTCTTTATTGGCAGAGATGAATCGATTGGCGGTCAGCACGGCAACCGCGACGGCGCCACTGTCTTTCCCCAATCCCGGCAATGCATCGCCGGATTTCGGCGCGTGGCGCGCGTGGCTAAGGGCAAAGACGTTGCTGTCGCCATGAACGACGCTGTCCGCTTTCTGATTGATCGTCAACGCTTTGAGCTGGCCGTCATGCAGGACATAGGGCTGGTTATCCAAACCGCGTTTGAGCTGATTGGCGGAAATCGTCGTCGGCGTCCAACTGCGGGTCACGCTGTCCACGTAATGCACTTTGCCTTCGTGCAGCGCCATCATGCCGAAGCGTCCCATATTCATGACAGATGACGACGGCAGAGCGACGTGCAGCAGCCCCATTTTGTGGTCCACCACCAGCGAATCGCTTAGGTTCCAGCCCGGCTTGAAGCCGCCGCCTTCCGCCGCAGGGGCGGCCAGATGTTTATGCCCCTGCGCGTCTTTGACCAACGCATGCAGACTGCCTGCGCCGTTGCTGACAAAGCCCTCCGTGTGATGACCTACCCCCAGCGCCCCTTCCAGATCCGGGCTGTGCAAGGGGGTCAGTTCGACGCGATGACTGTCTCCCTGTGGCAACGTCCCGACAAAAACCTGCCCTTCACGATCGGCCACCAGCAGCTTTTGCCGATCGAGTCCTACGGCTTTGGCATCCACCTGTTCGCTGCCGCGTTCCAGCGCGATCGTGCCGTTTAGAGCCAGTTGCAGCGCCCGGTGCTCGCTCTTGGGAGCATTCAGCGTCGGCAACAGATGCAGCTTGCCCGCACCGTGGTCAGACGTCGTCAACACCACCGTCTGCCCGTCAAGGTTGGCGGAGAACGAGATAATTTTGTCTTTAAAGGCGGTCGACTCCATGCCGGTCGACAGGTTGCTTAACAAGTGGCTCTCCTTCACCGCATACAGGTTCCCGTCGGCCTGTCGGGACAATTGCGCGTGCTTGCGGTCGTCTTTTGGCTGCCAGACGCCCTCGGGACTCAGGCTGAACAGCTTGCCGTCGTGGAGGCGCAGCGCCTCGTCATGAACGTCCAGAAAAATCCCGGACAGTTGAGACTGGAGTCCGCCGGTGGGGTTAGGCAGCGACTGCGATCCGGCGTCTTTACCGTTGAGCTTCGCTTCTGTGCGCACCTGTGTGTCAGACGCATGCAATGCATAGCCTGCCGACGCCTTGCTGTGCAGTAATTCGCTGTCTTTCCGTGAGGGCGCGCTGCTGTGCAAACCGACCAGCCCGTGTTTGCCGTGATGAAGGCTGAACAGGCGCCCTATTTTATCCATCAACAGATGATGGGTGCCGTTCGAGTTCTTGTGATGCGCCACAAACGGTAGATCGTGTTTACCCAGCGTTTGCGACAGCACCGTTTTTATCGGGGCTGGGACATCGTCGCCCAAGATGACCTTGCCTTTTTTATCCAGCGAAAGCCCCAGACCCACTGCCGCAGGGGCGTGACTGGCAATCGTGCCTGCCGCCCCGTCAAAATGGGAAACCGCGCTATGCAGACTCGCGCTTCGGGACGAACCCGTCTCACTCGACGCAGAGCGTTGCAGCAGCTCCCGTAACGTGGTGACGGTTTTCACCGGCGTCTCAGCCGTCGACGAGGGGCCGGCAGTGTCCTGCATCGCACGGTCGATGGCGTCTCTCATGTCGCGAAGATTGGGGGAGCGACCTACCTGCGATCCTAGCGAGTCAGGCGGCACCTCGCGCTGGCTGACGCGCGGGGTTGCCGCCAGACGCAGACCTTCCTGAGTCAACGATCCCGTCGCCTTCTGTCCAGCGACGGAAGCGTGCCCCTGAGAGACCGCGCGCCCCTCTCCGGACACGGTCGGCGTATCGACTTCCGCCACCGTCTTCTGATGAATGTGTCTGATATTGCCCAACATAGCCGTCTCCCAGAGATGTTGTTGATGAAGCTAATTGCCGAGTGAGTGGCTGGGAAAAGGCATTAGGTTCCGCCCGGAAATAAGGGGGGCATGGACGCTTGCGTCTTGTCATTCGCGCACCGGAGAGACAGGAACCCGGCGAATATTTGAACCACCCATATAACGACGAACCGTCGATTCAATATTCTCCGCAGCCTATTTTTTACTCAACAACAGCTTACGAGGCACTCGCTATGTCAGACCTGAACACCACGCCTACCCTGCCCGGCTCCGGCATGAATAATGCCAATCTGGGCAGCATCTCTTCCCAAAACCTGCCAGCGGAACGGCAGAACACCGGCGCCAGCACGACAGAACATCAAACGGCGCTAGACAGCGTGGCCAAACTGTTGGCGGCACTATTGCTGACCCTGCAAGCCGCTAGTCAGGAGGCATCTGAGGGCATGCGCCCCACGGATGGCAGTGTCGCCGCAGGCGGGATTGGCGGCCGGGACGGACAGAATCAGCGAAACCAGCTTGAAATGCTCGGTAAGCTGTTGGATACGCTGATGCCGCAGAACGGGCAAAGCACGCAACAAAGTGCTACGTCCTCAGCAACGCATCCACAGGATCTAAGCCGCGATACATTGCAGAATGCCGGAAGCCAAGCGCTGCAAGGCAGCCTTTCGCCGACACAGGACGGTGGTGGGCAGTTTAGCAGCGACCAACTGTCTCAAACGCTGATGCAACTGATCGCTATGCTGATGGATAACCAAAAGAGCCAGTTTGGCCAACCACAAGAGGGTGGCGCCAGCAACGGCGGCGCATCAGCCGTGCCCGGCTCGCAGCCGAACAATCGCACGTCAGGGGCTGCGGTGGAGTCGCCCCAACCCACGGAGACAGCGCCTTCCGCGCCGGGAGGAGCAACGCTGCCGGGAACCGATGGCAGCAGCCCGTCATCGTCGAAGTCCCCGGTTCCTTCGAACGAAGCGCCGTCCGCGACTGGTCAAAGCGGCGCCGTCAGTTTCCCCACGGCCGATAACGCCAATGCGGTCGTCGTCAACGAGCCGATCAAAGTCGGCGCCGGGGAAACCTTCGACGGCCAGGGAAAAACCTATGTCGCGGGGGCTGGGTTAGGCAATGGCAGCCAAACGGAAGGACAGAAACCGCTGTTTGAAGTCGCAGACGGCGGCTCAGTTAAAAACGTCATTTTTGGCGATAACGCTGCGGATGGCATTCACCTGCACGGCGACGCCACGATCGATAATGTTCACTGGACCAACGTCGGCGAGGATGCGTTAACGGTGAAGGAGAACACCGGCAATCCAGCCAACGTCACGATCACCAACAGTAGCGCTCAGGGAGCTTCCGACAAGGTCTTCCAACTGAATGCGGACGCCAACTTCACGGTGGATAATTTTAAGGTTAAAGACTTCGGCACCTTCGTGAGAACCAACGGCGGCCAGCAAGGAAACTGGAATCTCAACCTCAGCCATGTTGATGCGGAGAACGGTAAGTTCGCCTTTGTTAAAAGCGACAGCAACGGGCTTACTATCACCGCCCAAAATAACAGCCTGAGTGACGTCAACAATTCATTCAAAGTGCCGACCTCGGCCGCATTACAGGTAAGCTGAGATGAATAGCAAAACGCCCTCTTTACCCCACGCCGCCTCCCCCCGTTGGCGTGACCGCGTCACGCCGGGCGGATCTCTGTCGCCCACCGAACGGTGTGCGTTCGATAAGGCGAACCATCTGGTGTCATTGCGAATAAATCAGGTATTAGGTCAAAAAGATAAACCCCGGACGGGCCAGTTTGATTTCGACGCATTCGTGGATTCACTGGAGGCGGACTTTCTGCAACGTTCGGGGGACCCTTTAGCACAGGACTTGCATAGTGATGTCGGGCAGACGGCGTTCTGGGTCATCCGAGCGATCGCCGACCATCTGATTGCCCTTCAGGCACAGCGTCGCACGGATTGACCGCACTCTCTTAGGTCGGTGCCCGTACGCAATGACGGCGACAGATCCCCCCTTCAGGAGCGCGGTAAATAGTGCGATCGTTCAATAAAAAACGGGGCCGTCAAAGACGGCCCCGATATCATTCTCTTACCTGTCGTGCTCGGCGTAAGTCTTTTCGCCGGGTGCGAATTATTTCTTGGTCTCAACCCATTTGCCATCCACATAGAAAGCGGACCAGCCGGTGGCCTTACCGTCTTTTTCAGACGAGACGTACTGCTGTTTGGTTTTACGGCTGAATCGCACCATCGTTTTGTTGCCCGCACCGTCATCGACCGGCGCATCGGCCAGATAGCGCAGTTTTTCCGGCAGTCGATCCTTGAATCGCACCAGTTCTTCCACCCGTGGCGCTCGCGTTTCGCGAGATTTCGGGAACGTATTAGCGGCAAGGAACACCCCGGCGGCGCCGTCTCTCAGCACAAAATAGGCGTCGGACTTCTCGCAAGGCAGTTCAGGCAGCGGCACCGGATCTTCTTTCGGCGGAGCGACTTCGCCGCTGCGTAGGATCTTACGCGTGTTGGTGCAGTCTTCGTTGGTGCACGCCATGTATTTACCGAAACGCCCCATTTTCAGATGCATTTCCGCGCCGCATTTGTCGCATTCCACTACCGGGCCGTCGTAGCCTTTCAGACGGAACTCGCCCGTTTCGATTTCATACCCGTCACAGGAAGGGTTGTTACCGCAGACGTGCAGCTTACGCTGATTGTCGATTAGATAACTGTCCATTGCCGTACCGCATTTCGGGCAGCGGCGGCGCGCGCGCAACGCGTGGGCTTCGGCCTCATCCCCTTCCAGGATGTTCAGCACTTCCTCTTCCGGGATCAGATTGATCGTCGTTTTGCAACGCTCTTTCGGGGTCAGCGCATAGCCGGAGCAGCCCAAGAATACGCCGGTACTGGCGGTACGAATCCCCATTTTGCGGCTACAGGTCGGGCAGTCGATGCTGGTCAGCACCATCTGGTTCGGCTTCATACCACCCGCTTCCGGATCCAGCTCGGCCGTTTCCAGACGCTTGGTGAACTCGTCGAAGAACTCATCCAACACGGCTTTCCACTTCGCCTGATTGTTGGCGACCTGGTCGAGGCTGCTTTCCATGCGCGCGGTGAAATCGTAGCTCATCAGCTCACGAAAGTTTTCTTCCAGGCGATCGGTGACGATTTCGCCCATTTTCTCCGCGTAGAAACGACGGTTCTCGACGCGGACGTAGCCACGATCCTGAATTGTCGAAATGATGGAAGCGTAGGTTGAAGGACGCCCGATCCCGCGTTTTTCCAGCTCTTTCACCAGAGAGGCTTCGCTGTAACGCGCAGGCGGCTTGGTGAAGTGCTGACTCGGCAACAGTTTGTCGAGCGTCAGGGTTTCGCCCACCTCGACCGCTGGCAGAGAACGATCTTCATCATTCTTGCGTAGCGCAGGCATCACTTTGGTCCAGCCGTCGAAACGCAGCGTGCGGCCCTTGGCGCGCAGCTGGTAGTCGCCAGCACTGACCGTCAGCGTAGTGGAGTCGTACTGCGCCGGCGTCATCTGACAGGCGACGAACTGACGCCAGATCAGCTGATAGAGCCTCTGCGCATCCGGCTCCATATCTTTTAACTGTTCGGCCTGCACGTTGACATCGGAAGGACGAATCGCTTCATGCGCTTCCTGGGAGTTCTCTTTGCTGCTGTAGTGATTAGGCGAGTCCGGCAGGTAACGTTGGCCGAATTCGTCGCCGATAAAGCCGCGAACCATCTCCAGCGCATCCTGACTCAGGTTGGTGGAGTCGGTACGCATATAGGTGATGTGACCCGCTTCATACAACCGCTGCGCCATCATCATGGTCTTTTTCACGCCGAAGCTGAGACGTGTGCTGGCCGCCTGTTGCAGCGTGGAGGTAATAAAAGGTGCACCGGGTTTGCTACTGGTCGGTTTATCTTCGCGATCGGAGACGACATAGCGGGCTTTCTCCAGCAGAGAAACCGCCGCGTGGGTCTGCGTTTTGTTGACCGGTTTGAAAGGCTTGCCGTTGTGATGCGTGACCTGCATTTTGAGTGCGACGTCGCTTGACGCCAGCAGGTCCGCGTGAAGTTCCCAGTACTCTTCAGGAACAAACACTTTGATTTCACGTTCGCGATCCACCACCAGCCGCACCGCGACGGACTGAACGCGTCCGGCTGACAGGCCGCGGGCAATCTTTTTCCACAGCAACGGCGAGACCATGTAACCCACGACCCGGTCCATGAATCGACGGGCCTGCTGAGCGTTAACGCGGTCGATATTCAGTTCGCCTGGATTTTCGAACGCTTGCTGGATCGCGTTTTTGGTGATTTCGTTAAACACGACGCGACTGAAGCGCGTTTCATCTCCACCAATGATTTCCCGCAGGTGCCATGCAATGGCCTCCCCTTCGCGGTCAAGGTCGGTTGCGAGATAGACGTGTTCTGCGTTTTCCGCCAACGTTTTCAGCTCGGCAACCACTTTCTCCTTGCCCGGCAGGATCTCGTAATTCGCCGCCCAGTCGTGATAAGGATCGACGCCCATACGATTGACCAATGCGGTCTTCTCGTCTTTTTTTGGCGCTTTTTTGGTTTTTCCCTGTGCAGAATCCGCGCTCTTTTTACTCGCAGAGCCGCTGGTCGGCAGGTCACGCACATGACCGACGCTGGATTTAACCACATAGTTATTGCCAAGATACTTATTGATCGTTTTGGCTTTTGCCGGGGACTCAACTATGACGAGAGCTTTACCCATAATTTATTGTTACCTACTGAATTCTTTGAGAAAAGAAAAAATCTTCACCATCACGGGATGATAACCGTCATCACCCCAGCTCAATTCGCTTTCGGCTGCGAGGAACATCGTTCTGTTCTTGTCTTCACGGGCTTGCAGGCACCGCTGATCCGCCGCAACTCTATGATCCCGTGGGAATAGTCATATACCGCATTGTAACCATAGTTAACGGTTATCATCCACGGCGTAAATAAATTATTCTGCTTGACTATGGAAAATCCCACACTCTACCTGATAAATGCGACCACGCAACTTAATTAGCATGTAAAGGCGGTTTTCGCCACCGATCGCCCCGCGAGAACTTAAACGGGTAAGATAAAAATCTGGTAATTTGCCGTGTAAAGGCGTCAGGCAGTACAATGCGGCAAGATTTTATCCGCAGGAGCACAGGCGTTATGCACACCCATAAAGAAAAGACCCCAATCGATCGCGCCACCTTGCTGGCTGAAGCCAACACCCTCATCAAAAATCACGACGACTATCTGCAAGGTATTGAAGCCACCGACGTCGAACAAAAAAACGGCGTGCTGGTTTTCCGCGGCGACTACTTTCTTGACGACGAAGGCCTTCCTTCGCGCAAAACTACCGCCGTTTTCAATATGTTCAAATACCTGGCGCATGAGCTGTCTGATAAATACAGCCTGCAGGATTAGTCAGCCAGCGGAGAAACGTCGAGAGGCGTAAAGCAGGAAGTTTGATTCAGTCATAGCCCGCCGTAGCAGCGGGCTATGACTGGCAGGTCACAGGAGAGGCTGATGCCCTCTTTGCCACCAGCGCAGCATCAAGCGTTCCAGCGTCGCGCCCGCGCTGCCGGTGAAACGATCCATCAGACGTTTACGGCGCAAATAGTGCACTGACAAGACGTTATGCGTTTTCATCTCCGCAATCAGCAAATCGTCGCTGGTGCCAATCGCGTCCACCAGCCCCAACGCTTTCGCCTGAGTACCGAACCAGTGCTCACCCGTCGCCACCGCATTGATATCCAGACCAGGACGCATTTCACTGACGAAATTTTTAAACAGCTGATGCGTGATATCCAACTCTTCGCGGAATTTCTCCCGTCCGGCATCGGTGTTTTCTCCAAACAGCGTCAAGGTGCGTTTGTATTCACCTGCCGTATGAAGCTCGACATCAATATCGTTGTTTTTCAGTAACCGGTTAAAGTTCGGCAGTTGCGCAACCACGCCGATGGAACCGACGATGGCGAACGGCGCCGCCACAATGCGATCCGCTACGCAGGCCATCATGTACCCCCCGCTGGCCGCGACTTTATCCACCGCCACCGTCAGACGGATCCCCTTATCGCGCAAACGCTGGAGCTGGGAGGCCGCCAGACCGTAGCCATGCACCACGCCGCCTGGGCTTTCGAGTCTTAGCAGCACTTCATCGTTCTTGCGTGCTACGGCCAACACGGCGGAGATCTCCTCGCGCAGCGAACTGACTTCTGAGGCGTCCATACTGCCGTTGAAGTCAAGCACATACAGGCTGGGTTTGCCGTGCGCCTCCTCGCCGCGCCGCGTGCGCTGCTTCTCAAGCCGGGTTTTCGCCTTTTCCTCTTTCTTATGTTTTTTTTCCAGCGCCTTGCATTCCGCGTCGCTTAGCACTGCGCTTTCCATTTCCTGCTGTACGCCACGGTACTGTTCGCCGAGGTCGATCACCTGCAGCTCGCCGCTTCGCTGGCGTTTTCGCTGAGACAGGCCGACGGTCAGCACCACCAGCGCGCCGATGGCGACCACCACGGTCAAGGTCTTTGCCAGAAATAATCCATATAAAGCCACTAATTCCACGAATACCGCCTCTTATTCTTTGACGAGCAGGAAACTGACTTTGCCAGCGTTCCTGCTTGGGTTACATAACATCAGTGTCATAACGTAGCGTATGCCATACGTAATGGCGATGCCTCAGCAATGAAATTCACACTTTCGCTGTTTTTTCCAACGCCCCGCCCGGATATCACCTCAGTCTGATTGAAAATGCCTATCGTTTCAGGCATAAATTCTCTATTTATGCCTTCCTAAATCGATTTCGGATTCAGTCCGCCTTACGTGGCCGATAGCAATCCCCCTTCGTTCAGCGTCTGATTTGACGACGGAAAGAGGACATTGACGTGTACTATCAACCTAAAAACGACCTGCTGAAACAACGCATTATTCTGGTGACCGGCGCGGGCGACGGCATCGGACGCGAAGCCGCGCTGACCTATGCCCGCTACGGCGCCCGCCTGGTGCTGCTGGGCCGTACAGAAAGCAAACTACGCGCCGTGGAGCGGCAGATCCAAGAGGAGTGCGGCGCCCACAACTATCTGATTCCATGCGACATGCTAACGGCTACGTCGGAGCAATTTCATCAGATCGCGGATGCGCTGAGCCAGGCGATGCCGCGCCTGGACGGCGTCTTGCACAACGCCGGATTGCTGGGGCAGATCGCCCCCATGACGGAACAGTCGAGCGACGTTTGGCGACAGGTGATGCAAGTCAACGTGAATGCCACCTTTATGCTGACGCAGGCGCTACTTCCCCTGCTCCTTAAATCGTCCAGCCCTTCACTTGTTTTCACCAGTTCCAGCGTGGGGCGCCAAGGCCGCGCTGGCTGGGGCGCCTATGCCGTCTCCAAATTCGCCACCGAGGGCATGATGCAAGTGCTGGCCGAAGAGTATCGCCATCGTAATTTGCGGGTGAACTGCATCAATCCCGGCGGAACGAGAACCTCAATGCGGGCTGCTGCCTTCCCTGACGAAGATCCGGAAAAACTGAAAACGCCAGCGGATATCATGCCGCTCTATTTGTATCTGATGGGCGATGACAGTCGACGTAAGACGGGAATGAGTTTTGATGCCCAACCGAGAAGGAAACCCGGAGCGGCGAAATAACGCAGGCAGGAGGAGACGGTATTGATAAGAAAGACGTTCCAGAAAAATCAAACGGGATACCGTATTGCATTGGGTATCCCGTGGTAAATCATCCGTTACGCTTGGAAGGCGGATTACGGCGGCTTGGCGCAGCGCTTACCTGGCTGTGACGTTTCACCGCACGGCGGATCTGATGAGCTTTCATCCGACGACGTTCACGTTCAACCGGCAGTTTGCTCACCGTTTCGGGCGGCAACTGGACCAGTTCACGCAGATAGTTGACGTCTTCCAACTTCATTTCAGACCAGCCGCCACGCGGCAGGCTCTTCGGCAGTTGGATGTCGCCGTAACGTACGCGGATCAAGCGGCTAACCTGAACCCCGACGGCTTCCCACAGGCGACGCACTTCGCGGTTACGCCCCTCTGTCAGCGTCACGTTATACCACTGGTTCATGCCTTCACCGCCCTGATAGCGGATAGTGCGGAACGACGCGGGGCCGTCATCCAGCTGTACGCCTTTGCTCAGCTGTTTAATTTTGTCGTCGTCAACCGAGCCGAAGACACGAACGGCATATTCACGTTCGACTTCACGGCTAGGGTGCATCAAACGGTTTGCTAACTCGCCGTCGGTGGTGAACAGCAGCAGACCGGAGGTGTTAACATCCAGTCGACCGACCGCGACCCAGCGGGCTCCCTGCATTTTAGGCAGGCGGTCAAACACCGTCGGACGACCGTCAGGATCGCTGCGCGTACACAGTTCGCCTTCCGGTTTGTAGTACATCAAGACCCGGCATACCGTGTCTTCGGTATCGCGCACCGTCACCACGTGACCGTCGATGCGCACTTTGGTCGCTTGGGTCACTTCGACGCGATCGCCGAGCGTGGCGATTTTACCATCGACGCTAATGCGCCCTGCCTGAATCATTGTTTCGATTTCCCGGCGTGAACCATGTCCTGCACGCGCCAGTACTTTTTGTAGCTTTTCGCTCATTGAGCAACCTCTGAGTGTCGCCTTCACAGGCGTCTAGTATACTTTCAAAAACAATGAATTAACCCACAAAAAGGCCAACTCACTGATATGTAACTGTTCCACCATATGCATCGCGTAAACAACGTGCCATACACAATGATTTGTGGGCCGACATACTACACGAACTTCAGGATAAATGATTCTCCTAGTTTTATTCGTGTCGAACTGCGTACGATAAGCTATAAACAAGCGTATATAGTTATAAACTGAGTTTTTAGATTAATAGCTGTGCTACAAAACGGATCTTTGAATACTCACAAATTTGTATGCTGCTGGTCGTGCACAGAGCTTCAAAATTCCATAAAAGAAGATTTTTATCAGCATCACCTTAACTGACTACTTAGTCGCCTGTTATGAAGCTCTGCAGCCATTTAAATTAAGTAAATGCTGTGAGTTTTAGTTTGAGCCAGCGATTTCACTTATTTTAGTCTAAAGAGTCAAATTTTACACGAGTGAAGCTTTAAACTGGCTCGGTTCTTTTTCCCTTGAGTACGTTCATAAGTATCCTAAGGTTTGGAAAAGATACCTGACACTACTGGTATCAGATAACTAATCAATCGTACACTTATCCCCTGAAGGAGAACCCGCAAAAAACATTACTTTGTCGCATGTGATAATTGTTTTCTGTCCTTTATTTAATTTTGATGATTTTCTTCTTTCGCCAACATCCATGCTAAGACGTACAGGCATAAATTCATTTCCGCTTCGCAGCTCAATAACAACATTACCTTTAGAATTTTTTCGAATATTTTGAATTACACCTGTTATCTCAACTTTTCGTTTTCTGATCTTATCATCTAACAAAATCTCATTTTTATTATACATTTCTGCTAACGATTTTGCCGTGGTTTGATAAACAGAAACATTCTTTAATGCTATCGCTGTTTGTGAAGGAAAGGAAATAAAACTTTCAATACTCGATTCATAATTAGCAGCATCATTCTTATCCTTGTTATTTATGAGGTTGCTTGCTAATCCTTCACAGTTTGATACTTTAACCCCACTCGTTGTTTCCCAATTATTTTCGTTTAGCCAACCGCCTATTCTCCATCCCAAAGTAATATAATCATGAACCTCAGCGTAAGCGTCGTTTTTAACATCTCTTTTCATCCCCTCCGTCGCATTATCAATCAAGTCCTCAGCTGGATAGCCTGATAATGCTTGTTCGCACCCAGAAAATATTAACCATTTGATATAACCTATAATATCCTCTTTTCTAAGCTGTACATCTTTTCCTGGAATTGAGCTGCTTTGTCCAAATGCTGGGTGATAAAACAGGCCACTATAAATACAAAGCCCTAAAATTGTTACTAGAGTTTTTTTCAAACTTGCCCTCACTTATGAAAAATAAAAATATTAAACTGGCAGTGCTTTATCCACTCAAGGCCTAATACCAATTCCAATAGCATACCATCTTAGAGTAACTTCTAAAAAAGATCATCATTGTAAATTAAGATGTAACTTAACCAGAATTACTTTGATCTAGTTATTGTAACCCTAAGGAAGACGCAAATAATTGACATTCTTACAATCCGATCCAATTCTATATTATTTGGTGAAAGACCAATCAAGTATTGCACGGTCACATAAGCTGGCAAGCACAACAAATCCAAAATATTCGATTTATTGATGTTATTAGTGAAAATGATAATTATTATTTGATTCACAGACACCGGCGTCATACGCCCGCGCAAGAAAATTTGCGGCGCGCTTATAACCGCATTCGCGCCGAATGTATGCTGAATGTTGCCGATGTGGAACGCGTTAAAGAAACGGGGTAATGTCGCCGGTGCCTTCACGAATCACCTCCGGCGCATCGCCGGTGAGATCGATAACCGTCGTGGGCTGTTGCCCGATGAAGCCGCCGTGAATAATCAGGTCGACCTGCTTGCCGAGATGCTCTTGGATCTCTTCCGGATCGGACTCGGCGAAGTCGTTGCCCGGCAACATCAACGTGGTGGACATCAGCGGCTCGTTCATCGCCGCCAGCAGATCCAGCGCAATCGGGTTTGCCGGTACGCGCAGGCCAAGGGTCTTACGTTTCTCATTCATCAGGCGGCGCGGAACTTCTTTCGTACCCTTCAAAATAAACGTGTAGTTACCCGGCGTGTTGTTCTTGATGAGCCGAAACGCCGCATTGTCCACGTGTGCGTAAGTGGACAGCTCCGACAAATCGCGGCACATCAACGTAAAGTGGTGACTGCTGTCCAGATGACGAATGCGGCAAATGCGCTCCATCGCCGATTTGTCCTCCAACTGACAGCCCAACGCATAGCCGGAGTCAGTCGGATAAACGATGACACCGCCCTTGCGCAAGACGTCGACCGTCTGTGCGATCAACCGCGTCTGCGGATTTTGGGGATGAATATAAAAAAATTGACTCATGTACCACCTCATCTCTTCAAAACGTGAAGTCCGCCACTAGGGCGCTCCGCGCCCGGCGTTTCACGTGCGGCTCACAATCACGCCGTCAGCCCGTCTTTCAGTGCCGGATGTTCCCACACCGGTTCCACTCCGCCAGGCAACCACAATTTGCGTCCAAGTTCTATCCAGGCGCAGGGAGAGTGAAAGTCCGATCCCTGTGAGCCCAGCAAATGATAGTCCTGCGCATAACGCGCCAGCTGCGTACGCTCATCGGGCGCCTGCTGACACTGCGCGACTTCCATCGCGTCGCCCTGACATTCGGCAAAGTGCGCCAGCAGTCGTTTTAGCCACTTGGCGCTAAGCTGATAACGGCCGGGATGCGCCATAACCGCCACACCGCCGGACTGGTGAATGACGTTGACGGCCTGTTTTATTGTACACCACTGCGGCGGCACATAGCCGGTTTTGCCCTTCGCCAGATAGCGCTTGAACACCTGATTGATCGCCGTGGCCTTCCCCTGCTCGACCAGATAACGGGCAAAATGCCCGCGCGTGATCACGCCGCCAGCCGCGAGACGGGTCGCGCCTTCCAACGCACCGGGGACCTGTGCTTTTTCCAGCCGGACCGCAATTTGCTCGGCACGTTGCTGACGGTAGTCCGCCTGCTCGGCAAGCAGCGCCACCATCGAGGGATGGTGAGGATCGATACCCAATCCGACGATATGAATTTCATGATTTTCCCATAGCGTGGACACCTCGACGCCCGCCACCAGTCTCAGCGGCAGCGCCTCGTTCCGGATGGTCTCTCGCGCTTCCGGCAGGCCAGCGGTCGTATCATGATCGGTAATGGCCAACACGCCAACCCGCATAGCTACGGCGCGACGCACGAGTTCGGCAGGCGTTAATCCACCGTCGGAGGCTTGGGTATGACTGTGCAGGTCGTACAGTGGGAATGAAGCAAGGAGGGAGGTTTCTTCTGACACTCGTGGTATCCATCTCGTCGGGCAAAGATAAGTTCAGACGGCATGATGCCATCAATAGCGATAAAAAGGTAAGAAAGATAATCATGGCGATGGCCGTCATATCCGCACACTTTACTACAATTAATTTTGTTTTTGGGTTGACTTACCTACAGCGCTCCAGTTAACTAGTACGCAAGTTCAGTAACGGTATAGAGGCAGACAAATGGTGATGCAATCGAAAAAATACAGTGCAGGTTGGTGGCGCTTATCCCTCTGAGGGCGAATCGATCGCGCATACCCATTATCTGATATGCAGCATCCTTAAGCCCGCTCAAAGCGGGTTTTTTTATGGATAAAAAGAGTGACCATCATGCCAAAGACAAAACCAGAAATTGAATTACTTCGCGCCAAGGCAGAATACCGAGACGATCCGAGCGCGATTTTTCATCAGCTGTGCGGCGCCAGACCCGCCACGCTGTTACTGGAGTCCGCCGAGGTCGACAGTAAGCTGAATTTGCAGAGTCTGCTGATCGTAGACAGCGCCCTGCGCATCACCGCCATGGGAACGCAGGTTTCGGTTCAGGCGCTGACCGCCAATGGCGCATCACTCCTGCCGTTACTGGATTACGCACTGCCGCAGGACGTTATCGTCAAAGCGCGTCCGAACAGCCGCGAGCTGACCTTTCCGGACATTGACGCGATGCAGGATGAAGATGCGCGTCTGCGTTCATTATCCGCTTTCGATGCATTACGGCAGTTGCTGACGCTGGTAAGTTGCCCGGACAATGAACGGGATGCCATGTTCTTCGGCGGCTTGTTCGCTTACGACCTGGTGGCTGGATTCGAGACGCTGCCCCCGCTGAATCAGCAGCAACGTTGTCCGGATTACTGTTTCTATCTTGCCGAGACCCTGCTGATTGTCGACCACCAGCACCAGACGACGCATCTTCAGGCAAGTCTGTTTACGCCGAACACCGTCGAGCGTTACCGCTTAGAACAGCGTCTCGAACAGTTACAGCACCAGATCAACCAGCCCGCGCCTGCACTGCCTCGCCAGCACGTTGAAAGCATGACGCTCGATTGTAATCAAAGCGACGAAGATTTCGGCGACGTCGTCAGACAGATGCAGCAGGCCATCCGACTGGGCGAGATTTTTCAGGTGGTGCCATCGCGCCGTTTTTCACTGCCATGCCCTTCCCCGCTGGCGGCGTATCAGACGCTGAAGGAACACAACCCAAGTCCCTATATGTTCTATATGCAGGATCAAGACTTCACGCTGTTCGGCGCCTCGCCGGAAAGCGCGCTTAAATATGATGCCGCCAGCCGCCAGATTGAAATCTACCCCATCGCAGGAACCCGCCCGCGCGGCCGCCGCGCCGACGGATCGCTGGATCGGGATCTGGACAGCCGCATCGAGCTGGAAATGCGTACCGATCATAAAGAGTTGGCGGAACACTTGATGCTGGTCGATCTGGCGCGTAATGATTTGGCGCGCATCTGCGAACCCGGTAGCCGCTATGTCGCCGACCTCACCAAAGTCGACCGCTACTCCTTCGTCATGCATCTTGTCTCCCGCGTGGTGGGTCAGCTGCGCGCCGACCTTGACGTCTTACACGCCTATCGAGCCTGCATGAATATGGGCACGCTGAGCGGCGCCCCTAAAGTCCGCGCCATGCAGTTAATTGCCGAGAGCGAAAAAACGCGACGCGGCAGCTACGGCGGCGCCGTCGGCTATTTCACCGCTCGCGGAGATCTGGATACCTGCATCGTTATCCGCTCTGCCTATGTGGAAGACGGCATCGCCACCATACAGGCGGGAGCCGGTGTCGTACTGGATTCCGACCCTCAGGCCGAAGCCGATGAAACCCGCAATAAGGCTCGCGCCGTTTTGCGCGCCATCGCCAGCGCCCATCACGCCAAGGAGGTGTTCTGATGGCTGATATTCTGTTACTCGATAATATCGACTCGTTCACCTACAACCTGGTCGATCAACTGCGCGCCAGCGGCCATCATGTGGTGGTGTATCGCAACATCATGTCGGCGGATACGATTATCGAACGCTTAAAGCTAATGGAACAGCCGGTGCTGATGCTATCACCGGGACCGGGCACCCCTACCGATGCCGGTTGCATGCCGGAACTACTACAGCGGCTACGGGGTCATTTACCGATTATCGGCATCTGCCTGGGGCACCAGGCGATCGTCGAAGCCTACGGCGGCCACGTAGGTCAGGCCGGAGAAATCTTGCACGGCAAAGCGTCCAGCATCGAACACGATGGACAGGCCATGTTCTGCGGAGTGAGTAACCCGCTGCCAGTCGCCCGCTATCATTCTCTGGTGGGCAGCGATATTCCCGCAACGTTGACCGTTAACGCACATTTCAACGAGATGGTGATGGCCGTTCGCCACGATCAGGATCGCGTCTGCGGCTTCCAGTTTCATCCGGAATCTATTCTTACCGCCCAGGGTGCCCGCTTACTGAATCTAACGCTGGAATGGGCTCTGGCATAAATTAGCAAGGACAGGACAATGCAAACCTTACTTCAAAAGCTTTACTCCGCAAAAACGTTGAGCCGTGAGGAGAGCCAGCAGCTGTTCGCGGCAATCATCCGCAATGAGCTGGAACCTTCTCAGTTGGCGGCCGCGCTGATCAGCATAAAAATTCGCGGTGAAACGCCCGATGAAATCGCCGGCGCGGCCAGCGCGCTGTTGCAAGACGCGCAGCCATTTCCGCGCCCGGATTATCCATTTGCCGATATCGTCGGGACGGGCGGCGATGGCACTAACAGCATCAATATTTCCACTACAAGCGCCTTCGTTGCCGCCAGCTGCGGCGCAAAGGTGGCCAAACACGGCAGCCGCAGCGTCACCAGCCGTTCCGGCTCTTCTGATTTGCTGGCCGCCTTCGGCATTCAGCTGGATATGTCGCCGGAAGCGTCTCGGAAAGCGTTGGACGAACTGGGCGTTTGCTTCCTGTTTGCGCCGCAGTACCACTCGGGCTTTCGTCATGCGGCGCCCGTGCGCCAGCAGTTGAAGACGCATACGCTGTTCAATGTGTTGGGTCCCTTGAGCAACCCGGCGCGCCCGCCGCTGGCGCTGATCGGCGTGTACAGCCCGGACCTGGTGAAACCTATCGCGGAAACGCTGAAGCTGCTCGGCTACCAGCGCGCCGCCGTCGTCCACGGCTGCGGAATGGATGAAGTCGCCATCCACGGACCGACCCAGGTTGCGGAGCTGCGCGACGGTGATATTGACACCTACGCGCTGACTCATCGGGATTTCGGGCTGGAAACCTACCCGATGTCGGCGTTGACCGGCGGTTCTCCGGAAGAAAACCGGGACATGATGGCCCGCCTGCTCCAAGGGAAAGGGGCACCGGCGCACAACGCCGCCGTTGCAGCCAACGTCGCGCTGCTGTTAAAACTGTTTGGGCAGGAGAACCTGGTGCAAAATGCGCAGCAGGCATTGGAAGTGATTCACAGCGGTCAGGTTTATCAGCGTGTGAAAGATCTGGCGGCCAGAGGACAGTAAAAATGCAGGATACCGTATTAACCAAAATCGTTCGCGACAAAGCTGAATGGCTTGCACGCCGCCGTCAGCAGCAGCCGCTGGCGGACTTTCAGTCACAGATAGTACCCAGTCAGCGCAGCTTTTATCAGGCGCTAAAGCAAACACGACCGGCCTTCATTCTGGAATGCAAAAAGGCCTCGCCCTCGAAAGGACTGATTCGCGAAGATTTCGATCCGGCGGCGATAGCGCAGGTTTATAAAGAGTACGCGTCCGCGATTTCCGTTTTAACGGATGAAAAATACTTTCAGGGTAACGTCGCGTTTTTGTCCCGTGTCAGCGCCGCCGTTCACCAGCCCGTGCTGTGCAAAGATTTCATTATCGATCCTTATCAGATCTATCTAGCTCGCTATTATCAGGCCGATGCGATCCTGCTGATGCTTTCCGTGCTAGACGATAACCAATACCAGCAGTTGGCCGAGGTGGCGCACAGCCTGAAAATGGGCGTTCTGACCGAAGTGAGCAATCCGGAAGAACTGGAGCGGGCGATTGCCTTGAAGGCTCAGGTCGTCGGCATCAATAATCGCGATCTGCGCGATCTGTCCATCGATCTTAACCGCACCCGCACGCTGGCGCCGCAGCTTCCGCCGGACGTCACCGTTATCAGCGAATCCGGCATCACTCGCTATGCGCAGATCCAGGCGCTGAGCCGCTATGCCGACGGTTTCCTCATCGGCAGTTCACTGATGTCGGAGTCCGATCTCGCCATGGCCGTTCGCCGGGTGATTCTGGGCGATAACAAGATCTGTGGTTTGACCCAGGCGGAAGACGCCCAGACCGCCTTCCAGGCCGGAGCCGTCTACGGCGGTTTAATCTTCGTCGAGTCGTCGCCGCGCAGCCTCACTTTGCAGCAAGCTTCTAACGTGATGGCCGGTGCGCCGTTGCGCTATGTCGGCGTATTCCGCAACGCGCCGTTAAGCGACATCGCCACCGCAGCCCACGCACTCAGACTGACGGCGGTTCAGCTGCATGGCGACGAAGACACGGCTTACATCGCGGCGCTGCGTCAACAACTGCCGGCCGACTGTCAAATCTGGCAGGCCGTCAGCGTCGGTGAATCCCTGCCTACTCTCGACCGTCCCCATGTTGATCGCATTGTGTTGGATAACGCGCAAGGCGGCAGCGGTAAGGCGTTTAACTGGCAAGTGTTGGAAGGCGCCAAGCTGGATAACGTGCTACTGGCTGGCGGGATCTCCCCAGATAACGCCGACCGGGCCGCCACGTTCGGCTGTGCAGGGCTGGACATGAACTCCGGCGTGGAGTCACAGCCGGGTATCAAAGATGCGCGGAAAATCCAGGCAATATTCAGAACGCTAGGCACAGCGCAACAGAATCGTACTTCATTGCATCAATAAGACAGGCTGATTATGACATTACTCAATCCTTACTTCGGTGAGTTCGGCGGGCAATACGTCCCTCAGATTTTAGTCCCAGCCCTGCGTCAGCTCGAAGAGGCTTTCGTCAGCGCACAGCGCGATCCCGAGTTCCAGGCGGAATTCGTCGACTTACTGAAAAACTACGCGGGACGGCCGACCGCGCTGACCCTTTGTAAAAACCTGACGGCAGGCACCCGCACCAAACTGTATTTGAAGCGCGAAGATCTGCTGCACGGCGGCGCGCACAAAACCAATCAGGTGCTGGGTCAGGCGCTGCTGGCCAAGCGCATGGGCAAAACAGAGATCATCGCGGAAACCGGCGCCGGGCAGCATGGTGTGGCGACAGCACTGGCCTGCGCGCTGCTGGGCCTGAAATGTCGCGTGTATATGGGCGGAAAAGACGTCGAGCGTCAATCCCCCAACGTGTTCCGCATGCGGCTAATGGGGGCGGAAGTGATCCCGGTGCACAGCGGCTCATCCACGCTGAAAGATGCCTGTAATGAAGCGATGCGCGACTGGTCCGGCAATTATGACAAGGCACACTATCTACTGGGCACGGCGGCCGGTCCGCACCCCTTCCCGACCATCGTGCGTGAATTCCAGCGCATGATCGGCGAGGAAACCAAAGCGCAGCTGCTGGAGCGTGAAGGCCGGCTGCCGGATAGGGTGCTGGCCTGCGTGGGCGGCGGGTCCAACGCCATCGGTATGTTCGCCGACTTTATCGACGAACCGTCCGTCAAACTCATCGGCATCGAGCCCGCCGGGCATGGCATTGAGAGCGGAGAACACGGCGCGCCGCTGAAACATGGGCGCACCGGCATTTACTTTGGGATGAAATCGCCGATGATGCAGACGGCGGACGGCCAAATTGAGGAGTCCTACTCTATCTCCGCCGGGCTGGACTTCCCGTCTGTCGGACCTCAGCACGCCTACCTCAATAGCATCGGCCGCGCCGACTACGTGTCCATTACCGATGATGAAGCGCTAGATGCTTTTAAAGCGCTGTCTCGTCATGAGGGCATCATTCCTGCGCTGGAATCTTCCCACGCGCTGGCTCAAGCGCTGAAAATTATCCAGGCCGATCCCGACAAAGAGCAAATTCTGGTCGTCAACGTATCAGGCCGCGGCGACAAAGACATTTTTACAGTACACGACATTTTGAAAGCTCGGGGAGAGGTGTAATGGAACGCTATAACGCACTGTTTCGACGTCTGGCAGAGAAAAACGAAGGCGCTTTTGTCCCCTTCATCACGCTGGGCGATCCCTCCCCTGAGATGTCTCTGCGCATCATCGATACGCTGGTGGAATCCGGCGCTGATGCGCTGGAGTTGGGGATCCCTTTTTCCGACCCGCTGGCGGATGGCCCGACCATTCAGGGCGCGAATCTGCGCGCATTAAAAGCGGGCGTCACGCCGGATCACTGTTTTGATATTCTGGCGGCGGTGAGACAGAAGTATCCGCACCTGCCCATCGGGCTGCTCATGTACGCCAATCTGGTGTTCAATAACGGCATCGAAGCCTTCTACGCGCGCTGCGCGCAGGCCGGCGTGGACTCCGTACTGGTGGCGGATGTCCCGCTGGAAGAGTCGGCGCCGTTCCGCACTGCGGCGATGCGCCATGAAGTAGCGCCGATTTTCATCTGTCCGCCTAATGCGGATGACGATCTGTTGCGCGCGATTGCCTCGTTTGGTCGCGGCTATACTTACCTGCTTTCGCGTGCCGGCGTGACCGGTTCGGAAAATCGGGCCGAGCTACCGCTGAATCATCTCATCGACAAATTAACCGAGTATCACGCCGCGCCGCCTCTGCAGGGATTTGGCATCTCTGAGCCTTCTCAGGTGGATCAATCGCTCAAAGCCGGCGCCGCCGGGGCGATTTCCGGTTCCGCCATCGTGAAAATCATTGAGCAGCACCAGCAGCAGCCGGAAGCGATGCTGAAACACCTGGGCGAGTTCGTCAGCCGAATGAAAGCCGCGACACGCCAGCCGGGTTAAACGTTATCACCTCCATCACCTCAGGTAAGGCTGACGCACGGGCGGCGTTTATACGTCGCCCTGATTCTATCCCCCAAGCGCCTTTATCTCACAACCTTCACTGGTCGCGGCTGCCAAAATCATGCCAACGCCTCGCGCCTGATTGACTGACTGAGCTCGCGCGGCTTAACGGCGGTCGCCTGTACGGCAGAGATAAACAGTTGTACGGTTCCCTCAGCTTCTTTTCGCCTTTTATAACGTTGCCCCACAATCAAATTAAGGCTGCTCTGATGGGTTATGGTGCCCTGTCTATGGCAGCGATGCATTCACTGACCACAGGCCGGACTTCCACTATGCTGCTGATATCGTGAAGAGACAGAACGTGCTTTTGCACAAAAATCCCCCTGCCCAATGACCCGATTCTGCAGTAGATTTTTATTCTTAACCCAAATTTCAGCGGTCAAATACCGTGGGGTCCTTCGATGGCAGATTCGATGGTAGAAAGCGTGAATCCATGCATGCAGTGCGGCGCCTGCTGCGGTTATTTCCGGGTGTCGTTTTATTGGGCCGAAGGCAATGATGCCGCGGGGCCGGTTCCGATTGAGCTGACTGAGCCTTTGACGCCGTTCTTACGTTGCATGCAGGGCACCAACAGCAAAACCCCTCGCTGTTCGGCGTTGGACGGCGCTATCGGCGAGTCCGTCAGCTGTCGCATCTATGCCAATCGCCCTTCGCCCTGTCATGAATTCGCGGCTTCCGGCGAAAATCAGCGGCCGAATGACGCCTGCGATCGGGCGCGAGCACATTACGGCATGCCGCCGCTGACACTCAGCGATGTGATCTCGCAGGCGGAAGAAAGTTTGGAATAAAAAGAATTAGATAGTTGAGGTCGCAGTCGGGGTGCCACTGTCTTGCCGAACCGGTTACAATTAGCGATTAATGACTGAATTTTATCGCTAACCTTTTTGCCAAGGAGTTGTCATGCCTATCACGGCCAGTACATTGTACCGTGACACAATGAATTTCACGCGTAACCAATTCGTCAGCATCCTCCTGCTGTCGCTGTTGGCCTCGCTTATTACCGTGGTTTTGGGGCATCTGTTTACTCCGGGAAGTGAACAACTGCAAATACTCAACGATTCGAATATCGATCTCTCCGCAGGCGAACAGCTGGGGCTTAGCGATCTGATTCAGCAAATGTCCCCCGAACAGCAGATCGTATTGTTGAAAGCGTCCGCGGCGGGCACGTTTGCCTCACTGATCGGCAATACGCTGCTCGTGGGTGGGTTGCTGCTGCTGGTTCAGATGGTGTCCGCTGGCACGCCCACCAGCGCGTTAAGGGCAATTGGCGCATCCCTGCCGGTTTTGCCTCGGCTCCTGTTATTGATCCTCATCTGCACGCTGCTGATTCAATTAGGCATGCTGTTTTTGATTGTACCGGGAGTCCTGTTGGCCATCGCCCTCAGTTTATCGCCGGTGATCAGCGTCACGGAAAAGCGCGGTGTATTCACCTCCATGCGCCAGAGCAGCAAACTGGTCTTCGCCAACTTCCGCGTCACCGCCCCCGCCGTCATGCTGTGGCTGGTGGCGAAAGTGGTGTTGTTGCTGCTGGTGGCGCGCTTGCCGTTGGCAGCCCCTACCGTGATGGCTATTGTCATTAACGGCCTGAGCAACTTTATCTCCGCATTGCTGCTCATTTATCTGTTCCGTCTCTATATGCTGCTGCGTAACTGACACCGGCCCGTCCTCTCGGCGACCAGACGCTGCATATGATTGTAATTTTCTGCAAATTATTACGATCTGACAGACGTATTCACATCGGGAGCGGCGATAATACGCATTGAGCGCCAGCCGCTGGCTGGCTTTCATCAATGCACCTTAAGTATGGAATCCCTTGATGAAGCAACTTCTTGATTTTCTTCCCCTGGTCGTTTTTTTCGTTTTTTACAAACTTTACGACATTTATGTCGCCTCCGGCGCGCTGATTGCGTCAACGGCCCTGGCTCTGGTGGTCAGTTGGTTTATCTACCGCAAAATTGAAAAAATGATGCTGGTCACGTTCGCGATGGTGACCCTCTTCGGGACGCTCACGCTGGTCTTCCATAATGACGAGTTCATTAAATGGAAGGTGACGGTGATTTACACTTTATTTGCATTGATCCTGCTAGCCAGCCAGTTCGTCATGAAGAAAAACGTGATTCAGCAAATGCTGGGGAAAGAGATCTCCCTACCGCAACAGGTCTGGGCGCGATTAAATGTCGCTTGGTCCGTATTTTTCTTACTCTGCGGACTCGCGAATGTGTATGTTGCCTTCAGGCTGCCGCAAAGCACCTGGGTAAACTTCAAAGTTTTTGGATTGACCGGCGCCACATTGCTATTTACCTTACTCTGCGGGGTCTACCTCTACCGCCATTTACCCGCAGACAAGAAAGCGGCGGAAGATAATCGCGAGAACGACCACCATCCTTGAATTTCAACAACACCTTACCGGGATGATGTATTGAACCATTTATGAGCAACCAAGACTTTTTGCCCCATGGGGAACTGGTGCTACGCACCCTGGCGATGCCCGCCGACACCAACGCCAACGGCGATATTTTCGGTGGTTGGATTATGTCGCAGATGGATATCGGCGGCGCCATTCTGGCTAAAGAAATCGCTCACGGCCGAGTGGTAACCGTACGTGTCGACGGCATGACCTTTTTGAAACCGTTAGCGGTGGGTGATGTGGTTTGCTGCTATGCACGCTGCCTGAAAACCGGGCGTAGCTCCATTAATATCAACGTTGAAGTCTGGGTGAAGAAAGTGTCTTCCGAACCTATCGGACAACGTTATCGCGCGACGGAAGCGTCATTTACCTATGTAGCGGTGGATGAGGCGGGAAAATCACGGGAATTGCCCGAAGGGAAAAGCCACTTCACAGCAGAAAACCTTTAGTTAAACGACGGGCGCCTTCAGGCGCCCGTTTTGCATAACCTTTCGCGACGTGCAGACATAAGTCCTTGCACTACTCCATCGCCGCCCCGCCGTTGATTTTAAAGACGATCGTCACCACAAGATTGTTAGCTGGCTTGTTCTCTTCGTATCGCCATTTCCGCATCGCCTGCCGGATGTCACGCTCAAACATATTCTTCGGTTCAGCAGACAGAATACGGATGTCACTGACGCGACCTGAGCCATCTATGTCAAATTGAACTTTCACCCGACCCTCCACGCGCAGCGCAAAGGCCCGAGCCGGATATTCCGGCTGAGAACGGCTCAGAGGCCGCGGACCGCTAGCGGGCGCGCTGGCGACAGGCGCCTGACGAACCGGTGCATTATTGGGCGCCTTCGTGGGTTCGTTACTGGTGAATAGCGACTCCTTCGGCTCTTCGATCGGCTTCGGGTTTTCTTTTTTCGTCACTGGCTTGGGTTTCGGCTGCGGCTTGGGCTTCGGTTTTGGCTGTGGCTTGGGTTCAGGCACCGCGACGGGGACCGGCACAGGCTCCGGCGGCTGTACTTCTGGCTCAGGCTCGGGTTCAGGCTGCGGCTCCGGCGCGCTTTCCGGCTGAGGCGCAGGAGCGGCATCGACCGGCGCCGGTGCGACCAGAGTCATAGTGATAGGCTGCTGCGCCTGCTCCACTGTCGCCGAGCGATTAAGCGAAGCATAAAGTATGGCTGCGACTAGAGACCCGTGAAATGCCACGGAAACGATCACTGGCCATGAATAACGGCGGGTAAGGAAATTCTTTTTTTGCGGCATAGTATTACGGTGTCCTCTCAGGCCGCATCAAGTTTAAATGCAAATAGCAATCATATTCAACATGAAGCCTTCTAATTGTAAAAATAAACTCAAAAACAGAAATATTTATTGGCAAACTCAAGGGGTTGCCCTTCTCCTGACATATCGTAAGATGAACAAACAAACCGCTTCCCGACAATGATAGAGGTCAATATGTTCTATGTTATCTTTGCAACAGACGCAGCAAACACCTTAGAGAAACGTCAGGCGTCGCGTCCGGACCATCTTGCTCGCCTGCAAACGTTGCGCGATCAGGGCCGTCTGCTCACCGCCGGGCCGCTACCGGCCATAGACAGCAACGATCCGGGCAGCGCCGGTTTTACCGGCTCGGTCGTCATTGCCGAGTTCCCTTCTCTGGAAGAAGCCAAAAGTTGGGCGGACGCCGATCCTTATGTCGCCGCCGGCGTGTATCAGCAGGTTATCGTGAAACCGTTTAAACAAGTGTTCTAATCGCTTAACGCATTTCTATTAAAAGATAAGATCCCACGACGCTGATAAACAATGGCCACATGCCGACGTTATCCAGCCTGTGGGATACTTTCTTTCTCATCTTTCTTCGCCACCCTTCTATATTCCTGTTGCGCGCCATCGCACGAAGTTGGGCACGTCGATAAGTGACGGTGTCACGCACTGTGTCATACGGTCGATTCCCCGTGTGCGGATTGACGACAGAAGCTGTCCTATCCCCTCCTCAAAAGCCGGCGTATCATGCTTCCGTCAAGGCTAACTTCCTGAGTAATCTGGTTAATGATCAATGGTACGTTGGCGGGACTTATCGTTTTTGATTGAAGAGATCGTCCACCCGTTGAGACAAAGCATTACCGTAATGCAATCCGGGTGTTAACGTTGGTCGATCAAGCGTGCAAGGGCATGGAACCCTGTTGGCTCCCATTGTTCAGGACAATGACGATAACCAAAAACTATCGATACAGGCCGTATACCAGTTCGAAGCACTGAGCGCGGCAACTGAGCATGTCGAAGAACTCGACCGACACCTGGAAAACCACGAGCGACAGACACGGCTAGCCAGCAGACCCGCCATATCGCAGGGAAAGGCGAAAAAATGATGGGCGACGTCAAGGACGCCAGGGGCGCAATATCCGAACGCAATCAGCGAATAACCGATGTCATCAACCTGATCGACAATGTCGCCTCCAACTGCCTGAGTCCTCGCAGAATGAAAACGGAGTTTAGGCCGCCATCGCCCCCTTGTCGTCAAGCACCGTTGAGATTCCGTACCGCGCCAGCGTGGAGAAAGACAACGATGCGCCAAATCTGCGGCTTAAGGATGGCGCGGCGTTAAAAAACCAATCACGCCAGTGAGTTACCATTCATAAGCGACAGCATAAAGCAGCGCTCGACGCTGTTTCTTCTGCTGTAAGTACCGGGCGGAATGGATATGACGATAGCTGCGGGATTGAGCTTCGAGCCAGCGGCGGCGGCGGCGCTGAACCTGGCGTTGCATACGCCAGCGGCTGACTTCATTAGGGCTGCGTTTCATGGAGAGACTCTTTTTGTCAGGAAGCAGAACGCCGCACATTATACCTCCCCGTCTACAGCATCCAAGTCGCCTTTGCGTTTTAAGGCCCAGATTGCCGTCAGACGTCGCCTATTCTATTCAGACGCAAGACATTTCCTCTTTAGGTAAACTATGCGTACACTTTGCTGATAAGCATTCGCTGAAGGGAACGGTGCGCTTTGCCATGACAACTTTTTATGCGGTATTAAGCTGGATGTTGGTATTCAGCTATTGGCTATTAATCGCCAGCGTCACGCTGCGCATCTTGATGAAACGACGTACTGTTCCCTCCGCCATGGCATGGCTACTGGTGATTTTTATCCTTCCGCTTTTCGGTATCGTCGCCTATTTGTCTTTCGGCGAACTGCACTTGGGTAAGCAACGTGCCGAGCGCGCCCGCAAAATGTGGCCCTCCACAGCCAAATGGCTGCAGGAGCTTAAGAGCTACAGCCGGATTTTCGCTACAGAGAATAGCGAAGTGGCAAGCGCCTTATTCCAACTCTGCGAGCGTCGCCAGGGTATCGCCGGCGTCAAAGGCAACCAACTTCAGCTCATCACCTCATTTCCTGACACCATAAAAGCGTTGGTGCGCGACATCGAACTTGCGCGCAATAACGTCGAAATGGTGTTTTACATCTGGCAACAGGGCGGACTCGTCGATGAAGTCATGGCCGCGTTGCAGGCGGCAGCTAAACGTGGCGTCCACTGCCGCATTCTGCTGGACTCCGCCGGCAGCAGAACCTTTCTGCGCAGCGCCTACCCGGACATCCTGCGCGCTTCAGGCATTCAGGTGGTGGAAGCGCTGAGGGTGAATATTTTTCGTGCGTTCCTGCGCAGGATGGACTTGCGTCAGCACCGCAAGATCATATTGGTCGATAACCGCATTGCGTACACTGGTAGTATGAATATGGTTGACCCTCGCTATTTCAAGCAGGATGCCGGCGTTGGTCAATGGATCGACCTAATGGTGCGCGCCGAAGGTCCCGCCGCAACCACTATGGGCGTGATTTACAGCTGTGACTGGGAGATGGAGACCGGAAAACGCTTACTTCCGCCGCCGCCGGACGTCAACATCATGCCGTTTGAGCAAGAAAGCGGCCATACTATTCAGGTGATCGCCTCCGGGCCGGGTTACCCAGAAGATATGATTCATCAGGCGCTGCTGACCTCGGTATACGCCGCGCGCCGCCGCCTGATCATGACAACGCCCTACTTCGTGCCAAGCGATGATTTGCTGCATGCCATCTGCACAGCGGCGCAGCGAGGGGTAGACGTCAATATCATCGTGCCGCACAAAAACGACTCGGTGCTGGTGGGATGGGCCTGTAAAGCCTTTTTCAGCGAGCTGCTCAGCGCCGGGGTAAAAATCTTTCAGTTCCAAGGTGGATTGCTGCATACCAAGAGCGTGCTGGTCGACGACCAGCTGTGTTTGGTCGGCACCGTCAATCTCGACATGCGCAGCCTGTGGCTCAATTTTGAGATCACGATGGTCATCGACGATGCGGACTTCGGCAATGATTTGGCCTGTGTTCAGGACGACTATATCGCCCGTTCACGCCTGTTGGATGCAGGGAAATGGCAGAGAAGGCCCTATTGGCAACGCATCGTGGAGCGTCTGTTCTACTTTTTCAGCCCGCTGCTGTAAACCCCGTGTCCTTCATGGTCTAATAACACGCCTTGTGGATGAATAGGACTGTCTCATGGATTTAAATAACCGCCTGACCGAAGATGAAGCGCTGGAACAGGCATACGACATCTTTCTAGAGTTAGCGCCGGATAATCTCGACCCCGCCGACGTCTTGCTGTTTAACCTGCAGTTTGAAGAGCGCGGCGGCGCCGAACTGTTCGACCCGGCGGAAGACTGGCAGGATCACGTCGATTTCGATCTGAATCCAGACTTCTTCTGCGAAGTCGTCATTGGTCTGGCCGAGAGCGAAGATGCGGAAATCAATGATGTGTTCGCCCGAGTGCTGATTTGCCGCGAAAAAGACCATAAGCTCTGCCACATTCTGTGGAAAGCGTAATTGACCCTTCAGTTGTTACTCCGGCCTGAATCGGGCCGCCAACATCGCCGCGCGGCTGACTCCCCCTATCCTGTTCTGTGTCATAGCAGATTGCCGTAAGATTCCAGACTCTCCCCGTATGCAGGGAGAGTCTGGAGCAAACGGCGGATGGGTGCCGTGTTACGGTAATGTTTCCACTTTCAGACAAGACACCGCATGCTCGATCCCGCCCTCTAATTGCGGACGCGTTTGACTGCACTCGGGGCCGACCATAGGACAACGTGTACGGAATACGCAGCCTGATGGCGGATTGATGGGCGATGGCAGATCCCCCTCCAACAATTGTATCTGCTTGTTGCGCTCTTTGTCCGGATCCGGGATTGGCACAGCAGACATCAGCGCCCGGGTGTAGGGATGCAGCGGATTACGATATAACGCGCCGTCCGTCCCCAATTCCACCGCATGTCCCAGATACATGACCAGAACGCGATCGGAGATATGCTTCACCACGGAAAGGTCATGAGCGATGAAAATCAGCGCTAGCCCCATTTCCCGCTGCAATTGCTGCAACAGGTTCACGACCTGCGCCTGAATAGACACATCCAGCGCGGAAACCGGTTCATCGCAGATAATCAGCTTCGGCTGCAAAATAAGCGCCCGGGCAATGCCGATGCGTTGGCATTGCCCGCCGGAAAACTCATGAGGATAGCGGTTGATATGACTCGGCAGGAGTCCGACCTTGTTCATCATTTCCTTGACCCGCTCTTTGACCTCCGATCGAGAAAGCCCAGGACGATAGGTTTTCAGCGGTTCGGCGATAATTTCACCCACCGTCATACGAGGATTCAGCGACGCCAGCGGGTCCTGAAATATCATTTGGATATCGCTGCGCACGTCATGCCATTGTTTGTCGTTGAATCCTTGCAGATCCTGACCCAGCCAGCTGATTCTGCCCCCTCTGGCCTTGACCAGACCGATGATGGCCCGCGCCAACGTCGACTTGCCGCAACCGGACTCTCCCACGATGCCCAGCGTTTCTCCTTCATAGAGGCGAAAAGAGACGCCGTCCACCGCTTTTAATTTTTTGGGCGGCTGCCAGAACCACTGTTGTTCGCTACGCACGTCGAAATAGACTTTTAGGTCATCGACCTCAAGTAGCGTTTTACATTGTTCCATCGAATTCATAGCGCCACCTCCTCAATACGACGGAAGCAGGCGCGCATCCGCCCTTTCTCAAACTCAGTCAACATCGGCGTTTGCTCACAATCCGCCTGGGAGTATGGACAACGGGGTTGAAAAGGACACCCTTGCGGCAAACGGAGCAAGTTAGGCGGATTGCCGGGGATTGTCGCCAGCACCTCATTCTCCACATCCAGCCGGGGTATTGCATTTAGCAGCCCGATTGAATAAGGATGCGTCGGTGTATAAAAAATGTCGCGCGCGGAACCGTATTCCATCGTTCGCCCGGCATACATGACCAACACTTTGTCGCAGATACCGGCAACCACACCCAGATCGTGCGTGATCATAATAATAGCCGTGTTGAACTCTCGCTGTAGCTCACCCAGCAGCGTCATGATCTGCGCCTGCACGGTGACATCCAGCGCCGTCGTCGGCTCATCGGCGATCAGCAGTTTAGGCCGACACAGTAAGGCCATGGCGATCATGACGCGCTGGCGCATCCCACCGGAAAACTCGTGCGGAAACATACGCATTCGCTTTTTCGCTTCCGGCATTTTTACCGCGTCCAGCATGGCTACAGACTGAGCGAACGCATCGCCTTTACTCAGTTTTTTGTGCAGCATCAGGACTTCCATCAGCTGTTCACCCACGCGCATATAAGGGTTCAGGGATGTCATCGGGTCCTGAAATATCATGGCGATCTCCTGGGCGCGCAGGCGATTGAGCTGGCGTTCCGGCAAGTTCAGTATCTCGCGGCCATCAAACCGCGCGGAACCGCTCACCTTTCCGTTGGCCGCCAGCAGCCCCATCAGGGCAAAGGCAGTCTGCGACTTTCCGGAACCAGATTCGCCCACAATACCGAGCGTTTCGCCCGCAGACAGTGAGAAGTTGAGGTCATTCACGGCCGTGGCCGCGCCGTCCTGCGTGTTAAAAACCACCCGCAGGTCGTTTACGCTTAGCAGCGGTTCGCGGGGTTGTGTTGTTTTCGTCATCGCGCCTCTCCTCAGCGGTCTTTCGGGTCGAGGGCGTCACGTAAGCCATCGCCGATAAAGTTGAAACAGAACAACGTGACCACCAGGAAGCCTGCCGGGAAGAACAGCAGCCAGGGCGCCACCTCCATCGAGTTGGCGCCGTCGTTCAAGAGCGATCCCCAGCTGCTCATGGGCTCTTGCGTCCCCAGCCCCAGGAAACTCAGAAAGGATTCAAACAGGATCATGCTAGGCACCAGCAGCGAGGCATACACCACGACCACGCCCAACACGTTTGGCACGATATGCCTGAGGACAATACCGCGCGTCGACACTCCGCCGACCAGCGCCGCTTCGATAAACTCTTTACCTTTGAGGCTCAACGTCTGCCCCCGGACGATACGCGCCATGTCCAGCCAGGACACCATACCAATGGCTACGAAAATCAAGAGCATGTTCTGCCCAAAAAACGTCACTAATAAGATCACGAAAAACATAAAAGGAAATGAATTAAGAATTTCCAATATACGCATCATGACCGAGTCAACAACGCCGCCCATGTAGCCGGACAGCGCGCCATACAGCGTGCCCACGACTACCGCGACCAGCGCTGCGGCCACACCCACCATCAGCGATACCCGACCGCCGACGGCCACACGGACCAGCAAATCTCGCCCTGAGGAGTCCGTACCGAAATAGTGGCCGCTCGCCATGTCTGGCGCGGCCGACATCATATTCCAATCCGTATCGGCATAGTTAAACGAGGAAAACTGCGGTGCGATGACCACAAACAGCGTGATCAGCAGCAGTAACAACAGGCTGGTCAGCGCTGCGCGGTTGTGGATGAAGCGACGACGCGCGTCCTGCCATAAACTGCGGCCTTCAACGTCCAGCTGTTCGCTAAAGCGGCCCAACGCGTCCCGATTTTTTTTATTCCAAAACATCTGCGCCTCGACTTAATAGCGAATCTTGGGATCGATTACCGCGTACAGTACGTCGATAATCGCGTTAAACAGGATGGTCAGCGCCCCAACCAGAATAGTCAGGCTGAGCACCAGCGAATAGTCTCGGTTCTGCGCGCCATTCACGAACAGCTGGCCGATGCCGGGCAGACCGAAGATCGTCTCGATGACCATCGACCCCGTAATGATGCCGACGAATGCCGGCCCCAGGTATGACAACACCGGCAGCAGCGCCGGTTTCAGGGCGTGGCGCAGGATGATCTTGCGCAGGGGCAATCCTTTGGCGCGCGCGGTGCGAATGAAGTTCGAATGCAAAACTTCGATCATCGAGCCGCGTGTAATGCGGGCGATACTGGCAATATAGGAGAGTGAAAGCGCCACCATCGGCAAAATGATGTACCTGGGCGCCCCGCCGTTCCAGCCGCCGCCCGGCAACCATTGAAGCGTGATGGCGAAAACCAGCACCAGCAGCGGAGCAACAACGAAGCTTGGGATCACCACGCCCGTCATCGCAAATCCCATCACCGTAAAGTCCCATTTTCCGTTCTGGTTTAACGCGGCCACCACGCCGGCGGTGACGCCCAGAATGACCGCCAGCAAAAACGCCGCGGCGCCCAGCTTGGCCGACACAGGAAAGGCGCGTACCACTAAGTCATTTACTGAATAGTCTTTGTATTTGAACGAAGGGCCGAAATCCCCGTGCGCCAGCTGAACCAAATAGTGGCCATACTGCGTCAGGATGGGATCGTTCAGATGGTATTTAGCCTCAATATTGGCCATCACTTCCGGCGGAAGGTTGCGTTCGCCGGTGAAAGGACTACCGGGCGCGAGCCTCATCATGAAGAAAGAGAGGGTAATCAGCACGAAGAGTGTCGGTATCGCTTCCAGACACCGGCGCAGAATAAATTTAAGCATGGACCTTACCTATCAAACCGGTCAAAAAGCGGTTCTTATTATTGCAAGACTGCCGCCCGGCGTGGCGCGGCAGCAATGAACTTAATGTTTGATGATGTACAGATCTTTGACTTTGACATAGTCCAGCGGATCTTTCCCTGTCAATCCTCCGACGTACGGTTTGACCAACCGCAGATTAGCGTAGTGGTAGATCGGCGCAATTACCGCATCCTTATCCAGCTGTTGTTCCGCCTGCTGATAAAATGCAGCTCGCTCGGCATCGGTTTTCGCCGCCAGCGCTTTATCCATCAACTGGTCGAACTGCGGACTGTTGTAGTGCGAGGTATTACTGCTGCTATTGGATACCATGCTGTTCAGGAACCCAGAGGGTTCGTTGTAATCCGCACACCAGCCGCCCCGCGCCAGGTCATAATTGCCCTGATGGCGGTTATCAAGGAAGGTTTTCCACTCTTCATTCTCTAGTTTTACGTTAACGCCGATGTTGCTTTTCCATATGGACGCCGCCGCGATCGACATTTTCTTATGCAGATCGGAGGTGTTATACAGGAGTGTGAACGTCAACGGTTTTTGCGCGCTGTAGCCGGCCTCGGCCAGTAATTTCTTCGCTTCTTCGTTACGTTTCTGCTGAGACCAGCTCGCCCACTCCGGTTTAGCGGTCGTTATTCCGTCAATGTAAGGCGGGGTATAACCGTAGGCGGGAATATCGCCCTGATTTTTCACCTTGTTGGTCAGAATGACCTGGTCAAGACCCAGACGGAGCGCATTACGCACTCTGACATCGTTGAACGGCGCCTTCTGATTATTGATTTCAAAATAATAGGTGCACAAATAAGGATCGGCGTGGACTTCGTTCGGGATCTCTTTTTTCAGTTTTTGGAACAGTTCAATCGGAAGGTAGTTGTAGGTCATGTCAATTTCACCGCTGCGATAGCGATTGACGTCGGTCACTTCGGAGGTGATAGGCAGATAGACGACCTTGTTAATAACAGTGTGCGCGTTGTCCCAATAATGGGTATTTCGCTCCAGAACCAGCTTCTCATTCACCACCCACTCTTTCAGCTTATAGGCGCCGTTACCCACCCAATTTGCGGGTTGCGTCCATTTTTCGCCGAATTTTTCGACGGTTTTTTTATACACCGGGAAAGTCGCAGGATAGACCAGCAATTTATAAAAATACGGTACTGGCTGACTCAATGTGACCTGCAGCGTGTGATCGTCTATCGCCTTAACGCCCAACGCCTCTGTCGGTTTTTTACCAGCAACCACATCGTCGATATTCACAATGTGACCAAATTGCAAGTAGGAGGCATAAGGCGATGCCGTTTTAGGATCGGTCACTCGCCGCCAGCTATACACAAAATCCTCTGCGGTCACCGGGTCGCCGTTTGACCAACGGGCATCCTTTCGCAGATGAAAGGTCCAGACCGTGAAGTTCTGGTTATCCCAACTTTCCGCCACGCCCGGGATGATCTTTCCATCCGGGTCGGTGTTAACCAAACCTTCGAGCAGGTCGCGAGACACGTTAGTTTCCGGCACGCCCTCAATTTTATGCGGATCGAGCGACGCAACTTCCGCGCCGTTATTTCGCACCAGCTCCTGTTTCTCCGCCAACTGGACACCGGGAGGAATCACGGCAGCCCAACTTGACATGGATATCGATACGCTAAAAATGCCCAGTGCCGTCATCACCCACCGCGGTTTTAATTTGTGTTTTGCCATTGTTGATTATGCTCCTGTTTTATTTTTTCATTGCACCACATCGACTCAAGCTCACGGTCTCCCCAGGGAACGAGTCTGGTTATCACCACAAGCCAGGCCAAGAACCTCGTCGTAAAAGCACCCTCAGTGCCCCTAAACGAAATCCTGCCGCCAAGCGAGTTTCTGTCGTGCGTCGCCCCTCACCTCGCCACTCACAGGGAAACGCAACGGTTTTCCATACCGCCGGGCCGTGCCTTCCCCCCGAGAAATCACGGCTAAAGAGCAACTGCATCGTAAGTTAAAATTAACTTACCTTTTGTAATGATTAAACGCCTAACCAAGCCGAACGTAGCAAATGATTTACGCTTCGCCAATAGAATTCACGGGATGTTACTCAATTTTCTCTCACTAGATATTCGGCGTAAAACCCGCGCGATAGCTTCAGAGCTTTCCATTAAAACAACAGCGTGATATAGGTTTTTTGTTATCATTAACAGCGCATTATTCTGAAATAAGAAAATCTTATACCAGTCTGGCGTATTTCCTTTTCCTGGCTCGGCTTGTGGATTTTGACGGCCCGTCATCGCTGATGATGGGGATGGGGACGAGCACAAAAACAGGCAACAGCGCCCCCTCACTATGCGAGGGATAAATGAATGGCAGAGTCATCAATCCTTCCGCAGTAAAAAAACATCAGCAACCTTTATGTTCTTGACATAAAAAACGGCTGACGCCGTGGCGGCAGCCGGTAAGATGATGACCCGTCCTAAATAACGCTGACACAGATGAACCAATATGTTTGCCGCACGCAACGTGTTTACTCTCCGTGCTTCGAACTGGCCGTTGCTGGACAGGTCGAAAGACGATATCGCGTAGGCAAGGAGGATGGTCAGAGAGTCGGTGGAAATCTACAACATCCGGCGTCCCCACCTGTCGTTAAAAATACAAAACGCCCGATAAAGTTCATCGGGCGTTTTGTAAGGCTGAAAAGTATCAACCTATATCGGGACTCGTCACGAATGAAGCAATAAATAGAAAAAAGAGCGGTGCTTATAATAAGCCGGGGAATGTCGATCGCAGGCCGGTCACAATAAACTCGATACCAAGCGACATCAATAATAAGCCCATGATACGGGTGACCACGTTAATACCCGTCTGGCCCAGTAGTCGGACAATCATCGGCGCTGCGCGAAATGATAGCCAGCAACAGAATGAAAACAGCGCGATAGTTAACGACAACCCCACCAGATTCGGCCAGCCGTGATAGCGAGAGCTCCAGACAATGGTGGAGCTGATAGCGCCCGGCCCCGCCATTAGCGGCAGCGCCAGAGGAACGACCCCGACGCTTTCACGGTTGGCGTTTTCCGTTTTTTCTTGTTTGTTCTGCTTATGCTCACCCAACTTACCGCTAATCATCGACATCGCGATGGTCATCACCAGGATGCCGCCGGCGATACGAAATGAATCAATGGAAATACCGAACAATCGCAGAATGCCGTCGCCGAAAAATAAAGAGCCCCAGAGAATAAGAACCACGGAAACATTCGCCGTTAAATTCGTTTTGTCTCGTTCCTTATTATCCTGGTAACTGGTCATCCCTATAAATACGGGTAACACTCCGATAGGGTTAACGAGGGCAAATAAGCCGACGAAAAATTTTATAAAGCTGGAAAAATCCAGCACAGAATGCATCACTCGGCACCTCAGACCATCATCAGGAAGATAAAAAATTTACGGGCGCATTGTAATGAAAATAAGACGATACGTCCCTCTCGATAATCGAATATTCCTCTGTTTTTTTCTTTGTAAAGTAAATAAACAGATAAATACACTTTTCTACAAAAAACCTGTATTTTATGAAATCTTCATATTGATTGATAAAAGCTATCAATACAAAAAAGCTGAATGGAGTCAGCCGGTAAAATATCGGACAAGGATCACAAAAATGCAATTGATAACCCTGTAACCTGAATCCGATCGCTAAAACGAGACTCACAGAATAAATAGCCAAAAAAGTATTTCACTTTAGACCCTCTTGAAGGGTAGCAAAGACGCAGCCAAACACGACTGATGTTGACCTCAGTAATCAGTATAGCGCGAGCTCTTTGAGTCAATGGGGCACGGACAGATGCCTCAACACTGGCCTCCGTAATACCAGCGTGTCTCACAACGGGACAGCTCATCAAACGGCAACTATTGACTGAAAGAGTTTGAATAATTACAGGAGATCATTATGGCCGTAACCAACGTGGCAGAACTTAACGCTTTGGTCGAACGTGTGAAAAACGCTCAGCGCGAGTTTGCCAGCTTCTCTCAGGAGCAGGTGGACACCATCTTTCGCGCCGCCGCCCTGGCCGCCGCAGATGCACGAATCCCTCTGGCGAAAATGGCCGTTGCCGAATCTGGCATGGGGATTGTCGAGGACAAAGTGATTAAAAACCATTTCGCCTCCGAATATATCTACAATGCCTACAAGGATGAGAAGACCTGCGGCGTGTTATCCGTCGACGATACCTTCGGCACCATGACGATTGCAGAACCTATCGGCCTGATCTGCGGTATCGTCCCTACGACCAACCCGACCTCCACCGCGATTTTCAAAGCATTAATCAGTCTTAAAACCCGTAACGGCATTATCTTCTCCCCTCACCCACGCGCCAAAGACGCCACGAATAAAGCGGCAGATATCGTGCTGCAAGCAGCCATTGCGGCGGGAGCGCCGAAAGACATCATCGGCTGGATCGATGCGCCCTCCGTCGAGCTATCTAACCAATTGATGCACCACCCGGATATCAACTTGATCCTGGCGACAGGCGGCCCCGGTATGGTGAAAGCCGCTTACAGTTCGGGAAAACCGGCTATTGGCGTAGGCGCAGGAAATACCCCCGTAGTGATTGATGAAACCGCGGATATCAAGCGTGCAGTCGCTTCAATCCTCATGTCCAAAACCTTCGATAACGGTGTCATTTGTGCATCAGAACAGTCCGTCGTCGTTGTGGATGAAGTTTATGACGCCGTACGTGAGCGTTTCGCCACCCACGGCGGTTACTTGCTGCACGGTCAGGAGCTGACTGCCGTTCAGGGCGTCCTATTGAAAAACGGTGCGCTTAACGCCGCGATCGTCGGCCAGACGGCGGCGGATATCGCCAAACTGGCTGGCATCAGCGTACCGACAAACACCAAGGTGTTGATCGGCGAAGTCAGCAAAATTGACGAATCTGAACCGTTTGCACATGAAAAATTGTCTCCCACGCTTGCCATGTACCGCGCGAAGGACTTTGACGACGCAGTGGTGAAGGCAGAACAGCTCGTGGCGATGGGCGGTATCGGTCATACCTCCTGCCTGTACACCGATCAGGACAACCAAAAAGCGCGCGTTAATACCTTCGGCGACAAGATGAAAACCGCGCGCATTTTGATTAACACCCCTGCATCTCAGGGCGGGATTGGTGATTTGTACAACTTCAAACTTGCGCCGTCACTGACGCTGGGATGCGGCTCCTGGGGCGGTAACTCGATTTCAGAAAACGTCGGGCCGAAACATCTGATCAACCGTAAAATGGTAGCGAAGCGAGCTGAAAATATGTTGTGGCACAAAATTCCCAAATCTATCTATTTCCGTCGCGGCTCTCTGCCGCTGGCGCTCGAAGAAGTCGCCACGGAAGGCGCTAAACGCGCCTTCATCGTTACGGACCCGTTCTTGTTCAATAATGGCTATGTTGATCAGGTCACCAGCGTGCTCAAACGCCACGGCATGGAAGTGGATGTGTTCTTCGAAGTGGAAGCCGATCCGACTCTGAGCGTCGTGCGACGCGGCGTTGACAAGATGAACATGTTCAACCCTGATGTGATTATCGCGCTGGGTGGGGGATCCCCGATGGATGCCGCGAAGATCATGTGGGTCCTGTACGAACACCCGGACACGCATTTCGCGGACCTGGCTCTGCGCTTTATGGATATTCGCAAGCGTATCTATAAATTCCCGAAAATGGGGATCAAAGCGAAGATGGTGGCGATTACGACCACTTCCGGTACGGGTTCAGAAGTCACCCCATTCGCCGTGGTCATCGATGATGCCACCGGCCAAAAATATCCGCTGGCAGACTATGCGTTGACGCCGGACATGGCCATTATCGACGCCAACCTCGTGATGGATATGCCGAAGTCCTTATGCGCGTTCGGCGGCCTGGATGCGGTCACACACGCGTTGGAAGCCTATGTTTCCGTGTTGGCGAACGAGTATTCGGACGGTCAGGCGCTACAGGCGTTGAAACTGCTGAAAGAATACCTGCCGTCGAGCTATCGCGAAGGCGCCAAAAATCCGGTGGCCCGCGAGCGCGTGCACAACGCCGCTACCATCGCGGGTATCGCATTTGCTAACGCCTTCCTTGGCGTGTGCCACTCCATGGCCCATAAGTTAGGGTCTGAGTTCCATATTCCACATGGCCTGGCTAACGCGATGCTGATCTGCAACGTTATCCGCTACAATGCCAACGACGTACCGACCAAGCAGACGGCATTCAGTCAGTACGACCGCCCTCAGGCCCGTCGTCGCTATGCGGAGATTGCCGATCACCTGGGATTGAGTGCGGCTGGCGACCGTACGGCGCAGAAAATTGAGAAGCTGCTGGCTTGGCTGGAGTCGCTGAAGAAAGAGTTAGGCATTCCCGCCTCCATCCGCGAAGCTGGCGTTCAGGAAGCAGATTTCCTGGCGGCCGTGGACAAACTGTCCGAAGATGCGCTGGATGACCAGTGCACCGGTTCCAATCCGCGCTTCCCGTTGATTGTCGAGGTGAAGCAAATTCTGCTGGATTGTTACTATGGCCGCACCTTCTCAGAGCAAGAAGAGGTTGCATCTATCGCTGAACCCACGAAGGCGCCGGCTAAAAAGCGAAAAGCCGGAAAGTCGTGAGTTGAGTAAACTAACCTCGTTGTGATAATCGAACCCCGCGTCCATAATGTGGGGTTTTTTTATTGTCTTTCATAAAAGTCCGACATCACCCGATGTCGCATCAGGGTTAGGGGTTACATCGACTTCTCAAGGGAAATAGCGCCAGCGTCGTCTGAAGCTGTTGTGGTAAAGGATGCTGCATGGTAAGTGCTCGACCCGTTATTTATTTAATCAAACCGCGGCGCGCGCCCCTTTCGCCAATAAAGATTCCTGTATACTTCATGGGTCGCGTTTTATGTTCAGACTTATTCGCACGCGCATTGAGGTTAATACCTTAAGCAACACATGCAAAACGCGTTCTGGTACGTTATATCCGGCTCATAGCGAAGAGAAAAAACGACTCGCTGTCAGGTTAACGCTGACAACGGCAAAGATTCATAGGGCTTATTAATATGACTTAGATGCGAAGCGTAAGCGGGATAAAATTTTCTTTATATCAATAGTTACAAAAGTAAGCATGTCGTAAGATTAATCAATTATCTCATCGTTTTCTCTATAAAACCGTTAACCTGCGGACCCATATGCATCGCAATTAATATGAATAAATTACCGGTGATGACGGGTTGCCGTCTTCTTAATGAGGGATGGCGGGATGCCGACATATAATTTATGCGTGAATAGTTCCTGTCAGATGTTCTTTCCCTATTGGATTTAAAATAGACCATCATCAGCTTTGCTGATGCGTCTCTCACCAGGCGAGGATACACGACCATACTGCTTTTTTTCTAAGTCTAGGAAATAGGCTTACCCTCATGATACCTGCGTTTATTTCTGCCAAAAACAAGATCTTTGGGCTCTGGTTAGCCTTAAAATAAATTCGACTGATATCAAATACAGAGCCGTTCCTACTTCCCCTTTGGTACTTTGGAAATGATGGTAACAATCTCGCCAGCCTACAATCGCGAGCATCATTTATGCTATTCCCTACAAGGATGTGGCGGTAACAGGTAATTGAGCCGGTAGGGACGGACAATTGGCGATTAATTGTTGGATAAACAAACCGTGGCAGCAGGTCAGACCATAATTCGGCGCCGTATACGTAACCAAATGTATTAGCAACTCTGAAAGATTTATATCTGTCTGTAGATACGTGATGGCTGTATTAGATTTGTTATTTTTGCCCATAATACAAATCTACCTATTGCAGAAAATAAAATAGCGCTCTATTATCTCTCATACAGCCACTAATTAAATATATTTTGAGACTAATACAATGAGCGAAGCACTAAAGATTCTAAACAACATCCGTACCCTGCGCGCCCAGGCAAGAGAATGTAGTCTGGAAACCCTGGAAGAAATGCTGGAAAAACTGGAAGTCGTGGTTAATGAACGCCGCGAAGAAGAAAGCCAAGCTCAGGCAGAAATTGAAGAGCGTACTCGCAAATTGCAGCAGTATCGCGATATGTTAATTGCTGACGGCATCGATCCCAATGAACTGCTTCAGTCTTTAGGCTCTACTAAAGTTGCTGGTAAAAGCAAACGTGCTGCTCGCCCTGCTAAATACCAGTACACCGATGAAAATGGCGAAGTCAAAACCTGGACAGGCCAGGGTCGTACCCCGGCAGTGATCAAAAAGGCAATCGAAGAACAGGGTAAATCTCTGGATGACTTCCTGCTTTAATACCACCAAATAATTAATTCTTATAAAACACCCCCTGTTCGCAGGGGGTGTTTTTTTATTTAATTTAATGGGAAAAACACGTGAGACAGGCTGGGAGGAGGCCCTCTGCAATAGAACAGAGGGATGATATTGATTAGTTGTTTTCTTCCTGAACGGCTGTTTTCAACCACTGGTTGAACTCAGAACCCAACGTTTTGTGGCGCAACCCGTATTCTACGAAAGCTGACATATAACCCAGCTTATTTCCGCAGTCGTGACTGATACCTTTAAGGTGATAAGCCTCGACGGTCTCTTCCTCCATTAACATTGCGATAGCATCGGTGAGCTGAATTTCATTCCCTGCTCCCGGAGGCGTTTTCTTCAGGAAGTCCCAAATTTGAGCCGACAGAACATAACGGCCGACAACAGCCAGGTTTGATGGCGCTTCATCTGCTTTCGGCTTTTCAACAACGCCAACCATAGGCGCGCTATCACCTGGCTTCAGTTCCCTTCCCTGGCAGTCCACGACCCCATAGCTGCTGACGTCTTCAACAGGCTCAACCATTATCTGGCTATGTCCAGTTTCATCGAAACGTTGAAGCATTTCACTGAGATTGTCTTTCTTCAGGTTACTCTCGTATTCGTCAATGATGACGTCCGGCAAAATAACCGCCACGGGTTCGTCGCCCACCAGAGGATAGGCGCACAATACCGCGTGCCCCAGGCCTTTAGCCACGCCCTGACGTACTTGCATAATAGTCACATGCTCAGGACAAATCGATTTAACTTCATCCAACAGTTGTCGCTTAACACGTTTTTCTAACATAGCTTCAAGTTCAAAGCTGGTATCGAAGTGGTTTTCAATCGAATTTTTGGAGGAATGCGTTACCAGAATAATTTCGTTAATGCCTGCCGCAATACATTCATTGACTACGTATTGAATTAAAGGTTTATCAACCAGCGGTAACATTTCTTTTGGAATAGCCTTGGTGGCTGGCAGCATCCGCGTTCCCAGCCCGGCCACAGGAATGACCGCTTTTTTTACTTTTTTATTGACAGCTGACATAAACAACCTCGTATATTTCGTTCAAATAATGAGCTTTATTTATCTTCTACCCATGAGCACTGAGTATATCAGTTACGATACGCATTGCTCGGTACTGACCCATACTCGGAAAAAGAAAGCGCATTACCCCTCAAATTGTAGAAAGCCAAATAATTACAATGCGTCGCTACAGGTTGAAGTATGCTTATCCCGGTGACCATCAGATTAATCCGTAGAAACCATTAAACGTAGTTGCCCACCACTTCCCCATATCTGACATTGCCACGATTCGCACTGATATCCGAGTTGATTCAGATAAGCGCTATCCTTTGCGCCAAGCGGAATTCCGCTATGAAGCATCAACTGATTTTCTTTTACGCTAAGCGTCGCATGTAATCCTGCGGAAATAAGAATCAGTTTTTTCACACTGTGATGGTAATAACCGACCAATAATGGAAACTCGCCCTTAAGACCGGCATGACGTAACAGTTGATTCACTTGTCTTAACAACATGGATAATTCAGGCTGTTTACGCTGCTGATTGGCGAGATGATCGCGTAATAGCCCGTTGAATAATGCGCGTAATAACAATGCAGCAACGACACCATTATTATGATCGGCCTGTGTAACGTCCAAGCAGTAAAACGCCAGTTCATCTTCAGATAACGCAACGATATCCAATACTAATCCAGGATGATCCGCTACGGTGAGTTGCCGATAATTAATACGGCACTGCGCAATCGTCTGATTGACAGGCGGCTGTAATTGCTCCAATAGTTTGTTTACATCGGCCGGGCATTGATTCAGCGATTCCATATCCTGCATTAACTTATCGACTTCACTCACCTGTGAAGTAAACATATCAGGGTAAAGACATGACATTACCGTTTCGCGTAATCGGCTATAATCATTGACCGGTTTCAGTAGGACATCCTGAACACCGAGCCGTAATATTTTCGCGACATCAGCCATGTGACTGGTTGCCGATATGACGAGGATAGGTGTGTCGGTATTCTGCTGACGAAATCGATCGACAAACTCAAATCCGCCCATGGTAGGCATATTCAAATCGCAGATGATGAGATCCGGCTGCTGGTGAGTAATCATTTCGAAGGCATTGTGGCCATTGTCCGCTTCTATGACGTTGGCGCCCAATGAGGTCAGATAACCAGCCAGCACAGACCGGAAAACAGCTTCGTCTTCAACGATTAAAATCTCTTTCCCCGTTAATGGTCGTGCCATCAGTTGCCCCTTAAAACTCAGTCTGTTCATATTCATCGTGCTGATGTTGTCATTCAGACTACCCGAATGTGGCTCAGGTAGCCCGGTGAACCAATGGCAATAACATCTCTCGTTGTTTTTCTACCGCCCGTCTGCCCGCCTCTATGGCTTCCTGCGCGCGATGAAAATCCAGCGTCGCTATCTGCGGGCAGTAGGGTTGAATCAATACATCCGGCGGGTCCCCGGCCATACGGCTCATTTTCAGGCGGTTTTCAAGCACCTGAATCGAGGTGCTCATAATCTCCATCGCCGTAGGTCTGACTTCCGCCGGACGCCGTCCTCTCAGGTGAAGTCGCTCGCGTATCCGCTGCGACCACCCTCCTACCGATACGGCTTCCATCGCCGGTTGAGGCGGTTTCACGGAGAGCAAATCATGACTTTTCAGACTTGCATCATGCTGTAAATCAACGGCTATCACGACATCCGCGCCCAAGGCCCTCGTTAATGACACGGGGACAGGATTGACGACAGCGCCATCCACCAGCCAATAGCCGTTGAACGAGACCGGGGACAGCAACCCCGGCATACTGCATGAAGCGCGTATAGACAGGTGCAGATCTCCCTCTGTCAGCCAGAGTTCACGACCTGTACTCAAATTGGTGGCAACCGCGCCAAACTTGATGGCGCAATCCTCAATACGCTGGGTACGCAACAACTGACGAACATGTTCGAAAACACGATCGCCCCTCAGTAATCCTCCTCGCCGCCACGACAGATCCATTAGTCGGATCACATCCCAATAGCCGAAACCACTGACCCAACGCGCCATGCTGTCCAACTGATTCGTCGCATAAGCTGCGCCAACCAACGATCCAACCGAACATCCGGCGACGATTTCAGGCTCAATGCCGAGATCTTTCAACGCATTGATGACGCCAATATGTGCCCATCCTTTTGCAGCACCGGATCCCAAAGCCAATCCGACCTTGACCTTACGCATGGTTTCCCCCCTGCCTGCTTTATTCTAGACTACATTGCCATGCGTCAAACTCGCTGGGTACTATATGAAGTGTTTTTAAGATACGTCTCAACTAGTTAATTCATTAAAAAATTATTAAGGTAGATATTGTGTCCGAATGTTGCTTTTGCGGCAATCAACAACCCTTTTCACGCTGCTGTAAGCCTTATATTCAGGGTGTCAAGGCCGCTCCCTCCCCAGAATCGCTGATGCGATCGCGCTATAGCGCTTACGTTCAACAAGACATTGACTATCTGATAGCCACATGGCACCCAACCTGTCAGGCCGAAAACTTTCGAGCCGATATCGCAGCCACCTGCAGCAACACAGAATGGCGGGGTCTTAACGTACTGGCGACGAGTGCGGGGAAAGCGGCCGATGAAGGATTCGTCGAGTTTGCGGCGCGATATGCAGACAAGGACACGCCTCACCGTAACGTATTGATGAGAGAGCGCTCACGCTTCCTTCGCCATCACGATCGCTGGTACTATGTCGACGGCGTTCATCTGCCTACTGGCAGAAATGAAGCCTGTCCCTGCGGCTCAGGTAAAAAATACAAAAAGTGCTGCGGACAATAGAGTGACAGCTCGCCCTTCCCGCGCGCTGAAAAAATAATTGATATTTGCTTTGGACAGGATCGACACCCCCATGCAATCCCAGAATATACAAAGAAAAGTTCTTCGTACCATCTGCCCTGATTCGAAAGGGCTAATCGCAAAAATAACCAACATTTGCTATAAGCACGAGTTGAACATCGTGCAGAACTCCGAGTATGTCGACCATCGCACCGGGCGATTCTTCATGCGCACCGAATTAGAAGGCATTTTCAACGATAATACATTGCTGGAAGATCTGGACAGCGCTTTACCTGCAGGCTCCGTTCGAGAACTCAGCAACGCAGGTCGTCGTCGCATTGTGATTCTGGTGACCAAAGAAGCTCACTGCCTCGGCGACCTGTTGATGAAAAACGCCTACGGTGGCTTAGATGTCGAAATCGCCGCGGTGATTGGTAACCACGAAACGCTGCGCACGCTGGTTGAACGTTTCGATATTCCGTTCCATCTGATTAGTCACGAAGGATTATCCCGCGACGAACACGATCAAAAAATGATCGCGCAGATCGACCAGTATCAGCCGGACTATGTGGTCCTGGCGAAATACATGCGGGTCCTGACCCCGGCCTTCGTACAGCACTACCCGAATCAGGTTATCAATATTCACCATTCATTCCTGCCTGCATTTATCGGCGCCCGCCCTTACCACCAGGCGTATGAGCGTGGCGTCAAAATCATCGGCGCCACGGCTCACTATGTGAATGACAGTCTGGATGAAGGCCCCATCATCATGCAGGACGTGATTCATGTTGATCACACCTATACCGCGGACGACATGATGCGTGCGGGTCGCGACGTCGAGAAAAACGTCCTCAGCCGAGCGCTCTATCAAGTGCTGGCACAGCGAGTTTTCGTCTATGGGAATCGCACGATCATCCTGTAACGTTTAACCTCATGTCATCGAGCCGCTCAAGACAGCGTCAGATGGCATAAAAAACCGGCAAACGAATCTGAATTTGCCGGTTCAGACTTTACAGGGGCGCGGCATTTGTTATGATGCGCCCCGCTTAACGCAAAACACGTTTCAGGCCAGTGGTGGGGTTCCCGAGCGGCCAAAGGGAGCAGACTGTAAATCTGCCGTCACAGACTTCGAAGGTTCGAATCCTTCCCCCACCACCATCTTCTCAGAGTCTCTCCCCAAGCAAACCCAACATGCTGAAGTTGCCTGTTCCCGTAGGGGGAAGGTGAGAACCTTCGACAAGGTTCGAGTCGAGCATAGCGAGACAACGTGCGCAGCACGGCCCGAAGGGCGAGGAACGAAGTGACGAGTCATCCTTCCCCCACCACCATCTTTTCAAAGTCCCTCCCCTATCAAACCCAACATGCTGAAGTCGCCTGTTCCCGTAGGGGGAAGGTGAGAACCTTCGACAAGGTTCGAGTCGAGCATAGCGAGACAACGTGCGCAGCACGGCCCGAAGGGCGAGGAACGAAGTGACGAGTCATCCTTCCCCCACCACCATCTTTTCAAAGTCCCTCCCCAAGCAAACCCAACACGCTGAAGTCGCCTGTTCCCGTAGGGGGGAAGGTGAGAACCTTCGACAAGGTTCGAGTCGAGCATAGCGAGACAACGTGCGCAGCACGGCCCGAAGGGCGAGGAACGAAGTGACGAGTCATCCTTCCCCCACCACCATCTTCTCAGAGTCTCTCCCCAAGCAAACCCAACACGCTGAAGTTGCCTGTTCCTCTCCACATCTCGCAGTCGGCCTCAAGATCCCTCTATGAGCCAATGCCGCTCGCTTACCCTTTCCAACTTCCGGGCATATAGGTAAATACCGGCAGTTGCCATGACCAGCGAATTGCCGCCAAGCGCACAGAGAGTCCGATCAAAAAGGAAAGAAGTTGGTTGATATCGTGGTTAAGGCCGACGTGCCGAAAACCGAGATACAGCAACGCGACCAGCAGCGAGACGCAGGCATACAGCTCTTTACGCAGCACCATCGGCGTGCGGTTGCAGAAAATATCCCGCAAGATCCCGCCGAAAATGCCTGTCGTCACCCCCGTGATGACCACGATCGTCAACGAGTAATTCAGGTGCAGCGCCACGTTGCAGCCAATAATCGTGAACGCAATGAGCCCCATGGCATCGAGTACCAGAAACAGCCGATGCAGATGCTGCATGAAGCGCGCAATAATGACGGTAAACAGACCGGCGCCGACCGTGAGATAGATGTAAGCCGGATGTTGAGTCCAGCCGATGGGGAAATTGCCGAGGAGAATGTCACGGACAGTGCCGCCGCCGAGCGCGGTAATAAAGGCGATCAAGGAAACGCCGAAGATGTCCATATTGCGGCGGCCTGCCGCCAGCGCGCCGGACATCCCCTCTGCGGTGATGGCAATAAGATAGATATAGGTCAGCACACGAGCCTCTCGTGGTTGTGCCCCTCCCTCTGTCCTTTTACCTGAGAGTTTGTGCAGCAGCTGCTGCTTGCCCCTTCGGTGGGTTGTCTGGCAACCGCTCTCCAGTTGGCGTGGATAGAATCTGCAGTAAGGTGGCCTGAGCGATTATGGGAGTTTGCGCCTTCGGCGGGATGGCCTGTGATGGCCTCCTCTCTCCTGCGAGACGCGGAGTATACGGGCTCTCAGGACCGCCATCAACCCTGCCACAACGATGGTTACTATCGGCCTTTATGCCGGGTCTCGACCGTGACTCGCCGCCCTCATTTCTGCTACCATCACGGCACATTTTCATTACAACGGCAGCGAACATGAAGTTTGTTTCTTTTAACATCAACGGCCTGCGAGCGCGGCCTCATCAATTAGCCGCAGTGGTCGAACAACACCAGCCGGACGTCATTGGTTTACAGGAAACCAAGGTACACGACGACATGTTTCCGTTGGAAGACGTGGCACAGCATGGCTATCACGTGTTCTACCACGGCCAGAAAGGTCATTACGGCGTAGCGTTGCTGACGAAGAAAGAACCACTGGCGGTCCGCCGCGGATTTCCGACCGATGAGGAAGACGCGCAGCGACGCATTATCATGGCGGATATCAATACCCCTCAAGGTCCGTTGACCGTCATCAACGGCTATTTTCCTCAGGGAGAAAGCCGAGACCATCCGACTAAATTTCCTGCAAAAACGCGTTTCTATCAGGATCTGCAGAACTATATCGAACACCATCACCCGGAAGGGCAACCGCTGGTCATCATGGGCGATCTGAATATCAGCCCGACCGATCTGGATATAGGGATTGGAGAAGAGAACCGTAAGCGCTGGCTGCGCACCGGTAAGTGCTCTTTCTTGCCGGAAGAGCGTGAGTGGTTGGCCCGACTGCAAAACTGGGGGCTGGTGGACACGTTCCGCGCCGCCAATCCCTCCTGCAACGACCAATTTTCATGGTTCGACTATCGCTCCAAAGGCTTTGATACTAATCGCGGCCTGCGTATCGATCTGATTTTGGCAAGCCAGTCTCTGGCGGAAAGCTGCACCTCGACCGGTATCGACTACACCATCCGTGCGATGGAAAAACCATCGGATCATGCGCCTATCTGGGCAGAATTTTCACTTTAAACGCTCGTCGGCGGGGCCGCATCTCAGCCCCGCCACGGTTTATTTGACCATTTTCCACACCAGATTATTGGTGCTGAGCCGCTGCTTATCCTCAGAGCATTGCAACAATACGCCTTCCATCTTGATGACCGCCCCTTCGGAATACTGCTTGTTCTGATAGGTGCAGCAACGGATGCATTGCTGAGCGTTTTCCTGTTGGCCTGAATGGTTGCCGTTGCCCCAAATCACCTGCGGCGGAACCGGCACGACAATATCGGTATTCGTATGACTCCCTGGATTAGCCTGCCCCCAGAGAGGGAAAATCACCAGCGTTGCCGCCAGAATCTGTCCCCATTTTACCGTCATGAATTTTGCTCCTTCACCTTAGGCTGCGACTTACGCCGCTTTTTTGGTTTCGATTTGCCGGGCGCGGGCGGCAGGCCACGTAATAACGGCATACTGCCACGATGCCTGACCTGCTGGATGATGTCGCACAGAGATTCCGTCAATGGCTGCATAAAATCCTGATAGCGACACTGTTTTTCGCTGATTTTTGTCAGCGTGGACTCCCAATGCGCGGTCATATCCGGATGCGCGGCGCTGGGCGGCAACGAATGGATTAGCGCTCGCCCGGTTTCGCTGGCATGGATGTAACGCCCTTTTTTGACCAGGAAAGCACGTTTGAACAAGAGTTCGATAATGCCGGCTCTCGTCGCTTCCGTTCCTAGACCATCGGTCGCACGTAGAATTTTCTTCAGTTCTTTATCCTGCACAAACCGGGCAATTCCCGTCATGGCCGAGAGTAGCGTCGCATCGGTAAAATGGCGCGGCGGCTGAGTCTGGCGCTCGACCACCTCTCCCCGTTCACACAATAGTTCATCGCCTTTGCTGACAACCGGCAGCGGCGTCCCTTCGTTCTCTTCGTCCCGTTCTTTGCCGCCGAGGAGCGTGCGCCAGCCCGCTTCCGCCAGAAAACGGGCCTTGGCCACAAATTTACCGCCCGCGATATCGAGTTCTATCACGCATTTGCGGAAAACGGCTTCAGCGCAGAACTGCATCAGATACTGCCGGGCAACCAGCATATAAACCTGACTTTCATGCTGAGTCAGCGTCGTCTTAGTTGTTCGCGCCGTAGGGATGATCGCGTGGTGAGCATCCACCTTGCCGTCATCCCAGCATCGGTTGCGGCGTTCGCTGTTAAAAATCGGCTCCGGCGGTTGTAAATCAGGCTGATGCACCCCAATCGCCTGCAATACCGCCTGTCGTCCCGCAAAGTGCTCTTCGGGCAGATAGCGGCAGTCCGAACGGGGATAGGTAATCAGTTTGTGGGTTTCATACAACCGCTGACAGGTATCCAGGACCTGCTGGGCGCTTAAACCAAACCGTCTGGCGGCTTCGATCTGCAACGTAGACAGCGAATAAGGCAACGGGGCAATTTCTGATTCCCGTTTATCATTATAGCCGGTGACGTGCGCTGGCTGTCCGGCAATGCGGTTCACCACATGTTCCGCCAGCGGCCGGTGTAGCAAACGCCCCTCCTCGTCCTGATAAGGTTCACAGGATTCACTGGGCTGCCACAGCGCCGTGAAGCGCTCATCCGCCGGCGTCACGATATGCGCTTTGACGTCGAAAAAGTCTTTAGGCACGAAGTTTTCGATCTCTTCGTCGCGCCGAACCACCAATCCCAGCACAGGCGTCTGCACTCTTCCCACCGACAGCACGCCATCATAGCCGGCATGTCGGCCCAGCAGTGTATAGGCGCGGGTCATATTGATGCCATACAGCCAGTCTGCGCGCGAACGCGCCAGCGCAGAAACACACAGCGGGATAAATTCACGGTTTTCCCGCAGACGGGCCACGGCTCTCTCGACCGCCTGCGGGTTGAGATCGTTAATCAAGCAGCGTTGAACGCGTTGACGTTTTTCATTAGGAAGTTCGAGATATTCCAACACCTCATCGACCAACAGCTGACCTTCGCGGTCGGGGTCGCCGGCATGAATAACGTCGTCCGCCTGCGCTAAAAGTTTTTTGATGGCATTGAGCTGCTTACTCACGGAAGGCCGCGGCTGCAGCCGCCACTTCTGCGGCACAATCGGCAGATCGTCCAGCGCCCAACGCGCATAGCGGGGATCGTAGGCATCCGGCTGAGCCTGCTCCAGCAAATGGCCCACGCACCACGTCACGACATCGTGCTGTCCGCAGGCGATATAACCCTCACCCCGCCGATGGGGTTTAGGCAAAACATCGGCGATAGCCCGCGCCAGGCTGGGCTTTTCGGCAATAAAAAGTCGCATGATTCACCGCACTACCGGCAGTTGTTATTAAGGCTGCTTCTCTATTGGTATAGAGGCAGCGAGATAGCGATTCGACATGGCCAATCACTTCAGAAATAGCGGACGATCCGATCCGGGTCGATCGGCGTCAGCGTCGAGGAGGCTTTCAGCTGAGGTGTACCCAAGTAAAGAAATCCGACAATTTCATCCTGCGGACGACAGTCGAAGGCTTCGCGTACGCGCTCGCTGTGCGTCCAGGCGCCGCTGCGCCAGATGCCGTTGAACCCCTGCGCCTGAGCCGCCATCTGCATGGCATGAACAGCGCAGCCCGCCGACACCACCTGCTCCCATACAGGAACTTTGTGATTTTCTTCGCAATGCGCGATGACCGTGATAATCAGCGGTGCCCGAAACGGCGACTTACGCGCCTTTTCGATAGCCGACTCATCCAGATGATTTTGCTGCGCCGCTTCGACCAGCACATCGCTGAAGCGACTGAGGCCCTCGTCCTGAATGACGAAGAAGCGCCACGGTTGCAGTGCGCCGTGATCGGGTGCCCGCATACCGGCCTGAATGATATTTTCCAGCGCAGCGCCAGCGGGGGCCGGTGCAGCCAGCCGGGAAGCCGAACGACGATTAAGTAATAGTTCCAAGGCATCCATCACACATCTCCTGTAATTCATCAGGTAGCAAGGGTTAAGACGAGATCGCGCGCAACGGTAGCACAGCCAGAAGTTTTGTTACAAGTTAACAACCTGTGTGGCCGCGCAGGGCAAGATAAAAAGCTGACTTTTACCTGTCCGCTCATTAGGATACTAAACTGTTTTTCCCATTTTCGGAGTTATCATGCGCACGATGTGGCGGATTTTCAGCGGATTCTTTAAGTGGGGGTGGCGCCTGCTTAATTTCATCCGGGAATTCATCCTCAATATTTTTCTTATCATGCTGATCTTGGTTGGCGTGGGTATTTACAGTCAATTCAAGGCGACCCCGCCTGAAGCTGCGAAAGGCGCGCTGATGTTGAACATCACCGGCGTCGTCGTCGATAAACCCTCAGTGAATAATAAGCTGCGGCAGTTCGGCCGCGAGTTTTTAGGCGTGTCCGCCAATCGCAATCAAGAGAATTCGCTATTCGACGTCATTGATGTGATTAGGCAAGCCAAAAACGACCGCAATATTACCGGCATGGTGATGGATCTGTCCGACTTCGTCGGCGCCGATCAGCCGTCATTGCAGTATATCGGCAAAGCACTGCGCGAATTCCGCGACACGGGCAAACCGATTTACGCCGTAGGCGATAACTACGACCAGTCTCAGTACTATCTGGCCAGTTACGCCAACAAGATTTTCCTGACGCCGCAGGGCGGCATCGACCTGCACGGCTTCGCCACCAACAATCTCTACTATAAAACGCTGCTGGATAAGCTAAAGGTCACGACCCACATCTTCCGCGTCGGCACCTACAAATCCGCCGTCGAGCCTTATATACGAGATGACATGTCCCCTGCGGCACGGGATGCCGACGGACGCTGGATTAACAGCCTGTGGCAAAACTACCTAACGACGATAGCCGCGAATCGTGAAATCACGCCTCAGCAGCTCTTCCCTGGCGCCGACGGCCTGCTCACCGCCCTGCGCGCGGCGGACGGCGACACCGCACGCTATGCGCTGGATAACAAACTGGTGGATGAAGTGGCTTCCCGCACGGTCATTGAACAGCAGCTGATCAAGACCTTCGGTTGGGATGCAAAAAGCAAAGACTTTAACTACACCTCTTTCTATGACTACGCGCTGACCGATCCTCAGCCGGATAACAACCAGATTGCCGTGATCTTCGCCAATGGCATGATCGTCGATGGGAATGAGGCGCCCGGTTATGTCGGCGGTAATACGACGGCTGGACAAATTCGCGATGCCCGGCTCGATCCGAAGGTGAAAGCCATCATCCTGCGCGTGAACAGCCCAGGCGGCAGCGTCACCGCGTCCGAGCAAATCCGCGCCGAGCTGGCCGCCGCACGTCAGGCTGGCAAACCGGTGGTGGTCTCGATGGGAGGCATGGCCGCCTCAGGCGGTTACTGGATCTCCACGCCAGCTAACGCTATTGTCGCCAGCCCCAGTACGCTTACCGGTTCCATCGGCATCTTCGGCGTGATCAATACGGTCGAGAATACCTTAGACAGCGTTGGCGTACATACCGACGGTGTCGCCACCTCGCCGCTGGCCGATCTGTCTATGACCAAGGCGCTGCCGCCCGAATTCGGCCAACTGATGCAGGTCAACATTGAGCGCGGCTACAAAAACTTCCTCTCTCTGGTGGCGAAGTCTCGCAACAAGACTCCTGAACAAGTGGACGAAATTGCGCAGGGCCACGTCTGGATCGGCAGTGACGCAAAAGCCAACGGCCTGGTCGATACGCTCGGCGACTTCGACGACGCGGTGAAGAAGGCGGCGGAGTTAGCTAAGTTGGATCATCATCAGCTGGTCTGGTTCGAAGAGGACGAAGGAGTGTTGGATGTGCTCTTCAATCAGGTGCGAAGCTCGGTCTACGCCACGCTTCCCGACGCTTTGCAGACGCTGTTTCCTGCGCCCGTCGCGGAGTTGAGCGAGATGCTTCGCGCACAACCCTCTCTATCGACTAAACTAACCGACCCGCAACATCGCTACGTCATTTGCCTAAGTTGCGGCAACGTTCGCTAATCGCTTCACCCGCCCGGCGACAATCGCCGGGCTGCTTTTCCCCTTGCTTCGCTCTATAATCCATTTTTTGATTTTGACGTAATCACATCCATGCAAAAGAAATCCATTTATGTCGCCTATACGGGCGGCACAATCGGCATGCAACACTCCGCTCAAGGCTATATCCCGGTTTCAGGCCATCTCCAGCAGCAGCTGGCACAGATGCCCGAGTTTCATCGGCCGGAAATGCCGTCCTTTACCATTCATGAATATACGCCGCTGATCGATTCCTCGGACATGACGCCGGAAGACTGGCAGATCATCGCCAACGACATACGGCAGCATTACGACGATTATGACGGTTTCGTGATTTTGCATGGGACAGACACGATGGCCTTCACGGCGTCGGCGCTTTCATTCATGCTGGAGAATCTGGCCAAACCCGTTATCGTGACAGGGTCACAGATCCCGCTGGCAGAACTGCGTTCCGATGGACAAACCAACCTGCTGAACGCGCTGTATGTGGCGGCCAATCATCCTATCAACGAGGTCAGTCTGTTCTTCAACAATAAGCTGCTGCGCGGCAACCGCACCACCAAAGCGCATGCCGACGGCTTTGATGCGTTCTCGTCACCCAACTACCCCGTGCTGCTGGAAACCGGTATCCATATTCGTCGCCTCTCCTCGGCGCCGTTGGTTGAGTCGGCAGATTCGCTGGTCGTTCATGACATCACCCCTCAGCCAATCGGCGTTATCACCATTTACCCCGGTATTTCCGCCGACGTCGTGCGCAACTTCCTGCTTCAACCTGTTCGAGCGTTAATTCTGCGCTCTTACGGCGTCGGCAACGCTCCGCAGAACAAAGCGTTTCTGCAGGAGCTGCGGGAAGCATCCGATCGGGGCATTATTGTGGTCAACTTGACGCAGTGCATGTCCGGCTGCGTCAACATGGAAGGCTATGCGACGGGTAATGCGCTGTCTCAAGCCGGCGTGATCAGCGGTTTCGATATGACCGTTGAAGCGACGCTCACCAAGCTGCATTATCTGCTAAGCCGGGAAGACCTGTCCCCCGATGATATCCGCCGTCTAATGCAGCAGGATCTGCGGGGTGAACTCAGCAATAGCTAAAATTCGGAGGCGGCATGAGCAAAGCGTTGTTACTGATCGATTTGCAGAATGATTTTTGTCCCGGCGGCGCATTGGCCATCAGCGAGGGCGATAGTGTCATCCCGGTGGCTAACCGTGCGATCTCCGCCTGTCATGACGCGCAGATCACCGTAGTGGCAAGCCTTGACTGGCATCCGGCGGATCATCGCAGCTTTGCCGCCAATTCCGGCACGACCATCGGCGAACTCGGCATGCTGGACGGACTGCCTCAGGTATGGTGGCCGGTGCACTGCGTCGCAGGCGAACCGGGCGCCGAGTTCCACCCGGCGCTCAATCGGCAGGCTATCGACTGGGTCGTCCATAAAGGAACCGCCAGCGATATAGATAGCTACAGCGCCTTCTTTGATAACGGCCATCGGGTAAAAACCGAACTGGACGACTGGCTTCGCGCCCAGCAGATCGACTCGCTCGCCATCATGGGATTGGCGACGGACTATTGTGTGAAGTACTCGGTGCTGGATGCCTTGGCGCTGGGGTATCGTACTGAGGTCTTGGTGGACGGCTGTCGCGGAGTCAATCTACAGCCCGCAGACAGCCAGAAGGCGCTCGAGGAGATGCAGGCGCAGGGCGCGATCTTGACAGAGTCGCAGGCGTTTATCACCGCGCTTGCCTCCTCGTAAGGCTAGATAATCGGTGGCGAGGGCAACAAGGTCAACGCCATCAGTCCTGCGGTTTAAACATCCTAATTGGCTCTGCAGCCGCAATAAATCGCTGCTTAAGCGCCTGCTTGCTTTTGATTTCTATTTCGCCCTGCTGATTGATGCTCATGTGGTCGGCCTCTACGTTATGACGTGACTGCCAGAGTAAGACCATCTGCATGGCGTTGTCTTTCTGTTCCGCAGTCAACGCCACGCCGTCGGGCCATTTTCCCAACTCCACCGCTGTCGCCAAACGCTGGTAGATCTCCGGCGTCATCGCATTTAACACATCCTCAATCTGCATTGCCCATATTCCTTGATTTATGCGTGTTAGAGGGTGTTGAGGTCCACGGCACGCAAGATTAATGACCGTATTAGCGTGCCTTGAGGTAGCGACGCCCCCATTGGAATCATTGGTAGCTGAAACGTTTCAATTAAATAGACATCTAGCCGTCTATTTTTTGATTATTTTCCGCATCGATGAAACTTAGCGAGGCCGAGTTGACGCAATAACGCTCACCGGTCGTCTCTTTGGGGCCATCAGGAAATACATGCCCGAGATGAGCATCACAATTGCCGCAACGAATTTCCACCCGATGCATATTATGCGAATTATCATCCAGGTAACGAATCGCCTCCGCAGACACAGGTTGATCAAAACTGGGCCAGCCGCAGCCAGAGTCAAACTTGTTATCCGAGTAAAACAGGGGCTGCTTACAACATAAGCAGTGGTAAATGCCGGTCTGCTTGTTATGCAGCAACTTGCCGGAAAACGGCGGTTCAGTTCCCCGCTGTTGGGTGACATATCGTTGTATTTCCGTCAGGTTATCGCGCTGAGGAGAGTCATTAAGGTCTTTGTCCATCGCTTTGCTCACAAAAAAAATTATTATGCGTGTTAAAGAGTATAGACCGTAAGCACTACAAAAAATTAACACTCGAAACGTTATTTGGCCTGTTATTGCGATAGGCTAGAGCCTGACGGGGTGCTAATTGTGATCCATGTCACAATAATACCCCCATCGGGTGTTCTCATACCCGGCCAATGCTCCTATCATGTTGTCCAACAACTGAAATGACCGAATAGATGATTTATCGTGCAAGGGTTGCCCATAGTTTTGACATACAGCAACTATTGACACGATTCCGCTTGACCCTCGGGAAGGTTTTTGTAATTTTACAGCCAACCTTTTATTCACAAACCAAATAGCTGGTGGAATATATGACTATCAAAGTAGGTATCAATGGATTTGGCCGTATCGGCCGTATTGTTTTCCGCGCTGCCCAGGAGCGTTCAGACGTTGAAATCGTTGCAATCAACGATTTGTTAGATGCGGACTACATGGCTTACATGCTGAAGTATGACTCCACTCATGGCCGCTTCAACGGTACTGTTGAAGTTAAAGACGGTCATCTGGTCGTTAACGGCAAAACCATCCGTGTTACCGCAGAACGCGATCCGGCTAACCTGAAATGGAACGAAGCGGGTGTTGACGTTGTTGCAGAAGCGACAGGTATCTTCCTGACTGACGAAACTGCACGTAAACACATCCAGGCTGGCGCTAAGAAAGTCGTACTGACTGGTCCTTCTAAAGACAGCACGCCGATGTTCGTTATGGGCGTTAACCATAAAGACTATGCGGGTCAGGATATCGTTTCCAACGCATCTTGCACCACTAACTGCCTGGCGCCGTTGGCTAAAGTTATCAACGACAAATTTGGTATCGTTGAAGCGCTGATGACCACTGTTCACGCCACTACCGCTACTCAGAAAACCGTTGACGGCCCGTCTCACAAAGACTGGCGCGGCGGCCGCGGCGCATCTCAGAACATCATCCCGTCTTCTACCGGTGCCGCTAAAGCTGTCGGTAAAGTTATCCCGGCTCTGAACGGTAAACTGACTGGTATGGCGTTCCGCGTTCCGACTCCGAACGTATCCGTTGTTGACCTGACTGCACGTCTGGAAAAAGGCGCTTCTTACGACGCTATCTGTGCTGCAATCAAAGAAGCTTCTGAAGGCGAACTGAAAGGCGTGCTGGGCTACACCGAAGACGCAGTGGTTTCTACCGATTTCAACGGTGAAAAACTGACTTCCGTATTCGATGCTAAAGCCGGTATCGCTCTGAGCGACAACTTCGTGAAACTGGTTGCTTGGTACGATAACGAAACAGGCTACTCCAACAAGGTTCTGGATCTGGTTGCTCACATCTCCAAATAATGAGCTGAAGATCGGTAACTGAATCAAGGGCGACGCAAGTCGCCCTTTTTAATACACGACGATCTTGGTCCACGGCGGTTTTTACTGCGCGATGGCTTCTCACGCGCCATCGAGTGCCATGCCCCACCCCGCACGACGTTTTATACCCCCCTTTCCGACTCTCTGACCGATTCGTCGTTCTCACTCGCATCATGACGTCTATTCTCGTCTTTTCTTGGTGAGTTGCGATGGCCTCCGCCTGCCGGCGACATTCCCTGTCCAAACAGAGCTGCGCACGCTAACGTCTCCAGGTAAAGTAACGTGGAAACCGATAACGCTATTTTTTGACGCGGGTCGACGAGACGGCGAATTCCTATTGGGGAATGGCGTCATGAGTGCCACAATATTCATGATTGATTTCTACTTATAGATGAATAGGCCCGCTTATGACTGATGCCCTGTTTTCCCTTCCTGTCAGTAAAACGATTTCCCCCCATATTACGTTGCGTCAGCAGGATCAACTGCCGATCGTCGTCATCGACCATCCGCAGTTGAAAGCCGCCGTCGCACTGCAAGGGGCCCATTTAATCGCCTGGCAACCCACCGGCGCCGCACCGGTTATTTGGCTCAGCGACAACACGTTATTTAAGGAAGGGAAAGCCATTCGCGGCGGCATTCCTGTCTGCTTCCCCTGGTTTGGTCCCGTGGCCGAACCCAGTCACGGCTTTGCGCGCATCATGCCCTGGGCCTTCTCATCCCATATCGATGATGCGGACGGCGTTACGCTGACTCTCACGCTTCGCGACAATGAGGAAACGCGCGCCATTTGGCCGCAGGCGTTTAAGGTGGATGCGCGTTTCGTGCTCACTAAGACGTCTTGCGATGTGGAGTTGGAGTTCGAAGGGGAATACAGCATGACCAGCGCCCTGCACAGCTATTTCAATATCGGGGACATCAGCCGCGTGCACGTCAGCGGGCTGGGTGAGCGCTTTATCGATAAGGTCGATCCGGAAAACCCCGGCTTCCAGCAAGGTGACCTCTCATTCCCCAACCGCACCGACCGGGTCTATACCAAACCTAAAGCGACCAGCGTTATCCACGATCCGGTTCTGGAGCGCACAATAGAAGTGCACCACCATGACCATAGCGATGTGGTAGCCTGGAACCCAGGGGAACAGCTGTCAAAAACGATGTCGGATCTCACCGATGAGGGTTACAAAACGTTCGTGTGTGTGGAAACTGCCCGTATCAGTCAACCATTTAACCTCACCCGGCATGCGCCGGCTAAATTGGCGACCTCTATACGCGTTCATTCCACCAGCGCAAAATAATCCTATTTTGGATGAAAGGCCGGTACGGTTATTGTCTCACCATGCCTGCCCTTCTGAACTGAAGTGCTTCATCATAAAGCAAACGCACCGTTAACTGACGTTCACGGTGCGTTCAAAGCACAAAAAGAGTGCATTCCTGCTTAGAAGGCGTAGCTGATTCCGCCGCCCAGCATCAGACTATCGCTTTTCTCAACCATCGGGCTGCTTTTCACTTCATCACTAAGACGGGTGTAGCGACCAATAATCCAGGTGTTCCAGCGAGGCGTAATGGTGTACCCCACGCTCAGCTCCAGATACGGATCCCAGCTGTCTCCCGGTCGATAGCTTTGAATGCCCGAACGCGCTGACTCGCTATTGCTCACGCCATAGTAGTAGCGGTTCTGTCGAGCGCTCGACCAGTTCACGCCAATCCCCGGCGTGAAATGCCACTGATCGGCATCGATGCGGTAAAGGTAGGCCGTATCCCATACGACGCCATCGCTGTTGCCCAGCGTGTCGGCGGCCAGGACGCTGCGGATGGTTCCCCATTGCGCATCATGACGGTAAGCCACCCCACCCATCAGCGTGCCTCGACGCTTATCCAGCTGTTTCATGCTGCCGTCGTCACTGTCTCCCGGCTTAAATCCGAACGGGTTGTAATAGGCGGTCAACGAAAGTTTGTTCTGCTCGTCATTCCACAGATAGTAACCGCCGCCCAACCCTCGGAAATAGAAGTTATCGCTTTCATACACCACCTGCGGGAAAGGATAGACGTGGTTGTCGTCACCGCGATAAACCGATGTTTCGCCGATGACACCCACCCCAAGAGAAAAGGTCTCCGCCTGTGCGGATAACGTCGCCGTCACGCTCAGCGCCAACGCGACACCTACTGATTGAAGTTTTTTCACTGCTCACTTTCTCCTATTCCGATCGGGCCTCCCGTGGGAGTAGGTTGCCATTATGGTCATGGTGGAAAAATAACGCCACTACAGACTGAAACGGATAACTTATAACCATTTTTTCTAGTGGCGGACGGGAGCGCTGGCATACTCGTTCAGACCCGCTGTAAAGGGGGATTCCCTATGACGCAAAGGACTGAGTCATTGTAATATCTTGAAAAGCCCAAGGAAGAATGAAGGAAATTTCACCGAGGCAAACTACGCTTTAAAGTGAAGACAACATTCCCTTGCCGCACAGATTGATGTTGAACCTGCGCAGCGCGTCACAAGTTGGCATAAGGGTTGCTCTACTCTGAAGGGGAATTCTTCTTTAGGAGAGCTAACCATTATATAGGCGGTATTCATACTCTCGCTCTCTTATTCTGTGTTGTTAATCGACGAAGGACGGGCATCGCTATGAACATATTTGATCATTACCGTCAGCGCTACGACGCTGCCAAAGACGAAGAGTTCACTCTGCAAGAGTTCCTTAACATCTGCCAGCAGGATCGCAGTGCTTATGCGAATGCTGCCGAAAGATTGTTGATGGCTATCGGTGATCCGGTCATGGTGGACACCGCGCAAGAACCACGTCTTTCCCGTTTGTTTTCCAACCGGGTCATAGCCCGCTACCCTGCTTTCGAAGAGTTTTACGGTATGGAAGAAGCGATCGAGCAAATCGTCGCTTATCTCCGTCATGCTGCTCAAGGTCTGGAAGAGAAAAAACAGATTCTGTATCTGCTCGGTCCGGTGGGCGGGGGGAAATCCTCTCTTGCCGAACGCCTGAAAGCCCTGATGCAGCTCGTGCCCATCTACGTACTCAGCGCCGACGGCGAACGCAGCCCGGTGAACGACCACCCGCTGAGCCTGTTCAATCCACATGAAGACGCCGCCATATTGGAAAAAGAGTATGGCGTGCCGCGTCGTTATCTCGGCACCATCATGTCGCCGTGGGCGGCCAAGCGGCTTCAGGAGTTCGGCGGAGACATCACCAAGTTCCGCGTCGTTAAAGTCTGGCCCTCCATACTGGCGCAGTTGGCCATCGCCAAGACTGAACCCGGCGATGAGAATAACCAGGATATTTCCGCGCTGGTCGGGAAAGTGGACATCCGCAAACTGGAACATTTCGCCCAGAACGATCCCGATGCCTATGGCTACTCCGGCGCACTTTGCCGCGCCAATCAGGGCATCATGGAATTCGTGGAAATGTTCAAAGCCCCAATCAAAGTGCTTCATCCACTGCTGACCGCGACGCAGGAAGGCAACTACAACGGGACGGAAGGCATTGCCGCCCTGCCGTTCAACGGCATCATTCTGGCTCACTCCAACGAATCGGAATGGGTGCAGTTCCGCAACAACAAGAATAACGAGGCCTTCCTCGACCGTGTGTATATCGTCAAAGTGCCGTACTGCCTGCGCGTATCGGAAGAGGTCAAAATCTACGACAAGCTGTTGCAAAATAGTGAGCTGAGCCAGTCGCCTTGCGCCCCAGGCACACTGGAAACGCTGGCGCGCTTCTCTATCTTGTCGCGTCTGAAAGACCCCGAAAACTCCAGCACGTATTCGAAAATGCGGGTGTATGACGGGGAAAGCCTGAAAGATACGGACCCGAAAGCCAAGTCCTACCAGGAATATCGGGACTATGCCGGCGTCGACGAAGGCATGCAGGGATTGTCCACGCGTTTCGCCTTTAAGATTCTGTCTCGCGTGTTCAACTTCGACCACAGCGAAGTCGCTGCCAACCCGGTACACCTGTTCTATGTGCTGGAGCAGCAGATTGAACGCGAACAGTTCCCGCAGGACGTGGCGGAAAAATATCTGGAGCACCTGAAAGGCTATTTGATTCCTAAATACGCGGAATTCATCGGCAAGGAGATCCAGACCGCCTATCTCGAATCCTATTCGGAATACGGCCAGAACATCTTTGATCGCTATGTCACCTACGCGGACTTCTGGATTCAGGATCAGGAATATCGCGATCCCGATACCGGCCAGCTGTTCGACCGCGAAGCGCTTAACAGCGAGCTGGAAAAAATCGAGAAGCCGGCTGGCATCAGCAACCCTAAAGACTTCCGTAATGAAATCGTCAACTTCGTGTTGCGTGCTCGCGCGGGCAACAACGGTCGCAATCCAAACTGGACCAGCTATGAAAAACTGCGCACAGTGATTGAGAAGAAGATGTTCTCCAACACCGAAGAGCTGTTGCCGGTGATTTCATTCAATACCAAGACCTCAACCGAGGAGCAAAAAAAACACGACGACTTCGTCGACCGTATGATGGAAAAAGGCTATACCCGCAAGCAGGTTCGATTGTTATGCGAATGGTACCTGCGCGTGAGAAAGTCGTCTTAATGCGACAGACCGACAGGCAACGTCGTTTGGGGGAAACATGGCTTATTTCATCGATCGCCGGCTAAACGGTAAAAATAAAAGCGCGGTTAACCGTCAGCGTTTTTTGCGCCGCTATAAGTCGCAGATAAAACATTCGATTGCCGATGCCATTAATAAACGTTCGGTAACCGATGTGGACAACGGGGAGTCAATTACGATCCCTAATTCGGATATCAGTGAGCCGATGTTTCATCAGGGCCGCGGTGGCGTACGCCACCGTGTTCACCCTGGCAACGACCACTTCGTGCAGAATGATAAAATCGAGCGACCGCAGGGCGGCGGCGGCGGCGGTTCCGGTCAGGGCGAAGCGAGCCAAGATGGCGAAGGTCAGGACGATTTCGTTTTTCAGATATCTAAAGACGAATATCTCGACCTGCTGTTCGAGGACCTGGCGCTGCCTAACCTGAAAAAAACCGAACATCGGCAGATGACGGAGTATAAAAACCATCGAGCGGGCTATACCTCGAACGGCGTGCCCGCCAATATCAGCGTCGTACGATCGCTGCAAAATTCCCTCGCTCGCCGCATGGCGATGACGGCGGGGAAACGCCGCGAATTGCACGCGTTGGAAGAACATCTCGCGTTACTGGAGAACTCCGAGCCAGCCCAGCTGTTGGAAGAGGAACGGCTGCGCGCGGAGATCGCCGAACTGCGGCAGCGCATTGCGCGCGTGCCGTTCATAGACACATTCGACCTGCGTTACAAGAACTTTGAACGCAGGCCGGAGCCTTCCAGTCAGGCGGTAATGTTTTGCCTGATGGATGTTTCCGGCTCGATGGATCAGGCGACCAAGGATATCGCCAAACGTTTCTACATCCTGCTGTATCTGTTCCTCAGCCGATCATACAGAAACGTGGAAGTCGTCTATATTCGGCACCATACGCAAGCCAAAGAAGTAGACGAGGAGGAGTTTTTCTACTCACAGGAAACCGGCGGTACGATTGTATCGAGCGCATTGAAGCTGATGGAAGAAGTGGTTAAGGAGCGCTACGATCCCGCGCTGTGGAATATTTATGCCGCGCAAGCGTCGGACGGGGATAACTGGGCGGATGACTCGCCGCTGTGTCACGACCTGCTGGCCAGTCATTTGTTACCCTTCGTGCGCTATTACAGCTATATCGAGATCACACGCCGCTCTCATCAGACACTATGGCGCGAATACGAGCGCCTACAGGAAAAGTACGAGAACTTCGCCATGCAGCACATTCGCGATCAGGACGATATCTATCCCGTATTCCGCGAGCTGTTTCACAAGCAAACCGTCAACAACTGACCCTTCATCAGCCAGCCGCGCCCGCGCTGGCTGATTTTATCAACGCCGATTCCGTCACAAGCCTCATCGAGCCTATCCCCGCCAACGCACTCAAGCAGCTTTATCTTTGATAATTTTATTGTTATGTTATCACATATCAAAATGAGCCTCATGAGGTCGACTTGTGCTTGAAGTTAGCCGCCTGCAATTAGCGATTCAGGGCCGGATAAAAGTTCGCGGCGTCAGTTTTTCCGTCTCGGCGGGCGAAAGCGTCGGCTTACTGGGCGCCTCCGGTTCCGGAAAGTCGCTCACCGCCCGTGCGCTGCTGGGCGCGCTCCCCATCCACACCCAGGTGTGCGGCAGTATTCGATTTTTCGGTGAGGAAGTCGCCCATCGCCCGATACAGCGTCGTTCTGCCTGGAGCCGCCCCGCCGCTATATTTCAAGACTCTTCGACGGCGCTCAATCCGCTGGTGACCGTTGAAAAACAGCTACGAATGGCCATGCAGTCAGCCGGCCTCTCGCCTCAGCCGCTTCGCGCCTTGCTGCTCTCCGTTGGCTTTGACAATCCCGACGTCATTCTTCCACGCCACCCAGGAGAACTATCTGGCGGCCAACGTCAACGCGTATGCCTCGCGCTGGCATTGCTCTGCCAGCGCCCTCTGTTGATTGCCGATGAACCCACCACCGCGCTCGATGTCATTTCGCAGGCACAGGTACTGAACACGCTACGGGCCTATAGCCTCGACAAACCAGATTCCGCGCTGCTGTTTATCACGCATGACATTGCCGTCGCCGCCGCGCTATGTCGTCGCCTGCTGATTATGAAGGACGGTCATATCGTTGAACAAGGTGATACCCGCACGCTACTCGCCCACCCCCAACATCCCTACACGCGAACACTGATTAGCGCCGCACAGCAACAGCACCAAACGCTGGCGATGCTATCGCAACCTTCGCTGCAATGGGCAAGCTAATCCGATGAACACGCCGTTTCTCCATGTGTCGCAGGCGACTCGCCGATACCCGCAGCCCGGTCGATGGTTCCAGCGTCCGCGCTTTTATCAGGCGTTAAGCGATATTACTCTGCGTTTCGAGGAGGGAGAACGAGTGGGTTTGGTGGGAGCTTCCGGCTCAGGTAAATCCACATTGCTGAAAGCGATGTTGGCGCTCGAGACGCTGACCGAAGGCGAGATTTACTGCGAAGGACGCCTCATCCGTCCCGGTCGCGCATCGGCCTTGCTCTGGTATCGCCAGCGAGTACAGTACATTCCGCAAGATCCGGCAGGATCGCTGGCGCCGCACCATAACGTATTCCAACTGATAGCCGAGCCGCTACGACGGCTGGGCTATCGCGGAAAGATAGCGGATGCCGTGCAGGAGGCGTGCGAACAAGTGGAGTTAGCGCCGGACTTACTGACGAGAAATGCGCAGGAACTATCCGGCGGGCAGGCTCAGCGTGTCGCCATTGCCCGCGCTATCGCGCTGAAACCCCGTTTTCTGCTGGCCGACGAACCGGTCAGCGGACTCGACCTCCCGCTCCGCCAGCAGATCATTACATTAATGGCGCACGTTGCCCGCCGTCGACAGATGGGCCTTCTGGTTGTCTCGCACGATATCTCCGCAGTCGCGGCACTCTGCGAGCGTGTATTGGTCATGCATCAAAGCCGTATCGTAGAAGACCGCCCCCTCGCTCAGCTCTTGACGTACCCCGCTCACGCCCAGAGCGCCGCGCTGCTGGCAGCCGTACCCGTATTTTCGACCGACCTGTCGCCCACGTGCGATTAAAACCAAAAGGATTGTGTATGAACCTCCTTTCACCTCTCCAGCATCGTACCTCCGCCTTGCTGATCGGCAGTCTGCTGCTTAGCGGTTGCTTCGACCAGGAAACGCCGAGCGCAGACGGCGCCGCCTCGCCCCGCATTCGGGTGGCCATGCTGCTGCCGCCTCGTTCCGGGTTGTCGCCCTTTAGCGATGACGCCTTCAAACTGTCCCGTTGGAGCACCGCTGAAACGCTGGTAAAACTGGATGCCAACGGAGACACGCAGCCGGTGCTGGCGACACACTGGCGCCCGTTGGATGAAACGACCTGGCATCTGACGTTGCGCCCCGGCGTCAAATTTCATGATGACAGCAGCATGGATGCGTCGTCGGTGGTCAACGCGCTGACGGCAGCGACACGCGCCGTTCCTAAACCACGTATTTTGGACGGCGTCGAACTGACTATTCACGCCGACGGCGATCGCGCCGTCATTATTAAAACAGCTCGCCGCGATCCCCTGCTGCCTCAGCGCTTATCAAGTCCGCAGTTAGCTATTCTGTCCCCCGCCGCCTACCAGGAAAATGGTGTCGTCAATCCAATCAGAGCAGGGACCGGTCCGTTTGTGCTGACTCGCGTCAACGGTACCTCCACCGCACATCTCGATCGCTTTGAACGCTACTGGGGAAAGCTCGCCGCCGCGCCCGGAATTGACGTTGATTTTGTACCGGACGGCGCGGCTCGCGCCGCCGCCCTACGGACTCAGTCAGCGGATGTCGTCGAGGCGATCCCTGTCTCTCAGGTACCATTACTGGACCCGGCCCGCGTGCATGAAGTCCCGATGCCGCGCACCAACACGCTATATCTGAATACCCGCCGAGGCGCATTTAGCGATCCGGCGCTGCGAGCCGCCGTACGCGACGCCATCGACCGTACGGCGCTAGTTAACGGCGTATACGAACAGCGGGCGGATGTGGCGGTCGGACTACTGGGGCCTGCGTTGCAGTGGGCGGCCCCGCTGCGTCAGCCCGTCACCTCGCCGACGCCCGCCGGGGCGCCGCATGGCGCGTCCATTACGCTGGCGACCTTTAGCGACCGCACCGAGCTGCCGGAAGTGGCCGTGTACCTGTCGCAACAACTCAGCGCGGCCGGTTTCACCGTCAAACAGGAGGTGCGCGAGTACGCCCAGATAGAGTCCGATGCGCTCGCCGGAAAATTCGATGCTTTCATTCTGTCCCGTGCGACGGTATTAGACTCCGGCGACCCCGTCGCCTACCTATACAGCGACTTCGCCTGCAAAGGCTCGTTCAACCTCTCTCAGCTCTGCCATCCCGACGTCGATCAGGCGTTGCAGGAAGCCGCAAGCATACCCGCGGGCGAAGCCCGCCGTCAGGCCATCATGCGCGCTGAAAAACGCATCCTCGGCACCAATGCCGCCATACCGCTCTTGCATGAGCGGGTCATTCAGGGAGAGTCCGAGCGGGCGCGTCAGGTTATGCGCGACCCGCGAGAGCGAGAGCTGATTACCAGCGAGACCACGGTCAATGAGGTGCTGCCGACGCCATGACCGAACCGAATATGCGTCGGGCCTGCTCCCGCACTTTCGCTCGCGCCTTTCTTGCGAGACCCGCGCTCGCACTGATGTCGCGTTTGTCGATGACTGCGGGTATTGTGACGCTGATCGGGCTTCTGCCCTGGCTATCCGGCGGCGATCCGGCGCTAACCCTGCTGCGCGCTCGCTCTGGCGAGCAGGAAGCGACGCAAGAAGCGCTGACGGCAATCCGCCAGCATTACGGACTTGACCAAGGCCCGCTACAGCTATTGTGGCACTGGCTCGTCGGCCTGATGCATGGCGACGCTGGCGTCTCTTGGGTCTCCGGCAACCCGGTACTGCCGGGCATGCTGGCCGCAACCGGCGTCTCGTTGCAGCTGATGAGCTGCGCGCTATTAGTCGCCCTCGTCGTCACGATGCTTCTGTGCGCCCCCACCGTGTTCCGGGGACTACGCGGCGACAATCGACGCGGCAGCGGGCTTATTGCCATCGCTCTCACCGCCATGCCGGAGTTTTTATTGGCGGCCTTTTTGCTGCTCGCCGGGGCCGTGTGGATGCAGTTGTTTCCTCCCTACGGCTGGCGAGGCTGGGAGTACGCCGTGCTGCCCGCGCTGGCATTGGGATTGCCCGCGGGAGGCCTGCTTGGAAAGCTATTCAGCGATACGCTGAGCTCCACCTTTGCCGAGCCTTGGTTGATCACCTGGCACGTCGCCGGATTCTCGCGCACCGCGTGTCTGCTTGCGGTGATGCGCCGCGCGCTTCCTGCGGTTCTGCCTCAGGTAGGGTTGGTGCTGGTAGGATTGACCGGCGGTGCGGTTGCCGTCGAAAAGGTCTTTGCGATCCCCGGATTGGGACGCGCTACGCTTGGCGCGTCGGCCGCACAGGATCTGCCTGCGTTACAGTGCGGCATGCTACTCCTGCTGCTGTTCGCCACAGCGGCGGGCAGCGGCATTGGTCTGCTGCGCCATAGGCTACTGGGCCGCGCGATCTCTACAGCATCACTGCCGGTGCCGATACAGTCAGCCCCTATTCGTCCGGGCGCTTACGGGGTCCCCGCGCTGGCGGGAGGCCTGCTCGCGCTGCTGCTGGTCACCGGGCTGCCGCGCGAACCGCTCTCTTCGGACTTCATGCGCCTGCAAGAACCTTCGCTCATGCTGCCTTTCGGCGTAGACGCCACCGGGCGCGACCTGTTGGCTCGCGTCGCCCACGGCGCGATCGTTACTTTGGCGACCGCACTGATCGTCACGTTGGGGAGTCTGGCGATCGGGTTATGCATCGGCCTGTTTCCCCGGCTGTTCACCGGACCGATTGAAATGACGAACGCCCTGCCGCCCGTCATTTCGGGAATGATAGTGGCCGCGCTGTACGGCCCCTCCATTACCGGCGCGGCGGTCGCCGTCATGCTGGTCAGTTGGGCGCCGCTGGCGGCGCATACCGCCGCGCTGGTGACCGAAATTCATGCGCGACCCTATGTGCTCATCGCTCCCGTTCTGGGGATGGGTCGCCGTCAATGCCTGTTGCATTATACCTTGCCAGGCCTGCTGGGGCCGCTGATGCGCCACGCCATGCTTCGCCTACCCGGCATCGCGCTGGCATTGGCTTCACTGGGTTTTCTGGGGCTGGGGCAACAGCCGCCAGCGCCGGAATGGGGCCGAATTCTGGCGGAAGGCATGCCGTATGTCGAACGCGCGCCCTGGTGCGTCCTTGCGCCGGTCGGCGCATTGATCCTGCTCTCCGTGCTTATGGTCTCGCTCAGCCATCTATCGCGTCGATGACGGTCCGTGAGCGCAACTTCATTCTGCGTTTGGCCAGGTGCATACCCTGGCCGGGTCGTGAAACTCGCTCAATCAGCATCGCCGTTTTTTACGTATAGGCACTCAGATGACCGGCGCTGCCCCTCCTCCCTATGGGGTTCCTCAATGACAGGATCCTCTTTGATATAGCTTTTAGTTATTACGCGGTTGAAGCGGCGTCGGCGTAAGATGACTCACTCGCCAACCGAATAATAAACATCCATGCCACTGATTTTTCAGATTGAACTACGATTAAACAGTGTCACGCGATAATGTGGTGACAAGTAATTGTGAGGGCGCGCAGATGGCTGTATCAATTGATGATCGGGTAAAAAACCCACAATGTCTGAGCGATGGGCCGGACTGGACGTTCGAGTTGCTTCAGGTCTATCTGGATGAAATCGACAGGATCGCCAAATCATATCGGTTAGACACCTACCCCCACCAGATTGAAATTATCACTTCCGAACAGATGATGGATGCTTACTCCAGCATCGGCATGCCCATTAACTATACCCACTGGTCGTTTGGCAAGAAGTTTATCGAGACCGAACAGCTGTATAAGCACGGGCAGCAAGGATTGGCGTACGAAATCGTCATCAATTCCAACCCGTGTATCGCTTACCTGATGGAAGAGAACACCATGACCATGCAGGCGCTGGTTATCGCCCACGCCTGCTACGGCCACAACTCCTTTTTCAAAGGCAACTATCTGTTCCGCAGCTGGACCGACGCCAGTTCCATTGTGGATTATTTGATTTTCGCCCGCCAGTATATTGCGCGCTGTGAGGAGCGTTATGGCGTGGTGGAAGTGGAACGCCTGCTGGACTCATGCCACGCCTTGATGAATTACGGCGTAGACCGTTATAAACGCCCTCAGAAAATCTCATTGGAAGAGGAGCAGCAACGGCAGAAAAGTCGTGAAGCCTATCTGCAAAGTCAGGTAAACGACCTCTGGAAAACTCTGCCACGGCGCGAGCTGGAATCCGCGCCGGAAAAAACGCCGCGCTACCCGGCAGAACCGCAAGAAAACCTGCTTTACTTCATGGAGAAAAACGCACCGCTGCTGGAATCCTGGCAGCGTGAAGTGCTACGCATCGTGCGTAAGGTCAGTCAGTATTTCTATCCGCAGAAGCAGACGCAGGTCATGAACGAAGGCTGGGCTACCTTCTGGCACTACACGATCCTCAATCATCTTTACGATGAGGGCAAAGTCTCCGATCGCTTTATGATGGAATTCTTGCATAGCCACACCAACGTGGTTTATCAACCGCCTTACAACAGCCCTTATTACAGCGGCATCAACCCGTATGCACTAGGGTTCGCCATGTTTCAGGACATCAAGCGTATCTGTCAGGCCCCCACGGAGGAAGATCGCCACTGGTTCCCGGACATCGCCGGTACGGATTGGCTGGATACGCTGCATTTCGCAATGCAAAACTTCAAAGACGAAAGCTTCATCAGCCAATTCCTGTCGCCGAAAGTGATGCGTGATTTCCGGTTGTTCACCGTGCTGGATGATGACAGCAATAACTACCTGGAGATCGCCGCGATCCATAATGAGGAAGGCTACAAGAAAATCCGACAGGAACTCTCCGCGCAATACAATTTAAGCAATATCGAACCCAACATACAGATTTGGAATGTCGACCTGCGCGGCAACCGCTCGATGACGCTGCGCTATATCCCGCAAAATCGAGCTCCGCTCGACAAGAGCAGTCATGAGGTCATGAAACATGTGTATCGCCTGTGGGGATTTGAAGTGTTTATGGAGCAGTTGAATGAAGATGGCAGCGTGGAGCTGATCGACCGCTGCCCGCCTCGCAATCAGTCTTAGCCGTCCGACACTTGAAGCAACGGGTAACCGCTTTGACAGGTTACCCGTTTTTTATTCGCTCAGGTCAGCGACCGCCTCCTGCAAGATCGTGCGGGATGGCGTTCTGCATATCATGCCAGATGGCGCCGCTTTCTTTACCATACTCGCGCACAGTCTCCGGCACCTGTTCGTAGCGCCCTTCGCGGCACAGGGTACCGAGCTGACGATAAAATTTCAGCGCCAGCTCGCGAGCGTCAAGATTGGAAAAGTAATAGCGAGCGACGCGGATATACAACCCTCTTAGCCCGTTCAGGATTAGACTATAAATCGGGTTGGACGAAACAAACGCCAGTCCCCGAAATATCGTGTAATCCAGTTCGGCGAAAGCTTCCGCGGTATCGCTAACGGTATCGGCCTGCTGCAGGATTTCCAGCGCCTGTTCGGGATGCTGGCGCACTGCGGTCCGAATGAAAATGCCCGCGATATTCGTTCGTGCGGACAGGAGGTTATCGATGAGCTGCGGTACGCGATCGTGGTCGAGCCGCGCCAATGTTTCCAGGATGTTCAGACCGGAGGTTTCCCAGAAGTTATTTACCTTCGTCGGTTTTCCGTGCTGTATGGTCAGCCAACCGTCACGCGCAAGACGCTGCAATACTTCCCGCAGCGTGGTACGCGTGACGCCAATAAGTTCGGATAATTCCCTTTCTGCTGGCAGGAGGGTTCCAGGGGGGAAACGATTATTCCATATACTTTCAACAATATACTCTTCCGCGAATCCCGCCGGACTTTGCGCCTTTATAACCATAAGTTTATATTCCGTAGCGATGCTTACTTAAGAAAGTCAACATCATCATAACAAACCCCTTTACCATCACATAGTTTCCGGGGGTGACAAAACAATTCAGTAGCGCCCCCCCGCACACCGGCTCAGACAGCGATACTGAGGCTCACACCATCGAGAAATTCTTATTAAGGACTCATTTTATAGTGTAAGAAGTTTTAAGGGAGAGAAAAATGCCGAGTTATGACATGGAACACATCCTGGGCAGCTTTTTTTACTTGGAGGGCCGTCAGGGTTGATTTATCCGGGTTATTCGGCATGCCCGCCTGGTAATGGGAAATGATAACGCCCCCCTCGCCTGACAATTTACAGCCTGACACATATTTGTTGTGATCGCTGCCTATATAACCGGCCGCGCCAGTCCATCCACCCGCCTATATCGTGTATAGTAACTCTTAGGTGAAAACTTACGTTTTTTGCTGATATCACCTTAAAAAACAAAAGAGTATGCACTACACTGCGAAAAAATCCCGCCCTGGAGGAAAGATGATTTCTCCTCTCAGACTGTTGTTATTACTGAGGGCATCACTCTTTGTGAGGACAGCGAAATCGATAGCGCTGTTATAATTCGAACGTTTTCCATGGAATACTTTTATGCTGCTGATGTTGCGATATTTACACCGTTGCTCTCATGGTCGGGGGGCATGGCTGCTTCTGGCGCTGACCAGCCTAATCTTCGAACTGATCGCGCTCTATTTTCAGCATGTGATGCTGTTGAAGCCCTGCGTTCTCTGCATTTATCAACGTAACGCGATGTTTGGCGTCATGGCCGCAGGACTCCTAGGCGCTATCGCGCCGGGCAGCGTCGTTATCCGTTTACCAGCCATCGCACTGTGGCTTTACAGCGCTTTCGAAGGACTGCTGCTGGCGCTGAAACATACCGACATTCAGCTTCACCCATCGCCTTTCGCCACCTGCGACTTTTTCGTCAACTTTCCTTCCTGGCTGCCTTTAGACAAATGGGTTCCGGCCGTGTTTAGCGCTTCGGGTGACTGTGCCGAACGTCAGTGGCATTTTATGGGATTGGAAATGCCGCAATGGATGATCGTGATCTTCGGCGCCTATTTGCTGGTTTGCGCGCTGGTGCTAATTGCTCAGCTGTTCAGACCCAAACGTCGCGATCTATTCCACTAAACCCCTCTCGCTCTGCCGCCCGGTTGCCTGTCAAAGCCCAGCCGGGCCGTCTTCGTCCCGAACCACGTTCCCCTTTTCCACACCCGATTCGTCTTCAACCGCCCTTCTCAGGTCTAAGACCTGACCGCCGTTTCATCGGTTTTACCATTGGCAGCGATTGATGGCGTTTTTATCGCTTTCCTCTAACATCCCCCGCCAGCCTGACTATATTCAGGCTAATAAAACCATTATCTTTTTAGGCTCGAGTAGATGAAAAAAGCAAAAGCGTTCCTGTTTATGGCTGCAGCTTTGGCCGTGTCCCTGAAAGGCTACTGTGAATCTGGCAAGGTCACAGTCGCAGAACAAGCAAGAATCCCCGCAATCAAACTTATCAACGTCGAAGGCGACAATTCCAGCTTTGTTAAAGGCAGTATTCCTGCGCTGGAAAAAATCCCGACCCAAAAATTCTGGATCAGCAACTCGACCGAGGACTGGGAAAAAAATACCCATGCCGCCCCGAGAAAGCAGTATGTGATCACGCTGAAAGGCACGTTGAAATTTAAAGTCAGCAATGGCTCTACTTTCATCATCGCGCCGGGTACCGTCCTGTTGGCGGAAGATCTGAAAGGTCCGGGTCATAGCTGGGAAATCATTGACGGCAATGAGTGGGTCCGCGCCTACATTCCGATGGAAGGCGACAAAGACTACTTTACGTCGGACAAATAAATCCTCACAGTGATAAAAGCCCTGTTTCCCAGGGCTTTTTATTGCGACCTCGCTAGTGCTAAAACGATAGGCGCTGCGCGTTTTCCACCTCCCCCGTCCCAGCCTCTTCGCCCCCGTCGCGGCTCCTTCTCGCGGTCCACCGCACGCTTTTCTCACCGCTGACAGCAGTTCCTCTGCGCATCAATCCCCCTTGAATTTATGAGCTATATTGAGGGTTACACTCCATCGCCATTCAATGGGACATACCGACCATGATTACTGCCGATCTCTATCTTTTGAAAGAAGTCACCGCGCTGCGAACCGTCATTGGATTCATGATTTCCATCATGAACGACGAGCAAAGAGAGAGCCTAACCAAGCTTGCGGAAACGCGGGTGGTGAAATCCGACTATGAACATTTGTCCAAGCTGGACGATGAGGATGCCGCTGCGGTGGCGGAGGATATCAACGATATGATTGTTGAAACCATCAAACTGGGGACGGTCAAGAAAACCGGCCAGGAATAACAGCGCTCGGCCAATATCGTAGTCACCGGGGTGAACGCCTAAACCCTCCTGATGTCGATCCAACGTAAGACATGACCCACAAACTCAAAAGACGAACCAGCAGACTGGATATGGATATGCCCTGTTGGATGAGTCCCTCCACAGGAGGTATACCTACAGCGAGTCCGAGCAATAAACCAACAGCGCCGACGGCGACCCATAATCCGCAAGGTTGATTCAGAGATATTCCTGATCTGTGTACTGTTATACTCTGCGCGTGGTCCTTACGTCCTCTATCCGGCGCATCGGATCTGACCACCTGCAGGTAAGCCCGCATATTTCACAACACGGAACATCCCCCGCCACAAAATCTTCATTGGGAAATCAACATGGACTTAATTGATACGTACTTACCTACCTATCATTTCAGCGAAAAACACGCATTGGACGTCCCTTCAACACCTGAACATGTGATGGCAGCGGTGCTTAACTATCGACCTGATAACGATTTTTTGTTCCGGAATGCCATTACCCTGCGCGAAATGCCAATACGGCTATTCGACCGGCTACAGGGCAGGAATTTTAGGTCACGAAAGCCTTTTAATATGGAAAATTTCACGCTTTTAGAACAACGAAACAATCAGGATATTGTGTTTGGATTGGCCGGGAAATTTTGGAGATCGGATTATGGTCAAACCCCACTCGTTGATGCAGAAGATTTTTTCGCCTTCAGTGAACCCGCGTCAGCCAAACTCACCTTAAGCTTTTCCATTGATCGATTGGACAATGCGTCTATTCGATTGAGAACAGAGACACGGGTGCTCTGCCTGGATAAAGACGCACGGAAAAAATTTGCTCCATACTGGTACCTTATCAGACCCGTAAGCGGATTGATCAGATTGAGGATGCTGACATCAATTAGTCAAAACGCTCAGCACCGCGCAATAATTTAATCTACCAGTTCTCGCGCCCAGCGGTGCCTTTGACATGGCACACGCATGAGTAAGTCATTTGCTAATAAAAGAATCCGCGCGGGTTTAAATTTACCCGCACAGATAATTTCACACGGGTATCTGTCAAGACTTACGACGCAGAAGGGATTGGGTAGCGACTGTTTGTTGTTGCGGGACTTTGGAGCAGCACGAATGACGAACGACAAAATGTGGGAATACGCCCCCGAAGACCTGTGTTCTAAAACATACCGTCGCGGTAGCGCAAACCAATATCAAAGTCGATGACGATGGATTTTAGCTAAACGGGCAGCTTTGGATGCTCACGAGTGTCAGACGCAACGCTGTACACATGTTCATGGTGATTCAGGGAAACAGACGACCAACAGTAGCGCGGATCAGCTCAGCTTTCTGCACAGAAATTTGAGGGGGATAGCTCGTTAGCTGCCGCATGCATTAACCTGGCAGCAGCTGACTCTATCGTGATCTTAATTACCTGGCCCAATCCGGTTTATTCAAAATATGGTCCTGCCAGTCAACAACGTCACGCTCGCGGACGGCGATATTGCGCACAGAGATACGTTCTTGGTGCATCGCTTGTTTTGAACCGGCAATTAGCGGGTGCCAGCTCGCGAGACCTTTGCCTTCATGTATCCGGCGGTAAGCACAGGTTTCTGGCAGCCATTCAAAAGACAACAGATTTTCCCTTGTCAGCTTGATGCAGTCCGGTTCGTACTCGAATCGACGGGCGTAGTTACGGCATTGGCAACTTTTGATGTTCAGCTGATTACAGGCGACATTGGTGAAGTAAAGCTCTTCTGTATCCGCATCAATGAGCTTATTCAGGCAACAGCGGCCACAACCGTCGCAGAGTGCTTCCCACTCTTCGTCAGACATTTCCGCCAGCGTTTTGTGTTGCCAAAAAGGTGATTGATTCATTGCAATAGTATCCAAGGTGACGGGAAGCGGCCCGTCTAACAAGTTTAACGAGGTAATAAGGAGAAGCCACCTGCCGCACAGGACAGATGGCCTGATGTGGATTAAATCACGCGGGTTTCCAGCGCTTTATCATTCAAGGTGATTTTTAGCGCATCGCCCGACTGCAGCGGCCCGACGCCCTGCGGTGTGCCGGTCAGAATAATATCCCCTGCCCGCAAGGTGAAGAAGCGGCTCATGTAGGCAATCAACGGTAGAATCGGCGTTATCATGTCGCGCGTATTTCCCTGCTGCCGTACTTCGCCGTTGATGCTCAGTGCCAAATCGGTATTCTGTGGGTCGCCGAATTCTGCAACAGGTATGAAACCGGATATCGGACAAGACCCATCAAAGCCCTTCGCCTTTTCCCACGGCTGACCGGCCTTCTTAAAGGAGGCCTGGAGTTCACGCAGCGTCAGGTCCAGCGCCACGCCATAGCCAGTGATGGCCCGAGCGACGCGGTCTTCGTTTGCATTCTTTAGCGATGTGCCGATCAAAACGGCCAGTTCGATTTCATGGTGTACCGGCCCCAAATCGCCGGGGATCGCTAAGGGCTGACGTAGATCGCAGATCGCCGTTTCCGGTTTGATAAACAACACCGGCTCTGGAAAAGTGGCGCTGCCCATTTCCCGGACGTGCTCGGAATAGTTGCTGCCGACACACACTACTTTATTCGCAGGGAAGTCCAGTAACGCCCCCTGCCAGTCTCTGTGCTGATACATGCATCATCTCCTGACCTGTCTGTTGAGATATTGACCCCGGCACGCCCGCGGCGCCAGGCTCCCCATCATACCGATACTGATGACAAAAAGATAAGCACACAAACGTGAGCGAAAATGTCGTCGGGATCCGTCTTTATCCATAAGGGAAAAGGTCCCTCAGATAAGTCCAATAAGGACGGATAAACAATTAAACCGGCAAACACTGTATATAAAATCAGGAAATGAAATGCAGTCCGAATAAAAGTCAGTACGTAGATTAATTTGCGACCTGACTATTTTTCGTTACTAGCTCATTAATATCTGCTGGCGATAAGGTATTGTCCGAAAATAATAACCCTATTATTTTTCAATCGACCCATGATGTATATTTAGCAGGTTTTCCGGCGGCGGGGGTACCTGAAGATAAAATCCTTGTTCTTTAAGCGATTGTCGCACCTTGTCGATATCTGCCGAAGCCAGTTTTTTCCGTCCATCCAACGGTAAAAGCATCACGAAAGTCGGCGCGCCGAAACTTTTCATCAGCGATTCAGGAATGCGCGAAAAATCGTCTTTTTTTTCGACATAGAGATATGTCTGATCCCGTTTGTTACTTCTATAGATCGCACAAAACATATTTTTACTCTAAATTAAATGGGTGTCGTGTATTGCCTGTATATACAGGTGACTATAACATGCTTATAGCGCTCTGGAATATCATAGTTAAATGTTACTCTGGGGTTTAAAGATGCCGAAACTGAGTCAGGATAGATGTCACAATCGCCAATTGAGTTAAAAGGCAGCAGCTTTACCTTATCGGTGGTTCATTTGCATGAATCTCAACCCGAGGTAATTTATCAAGCCCTGCAGGAAAAAATCGAACAGGCTCCCGCGTTTCTTAAAAACGCGCCCGTTGTCATCAATGTCTCAACACTGACCGCCGACACCGATTGGGTGACGCTTCAGCAAGCTGTTGCCGCTTCTGGTCTGCGTGTGGTCGGCGTGAGCGGCTGCCAGGACGAGCAGCTCAAACAAGCTATCGTCCGCGCAGGTCTCCCACTGTTGAACGAAGGTAAAGAGCGGCGGGCCGCCGAACCCGCCGCCCCGCCGCCGGAGCCGGTGAAAACCAAAGTGATTAGCGCGCCCGTTCGTTCCGGGCAACAGATTTATGCGCGTAACTGCGATCTCATCGTCACCAGCAGCGTGAGTGCGGGCGCCGAAATTATCGCAGACGGCAATATACACATTTACGGCATGATGCGGGGCCGTGCCCTGGCAGGTGTTTCTGGCGACGTTGACAGTCAGATCTTCTGCACCCATCTGGCCGCAGAGTTGGTATCCATCGCGGGCCGGTATTGGCTCAGCGACCAGATACCGCAAGATTTTTTTGGGCAGGCTGCACGGGTAAATCTCAACCTGCTGGACAATGTTCTCAACATACAAACTCTAGACTAAGCCCTTATCAAGGAATCATTTATGGCACGCATCATCGTTGTTACATCGGGTAAAGGGGGCGTTGGCAAGACTACTTCAAGCGCGGCCATTGCTACCGGTTTAGCCCAAAAAGGCAAAAAGACAGTTGTCATCGACTTTGATATTGGCCTGCGCAACCTTGACCTGATCATGGGATGCGAGCGCCGCGTTGTTTACGATTTCGTCAACGTCATCCAAGGTGATGCGACGTTGAATCAAGCGCTGATTAAAGATAAGCGCACTGAAAATCTGTACATCCTCCCTGCCTCTCAGACCCGTGACAAAGACGCGCTGACACGTGAAGGCGTCGAAAAAGTGCTGGACGGTCTGAATGAAATGAATTTCGACTTCGTGGTCTGCGATTCGCCGGCGGGGATCGAAACCGGCGCGCTGATGGCACTCTACTTCGCCGACGAAGCGGTGATTACCACCAATCCGGAAGTCTCATCCGTACGTGACTCCGACCGAATTCTTGGCATTTTGTCGTCCAAATCACGGCGCGCCGAACGCGGCGAAGAACCGATCAAAGAGCATCTGCTGTTGACCCGTTACAACCCGGGCCGCGTCAGTCGTGGCGATATGCTGAGCATGGAAGACGTACTGGAAATTCTGCGTATTCCGCTGCTGGGCGTCATTCCCGAAGATCAGTCGGTGCTGCGCGCATCTAACCAGGGCGAGCCGGTGATCCTGGATGATTCGGCCGATGCCGGTAAAGCCTATGCCGACACAGTAGATCGCTTACTGGGTGAAGATCGCCCTTACCGCTTTATCGAGGAAGAGAAGAAGAGCTTCCTCAAACGACTTTTTGGGGGGTAAACCATGGCCTTACTCGATTTCTTTCTGTCCCGCAAAAAAGCGACAGCCAATATCGCCAAGGAACGGCTGCAAATTATTGTCGCGGAGCGGCGCCGTGGGGACAGCGAGCCCCATTATCTGCCACAGTTGAAACGAGACATTCTGGAAGTGATCTGCAAATACGTGCAGATTGACCCGCAAATGGTGTCCGTCCAGCTTGAACAAAAAGGCGACGACATTTCCGTTCTGGAGCTAAACGTCACCTTGCCGGAAGCGGAAGAAACACCGAAGTAACCACCACGTCGCGGCCGTGCCCGATACGCGCTAAGCGCATTCGGGCCGGTTCGCGGCGATTATCATCTGCCGTCGTTGTTCCCTCTCACTCTCAGCACGCCACCTCAAGCGACCGATGCCCTTTCCTGCGGTGTCAGGACGTTGCCAACGCCAGCCAACGCCAACACCTGCAACGTCCCCGACCTTAATCGCGGTTCAAAATAGCCCGCAGCGCATCGCCGAACAGTGTATTGCGCCAACCGCTGACCAGTTCGGGCGTATTCCCCCCGATGGACAATTTCCAGTACCAGTTAAGCAGACGATTGATCTGGCGGCGAGAAGCCAGCAGTTCTGCGGATAATCCGCTGCTGACGCTGGTCGCCTGTATCAACGCTTTGATCTCTTTGAATACCGCCTTGTAACCGGGGTAATCCAGCAGATTCGCTACCGGCGGCGGGAAGTCGGCCTCATTCAATTCCCCCGTCTCCGCGACGAGTGCGAGCAACGTTTTGCCGTGATAGCGGATCTCCGGTCCACTCAGGCCCAGCGAATCCAACTCGCCCAGCGACGTCGGCAGATGGCGTGCAACCTGCCATAAATGCTCCTCGCGCACGACAAAGTTGACCGCGCTGTCGCGTTCGCGCGCTTTGCGCAGACGCCAGTCAGCCAGACGCTGCAGACAGGCCAGCTGTCGGCCTCGCAGCTGCCAGGCGTTGCTGATCTCGCGGTAAGCCAGTTCCGGCGCCAGAATGTCCTGACGTCGGCGGCACAGCAACAGGCACTCATCCAGCGCCGCATCCATCCAGCCGCTGGCCTCCGTCTGCTCCACCAGCGTTTTGGCCATTGGCAACAGGTAGAACACGTCGGCCGCCGCGTAGTCGCACTGTTTCTGGCTCAACGGACGCGCCATCCAGTCCGTGCGGGATTCGCTTTTATCAAGCGTCACCTGCTGATAATCCGCCACCAGCGCAGCAAACCCGTAGGACAACGGCTTACCTAAAAACGCAGCCAGAATCTGCGTGTCGATAAACGGCGTCGGCACACGGCCGAACGCGTTCAGGAACACTTCCAGATCTTCGCTGCCCGCGTGCAGAAATTTGGTCACATCAGCGTCGCCGAGCAGTGCTTTAAACGGCGTCCAATCCTCGATTGGAAGCGGGTCGATCAGCGACAGCGTTTCGCCGTCATACAGTTGAATCAGTCCCAACTGCGGATAATAAGTGCGTGTCCGGACAAATTCGGTGTCCAGCGCCACCTGCGTTGTAGCGCGCGCCTGCGCGCAAACCTGTGATAGCCCGGCATCGGTAGTGATCAACTGATAATTCAAAACATCATTCTCTTGGTTATGTCCAACAAGGGTCATGGCGATAAAAGGCGCGTCGGAAAAGGCCAACGCGCCAGGCATGAGAGCGCAAAATCGAAAATCGTACGAAGACAAAACACCGGCAACCCAATGACTCAAGGTTGACGCGCGGTGTATCCATATTCAGGTTAATTCGGGTCGTCCATCGCGGATGACGGAATGCACACGTGACGAGGTAAACCATAACCTGCTAACGACCCGTAAACAATCTGATATAACAATAGCCTAGGACGGTTTGGTTTGATCCCGAAGTTCACGTCGCAAAATTTTGCCGACGTTAGATTTCGGCAATTCATCGCGAAATTCGAACTGGCGAGGCACCTTATACCCCGTCAGATAGCGACGGCAGTGGGCAATTAGCGCCTCCGTTTCCAGCGCGCTACCGGGACGACGTACGACGAACACCTTCACCGCTTCGCCCGATATCTCGCTCGGCACGCCGACCGCGGCCGCTTCCATTACGTCAGGATGACGAACGATGACATCTTCGATCTCATTCGGGTAGACGTTAAACCCCGAAACCAGAATCATGTCTTTTTTACGGTCGACGATGCGTAAAAACCCCTGCTCGTCAGAAGTGACAATGTCACCTGTGGCGAGCCACCCATCTTTCAGCACCGCCGCCGTTTCTTCCGGCTGATTCCAATAGCCCTTCATGACCTGAGGTCCCCGGACCCACAGCTCTCCCGCTTCGCCCAGCGCCACGTCATTCGCTTTTTCATCAACGATGCGGACCTCCGTCGATGGAATCGGTAATCCGACGCTGCCGGTGTACTGCTGCATATCGTAGGGATTGCCGGTGACCAGCGGCGAGCTTTCCGTCAATCCATACCCTTCCAGCAAATGATTGCCGGTCAGCGCCTCCCAGCGTTCTGCCACCGCCTTCTGCACCGACGCGCCGCCGCCGACGGACAGGCGTAACGTCGAAAAGTTCAGCCGATGAAAATCGTCGTTATTCAAGAGTGCGTTGAACAACGTGTTGACGCCGCTGATAACGGTAAACGGATGACGGGCTAGCTCTTTGACCATCCCTGGAATATCTCTTGGGTTGGTGATGAGCAAGTTCTGACCGCCCATTTCGATGAACAACAGGCAGTTCACAAGGAGCGCAAAGATGTGATAGAGCGGCAATGCCGTTACTACCAAATCGTTGCCTTCGTGCAGCAACGACCCATATGCCGCGCGAATTTGAGTCAAATTAGCCAGTAGGTTGCGATGCGTCAGCATGGCGCCCTTGGACACGCCGCTGGTTCCGCCGGTGTATTGCAGGAAAGCCAAATCGCCGCGATCCAGTTCAGGACGGACATAGGGCATCTGTTTGCCCTGTTGCAGCACGCTGCGAAAGGAGATGGCGTCGGGAAGATGATATTTCGGCACCAGCCGCTTGATGTATTTGACGACGAAATTGACCAGCGTGCCTTTGGCGGCCGAAAGCTGATCCCCCATACGGGTCAAGATCACGTGCTTCACCGGGGTGTTGAACACCACTTTTTCCAGCGTATGGGCAAAGTTGGACACAATCACCATCGCGCTGGCGCCGCTGTCGTTCAACTGGTGCTCAAGCTCACGCGGGGTGTAAAGCGGATTGATGTTCACCACGACCATACCGGCTCTGAGGATACCGAACAGCGCAATCGGATATTGCAGCAGGTTAGGCATCATCAGCGCGACGCGGTCGCCTTTCTTCAATTTGAGCTGGTGCTGTAAATAGGCGGCAAATGCCCGGCTGCGCTGTTCCAACTGGCGAAAGGTCATTGTCTCGCCCATGTTGATGAACGCAGGCCGATCGGCATTTCGCGCCATCGAATTTTCGAACAGTTCCATCAATGACGAATAGCGATCCGGCTCGATCTCTGCGGGAACATCAGTCGGATAGCGCGCTAACCAAATTTTTTCCAAGACTTCACTCCATAGGTCTTCTCTGGCGGTGTACGGGACAGTCTTCGAGATGTCACATCACTCCCGCAAAGCGACGTACTCGTTTTTTGTCAAACGTGTAATCACCTATGCCATCATTCACAAAAAATAAGGCGACCGCAGTCACCCTAGTTAATTCAGTGCGCCGGAAATCGCCACCCGGTCAGCCCCCCGCGAAACGCACCTTACGTCGTCATGCGGGAGGACAACCGGTTGTAGCACGACTATTCCGTCACTATCGTTTCCAGTCTGGCCGGTCCAAACCCGCCGTCCCATCCCCAGCGCGGCCCCCAACCGGGACGGCCGCGATATCCCCACCAGGGATCGTACATTCCTGCGGACGGCGCCAGTTGCTGCACGACACGCCAGCGTTTATAGCGGTCGGCCTGCACCACGACGAAATGGTAAGGACGATTGCCTATCTTGCCCTGTTCGGAGCCGGTGATAGGCCCCACGACGGTGACCAGCTGCTGGTTAAAATCCGTCGGCTCAAGGAAGCCGTTAACATAAGCCACAAAACGACCTTCCGACGGCGCGCCTAAAATAGGTCTTGCCCCTGCATCCAAAGGCATGCTGCTAATTTCAAGGCGGGTACGACTCGCCTCGTTGCTGACCGCCACCACCCGTCCGCCCAGGCGTGACTCCTGACCGACGTAAACTGCGGGCGCGCTCATCACCCGGACCAAATCCATCTGCGGCGTTTCCGATGTCCCACGCAGAGACTCGGGTACGGTCACGCACGCGGTTAACGCGCCCAGCGAAACTAGCAGCAGCCCATAGCGGCCCGACCTGCAGACAACGCGCTTCACTCGACGACTCCACTGCCGTTCACTTGACATAGCATGTACCTTATTTGATAGCCTGATAATTTGACTATAAGCCATGCAATAAGTTGCGGTTATTGGTTATTCACGTCCCGGCAATTTTTTCCAGGCGACCTCATTGCGCAGATAGCGCGGCTGAGCCTGCTCAACGCGCAATGTCGCGCCCGACTGCCAATGCTGTAAGGCCAGCGGCAGCATATCTTCCGCCTGCGGCAACAAATACTGGCTATCTTGCAGCACCGCATCGGCGGGATGGATTAAATCGGGGTAAGTCTGCCAGCCGGTACCGGCGGTCGCCCATTCACCGTCGAGCGCAGACGTCTGCGCTTGCACCTGCGAGGGCGAGAGCACGGCTTCCGACGCCTCACCGCACCAGACACCCTGTTCATCGCGGCGGTACTGCGCCCAATAGACTTCGCTCATGCGCGCATCTATCGCCGTCAGCACCTGGTTGGCGCCGGTCAGTCGAAAGGCGCCTTGCGCCAGCGTGGCCAGCGTGGACACACCGATCATCGGCAGGTCAGCACCCAGCGCCAGCCCTTGTGCGATGCCGATGCCGATCCGCACGCCGGTAAAACTGCCGGGGCCAAGACCGAACGCCAGAGCATCCATATCGCTCAGCGCCAGGCCCTGTTCGCTTAGGATCTGCTGAACCATCGGCAAAATACGCTGGGTATGTTCGCGGGGACAAACTTCAAACAATGCGTGGACTTCGCCTTCATTCCACAAGGCAACGGAACAGGCTTCCGTTGCGGTATCAAGCGCTAAAATTCGCGTAGACATGCCAACCTCAGGCGGGAAATAAACGTATAACGGCGCGCATGATAGCACAGAGTCGGAACGCCGCTACGCTTTGCGCGTCAGGAAATCCACCGCCTCCGGCAGGCTTCGCGTGCGCGGCGCGGGCGGCAAACTATTGAGAAAGACTTCGCCATAAGGTCGCATCACCAAACGGTTATCGCAGATGACCAGTACGCCGCGATCGTCGACGTCGCGGATTAGCCGCCCCACGCCCTGCTTGAGGGTGATAACCGCGTCTGGCAACTGCACGTCATTGAACGGATCGCCTCCGCGCAGGCGGCAGTCCTCCATTCGCGCTTTCAGCAGCGGATCGTCCGGCGAGGTGAACGGCAGTTTATCGATGATGACGCAGGACAGCGCATCGCCCCGTACGTCCACCCCCTCCCAAAAACTGCTGGTCGCCACCAGCAGCGCGTTGCCCGCCGCCAGAAACTGCGACAGCAATTGGGTTTTACTCGTCTCGCCCTGCAGTAATACCGGCAGGGTCAGGCTGGCGCGAAACTCCGCCGCCAGCTCACGCATCATCAAATGCGAGGTGCACAGCATAAAGCAGCGCCCCTGATTCGCCTGAATCAGCGGCGTTAACATCTGCGCCAACTGCTTTCCGCCGCCCCGACGCGCGGTTTCCGGCAGAAAACGCGGGACACACAGCAGCGCCTGGCGGGCATAGTCAAAGGGGCTAGGCAGCAGCAACGTTTCCGCCTCTTCCAGTCCCAGTCGAGCGGTAAAATGATCCATCTTTTCGTTCACGGATAACGTGGCGGAAGTAAAGATCCAGCTCGCGGCTTTCTCTTTCATCACTTCATGAAAACGGTCGGACACCGACAACGGCGTTAAGGCCAGCACGAAATGGCGGCTGGTGCATTCATACCAATAGCTGTAACCGGGCTGTTGCACGTCCAGCAACCGTTTTAGCCGATGGCGGTAAAGGGTGGCGCGTTCGAACGCGGCATCCAGCAGCGCGGAGCGCCCGAGAGAGAGCTTGGCGACGTCATAACACAGCTCCAACGCATCATCGAGCAGCAGCAGTGCTCGCTGCAGCCCGGCATCAGTGACAACGTCACGAAGATTGCCCCGATAGCCGGGGTCGCCCAGCGCCAGGCGAAAATCCTGCGTGCTTTGCGACAGCCGATCGGCGCTTTTCTGCAACTGGGCCGCGTCGCGTACTTCGGTACGATAGGCAATGACCATATCCCGCGCCAGATCGAACAGCTGTCGGCTGCTTAGCTGCTGACCGAAATACTGACTGGCAATATCGGGAATCTGATGGGCTTCGTCGAAAATCACGACGTCACCGTCGGGGATCAGCTCCGCAAAACCACTCTCTTTCACGACCCGGTCCGCCAGATACAGATGGTGGTTGACCACCACGACATCCGCATCCATCGCTCGGCGGCGAGCCTTGACCACGAAGCACTCTTTATAGTGCGGGCAGTCATTGCCGAGGCAGTTGTCATTCGTGCTGGTGACTAACGGCCAGATGTGACTGTCTTCCGGCACATCGCGGCAGGCGCTGGTATCGCCGTCATCGGTCAGCGAGGACCAGCCCCGCAGCTTAACCAACTCTCGCAGGTTATCCTTGGAAAGATCGCCCCCCGTCATCGACTGCTGTTCCAGCCGTTCAATGCACAGATAGTTGGAGCGCCCTTTCAACAGAGCCAGTTTACCGGGATAGTTAAGCGCACGCGCCACGGTCGGCAGATCGCGGCTGTAGAGCTGGTCTTGCAAAGCTTTGGAGCCGGTGGAGATAATCACCTTTTTTTCGGCCCGGAGCGCGGGAGCAAGATAGGCGTAGGTTTTGCCCGTTCCGGTTCCCGCCTCGACCACCAGCGGCTTTTTGCGGGCAATGGCATCGGCGACGGCGGCCGCCATCTGCCGCTGCGGCTCTCGAGGTTTGAATCCCTTGATGGCCTTTGCCAATGCGCCCTCAGGGGCAAAATCATCAATCTCGTTTGCTGCTGAAGCCACGCTTTCTCTCTTTGCTGGGGGATAGATCGGCACCGGCGGCGCCGATGCGAGTGGGAGGATTATGCCAAGCTCGCCCCCCGGCCTCCACCTTAATATGCCCAATAGCCGTTTTTGGAGACGCGTAAAGAGGATGAGTTGGACGGCGTGATAGGCGTGCCGCTGGGCGACGCAGAGTGATCAGGCCAGAAGGTAAGTGCCAGACCGAGATTTTATCTTTGGGCGCGAACAGATAAAATTGCGACGCAAACTATTTATAGATCAGGGATGTTCATTTTGAACCAGCTTTATACTTTTACGATCCCCAGTACCTCATTCACCCCCAACGGGGATCGGTTCGGCGATTATCTGCGCGTCATTTACCAAGGCAACGTCTTTTACACCCACAAAGTAAACTATAAACACCCCGAACAATTTGAACGCTTATCCACGACGGGCAACTGGTATTTTTGCGCCCATCAACTCGCTGACGGGAGTTACTGGATACACTGGATAGCCGATGACAATGGTTTGATACTCGAACCTGAAAACGCGTCTCAGAAAGCGGGGCCGATACTGATTCAAAGCATCGTGTCGTCATTGTTAACGTTGCTTGCCGCCATCGCGTTTTGCATTTTTATTCATACTTACCCCGTCCTTGCCACCACCGTAGCGATGGTCGGCATATTTGCGGCGATAGGGGCGTCAGTCAGTCTTTCCAACCTGTTCGCTTTTTATCATCCGTTTAACATCCTGTCGTTGAAATATCTCGCCCGAGTGAAAAGCCAGGACAGGCGTTTTTTTACTTCCCCCCCGACTAACGAGACTCATTTCATCGTCAAAGCACTCGATGAGCAGTGGCGTAGTCAGGCAAAAGACAGCGATCTTCTGCTGGAAGGCAATGTGAATCACGTACAAGACATGTCATGGAGTGCAAGGAAAGGAGAGGATGAAGTCCACTACAAAGCCTTCTTCTTTACCTGTAGCAATCGCTCTCTGATCATGTGCTGGAATCGGAGTGATTCTTCCGTACACACCCCCGTGCATTTGACTTGCGCGCCGCCGTTTATGGCCATCAACGACCATGTTCGTTGTCTTTATGAAAACAAAGAAAAGCAATCCATTTTGGCTCAGCGGCTACCGAGCCAAACGCATAAGGTCATCAGCTTGATTAACTTGACGGAGGGAAGTGCCTATCGCCTCCGTGGCGCAGGCGTTCTCGGTATCAGACCGAATATCATTGAGCGCTGTACGCTCTACTCTCTAGGGCAATACACATCCTGACGTGCCGACCACAACATCAAAGGGGTCAATTACCGAGCAGGAAAGCACAAGGATCACTCCCCGTCAGCGCCATAAGCCAACGGGGAGCCAACGAGCAAAATATCCAGCATCACAGGACACATCTCGACGCTGCCAGCGGCTATTCCTGCCGCGTTTCGTCGTCCTCGTCATCCTCAAAGCGCGCGACAACACGCTCTCCCTGATGTCCCTGACGAAGCGCCTCCGCGACACGGGCGATAGCTTCGCCGCTGCTGAGCCCTTCCGAGATCAATCGATGGATTTCTTCTACGGCCTGCTGCTGCTGTTCATGCGTGAGCGACGGAATACCTGCAAACATTTCTCTCTCCTGAATCTGGCGGGGTCATCCCGGCATCATAGGCGTCGCACGGCTCACGAGTGTGGTACGCTTGCATGTTGAGGTGCCTTCATGTCCACGCGACCGGTATACTTCCGGTCAATACCCGTATGAGATCGCTCGAAACCTATATGCCAATGTCGTTAGTCTACCATGCTCTGCCCTATCAACCGGACGCTTTGTTAACCCAGTTCGCCCCGCTCGCTGAACAGCCCTGGGCGATGCTGCTGCACTCCGGCACCGCTGAACACACGCATAATCGGTTCGATATTCTGGTCGCCGATCCCAAAGTCACGCTACAAACCCGCGGCGACACCACGGAAATAGCCGAGGGCGACAAGGTTCAGGTTTCGCCCGCTGATCCCTTTCAGCTGTTACAGCACCAGCTTGAACAATTAGGCCTGACCGCTACGCCCACGCCGGATTTGCCGTTCCAGGGCGGCGCGCTGGGGCTGTTCGGCTACGATCTGGGCCGACGCGTGGAACGGCTGCCGACGCGGGCTGCGCAGGATATTGATATCCCCGACATGGCCGTAGGTCTGTATGACTGGGCGCTGATTGCCGACCATCATCAGCGCCGGCTGACGTTGATCACGCAGGGCGACCCGGCGCCGCGGCTGGCATGGCTGAAAGCGCAGAGCGCTTCGACGTCCATCGCCCCCTTCACGTTGACCTCCCACTGGCAGGCGAGCATGTCGCGTGAAGAGTACGGCGCCAAATTTCGTCAGGTTCAGGATTATCTTCGCGCCGGCGACTGCTATCAGGTCAATCTGGCGCAACGCTTTCAAGCTCGTTATGAAGGCAGCGAATGGCAGGCATTCCTGCGTCTTTCCGCCAGCAATCGCGCGCCTTTTTCGGCCTTTATCCAGCTGCCGCATAATACGGTCATCAGCGTGTCGCCCGAGCGCTTCTTATGGCTGAACGACCATCATATTCAGACCCGCCCGATTAAAGGCACGCTGCCCCGTCTTCCCGATGCCGCAGATGATGTCAGGCAAGCGGAACGTCTGGCCGCCTCGGCCAAAGATCGGGCTGAGAATCTGATGATCGTCGACCTGCTGCGCAACGATATCGGCCGCGTGGCTTCGCCCGGCAGCGTCCGCGTACCGGAGCTGTTTGTGGTTGAAGCATTTCCGGCGGTACACCATCTGGTGAGCACCATAGAGGCGCAGCTGCCCGCTGAATTGCACGCGGCCGATCTGCTGCGCGCCTGTTTCCCCGGCGGCTCCATCACCGGCGCGCCAAAAGTCCGGGCGATGGAGATTATCGAAGAGCTGGAGCCACAGCGCAGGACCGCTTATTGCGGCAGCATCGGCTACCTGAGCATCTGCGGCACTATGGATACCAATATCACCATCCGTACACTCGTCACCGACCGAGGTTCGATCTACTGCTGGGCCGGCGGCGGGATCGTCGCCGACAGCGAGGAGCCGGCGGAATATCAGGAAACGTTCGATAAGGTCGGACGTATTCTGCCGGTGCTGATGTCTCACTCTTGATAGCGATTCGACGAGGAGCTGGCGTGACTCATTTCATCACACAAAATCGTGCCACGGAGGCGGAAAGCGTAGTCCCTTTCGACTTGGCCCAGTTCGTCACCCGTTTCCAACTGCAAGCGCCGGAAGCGACGCCGTCCAGCCGCTTTCTACGGCAGGCCGCCGTGCTGGTGCCGATTATTCGTCGTCGCGAACCCACGTTGCTGTTAACCCGACGCGCCGCGAATCTCCGCACACACGCGGGTCAGGTGGCCTTTCCCGGCGGCGCGGCCGACCCGGAAGACCGCTCACTGATCGCCACTGCGCTGAGGGAAGCGTATGAAGAGGTGGCGATCCCCTCGTCCCGTGTGCAGGTGTTAGGCACGCTGCCCTCACAGGACAGCGTGAGCGGCTTTCAGGTCACCCCGGTCATCGGCCTGCTGCCCCCGGACCTGACACTGAAGGCGCAGGCGGACGAGGTGGCCGCCGTGTTCGAAATGCCGCTACGAGAAGCTTTTGCCCTGCACCGCTATCATTCGCTGGAATTCGAACGCGAGAATCGTCAGCATCGCGTTTATCTGCGCAGCTATCAGCATCAGTGGGTCTGGGGGCTGACCGCGACGATTATTCGTCAGTTGGCATTGCAGGTCGCAGACTCTTAATCATGCAATCACGGCCGTTATTTCGCACAGCCCCCAATCACCAACACGCCGAGCGTTGACCTTCGTGGCAGCGACAACCACACTCATTCAACGGCGAGCCGTATCGTTTTAGCCCCGCTTGACGTTATCGCTGCATCTCATCGTGTCTGCTTGTTTCCCCTATGCTGATTGCCGACATCCCCTGTCCGACATTAGATTTTTATGGTCTTCATAGCCTGGTGCAATAAGTTTATTTCATGCGAAAAGACGCCTCCGCCCCCCGTAATCCCACTACAATAGCGCCAATATTTAGCCGCCTAACAAAGGCGTTCGACGGACGTTCAAAGGAGTGCTGCGTGATCAGCGTTTTCGATATGTACAAGATCGGTATCGGGCCTTCCAGTTCTCATACCATCGGCCCAATGAAGGCCGGTAAACAGTTCGTCGATGAATTGGAGCAGGCCGGCCTTCTCGCCAAGACCGATAGTGTGAAAGTCGATGTTTACGGCTCGCTGGCGCTCACCGGCAAAGGTCACCACACGGATATCGCAATCATCTTGGGTCTCGCCGGCAATCAGCCGGATACCGTGGACATCGATGCTATTCCCACGTTTATTCAGGATGTCGCTCTCCACCAGCGCTTGCCTTTGAACGGGCATCATGACGTGACGTTTTCCCAGGCCGACGGACTGACTTTTCATTCGGAAAACCTGCCGCTGCACGAAAACGGTATGACGCTGAGCGCATACGCGGGCGCGGCGCTGATTTACCGCCAGACCTATTATTCTATCGGCGGCGGCTTTATCGTCGACGAGGCCCACTTCGGCCAGCCCGTATTATCCCCCGTGGACGTGCCCTATCCTTATCACTCGGCGCAGCAGTTGCTCGCTCAGTGTAAAGCGAACGGTCTGTCCATCTCTGCCTTGATGTTGCGCAATGAGCGGGCCATCCGGCCGCAGGACGAGATCGAGGACTATTTTACGCATGTCTGGCGCGCGATGAGCCAGTGCATCGACCGCGGTCTTAATACCGAAGGCGTACTTCCCGGACCATTGCGCGTTCCTCGCCGCGCTGCCGCACTGCGACGCATGTTGATGTCGTCCGATGCCTTGACTCATGATCCCATGACCGTGGTCGACTGGGTCAATATGTTCGCTCTGGCCGTCAATGAAGAAAATGCGGCAGGCGGTCGCGTCGTCACGGCGCCGACCAACGGGGCCTGCGGTATCGTTCCCGCCGTGCTGGCCTACTACGATCGCTTCATCGAACCCGTCGGCCCGCCGGTTTTCCTGCCCTATTTCATGACGACAGGCGCTATCGGCATTTTGTACAAAATGAACGCCTCCATTTCGGGAGCCGAAGTTGGCTGTCAGGGCGAAGTCGGCGTCGCGTGTTCGATGGCCGCCGCCGGTCTGACCGAACTGCTGGGCGGCAGCCCCGAACAGGTCTGCGTCGCAGCGGAAATTGGGATGGAACACAATCTGGGGCTGACCTGCGATCCCGTCGCCGGTCAGGTTCAAGTGCCGTGTATCGAACGCAATGCGATTGCGGCCGTCAAGGCGATTAACGCATCGCGCATGGCATTACGGCGCACCTCCGAACCTCGGGTGTCATTAGATAAAGTGATCGAAACGATGTATGAAACCGGTAAAGATATGAATGCGAAATACCGGGAAACGTCGCGCGGCGGGTTGGCCATCAAAGTGCAGTGTGATTAGGCGGCGCTGAATTGAAAAGGCTGTGCGCGAATGCGCACAGCCGAGGGTAAAACCAATTACGCTTCTTCGTCGTGATCCGGCTGGTCGACAATGCGTTCGATACGCACCAGTTCGATGCGGTATTCGCTGGCCGCCATAATGGTAAATCTCAGGCGGCTAAACTCCAGCACTTCTCCTACATGCGGGAACTCATTGCTGTGAGCCAGCAGCAGTCCGGCGAGCGAGGTGTAATCCTCTTTCGGGTCTACCAGATCTTGCATGTCCAACGCCTGCTGTAGCGAGTGCAGGTCGGTCCCGCCTTTCACCAGCCAGCCTGTGGCGTCGGCAACAATCTCCGGCGTTTCATCCTCGTCGGGGAATTCACCGGCAATCGCTTCCAGCACGTCCAGCGGCGTCACCAGCCCCTGTACGACGCCAAACTCGTTGGTCACCATAACCAGACTGCCTTTCGCACGGCGCAGAACCGGTAGCAGGTTGATGACGTCCAACGTTTCCGGCACCACGATAGGCGATGTCACAGCGGCAAATTTTTCCACATCCTGCCCTTCTTCCAGCGCCACCAGCAGATCTTTCGCGCGCACGACGCCCACCAGCTCATCCAATTCCCCGCGGCAGACCGGGAAAAGGCTATGCGGGGTATCCAGCAGCTGAAGGCGGATCTCCTCAGTGGAACGCTCGCTGTCCACCCAGGAAATTTCCGTCCGCGGCGTCATGACGCTACGTAATGAACGCGAGGCCAGGGTCAGGACGCCGCTGATCATATAGCGTTCTTCCTCGGCGAATGTCTCTTCGATCCGCTGCTGAGGCTCTTCCTGATCATTTTGTTCGTGGGTTGTGGCACGCGCGCCCATCAGGCGCAAAATCGCTTCGGCGGTACGCTCGCGCATGGGACGATGCGACTGATGCTTCGCGAAGTTATGACGCGCAATCTGGTTGAACAGTTCGATGACGATGGAGAAACCAATCGCGGCATAGAGGTATCCCTTGGGAATATGGAAACCAAAACCTTCGGCAACCAGGCTAAGCCCAATCATCAACAGAAAGCTAAGGCACAGCACCACCACCGTAGGGTGTTCGTTCACGAATCGCGTCAGCGGTTTCGAGGCCAGCAGCATCACGCCCATCGCGATGACCACCGCGGTCATCATGATCCCCAGGTGGTTGACCATCCCGACGGCGGTAATCACCGCATCCAGAGAGAAAACCGCATCCAGAATGACGATCTGAATCACGACCGCCCAGAAATTAGCATGTTCGCGACTGGCGTTGGGATCATGCGGACGGTTTTCCAACCGCTCATGCAGTTCCATGGTCGCCTTGAAGAGAAGGAATATCCCCCCGGCGAGCAGAATCAGGTCTCGACCAGCGAAGCTGAAGTCGCCGACGTGAAACAGCGGACGCGTCAGCGTCACCATCCAGGAAATCAAGGAGAGCAGTCCCAGACGCATCAACAGTGCGAGCGACAGGCCGATGACTCGAGCCTTGTCACGCTGTTTTGGCGGAAGTTTGTCCGCCAGAATGGCGATGAACACCAGGTTGTCGATGCCCAGAACAATTTCGAGTACCACCAACGTCAGTAAGCCTGCCCAGATTGAAGGATCTAGCAAAAATTCCATGTCAGACTCCGAAAAATGAACGAACTAATGACATTAATGCCACAGCGTTTTTGAATAAGGTTGAAGTGTGTGCACGATCGGCTTGGGGCTGATGTGGGTCGGAATGGCCATTTAAGAAGTAGCAATCACCCGCCGCAGCCGGTGTAATAGAAATGAATCGTCGATGACAGTCCATAGGAAAGGCGTCCGCCTGTAACTCCTCTTTAATTGAAAGAATGTTAACTCTAGCAGGTTGTTTCTGGTTTTAACAAAGATTTTCTATAGGCGTACTTTCTTCGCCAATATTGATAACAAAAGCACACTTTTCAGGATTCGTATGACAGATCACATTTTGCCCCCAAAGATTGGGGAGCGGCGTCACACTATTTATTTTTTCGCAACATAAAATAAGTCACGGCTTGGTAAGACATTTCTGAACGGCTTGAATCGATTCACAGTTCATCCCAAGCAGCTCCGCTTATTCACGACGCGGATTCGTAAAAACATTGAGCAAACTATTGTCAACAAGACGGGAAACCTTTTCAAAAGATGCGTCCCCGTCCTCCCTGTACACAACGCACCTTAAGAAGGTGTCAAATGAGGAGGTAGCAAGTGAGTATCGCAATGATCTTATGCACTCACGGTGCCACTGCCGGGCCACTACTCAATACGGCTGAAATGATCTTGGGAAAACAAGACAACGTCAGTTGGGTTGATTTTGTTCCCGGCGAAAATGCTGAAACATTGTTGGAAAAATACGAGGCTAAACTCAGCGAGTTGGACACGACTCAAGGCGTCCTCATCCTAGTGGATACCTGGGGGGGCAGTCCTTTCAATGCAGCCAGTCGCCTGGTGACAGGCAAAGAAAACCATGAAGTGATCACCGGGGCCAACATCCCCATGCTGGTTGAGACTTTTATGGCGCGTGACGACGATCCGGACTTTGCCGATTTGGTGGCTATCGCTCTTGAGGCAGGCAGCGCTGGTGTCAAAGCGCTCAAAACAGCTAATGCAACCCCAGCGGTCTCCGTGGCACAGCCTGCCGCCAAGCCCGCTGCCGCCGACCTGCCTGGCTCCGGCGGTCACATGGAAATCGGTCTGGCACGTATTGATGACCGGTTAATCCATGGACAAGTAGCAACCCGTTGGACCAAAGAAACCGGCGTCAACCGCATTATTGTCGTGAGCAATGAAGTCGCAGCGGACAACGTGCGCAAGACATTGTTGACTCAGGTCGCGCCTCCCGGGGTCAGCGCGCATGTGGTAGACGTTGCGAAGGCCATTCGTGTTTACAACAACCCCAAATATGCTGGCGACCGCGTCATGCTGCTGTTCACCAATCCTACCGATGTCGAAACGCTGGTTGAAGCCGGTGTGGATTTGCCATCAGTCAATATAGGCGGCATGGCCTACCGACAAGGGAAAATACAGGTCAATAACGCCGTGTCCATAGATGAAAAAGATATTGAGGCATTTCGTAAACTGGCCGATCGCGGTATCGAGTTAGAGGTCCGTAAAGTTTCAAGCGATAGCAAAATCAACATGATGGATTTAATTAACAAGGCGGCTCGCTAATACACCAAAAATAGTGATGCGTAACCCTTTAAAGACTCAGAATGCTATTCATACAGGAGAAGTACAATGGAGATCACCACGCTTCAGATTGTGCTGATATTTATCGTAGCTTGTATATCGGGGATGGGGTCCATTCTTGATGAGTTCCAGTTCCACCGCCCTCTGGTGGCCTGTACCTTGATTGGTTTTGTTCTCGGCGATATTAAAACCGGTATTATTATCGGCGGGACATTGGAAATGATCGCCTTGGGGTGGATGAATATCGGGGCCGCCGTGGCGCCCGATGCCGCGTTGGCGTCCATTATTTCCACGATCCTGGTCATCGCGGGCGGACAGAGCGTCGGCGCGGGGATCGCACTGGCTATCCCACTGGCGGCGGCGGGTCAGGTGCTGACCATCATCGTTCGCACCATCACGGTGGCTTTCCAGCATGCGGCGGACAGTGCGGCTGAGCGCGGCAATCTGTCGGCGATCAGCTGGCTCCATATCTCCGCGCTGCTGTTGCAAGCCATGCGTATCGCTATCCCGGCCGTTCTCGTCGCTATTTCCGTCGGGACCGAAGTGGTGCACACCCTGCTTTCCTCTATACCGGACGTTGTCACCAACGGTCTGAATATCGCGGGCGGTATGATTGTCGTTGTTGGGTATGCAATGGTCATCAATATGATGCGCGCCGGCTATCTGATGCCGTTCTTCTATCTCGGCTTCGTCACCGCGGCCTTCACCAACTTCAACCTGGTCGCACTGGGTGTGATTGGCGTTGTCATGGCCGTGCTGTATATCCAGGTCAGCCCGAAATACAACAAGGCTCAAGGTGCGGCGGCTCCCGCTCAGGGCAACAACGATCTCGACAACGAACTGGATTAACAGGAGTGAAATCATGACCGATTCAACCCAAGTAAAAAAACTCACTGCCAGCGACGTACGAGGCGTGTTTATTCGCTCTAACCTGTTCCAGGGATCGTGGAACTTCGAACGTATGCAGGCGCTCGGCTTTTGTTTCTCGATGGTACCTGTCATCCGCCGTCTGTATCCGGAAAATTCGGAAGAACGCAAACAGGCGATCAAGCGCCATCTGGAATTTTTCAATACCCATCCCTTTGTCGCCGCTCCAATTCTGGGCGTGACAATGGCGATGGAAGAACAGCGGGCTAATGGCGCGCCCATCGACGACGGCGCCATCAACGGCCTTAAAGTCGGATTGATGGGACCACTGGCTGGCGTCGGAGACCCGATCTTTTGGGGAACCGCCCGCCCGGTATTCGCCGCGCTCGGCGCCGGGATAGCCATGACGGGAAGCCTGCTCGGCCCGATCCTGTTCTTCGTGCTCTTTAATCTGGTACGTCTGCTCGTGCGCTATTACGGCGTCGCCTATGGCTACCGTAAAGGCGCGGACATCGTCAGCGATATGGGTGGCGGTTTCCTGCAAAAAATGACGGAGGGGGCGTCAATCCTTGGTCTGTTCGTCATGGGGGCGCTGGTTAACAAATGGACCCACGTCAATATCCCCATGGTAGTGTCACGCGTTACCGGTCAGGATGGTCACACCACGGTCACTACCGTGCAATCCATCCTCGATCAGCTCATGCCAGGGCTGGTGCCGCTGCTGCTGACCTTCGGCTGTATGTGGCTGCTTCGCCGCAAGGTGAATGCGCTTTGGCTTATCATGGGCTTCTTCGCCATCGGCATCTTCGGTTACTGGATTGGCCTACTGGGGCTGTAACGCTCTCCTGCCGGGGATAGTTGCTGTCCCCGGTCCATTCATGGAGTTGCCATGACTTTCACCGATATCGTTATCATCCTCTGTATCGCCCTCACCCTCATCTATGCCGTTTATGATGAATTTCTAATGGACCGTCGCAAGGGGCCAACACGCCTGCGGATATTATTACGTCGTCACAGTCATTTGGATGCGGTAATTTATATCGGGTTGATTGGTATTTTAATTTATAAAAACATTACAGGTTTGGGCACAATAATTACCACGATATTACTGTTCTCCCTGTTACTGATGGTTATTTATCTTTTCTTTATCAGACACCCCAAACTACTATTTAAACAACAGGGTTTCTTTTATGAAAACATTTATATTCCTTATGCGAGAATAAAAAATATCAATTTATCCGAAGACGGCGTTCTAATTATTTCCTTGGAAAAAAAAGCATTAAAAATCAGCGTCCGTGAATTAGATGATCTGGAAAGAATCTACAATTTTATGATTGAAAATCAATAAATTGAAACTTAGTCATCCCCATATGATGGCAAAGGATAATCAGCGTTATCTTCTCCGTTTTTTATCCATGCGAATTATACTGTCATTTCGGGTATGTTTCACAGATGTCAAAGGTGAAAATAATTATCAGTTGCATTTGTTTTCCTCAATATATTTATTGTTGTTTAGCCCAGAAATAATATGTTAAGGTTGCGCGGTCATTTGGGGAGTAGCTAATTCCTGAGTTTCTTATCAGGAATGTTCGTGTCAACATGCTCGTTTTTCTTAAAAACGTGGTGCGAACGGCCAGACAGGCAGGCGAGACCATATGCACGCGATCTATTATCTGGTTGGGGGGATAGATCGTGTGATATGGAGAAACGCCCCGCCGAGGCTATTTACAATGAATCTATCTGCAACTCTAATTCTTGCCTTTGGCATGTCCATGGATGCTTTCGCCGCTTCAATTGGTAAAGGCGCCGCCTTACACAAGCCTCGCTTTAGCGATGCCATCCGCACAGGACTCATTTTCGGTCTCATCGAAGCCATCACGCCATTAATCGGTTGGGGCCTCGGCTTCTACGCCAGTCGCTTCATTATTGAATGGGACCACTGGGTCGCTTTCAGCCTGCTGTTAATCCTCGGCACACGTATGATCGTCGAAGGATTCAAGGGTGAAGAAACCTCCGCCCATAACGGTAAACTCCGCAAACACGGTCTATTTACGTTAGTTTGCACCGCTATCGCCACCAGTCTTGACGCGATGGCGATAGGGGTGGGACTCGCTTTCCTGCAGGTCAATATTGTTCACACAGCGATGGTAATTGGATGCGCCACCATGATTATGGTCACCTTCGGTATGATGATTGGACGTTACGTCGGTCCGCTGCTCGGTAAGAAAGCGGAGATCATGGGCGGCGTAGTGCTCATTGGTATCGGGTGTAATATTCTGCACAGCCATCTATCCAGCCTGGCCGGATGATCAGGTCGACGAAGCGAGCCTTTCTTTCGCCGCCCTATTTATCACGATTACAGCTTGCGGTGCGTTCGAATCAGAAAATCCGTTTCACATTCAAACAGTGATTCAGCCGTCAATGACGCCATCACCTCCGGTGACGCCTTCCATGCAAAAGGCGTCATTTGCAATAGCGCCGCCGCTTCCTCGCCTGTTAGAGACAGGATGTAGCTAAGCGTCTTCGTGTCTTCCAGCTTAAATCCCACCAGCGTTTCTTCCTTTATTGGATGCAGTTTTACCTCTCGATAAATGCGCTCTTTCAACTGATATAAATGTCGCGGACCGGGAGAAACCGTCATCACCAGACCGTCCGGCTTCACAACGCGCTCCAGCTCTTGATCGTTACAAGGAGCGTAAATCTTCAATACCGCATCCAATGAGTGCGCGTTGAACGGTAGACGCTGGCTAGATGCAACGCAAAAATCCACACGATGATACCGGCGTGCGGCGCGTTGGATCGCCACTTTAGAGACATCTAAACCACAAACCTGTACGCCGTCATCCGCCAGGCATGATGACAATGCATCCGTGTAATACCCTTCGCCACAGCCAATATCCAATACCGCCTCAGCCTGCTCCGTCAATTGGCTTTTTAGCGCCGCGCACAGATGATCGCGTAGAGGCAAATAATGGCCCGCATCCAGAAATGCGCGACGGGCCTGCATCATTTCCGCATTGTCTCCGGGCTGTTTTGAGCGCTTGAACTGCACTGGGAGCAGATTGACGTACCCTTCTTTCGCGCGATCGAAATGGTGTTGTCCGCAGGTCCAGCGGGAGGGTTCGGGTTGAAGGGGCTGATGGCACAGGGGGCATTGGTAAAGCGCAGACGACATCTTGTTACCTTTTTGTTGCATAGTTCGGCTGACGACAAAAACAAAAAACCCGCATCAAGGCGGGTTTTATTACGCAGAATGTGTAAATTACAGTGCAGTGACGTTTACTGCTGAAGGACCTTTCTGGCCATCCTGAATTTCAAACTCAACGTTCTGGCCTTCAGCCAGAGTTTTGAAGCCATTACCCTGAATTGCAGAGAAATGTACGAATACATCTTTGCTGCCGTCAGCCGGAGTAATGAAGCCAAAACCTTTAGACTCGTTGAACCACTTAACCTGACCTTTAATCTTTGCCATTTCAATATTTCCTTTAAACGTTCTAGACCGCCCGAAGGCGTTGTACAGATAAATTTGAGTCGTTGCTGCTAGAGGCACCAAAGTAAGGATCGACAGAGAAGTGGTATTCAACGTGAACGTTAGTACTCAAGACTTCTTTACGGAAAATGCCATTCATATACAGAACTGAACCTCGTTTCATCCAAATGCGTTATCACATACTCTGTGATCCTTGGCAAGCCATTTTTTACCAATGGTTGGCACGACGCACATATTTGTATATTTCATGCTTTATTCGTATATCTAATTCTAATAGCTGGCATTATTAGTGCGCAGTTTGATGATAAAAATGAACACACAACGTAACCTTACTCTAGACATGATTATTATGGCACCCTCACGTCAGCTCGCCAGTAACCTGATTAATTAATTTGTCATTATGGATAGATAGCATTACATCTCATTGGACGAGAAAACATCAGTACCTTGAACTGCTAACACTAAACACTGGTTTTAATATAGAACGAACATTCTCTTCTTCTTTTTCTGCGTTACTCAGCCACCCTTTTCGATAATATCAAAGCCTATAAAACAAACACTTTCGCACTATCGGTTTGATAGAAAACCAGCGGCGACGATGACGCCACATTCCAGTGTTGACACCTTTGAGATAAGGCCCTTTTGATGCGTTAGAGGCAGCTCACGCGTGGGAAAATGGTCTCCATAAGAATTATAGCCTCAAGACAACCACACAAACTTTGTAACATTTAACGACATTCATTAATCTTGCGCTAATCTGTTAACTAAGGCAGAACTTAGCGAGCCCAACGCCCTACAGCCTTACACTCTCTTGTTTACAGCGATTGTACAGAAATCGGAAAGATTGACACTGATTCGAGAGCGTCATACCATAAATTGAATGATAAGTATTATCATTTAAACCATACAATTAGCCTCGAGGACTTTGAATGAATTCGTCTCGACACTCTCTTTCCGTTTTTTTCTATACCTTCGTCTGGTTGTTTTGCAGTGCATTGACCTTATCGCCCGTACACGCTGCTGATAAATTCCGTGTTGTAACAACCTCGACGATTATTCAGGATATGGCACAAAACGTTGCTGGCGATGCCGCGACGGTAGTCTCCATCGCCAAAGCCGGCGCGGATATCCATGATTATCAACCCACACCGCGAGATATTGTCAAAACTCAGTCGGCCCAACTGATCTTGTGGAATGGGATGAATCTGGAGCGCTGGTTCACACGCTTTTTTGAGAACATAAAAAACGTACCTGCCGTCGTAGTAACCGAAGGCATCACGCCTCTTCCCATCCGAGAAGGCCCTTACAATGGCAATCCGAATCCTCACGCATGGATGTCCCCCACTAACGCACTGATCTACGTCGAGAATATTCGTCAGGGGCTAGTAAAGTACGACCCTGCCCATGCAGATACTTATAACGAGAACGCCCGCATGTATTCCGAAAAAATTAGAGCCATGGATGCCCCACTGCGCGAGCGACTCGCGCGCATTCCAGCGGAGCAGCGCTGGTTAGCGACCAGCGAAGGCGCATTTAGCTATCTCGCCAAGGATTACCATCTGAACGAGATCTATCTCTGGCCGATCAATGCTGATGAGCAAGGCTCGCCGCAGCAGGTTCGCCGGGTGATCGATCAGGTCCGTCAAAAACACATTCCCGTTATTTTCAGCGAAAGCACCGTTTCCGATAAACCAGCACGCCAGGTAAGTAAAGAAACCGGCGCCAAATACGGCGGAGTGTTATATGTCGACTCTCTGTCCACTCAAGACGGACCGGTTCCCAGTTATCTGGACCTGCTTCGGGTCACGGTCGATACCATCGCTAAAGGATTCGAACGATGAATCAATCGGCAGAGGCAACAACTGATCAGCTGTCGTTGGAGGTACAGTCCGTTTCTGTCACTTACAATAACGGTCACCAGGCTATCCGAGATGCCTCCTTTTCATTGACCGACGGCACGATTTGCGCGTTGGTCGGTGTCAATGGAAGCGGTAAATCCACTCTGTTTAAAAGCATTATGGGACTAGTGAAGCCCACCAGCGGAGAGGTAAAACTTAATCGGCAACCTATCGCTTCCGCACTGAAACAAAACCTGATTGCCTATGTACCGCAAACAGAGGAAGTTGACTGGAATTTTCCAGTACGCGTTTACGACGTCGTCATGATGGGCCGCTATGGGAAGATGAACTTCCTGCGAATACCGGGAGCGAAAGATAAAGCTATCGTTGCGGAGGCGCTTGAACGTGTCGGGCTTTCTAGCCTACGCGAACGTCAAATCGGCGAGCTGTCCGGCGGCCAGAAAAAACGAGTTTTTCTCGCGAGGGCGCTGGCTCAACAGGGGAGCGTTTTATTGCTCGACGAACCGTTTACCGGCGTAGATGTTCAAACGGAAAATGCCATCGTCGACCTGCTACGCGCTTTACGGACAGAAGGTCATCTCATCCTTGTCGCCACCCACAATCTCGGCAGCGTGCCGGAGTTCTGCGACCAGGTCATTTTGGTCAATCAAACCGTTCTCGCCTCAGGTCCCACTCATAGCACGTTTACGCAGTCCAATCTGGAGAAAACCTTTGGCGGTGTACTTCGTCATATCAACTTGGGGGGGGCCAATCTGCACGCTGACGACGATAGTCGCTGCGTAACGGTATTAACGGATGACGAACGTCCCGCCGTGTTTTACGGTTCGACCAAAAGCGATCCACCGACGTTTAGCCAGCAGCCGGGGGAGAAAAAAACGCCATGAGCGAATTACTCCTTCCCTTTAGCTACGACTACATGGTGAAAGCCATCTGGGTCAGCGCGATGGTCGGCGCCGTCTGCGCGTTCCTCTCCGCCTACCTGATGCTCAAGGGCTGGTCTTTAATGGGCGACGCCCTGTCCCATTCGGTCGTGCCGGGCGTCGCCGGCGCCTACGCGCTGGGGCTGCCTTATGCGGCTGGCGCGTTTTTTAGCGGAATGCTGGCCGCATTGGCCATGACGTTCGTCAGACAAATAACGCGCCTGAAAGAAGATGCTATTATTGGCTTTATTTTTTCGACTTTTTTCGCCATAGGGCTACTGATCATCTCGCTCAACCCAACGTCCATCAATGTCCAGTCAATTATCTTTGGCAATATTCTGGGCATTGCTGATGAAGACGCTTTGCAGGTATTGGTGATCATTGTCGTCACCTTCCTCATATTATGTCTGCGGTGGAAAGATTTACTGGCGGTGTTTTTCGATGAAAACCATGCCAGTTCGCTTGGCTTGTCGCCGATGAGACTGAAAATACTGTTTTTTACCTTGTTGAGCGCCTGCACCGTCGCCGCACTACAGACCGTAGGCGCGATTCTCGTCATTGCTATGGTAATTACGCCGGGCGCGACGGCGTATCTGCTGACCGACAGATTTGGTTACCTGATTTTAATCTCCATCGCCGTAGGAACCCTGACGAGCGCGATGGGCGCCTATATCAGTTTCTTCCTTGACGGCGCCACCGGCGGCGTTATCGTCACGCTACAAACGCTGGTGTTCCTGATAGCTTTTGTGTTTGCGCCAAAACATGGCGTGCTGGCTGCGCGTCGCCAACGCAGACGGGCCAGCCGGGGAGAGAACCTATGAGTCTGATACATTGGATTACCGACCCGCTGAGCTACCCTTTTATGCAACGCGCCCTGCTGGCGGCGGTCATCACTGGCGTTGTTTGCGCCGTCCTGTCCTGCTACCTGGTGCTGAAGGGCTGGTCTTTAATGGGAGATGCGATTTCCCACGCCGTGCTGCCGGGGATTGTGCTGGCCTTTTTACTCGGCATGCCACTGGCGATAGGGGCTTTCGCCTCCGGCCTCTTCTGCGCAGTCGCCACCGGCTATGTAAAGACCCATTGTCGGGTGAAGGAAGATACCGTTATGGGGATTATTTTCTCCGGTATGTTCGCGCTGGGACTTGTGATGTTTGCGCGTGTCGACAGCGACCAGCATCTTACCCATATCCTGTTTGGCAACGTGCTGGGGATTTCAGCGAGTGACTTATGGCAAATCGTCATTATCGCTGCCGGCACATTGACGATCGTGCTGCTGCGCCGCCGGGACTTCATGTTGTACTGTTTCGATCCTAACCACGCCCGCGTGATCGGACTGCCGGTTAAATGGCTGCACTATGGGCTGCTGTGCCTACTGTCGCTGACTATCGTCGCGTCTTTACAGGCCGTCGGCGTGATTCTGGTGATCGCCATGCTGATCGCCCCCGGTATCATCGCCTATATGCTCTGCAAGACGTTTGACCGCATGCTGATTATCGCGACCACAATATCCGTTTTATCGTGCGTATCCGGCACGCTGGTGAGCTTTTATATCGATGGCGCAACCGGTCCGTGCATCGTCATTATTCAGGCATGTCTGTTTGCCGTCGCGCTGAGCTATCACCAAGTGAAGTCTCGCCGCCCACGCAGCCGCGTTTAATCGCAAAAATTCAGAATGCCGACAGTGACAAAAGATGACGGTTGGCGGTATGGTGAATCCAGCGCCGTATATTTAACCCAAACTTTCATTGCCCTGCCCGTCGTCAGTCCAAACGCATCATAGCGATGGACGGCGACGGTGACGAGCTCCAGAGGACATAAACCGCTAACGTAACGATATATCGCGTCATTCCAACAGGAGGTTTCTCTATGTGGCACTCGATCGGTCAATTATTGGCAGAGCATTTGGGGCCGGGAGAATTACGGGATCGCAGGGAACTGCCAGGCGGAGAAATTCATTCCGCATGGTATCTCCGTTATGGCAAGCACGACGTCTTTATCAAAAGTGACTCACGGGAAATGCTGCCGAAATTCCGGGCGGAAGCGGAACAGCTCGAACTACTGGCCCGCAGCGAAACGGTGCACGTTCCTAAGGTATATGGCGTCGGCAGCCACCGAGACACCAGCTTCCTTCTCCTGCAATATATCGAATTCAGGCCGCTGGATGCGCACGGCGCTTGGCGTCTCGGCGAACAGCTGGCGCGCCTGCACCAGTGGAGCGAACAACTCCTGTTTGGCTTTGACTTCGATAACGACCTCTCCACCACCCCGCAGCCGAATGCCTGGCGCCGCCGCTGGTCCAGTTTTTTTGCCGAACAACGAATCGGCTGGCAACTGCAACTGGCGGCAGAAAAAGGGATGTCTTTCGGAGATATCGATGCGTTGGTGACCGTTGCAGAACAGAAACTGTCTGGCCACCAGCCGCCGCCGTCGCTGCTGCATGGCGATTTGTGGTCTAACAACTGGGGGAACAGCGCGGGTGGCGTGTATTTGTTCGACCCAGCCTGTTATTGGGGCGATCGGGAGTGCGATCTGGCGATGCTGCCGCTCTATCCGGAACTGCCGCCGCAAATCTATGACGGTTACCAGAATGTTTGGCCGCTGGAGAAAGGGTTTGTGGAACGGCAACCGATTTACCAGATTTACACTTTGCTCAATCGCGCGAATTTGTTCGGTGGTAAGTGCATCGCTGCGGCGCAGCAGGCGATCGAAGCACAGCTACAGGCAGCGGATATGGCGTGAGTCGGGCTGCTCCCCGACTCGCGTCATCAGGCGATCAAACCGATAACTTTGAGCACGACATAGCCAATGACGCCGACGATAATCGGCAATATGTACAGCGGGAAGAACTGCAACAGAATGGTATGACGCGGAAGTTTGACCCGGTTTTCCAGCTCGTCACGGGTTTTGCCGTCGTTGCCTTTTGCGTTTTCCAGGATCATCTGATCCTCCAGCCCCTCACGAATATGTTTCACCCGACGAGAAAGGCGCGCACCGGAGACCTGCATCGCTAACCCGACAAAGATTAAAATATAAATAAGCCAGAACATCAGAGTCGGCGAGGAGAATAATCGGCTAAAGTCCGGCACCGGCGAGTTATACCAAAAGAGATTGAGAAACGGCGTATTGAAGCGAAGCACTTCCACGACCAGGTGCAAAAAGTCTTGCATGACCCCATTAATCCCCTGCTTTCTCTCCGTGAAGTCATAAATGACATTCGCCAGCGAAATGATCGTAGAAAGCACGGCCGGAATAAAAATGAGCCATCCCGCAATACGTTTGACCACGGCGATGAGGCCTGCCTGTTGATACGTCATGAGTTCCCCTTGATGAGTGACGCAGCCTAAATATCTCGATGAGATAACACATAGTGTAGACACATAAAAACCGTTAGCAGGGTACTTCAGGTTTCCAGCGAGTCAACGTTTTCTTGCGGGATGGCCTTTTGAAGCAATGATTTAGCGTATAACTGGTTTATAATTGCAATTCTTTTCGATTTTGTTTCCATCACAGGAGCCCAGCCCTATGCCTGCCATTTACCCTATTAACGCGGCCATTTTCGATATGGACGGATTGCTGATCGACTCCGAGCCGTTCTGGGAGCGTTCGATACACGAGGTCATCAGCGGATTGGGCGTGGATATGTCATCAACCGATGGCATGCCGGACCTGCTGGGCCTGCGCATCGATATGGTAGTTGCACTCTGGTATCAGCACTCCCCTTGGAAAGGCCCGAGCAAAGAAGAGGTCACCACCCGCATTATCAAACGTACCATTCAGTGCGTGGAAGAAGCCCGTCCTTTGTTACCCGGTGTGGAGCAGGCGTTGCAACTGTGCCGCAGTCAAAATCTGAAGATTGGTCTGGCTTCCGCCTCCCCGCTGTTTATGTTGGAGCAGGTGCTGGAGATGTTTAATCTGCGGGATTATTTCGATACGCTGATGTCCGCCGATCAACTCCCCTATAGCAAGCCACATCCCGAAGTTTATCTGCGCGCGGCGCAGGCGCTGGACGTATCCCCACTCGCCTGCGTCACACTGGAAGATTCGGTCAATGGCATGATCGCGACCAAGGCCGCCCGCATGCGTTCTATCGTCGTTCCGGCAGCAGAGATGCGCCACGACCCGCGTTGGGCATTAGCTGACGTTAAACTGGCGTCGCTGCAAGAGCTCACCGCGGCCCACATTTACTGAACAACTCTGCGGTGCTCCGTCAACCCGAAGCACCCGTCAATCCTGTTCCTCTTTATCCTTCCCATCCCTGTTTTCCTTACAGAAAATAGGGATGTCATCCGCATCGTCAAAAAAGATTTTAACAAGTATATCAAACTGTTAATGAGAACGAATTTGCTTCTCTTTTCACATTTTTTATCCCGCCGATATGCTACGCTTACTATCGATATATCACCAATACAACGGAGATGGTTTCATGATGATGAAAGCAGCAGTTGCAAAAGCCTTCGGACAGCCTCTGGTTATCGAGCAGGTGCCGGTACCGGAAGTGGGTCCAGGTCAGATATTGGTTAAAATTGCCGCCACCGGCGTATGCCACACCGATCTCCACGCCGTAGAAGGTGACTGGCCGGTCAAACCCAATCCGCCATTTATTCCGGGCCACGAAGGTGTGGGACACGTGGTGAAAGTCGGCGCGGGCGTCACTCACCTGAAAGAAGGCGATCGCGTGGGCGTTCCCTGGCTGTATTCCGCCTGTGGACACTGTGACTACTGTTTGGACGGTTGGGAAACGCTGTGTGAAAAACAGCAGAACTCCGGATACTCCGTCAACGGAAGCTTCGCAGAATACTGCCTCGCCGATGCCAACTATGTCGGTATCCTGCCGGACGACGTCGAGTTTAATGAAATCGCCCCGATCCTATGCGCAGGCGTAACCGTTTATAAAGGTCTTAAAATGACCGACACAAAACCGGGCGACTGGGTCGTTATCTCCGGTATCGGCGGTCTGGGTCATCTGGCTGTTCAGTACGCGAAGGCGATGGGCCTAAACGTCGCAGCCGTCGATATCGACGATAGCAAGCTGGAGTTCGCCAAACGTCTGGGCGCGACCGTCACCGTCAACGCGAAAAACACCGATCCGGTGGCCTATCTGAAAAAAGAAATCGGCGGCGCGCACGGCGTTCTGGTCACCGCAGTTTCTCCGAAAGCATTCGAGCAGGCCATCGGCATGGCCCGCCGCGGCGGTACCATCGCTCTGAACGGCCTACCGCCGGGTAAATTCGACCTGTCGATCTTCGACATGGTGCTGGACGGCATTACCGTTCGCGGTTCCATCGTTGGGACGCGTAAAGACCTGCAAGAGTCACTAGACTTCGCCAGCAAAGGCAAAGTGAAAGCGAATATCGCCGTTGAACCGCTGGAAAATATCAACGACATTTTCGCTCGCATGCATGCCGGTAAGATTGAAGGCCGTATCGTCGTCGATCTGTCGCTGTAATCGTCTCTTCCCCGTGGATTCACCACGGGGATACCTCTTTTCCTGCCGCCCAGGCCCCTACGTTCCCGCTTACCAACCTCACAATAACGGCTTCAAATCGCCTGTTTACGAAGCCTGATATCATAAAGAGTTACGCCGTCACGCCTTTAACCTCTCGTCGCAATATTTTATACTGTATAAAATGACAGCCTCCAGAGATATCGCATGACCGCCGAAGGCCACCTTCTATTCGCTGTTGCCAGCGCCATTTTCGCCAAAAAAGCAGAGCTTTCTCCCGCCCTTGCAGCCGGAGACTGGTGGCATATTATCCCTGCGGCCATGTTGACCTCGTTGTTGCCGGATATCGACCACCCTAAATCAGTATTGGGACAACGTTTGAAGTGGATCTCTGTCCCGGTAGCGCGCCTGTGTGGACATCGCGGCTTTACTCACAGCCTGTTAGCCATCATCGCCGGGCTGTACTTTATCCACACTCAGCTCCCCGCGAGTTGGCCTGTGCCCGGCGACGTCTACCACGCCATGATAGTGGGCTATCTCAGCCATATCGTTGCGGATATGCTGACGTCTGCAGGCGTACCGCTACTATGGCCGTGCCGCTGGCGATTCCGCTTCCCTATATTACAAAGCCAAAAAGGCAATCAGCTGGAACGGATGCTATGTTCAGGGCTGATTGTGCTGTCGTTATGGCAGCCCCAGAAGTCGCTGGAAAGCTGGAACTATCCTCAACCACCGAAATGGCTCCAGGGCCTTAGCATACAACTCCACCAGCTACTCACCCCACAACGCAGCACCTCACTGCGTTTTTAGGTGCAACCTGCCCAGTTTGCCGGTAACACCCGTTGAAAAGACCTGTTATTCTAGCGCGCTTGCCTCCTCGGCCGGGGAGCAAGATAAAAGATAACCAACGAGGGAGAAGTGGAGATGAATCTTCCGCTCATACTGAATGTCATTGTTTTCGCCCTGCTACTGATTGCGCTGAATTACTGCGGCAACGCGCGCTGGAGTCTGGCGAAGAAAGTGCTGCTGGGTCTGGTGCTAGGCGTGTTGTTAGGCCTGGGATTGCACCTGGTCTACGGCAATAATGCACCCGTGATTGCACAGTCGATTGCCTGGTTCAATATCGTCGGCAATGGCTATGTCCAACTACTGCAAATGGTCGTCATGCCGCTGGTCTTTGTGTCTATTCTAAGCTCGGTGGCGAAGCTGCATAACGCCTCGTCGCTGGGAAAAATCAGCCTGCTGACCATCGGCACGCTGCTTTTCACTACGCTGATTGCCGCGCTGGTCGGGGTTTTCGTCACCAACCTGTTCGGACTTAACGCCTCAGGGCTGGTGCAAGGCGCTCAGGAAACGGCTCGACTGTCTGCAATTGAGAACAACTACGCCGGTAAGGTCGCCGATCTCTCCGTACCGAATTTAATCCTGTCGCTTCTCCCCAAGAATCCGTTCGCGGATCTGACCGGCGCCAGTCCGACAGCCATTATCAGCGTGGTCATCTTCGCCGCGTTTCTGGGGGTCGCCGCGCTCCAACTGCTGAAAGATGACGCTGAAAAAGGCCAACAGGTCTTGATCGCCATCGATACTCTTCAGTCATGGGTGATGAAGCTGGTGCGACTGGTCATGCGTCTGACGCCTTACGGCGTGCTGGCGTTGATGACCAAGATGGTGGCCAGCTCCAACCTACAGGAGATCATCAAGCTCGGCAGCTTTGTGGTTGCTTCTTATCTGGGACTGGCCATGATGTTCGTCGTTCACGCCCTGCTGCTCTCGCTGACCGGCATCAACCCGGCTCGCTTCTTCCGTAAAGTTGGCCCGGTACTGTCCTTTGCCTTTACCAGCCGCTCCAGCGCGGCCACTATCCCACTGAGTATTGAAGCGCAAACCCGACGTCTGGGCATCCCGGAGTCTATCGCTAGTTTCGCCGCCTCGTTCGGCACCACCATCGGTCAAAACGGTTGTGCGGGGTTGTATCCGGCCATGCTGGCGGTGATGGTCGCACCAACGGTGGGCATCAACCCGCTGGACCCGGTTTGGATCGCCACGCTGGTGGGCATCGTGACCATCAGTTCCGCCGGCGTGGCTGGCGTGGGCGGCGGCGCGACCTTCGCGGCATTGATCGTCCTGCCCGCGATGGGGCTTCCGGTCACGCTGGTGGCTCTGCTTATTTCAATCGAACCCCTGATTGATATGGGGCGTACCGCGTTGAACGTCAGCGGCTCGATGACGGCGGGAACGGTGACTAGTCAGTTACTGAAGCAAACCGACAAACAGGTGTTTAATTCGCGGGAAGACGTGGAATTAAAGCAGCAGTAAGTTTGATCTTTCGCGTTTAAAAACCAAAAAGCCGAACAAGATGTTCGGCTTTTTTTGTTGCTCGACCCAGGTTAGCTTTGAGGATGAGTATCGTATTCCTGACAGCTTTGGAAGCCTTTATTCAGGACATGACCCGTTTCATCGAAGCTGACGAAGTAGTACTGTATTTTCTTGTCTTTTGTCCCCAGGATATAGGTATTACAGGTACCACGAGCATTAATCATTGTGGCCTGGGTAGAAGCTGGGCCTGCGATTTGATTGACCTGTTGTTTGGTCATCCCTTTTTTGACGTCTTTTACCACCGGCTTGGTGAAATAATTCTCTGCACGGTCATATGCCGTACAACCAGAAAGGAGCACCAGCCCTGCAGCAATACACATTAATAATCGATTCTTGTTCATTGCATTACCTCTTTTGGTATTAGTTAGTTTAAGGCTAGATGGCAAAAGGCGGTTTTTCAACCCGACGTCAATGCTTTAATGACCTGATAATGGGTAAGAAAATAGGTCTCCCTGGGCAATCCTAGCCCGTTCGCTTATTCTTTTACTCCGTGGGAAGTCACGTTAAACTGAGACAATCCTATTAATTATGCTGCCGTATCAATAAGTTCAGGAGAGGCGAAATGTCACTACAGCAGAGCATCATTCAGGCACTAGGCGTCAAAAACACGATTGACCCCGCACAGGAAGTCCGAGTCAGCGTTGATTTTTTAAAGAATTATCTCAAGGCCCATCCTTTCGTCAAAAGCTTGGTGCTCGGCATCAGCGGCGGCCAGGATTCCACGTTGACGGGCAAAGTCTGCCAAATGGCCATCACAGAGCTTCGCGCAGAGACCGGCAACTCGGCGTATCAGTTTATCGCTGTTCGCCTTCCCTATGGCGTACAGGCTGACGAGCAGGACTGTCAGGACGCAATTCAGTTTATCCAGCCGGACCGCGTCTTGACCATCAATATTAAACCTGCCGTAGATGCCAGCGAAGCGACGCTCCGAGAACTCGGCATTGAGCTGTCTGATTTTGTGAAGGGCAACGAAAAGGCGCGTGAGCGCATGAAAGCGCAATACAGCATCGCCGGAATGAATGCCGGGCTGGTCGTCGGAACGGATCATGCAGCAGAAGCCGTTACCGGCTTTTTTACCAAATACGGTGATGGCGGAACGGATATTAACCCGATCTTCCGGTTGAACAAACGTCAAGGTAAGTCCCTATTGAAACTTCTCGGGTGCCCTTCCCATCTTTATACCAAAGCCCCGACTGCCGACCTGGAAGAAGATCGTCCTGCATTACCTGATGAAGTTGCTTTGGGCGTCACCTACGAGAGTATTGACGACTATCTCGAAGGTAAGAAAATCGATCGGCGCGACGCAGCGATCATTGAGGACTGGTACCGCAAAACGGAGCATAAACGCCGTCCGCCGATTACCGTTTTCGACGATTTCTGGAAATAACAGAACTTCAACTGCATCAAAATCAGTGTCCTCTCTGAAACTTTTACGGCAGCCAGGCTGCCGTTTTCTTTTCTGTGCGTCCCGTAGGCTTCAAGTCATACAATTGCGACTACACTGTGAGTCAAAGTTCTAACGTGAGATAACTATGATGCGCCGCCCTCCACCGGGTAAACGAATTCAGCGCGAGATTCGCACTGTCGGACAAATGATCAAACTGTATGCCAAATCTCATCCCGTTCTCGATGGCAATGACCACTACACGGTGCTGTTTCGCTATGCGATCAACCGTCTCAATAAATGTTATTTCGGGGAAGAAAAACCGGCCTGCAAGCAGTGTCCAATCCACTGTTATCAACCGACCAAACGTGAAATGATGAAACTCATCATGCTTTGGTCAGGACCGAGAATGCTGCTGCACCATCCCGTGCTTGCTCTCAAGCATCTTTGGGACGATCGCCGTCCGGTACCGGAAATTCCGCGAGCCAGGACGAAAACGCCACGTTTACAGGACGGCTTTCCAGAGGATTCCGTAAAAGAAAAAGGCCGCTAAAGCGGCCTTTTCGTTTACTTACAACTTACTCAGTCTTTAGGTGAAGCATTCTCAACCCGACTTTTTAACTTCTGCCCCGGACGGAATGTGACCACACGGCGCGCCGTAATCGGAATATCCTCGCCTGTTTTTGGGTTACGTCCCGGCCGTTGGTTTTTGTCTCGCAGGTCGAAATTGCCAAAACCTGACAACTTGACTTGCTCGCCATTTTCCAAGGCACGACGAACTTCTTCAAAAAACAACTCGACTAGCTCTTTGGCATCCCGTTTACTCAGCCCAAGCTTTTCAAACAGGTATTCTGACATTTCAGCTTTTGTAAGCGCCATAGGTTTAATCCCTCAAGGATGCTTGGAATCGCTGTTTCAATGCTGCCACGCATTTCGTGACTGTGGCGGCAATTTCCTCTTCTGCCAGTGTACGAGCGGTATCCTGCAATACCAGACTAATAGCCAGACTCTTATATCCGTCTTCTACGCCCTTGCCCCGGTACACATCAAACAAGTTTACGCCAACTAACTGATTTGCGCCAACTTTCTTGCACTCAGCCAGAATATCTCCTGCAGGCACGTTTTCAGCGACCACAACGGCGATATCGCGACGGTTAGCCGGGAAGCGAGAAACATCAGCCGCTTCGGGCACAACACGGTCTGAAATTTTGTCCCAAAGCACTTCAAATACGACGGTGCGACCGTTCAAATCCAACTTCCGTTCCAGTTCTGGATGAATAACACCAATGAAACCAATGTGTTGCCCATCCAGGTAGATCGCGGCGCTTTGACCTGGGTGTAGCGCAGGATTCGCTTCAGCTCTGAACTCGACGGCGGAAAGTTTACCCGTCAAAGCCAGCACAGCTTCAAAATCACCTTTTAAATCATAGAAGTCAACTGGCTGTCGTGCCAGGTCCCAATGCTCTTCATATCGGGAACCTGTGATCACACCTGCTAACATCATTTCCTGACGGATACCCTGCTCCGCGTCTCTATCGGGCACAAAACGCAATCCGCTCTCAAAAATACGGATACGACTCTGTTGACGATTCTGGTTATAAACGACTGCGCCCAGCAAACCAGTCCACAGCGATAAGCGCATAGCGGACATATCAACCGAGATAGGGCTAGGCAGAATCAGCGCTTCTTCGCCAGGATGTACCAGTGCCTGAATTTTTGGATCAACAAAGCTATAGGTAATCGCTTCCTGATAGCCGTGGTCCACCAGCATGGTCTTAACGCGTTTCAGAGAAAGATGAGCTTCACGGTGGCTCGTCATTTTCAACGGTGCCAGCGCAGCTTCGTTAGGAATATTGTCGTAGCCGTAGATACGAGCGACTTCCTCAACCAGATCTTCTTCAATCTCCATATCGAAACGCCAGCTCGGCGCGGTCGCCTGCCAGCCGTCGGCGGTACGCGTTACCTGGCAGCCCAGACGTTCGAGAATATCGCTCACCTTGTCGTCAGCAATATGATGGCCGATCAGGCGATCTAATTTTTCACGACGCAGCGCAATCGTAGCGCGAGCAGGCAGGTTTTTATCGTGCGTCACATCAATTACCGGGCCGGCTTCGCCGCCGCAAATATCCAGCAGCAAACGCGTGGCGCGTTCCATGGCTTGAGATTGCAGCTCTGGATCAACGCCACGCTCATAACGATGAGAAGCGTCCGTGTGTAAGCCGTAGCGGCGCGCGCGACCGGTGATCGCCAACGGATTGAAGAAGGCGCATTCCAGCAAAACGTCCTGCGTTTCTTCATTCACCCCCGAGTGCTCGCCACCGAAAATACCGGCCATTGCCAGTGCTTTGCTGCTATCGGCAATAACCAGCGTTTCTGCGTTCAGCTTCGCATCGTTACCGTCCAACAGACGCAACATTTCGCCTTCCTGCGCGGTGCGAACCGTGATGTTCCCGTCCAGACGGGCAAGATCAAACGCGTGCATCGGCTGGCCAAGTTCCAACAGAACGTAGTTGGTGACATCGACAACCGGATCGATGGAGCGGATACCGCAGCGACGCAGTTTTTCACGCATCCACAGCGGTGTGGACGCTTTCACATTGATCCCTTTCACCACGCGGCCGAGGTAACGAGGACAAGCTTCCGGGGCTTCGACACTGATAGGGAAAGTGTCAGTGATTGTCGGTTCGACGGGCGTGATTTCCGGCGCGTTGAAGGCAACACCATTTAACACGGCGACGTCACGCGCGACGCCTTGCAGGCTAAGACAGTCCGCTCGGTTAGGCGTTACGCTAATCTCGATAATGTTGTCATCCAGATTCAGATACTCGCGCAGGTCAGTCCCAATCGGCGCATCAGCGGGCAGTTCCAGAATTCCGTTATGGTCGTCGGCAATGCCCAATTCAGAGAAGGAGCACAGCATCCCTTCAGACGGTTCACCACGAAGCTTGGCGGCTTTAATCTTGAAATCGCCCGGCAATACCGCGCCGATGGTCGCCACCGCCACTTTCAAACCTTTACGGCAGTTAGGCGCGCCACAGACGATATCCAGCAGTCGTTCGCCGCCTACATTCACTTTGGTGACGCGCAGTTTGTCGGCATTAGGATGCTGTTCACACTCGACCACTTCACCCACAAACACACCGTTAAACGCACCGGCGGCAGGCTCTACGCCGTCAACTTCCAGACCGGCCATAGTGATTTGTTCAGATAAGGCTTCGCTGCTGATAGCTGGGTTAACCCATTCCCGTAACCAGAGTTCACTGAATTTCATAATGCTATTCCTGCCTTATTTAAACTGTTTGAGGAAGCGTAAATCGTTTTCAAAAAAAGCGCGCAGATCGGTCACGCCGTAGCGCAGCATGGTCAGTCGTTCCATCCCCATGCCGAATGCGAAACCGGAATACACGTCCGGATCGATGCCAACATTGCGCAGAACATTCGGATGCACCATCCCACAGCCCAGAACTTCGAGCCATTTACCGTTTTTTCCCATGACGTCCACTTCGGCGGACGGTTCGGTGAACGGGAAATACGAAGGACGGAAGCGAACCTGTAAATCTTCCTCAAAGAAGTTACGCAGAAAATCGTGCAGTGTGCCCTTCAGGTGGGTAAAGCTGATGTTTTTATCCAGAATCAGTCCTTCCATCTGATGGAACATCGGGGTATGTGTCTGGTCGTAATCGTTACGGTAAACGCGGCCCGGCGCGATGATGCGAATAGGCGGTTGCTGCTTTTCCATCGTTCGGATCTGCACGCCGGAGGTTTGTGTCCGCAACAGGCGTTTGGCATCAAACCAAAACGTATCGTGGTCGGCGCGAGCGGGATGGTGGCCGGGGATGTTCAGCGCGTCGAAGTTATGATAATCATCTTCTATCTCGGGTCCCGATACGACGGAGAAACCCAGCTCGCCAAAGAAGGTTTCAATGCGGTCGATGGTGCGCGTAATCGGGTGCAGACCGCCATTTTCGATAGTTCGTCCCGGCATTGATACATCAATGGTTTCCGCAGCAAGGCGAGCATTCAGTTCAGCGCTTTCCATTGCCTGTTTACGGGCATTCAGCGCCTCCTGAACTTCCTGCTTGGCCTGGTTGATTACAGCACCCGCTGCAGGACGCTCTTCAGCAGGCAGCTCGCGCAGCGAGGTCATCTGAAGGGTTAAGTGACCTTTTTTGCCCAGGTATTCCACGCGCACAGTTTCCAATGCGGCGATATCCTGCGCCTCTTCTATGGCTGTTCTGGCTTTAGCAACCAGTTCTGCGAGATGTTGCATTACATTCCTCTTCTTCTGCCTCTACGGCCACGGTGATGATTGGAAAAGTATGATTCTCAGTGCATCTGATAGTACGACTTGTATGGTCCTGGGCCTTTCCCTGACCAATAAAAAAGCCTCCACAAGGGAGGCTTAAGCGCTACTTTTCGTTTCTTTTCTTACGCGCAAAGCCTCCTGAGTTCAGGCGCTAAAGTAAAAAAAGAAACGGAAAATAGCAGTTTTCATACTTGCGTTACCTTGTCGTTATTTATCTCTGAGGGGGCTAAGCGCTGCGTTCAATTATTTCAAAGCTGATGAAAAATAATCGACGAGGCTCATGAGCTAAAAATCAAAAGAGGGAGCAAGCCCCCTCTTCTAACCGGCTTACGCCAGAGCTGCTTTCGCTTTTTCAACCAGTGCGCTGAAGGCCACTTTATCGAAAACGGCGATATCAGAAAGAATCTTACGGTCAATTTCAACAGAGGCTTTTTTCAGGCCATTGATGAATTTGCTGTAGGACAAACCGTTCTGACGGGCTGCTGCGTTGATACGTGCAATCCACAGCTGGCGGAACTGACGTTTCCGCTGACGACGGTCGCGGTACGCGTACTGACCAGCTTTGATTACTGCCTGGAAGGCAACACGATAAACGCGCGAACGGGCACCGTAGTAACCTTTCGCTTGTTTTAATACTTTCTTGTGACGTGCACGAGCAACCACACCACGTTTTACGCGAGCCATATGCTCTCTCCTAAAATCTTATTCTGAATGAAAAGGTAACTTATGCGTAAGGCAGACAACGTATGACCAGACCCAGATCGCCTTTGGCAACTTGAGCTTTAGGACGCAGATGACGTTTACGTTTAGTCGCTTTTTTGGTCAGAATATGACGCAGGTTAGCATGCTTACGCTTAAAACCACCGCCGGCGGTTTTCTTAAAGCGTTTAGCGGCGCCACGTACTGTTTTGATCTTTGGCATTGTTATTTCCACTTCGCATTGTTAATAAAACGAATCAGATAAGGCGAACGAAACCGCGCTACGCAAGCATAGCGCGGACTCGATTACTTGAATGCCTTACTGTTTCTTCTTCGGTGCAAGCACCATGATCATCTGACGGCCTTCAATCCTCGATGGGAAAGATTCCACGACTGCCAGTTCACTCAGATCGTCTCGAACGCGGTTAAGCACTTCGATACCAATCTGTTGGTGCGCCATTTCACGTCCACGAAAACGCAGAGTAATTTTGGCTTTGTCACCGTCTTCCAGAAAGCGAATCAGGTTGCGTAGTTTGACCTGATAGTCGCCATCATCGGTACCAGGCCGGAATTTGATTTCCTTGACCTGAATAACTTTTTGTTTCTTCTTCTGCTCTTTAGTGGCCTTACTCTTCTCATAGAGGAACTTGCCGTAATCCATGATTCGGCAAACCGGCGGTTCGGCGTTCGGGCTGATTTCTACTAAATCAACGCCTGCTTCTTCGGCTTTTTCTAGCGCTTCATTCAGGCTGACAATACCGATCTGTTCGCCATCGACGCCAGTTAGGCGTACCTCTTGTGCGCGAATTTCTTTGTTGATGCGATTAGGACGCGCCGGTTGAACTCGTTTTCCGCCTTTAATACCTTATTCCTCCAATTGATGAAGACTACGGCTGCGAATCTCTTGTTGCAGCTTACTGATAACTTCGCTGACATCCAGACTCCCCAAATCTTTGCCGCGGCGTGTGCGGACAGCAACTTTACCTGCTTCCACTTCTTTATCGCCACAGACCAGCATATAGGGAACACGCCGCAATGTGTGCTCGCGGATTTTAAAGCCAATCTTCTCATTTCTCAAGTCTGCTTTGACGCGAATGCCCGCTTCTTGCAATTTTTGGGTCAATTCGCTGACATAATCAGACTGACTGTCGGTGATATTCATAATCACCACCTGTACCGGAGCTAACCAGGTCGGGAAGAATCCCGCAAACTCTTCGGTAAGAATACCGATAAAGCGCTCCATTGAGCCCAGTATAGCCCGGTGAATCATTACCGGGACCTGACGTTCGTTGTTTTCGCCAACATAAGACGCACTTAGACGGTTCGGCAATGAAAAGTCGAGCTGTACAGTACCACACTGCCACGCACGATCCAGGCAGTCATGTAACGTAAACTCGATTTTAGGACCATAAAAAGCCCCTTCTCCCGGCTGATATTCAAATGGAATATCATTTTCAGCCAGCGCCGCCGCCAGATCCTCTTCCGCACGGGTCCACGTTTCATCGGAACCAATACGTTTTTCCGGACGGGTTGACAGCTTCACCTCGATTTTTTCAAAACCGAAGGTGCTATACATGTCATAAACCATTTTAATACAGTTATTGACCTCAGAACGAACCTGATCTTCCGTACAGAAGATATGAGCATCATCCTGAGTAAACCCGCGGACACGCATCAGGCCATGCAGAGACCCCGAAGGCTCGTTACGATGGCAGCTACCAAACTCAGCCATGCGCAGCGGCAGATCGCGGTAAGATTTCAATCCCTGATTGAATATCTGTACATGACCCGGGCAGTTCATCGGCTTGATGCAGTATTCCCGGTTTTCAGACGAAGTGGTAAACATTGCGTCTTTGTAGTTGTCCCAGTGTCCGGTTTTTTCCCACAACACCCGGTCCATCATGAACGGACCTTTCACTTCCTGATACTGGTACTCTTTCAGCTTGAGACGAACAAATGCTTCCAACTCACGGAAAACCGTCCACCCGTCGTTGTGCCAGAACACCATACCCGGCGCTTCTTCCTGCATGTGATACAGGTCAAGCTGCTTACCGATCTTACGGTGGTCGCGCTTAGCCGCTTCCTCTAACCGCTGAAGATAAGCATTGAGCTGTTTCTTGTCTGCCCATGCCGTACCGTATATACGCTGCAGCATTTTATTGCTGCTGTCGCCACGCCAATAAGCCCCCGAGGTTTTCTGCAGTTTGAAGTGATGGCAGAAACGCATATTGGGAACGTGCGGCCCACGACACATGTCAACGTATTCTTCATGATGATACAGGCCAGGAAGGTCGTCGTGGCTGATGTTTTCATCCAGAATGGCGACTTTATAGACTTCGCCGCGTGATACGAAAGTATCTCGCGCTTCCTGCCAGCTCGCAGTCTTCTTGATAACGTCGTAGTCTTTATTGGACAGCTCGTGCATCCGCTTTTCGAGCAGTTCCACGTCTTCCTGCGTCAGCGTATGGTCCAGATCGACATCATAGTAGAAACCGTTGTCAATCACCGGGCCGATAGCCATTTTAGTGTCCGGCCATAGCTGTTTGATCGCATGACCCAGCAAATGCGCGCAGGAGTGTCGAATAATTTCCAGACCCGCTTCATCCTTAGCCGTGATGATCGCCAGTTGCGCATCAGACTCAATCAAATCCGTTGCGTCGGTCAGCTCGCCATTAACTCGGCCGGCGATACAGGCTTTGGCCAAACCCGGACCGATATCGAGGGCGACATCAAGAGGAGAGACGGCGTGGTCATAATGACGCTGGCTGCCGTCGGGAAGCGTAATAACAGGCATGATAATTCCCTTATTTGCAGTGGTGACCCACACGCAAGATCACATACAAAAGATAATTGTGTTGATTTCAGTTGTCGGCAGCGTGTTTAACCCACAATTGTTAAAACGCTGCCACGACAGTGATTCATAGCGGGATAACAAAGACGGCAACATCGTTAACGATGTTCGCAGCAAACCCTATTAACCTGACGGCGTAGAGTACCATCATGACCCCGTACATGCCACCCGCGGCGGGAAATGGGCTGATAAAACAGTGGCGTATTCGGCAAGCTGACGGGGATAAGAGGGATAAGTAGACAGCACGGCGAAGCTAACAAGATTCTCGGTATTTTTTGCAAGCGATAAAAAGACAAAATCAGCGGCTATCCCCCTTACTTTGATGTCGGACAGCCGATGAGACACTAAACTCAACGCTCGGGAATAACATTTCTGAAGTAAACGTCAGTATCGTCCTCTTCCTGTTTAGCCTCTTGCACAGGCTCAGTGCTGGGAGGTACAGGGATGAGTGTTTGCATCAAAGCAAGCTGTTTTTTTTGCTGTTTGACGATTTCCTGCAGAAGTCTAATCTGCTCATTTGCTCGCACACTCGCGCGGTTCACGAAGAACCACACCAACAGCGCCAGCAAAATAATCATTATCACCAAAACCATTTCTAACATGTTTGATACCGCCCCACTCATGCTTAAATCCTAGGATGTTTCGACTCAAGGAGCATTTTACCACTTAGCACCTCAGTCATTCGATAACAGCACGATAATTTATCTCTCAAACGGTTAGCGTCACATGTTTATCCTTGGAGCTATACAATCTGCACTCCGGCAAGAAAGACGTATCTGCCATGGCAGATACAAATAACAAAGGCCCCACAGGGCCTTTGTTGAAGATTCAAATCAAGCAGGGATTATTTCAGGTAAGCCCCGCTGCGCAGCGCCTCAATACGTTTGTCCAGCGGAGGGTGCGACAGGAATAGGTCGCTGAATGACTTCGATTTGCCGTTAATGCAAAACGCCATCATGCTGCTCTCTTCCTGAGGTTCATAGCTGGTTTTCAAACGCTGCAACGCCGCAATCATCTTCTCTCGACCCACCAGCTTGGCGGACCCAGCATCCGCATGAAATTCGCGGTAACGGGAGAACCACATCGTGATGATGCTGGCCAGAATACCAAAGACCAATTCCAGCACGGTCGCCACGGCGAAATAGATCAGCGGATTACCGTTGCTGCTCTCACTGTCATCGCGATTACCGGAAAGAAAGCCCGACGCGACTTGAGCCAGCAGACGCGATATAAAGATCACGAAGGTGTTAACAACGCCCTGGATAAGGGTCATAGTCACCATGTCGCCATTAGCCACATGGCTGATTTCGTGTGCGATAACCGCTTCCGCCTCATCGCGACTCATATTCTGGAGCAACCCAGAGCTTACAGCCACCAGGGACGAATTCCGACGAGCTCCGGTGGCGAAGGCGTTGATATCCGGCGCTTGATAGATGGCCACTTGCGGCATGGCAATCCCCACCTGCTGAGACTGTACTCGCACCGTTTCGACTAACCAGCGCTCGGTTTCGTTACGCGGCTGGTCAATCACTTCACCGCCGACGGAGCGCAACGCCATCCATTTCGACATCAGCAATGAAACAATAGCACCGCCAAAGCCAAACAGACCGGCCATAATCATCAAGCCGTAAGCACTACTGGGCCGAATACCCGTTAAGCTAAGTACTAGCCCAAAAACCAACATCACCGCCAGGTTGGTAATTAGGAAAAGCGCAATACGCATCATATAAGTCTGATTTCCTCTCTCAGGCAAAAGCTACAATTGGGATGCAACGCTTATATCGTATGGGCTGCAATGGCTTTTTCAAGCATTCTTGATATCTAAGTTACCTAAACAACATAACTTTACGTTTTCAATTATTGGTGTCGCGCAAAAGGTTATCATCCGTGGAAAATCGAGACGCTACGCAAAAAAAAACATAAAAATTAAGGGTGAGCGACGATTCAACAACAGCGCACACGGAGTTCACACGGCTAAATGACATTAGGCGTTACCCAGCACATCACGCTTTCTTTGTCGACCGCCTGATATAATCACCCAATAACTGTGATTGACTATTAATAGGCAAATCAGGCCTTCTCTACGCCTAACTGGCGAGCAAAGTCGGCGGCTGGCATCGGACGTCCAAACAGATAGCCCTGTGCCTGTTCACATCCTTTATTTCTCAGTCGTTCACACTGCTCCTGCGTTTCCACACCTTCTGCAATGACATCCAGCCTGAAGCTTTTTCCCAGATACAAAATGGCCCTAACGATAGCCGCGTCTGGCGGTGACTCGCACATGGCACGTACGAACGTCTGATCGATCTTGAGACGGGTAACCGGATAGTTCTTCAGCATACTTAGCGACGCGTATCCTGTGCCGTAGTCGTCAAAGGCAATGCTGATACCTTCATTACGCAACTCATTTAGGGGGCTGAGCATATTCTCATCGTATCGGATGATGATGTTTTCGGTGATCTCCAGCTCCAATGCGCTCGGAGGAAGCCCGGTTTTTTCCAGCACAGACCTGATTTTCTGAGATAACATGCCGGAGCGGAACTGCGCTGCGAACAAGTTGATACTGATGCGGAAATTTTCGGCTCCCGCTTTTCGCCATTCCGCCGCCTGTTGACAGGCCTCCTGCACGACCCAATCACCGATGCGCTCCGCCCAAGGACCTTTCTCCAGCGCGGTCAAGAAGGCGCTGGGCGCCAGCACTCCTTTATAGGGATGCTGCCAGCGCAGCAATGCTTCGGCGCCGACAATCTCGTTGTTGATCAAATTCACCTGAGGCTGATAAAACACCTCAAATTCATTTTTTTCATAAGCACGAATGAATTCCAGCTGGAATGCATGTTTGGCTTGAAAGATTTCACGCAGTTCACGCGTGAAAAAACGATAACAGTTACGCCCATCGGCTTTAGCCTGATACAGAGCTAAATCAGCACTGGTTAACAGCTCCTGAGTTGTCGCGCCTTGTGAACGAAACATTACAAGTCCGATACTGGCACTGGTATATACCTGCTTGTCCCCGACGATGACCGTTTGGAAAATATCATGGTTGATTTGCCGGGCCATTTCTCCCGCGACCTGGAGGTCTTCCAACTGCGGAAGCAATATTGCGAATTCGTCGCCGCCCATGCGTGCCACCACATCGCCTTGTCTGACATCAGCCAACAGTTTTTGCGCCACGCTGACCAAAATTTCGTCGCCACTCGCGTGACCCAGGCTGTCGTTAATATCTTTGAAACCGTCCAGATCGACGATCATGAGGCAACCAGACGGATGCTGCTTTAATAGCTGATTCAGCGAGGTAGCCAACAGCGTGCGGTTGATTAGCCCCGTTAGAGGATCCCGATGCGCCTGCAAGAACAGCCTTTCCTGGTAACGCTTGCGTTCAGAGGTATCGCGCAGAATCAGGCTGTAGCTATCGCCCTCACCTTGTTGCCACATTCCAACGGACAGCTCGACGGGCAGCAGCGCGCCACTTTGGGTCACTGCATCCAGCTCAATCCGGCTGCCCTTGGAGCGTGCCGTTTCATCAGTAGACAAATGGTGCAACTGCACAATAAACATATCCGGCACGACGCTGCTAATATGTTGTCCTACTATCTGCTCTCTGGAATATTCCAACAGATTTTCGGCAGCTTCATTCCAGAAAGTAATAATGCCCTGATGATTCACACACAGGATAGCGTCGGGGGACAGCCGGGCCACTCGCTCAAAGCTTGCCTGACCCGTTTTTCTGGCCACATCGAGACGCCGCATTTCCAGCTTATCCATAACCAACGTAGACAAATCCTGCAAATTGTGAGCATCGCGCGCGCTCAAACCGATACGCGGCTTGAAGTCGACAATATTCAGCGTGCCGATAGTTTGACCGAGAGGCGATCGCAACGGTATACCGGCATAAAACCGAATTTGTGGAGCACCGGTCACCATTGGATTATTTTTGAATCGGGGATCTCGACGCGCATCCGGCACGACCAAGATGCCTTTCTTTTGGATGGCATAGTTGCAAAAGGAATCTTCCTGGGCCATTTGGCAAACGGAAAACCCCACGCTTGCTACGAAGAGTTGACGCTCTTTGTCCAGAATGGAGATAGCAACGACGGGGACATTGAATACGTTCGCGGCCAATTTGATCAGATTCTCCAGATCGGAGTCATCAGACAACGGGCCGTCGATGCCATACTCACGCACCGCATCAAGTCGGCTGTTCACATTTTTTTTGTTCACTGGGGCTCGACTCATGGGGGTTCCCCTTACTGTTCCATTGTTGTTATTGTCGTCAATACTGATCATCGCGGTGAACGATAATAGGATGAACTAGCGCTCCTGAACGCGGTTTGATAAAGCGACATACGCCGCTCAAATCAAAACAGTGTTCCTAAGACACGGTTTCTTACCAGCCCGGTTCTATTTCCTTTCTGGCAAAAAACGTTCTGCTTCATATATAGAATTCTTATTCTCACAATAAAGAATAGCAAATCACCGCCACTCAGTGAGTGGCGCCTGAAGAATTTGTATCTATGCCCTAAATCCCGACAAAATATGATCAATATTGACCAGGGTACGTTCTAATTCCACCCGCAATGCTTCAAAGTAATTTGATACTAGGCCATTCGTCATATTCATTCGAGGAGCGCACCGTGGCTTTGCGAGCAGGCTCGGAAATCAAAGGCGATGATAATGGAAGTCGTCATTGGCCGACGAGTTTAGGACGCCAACCCGTACGGTAGCGTGCGAGCAAATGCCGAGTCGTTGCAACTGTCGAGGCGAGATGATGAGGAGGTTTGCCGTAGAGCGGCATAGAAAAAGGGAGGCGCATAAGCCTCCCTCATAAATTATTTTGCCGCTGTGATTATCACATGTGCTCAATGATAGCGTCGCCGAACTCAGAACATTTCAGCAGTTTCGCCCCATCCATCAGACGTTCGAAATCATAGGTCACGGTTTTATTTTTGATCGCGCCTTCTACGCCTTTGATGATCAAATCCGCCGCTTCGAACCAGCCTAAATGACGCAACATCATTTCAGCCGAGAGAATAACGGAGCCAGGATTAACTTTATCTTGACCCGCGTATTTCGGCGCGGTGCCATGCGTGGCTTCAAATAGCGCACATTCATCGCCGATATTCGCGCCGGGAGCAATGCCGATACCACCAACCTGGGCGGCTAATGCGTCAGAGATATAATCACCGTTCAGATTCATACAGGCGATAACGTCATATTCCGCTGGGCGCAGCAGAATCTGTTGCAGGAACGCATCCGCAATCACATCCTTGACGACGATGTCTTTGCCGGTATTCGGATTCTTGATTTTTACCCACGGACCGCCGTCAATCAGTTCACCGCCGAACTCTTCCCGCGCCAGCTGATAGCCCCAGTCTTTAAATGCGCCTTCGGTGAATTTCATGATGTTGCCTTTGTGCACCAGCGTTACTGAATCGCGCTCGTTGGTGATGGCATACTCAATAGCCGCGCGCACCAGGCGCTTGGTGCCCTCTTCGGAACACGGTTTAATCCCGATGCCGCACTGCTGAGGGAAACGAATTTTGGAAACGCCCATCTCATCGCGCAGGAACTTGATGACCTTGTCCGCTTCCGCAGAACCGGCTTTCCACTCGATGCCAGCATAGATATCTTCGGCATTTTCACGAAAGATAACCATGTCCGTCAGTTCAGGATGTTTTACCGGGCTTGGCGTGCCGTCAAAGTAGCGCACCGGACGGAGGCAGATATAAAGATCAAGCTGCTGACGGAGGGCGACGTTGAGAGAGCGGATACCGCCGCCGACGGGCGTGGTCAGGGGGCCTTTGATGGCGACGCGGTATTCGCGAATGATATCCAGCGTTTCTTTCGGTAGCCACACATCTTTGCCATAGACCTGGGTCGATTTTTCGCCGGTGTAAATCTCCATCCAGGATATGGCCCGTTTGCCCGAATAGGCCTTTTTGACTGCGGCATCAACCACATTAATCATTGCTGGCGTGACATCAACGCCGATCCCGTCCCCTTCAATAAAAGGGATAATCGGGTTATCTGGCACGATTAATTTGCCTGCTACATCTGCCGTAATTTTCTGACCTTTAGCCGGTACAACTACTTTGCTTTCCATTAACCTCTCCTTAGAGCACATTTTGTTAATGAGATGTAATATGCGTGTCAATACTACTGGAATATCAAACCCGCGCCAACCGCAACCCTTTCGAGTATAATGACTTTGTCACTCTCAGCTATGAATAAAATGAATAAAATCCCTGTTAGAAATCACAAACTTAAACGATTCAGTTCTCGTTCAACCGCAAAAAAAACCACAGCGCCGAAACCGCGTCGAATCATTCTGTTTAACAAGCCTTTCGATGTGCTTTCCCAATTTACGGATGACTCGGGCCGCGCCACGCTGAAAGACTATATTCCTGTCGGCGACGTCTATGCCGCCGGACGCCTGGATCGCGATAGTGAAGGGCTCATGGTGCTCACCAATGATGGCGCATTGCAAGCGCGACTGACTCAGCCGGGAAAGAAAACGGCCAAAATTTATTACGCGCAAGTAGAGGGTATCCCCGACCCAGACTCACTGGCGCGATTTCGTGCGGGCTTGACGCTCAACGACGGCATCACGCTGCCCGCGGGGGTCGAATTGGTGGACGAGCCCGACTGGTTATGGCCGCGCAATCCGCCCATTCGTGAGCGAAAAAGCATCCCGGTGAGCTGGTTGAAAATTACGTTGCAGGAAGGCCGCAACCGGCAAATTCGCCGCATGACGGCTCACATTGGTTTCCCAACGCTGCGCTTAATCCGCTACAGTATGGCTAATCAGACTCTGGCCGGGTTATCGCCCGGGGAATGGAAGGAAATCACGCATGTTTAAACCTCATGTCACCGTCGCCAACATCGTTCAGGCGGAAGGTCGTTTTTTAGTGGTGGAAGAAACCATTAACGGCAAAAGTCTCTGGAACCAGCCGGCCGGTCATCTCGAAGCCGAAGAAACGCTGATTCAAGCCGCCAGCCGCGAGCTGTATGAAGAGACCGGCGTCAAAACGCAGCCTCAGCACTTCCTGCAGCTTCATCAGTGGGTGGCGCAGGACGGCACGCCATTCCTGCGTTTCAGCTTCACAATTGATTTGCCGCAGCAGGTCGCCACGGCGCCTCAGGACAGCGATATCGACTGCTGCCACTGGCTGACCGCAGAGGAAATTCTACGCTCCGACAGATTACGCTCGCCGCTGGTCGCGGAAAGCATTCGCTGCTATCAAAGCGGTATCCGCTATCCCTTAAGCGTGCTCGGCGCATTCAACTGGCCCTATCAGGCCTGACCCCGATGCCCGTGATGCGGCACTGCGGCCAATGTGCTACCCTATGCGGCCTGTCAATTTTCCCTTAATTTGTTGCATTAAATCTTTTCTATTCGCGAGACTGTCATGTCAGATAACAGCCAGAAAAAAGTCATTGTCGGCATGTCCGGCGGCGTTGATTCTTCCGTTTCCGCATACCTCCTACAACAACAGGGTTATCAGGTCGAAGGCCTGTTCATGAAAAACTGGGAGGAGGACGACGACACGGAATACTGTTCTGCGGCTGCCGATTTGGCCGATGCGCAGGCCGTCTGCGACAAACTCGGCATGGTCCTGCATACCGTCAACTTCGCGGCGGAATATTGGGACAACGTGTTTGAACACTTTCTGGAAGAGTACAAGGCTGGTCGTACGCCGAACCCCGATATCCTGTGTAACAAGGAAATCAAATTCAAAGCGTTTCTGGAATTCGCCGCTGAGGATCTGGGCGCGGATTACATCGCGACCGGCCACTATGTGCGCCGTCAGGATATCGATGGTAAAAGCCGTCTGTTACGCGGACTCGATGGCAACAAGGATCAGAGCTACTTCCTGTACACCCTCAGTCACCAACAGTTGGCGCAAAGCCTGTTCCCGGTCGGCGAGTTGGAAAAACCGGAAGTTCGTAAAATCGCTGAACAGTTAGATCTGGCCACGGCCAAGAAGAAAGACTCTACGGGGATCTGCTTCATCGGCGAGCGAAAGTTTCGCGACTTTCTGGCCCGTTACCTCCCAGCGCAACCCGGCACGATCATCGCCGTAGATGATGGCAGCAACATGGGCCAGCATCAGGGCCTGATGTATCATACGCTTGGGCAGCGTAAAGGCCTCGGCATCGGCGGCGTAAAAGAAGGCGGCGATGATCCCTGGTATGTCGTGGACAAAGACGTGGCGAACAACGTGCTGTACGTGGCTCAGGGCCATGATCACCCTCGCCTGATGTCTGACGGTTTGATTGCGCAACAGTTGCACTGGGTCGATCGTGACACCGTCACCGAACCCTTTCGCTGCGTGGTGAAAACTCGCTACCGTCAGACTGATATTCCCTGCACCGTCACGCCGCTGGACGCAGACCGTATCGAAGTTCGCTTCGATGAGCCGGTTGCCGCCGTCACGCCGGGCCAGTCCGCGGTATTTTATCAGGGCGACATCTGTCTTGGCGGGGGGATTATCGAGGAGCGCCTGCGCGATAAATAACGGTGTCCGCGCAAGCGTCCTCCGCTCTTGCCACAGCGGTACGGCGCGAATACCCGCTCCCGCCGTTTAACGCTCTCCGCGCGGATTGCATACTCCTGACGGTCGACGTCAGAAAGCAATGAGGATACAGGAGCCATCGTGGCCAAAAACTATTACGACATTACGCTGGCGCTGGCAGGAATTTGTCAGTCCGCCTGTTTGGTTCAGCAGCTCGCGACAACAGGAACCTGCCCGCAGGCGGCGCTGCAGACGTCGCTCAACAGCGTTCTTGTGACAGACGCCGCCAGCACGCTGGAGATTTTTGGTAACGACGAGAACAATCTGAAGCTGGGCGTTGAAACTCTGCTTCGCATCCTCGGTTCGTCGTCGCGCGAAAAAATCGGCGCCGATCAGTCCCGCTATACCTTTAGTCTCATGGCGCTGGAACGTCGCTTGAACAAAAACGGCAATGCTCTCAGCGAGCTTGGCAACCGTGTCGACCAGTTGGGGCGTCAGTTGGAGCACTATGAGTTATTATCCGACCCGATGATTAACGTGCTGGCGGGCATCTACGTGGACGTCATCAGTCCTCTGGGGCCGCGCATCCAGGTGACCGGCTCGCAGGAAGTCCTCAAAAACGCGCAGGTTCAAGCTAAGGTACGCGCCATTTTATTGGCGGGCATTCGTGCCGCTGTGCTATGGCAGCAAATTGGCGGAGGACGCCTGCAGCTTATGTTTTCACGCGCTACGCTGGTCAAACAGGCACAGCAGATTTTGTCGCGCTGCCGCGACCAATAGACAGACCGGCGGACGACGATTCCGGTTCGTCCGCCATCATGAGATACTTGTAGTCACGCTTTTGTCTTTCATTAAAAACGATCCCAGGAGTTGCTCGCGATGGAATTAACCTCACTGACCGCCGTTTCCCCTATTGATGGACGCTACGGCGATAAAGTCAGCGCCCTGCGCACTATTTTCAGCGAATATGGCCTGCTGAAATTCCGCGTGCAGGTGGAAGTACGGTGGCTGCAAAAGCTGGCCTCGTGTGCGGCGATTAAAGAAGTTCCTTCATTTGATACCGACGCAAACGCTTACCTTGATAAAATCGTCGCTGAATTCAGCGTTGACGATGCCGCCCGCATTAAAACCATCGAACGCACGACTAACCATGACGTTAAAGCCGTCGAGTATTTTCTGAAGGAAAAAGTGGCCGCCGTTCCGGCTCTTCAGGCAGTTAACGAATTCATCCATTTCGCCTGCACCTCCGAAGATATCAATAATCTGTCTCACGCCCTGATGTTGGAAACGGCGCGGCGTGAAGTGATAATGCCGATCTGGCGCAAGACCATTGATGCGATTGGCGCGCTGGCGCAGGAATACCGCGACATCCCGCTACTTTCACGGACGCACGGTCAGCCCGCTACGCCGTCGACGATCGGGAAAGAGTTTGCAAACGTGGTTTACCGCCTGGAGCGGCAATTCCGCCAGTTACAACAGGTGGAGGTGATGGGCAAAATCAACGGCGCGGTCGGCAACTATAACGCACACATGGTCGCTTACCCGGACGTCGACTGGCACACCTTTAGCGAAGAGTTCGTCACGTCGCTCGGCATCACCTGGAACCCTTACACCACGCAGATTGAGCCGCATGATTACATCGCCGAGCTGTTCGACTGCCTCTCTCGCTTCAACACCATCCTGATCGACTTCGACCGCGACGTGTGGGGTTATGTGGCGCTCAATCACTTCAAACAGAAGACCATCGCCGGCGAAATCGGCTCTTCGACCATGCCGCATAAAGTCAACCCCATCGACTTCGAAAACTCCGAGGGAAATCTCGGATTGGCGAATGCCGTGCTGGGGCACCTGTCCGCCAAACTGCCGGTCTCACGCTGGCAGCGAGACCTGACTGACTCTACGGTGCTGAGAAACCTGGGCGTTGGATTGGGCTATGCGTTGATCGCTTATCAATCTACACTGAAAGGCATCAGTAAATTAGAAGTCAACCGGGAGCATCTGCTGGATGAGCTGGATCACAATTGGGAAGTTCTTGCCGAGCCTATTCAGACAGTAATGCGTCGCTACGGCATCGAAAAACCGTACGAGAAACTGAAAGAGCTGACGCGCGGTAAACGCGTCGATGCGGAAGGCATGAAAGCCTTTATCGAGGGTCTGGAACTTCCCGAAGAAGAGAAAGTCCGTCTGAAGGGACTGACCCCTGCCAACTATATCGGCCGCGCCGTCAAAATGGTCGATGAGCTGAAGTAGCCGGCAATCGGGCAGGCGGACCTTGTTCCGCCTGCCCTCTCCCCCTTTATTCCCACAGTTTGTTGACTCTAAGTTTATTGCCGTAGTAAATAATATATTTTTCAACCAAGCTAGCGAAACCGACCACTCCCAGCGCGTCGACCTTCGGATAAGCTTGGTTAATCAACGTTCTTTCATAGGAAGACATATGCGAATTCTGGTTGTTGAGGATAATGTTCTTTTACGTCATCACTTGACTGTTCAGATGAACGAAATGGGCCATCAGGTTGATGCAGCGGCAGACGCTAAAGAAGCCGACTACTTTTTGCATGAACATGCGCCGGATATCGCTATCGTCGATCTTGGTCTACCTGACGAGGACGGCGTCAGTCTGATCCGCCGTTGGCGTTCTCAGCAGGTCAAAATTCCCATTCTGGTATTAACGGCGCGCGAAAGCTGGCAGGAGAAGGTCGTCGTGCTGGAAGCCGGTGCCGACGACTACGTCACCAAACCTTTCCATCTGGAAGAAGTCATGGCGCGAATGCAGGCCTTGATGCGCCGTAACAGTGGCCTGGCTTCTCAGGTGATTAGCATGCCGCCGTTTGAAGTTGACCTGTCACGACGTGAACTGCTGGTGCATAATTCGCCGATAAAACTCACCGCCTTCGAATATACGATAATTGAAACGCTCATCCGCAATCACGGCAAAGTCGTCAGTAAAGATTCGCTGATGTTGCAGCTCTATCCCGACGCCGAACTACGCGAAAGTCACACCATTGATGTCCTGATGGGGCGCCTGCGTAAAAAACTTCAGGCTGCGGATTCACATGACGTCATCACGACCGTGCGTGGTCAGGGTTATCGCTTCGATATCCAGGGCCGCCAGGGCTGATACATGATCAAAAAATCGCCCCTGTCATTACGCTTTCGCTTTCTAATCGCCACCGCCGCCGTCGTGCTGGCGCTCACACTCTCCTACGGTGGGGTGGCTATCGTGGGCTATAGCGTTAGCTTCGATAAAACGTCTTTCCGTCTTCTTCGGGGCGAAAGCAACCTATTTTATAGCCTAGCCCAGTGGCGGGATAATCAATTGACCATCGCCCAGCCGGACGAGATTGATATTAATTACCCCACGCTGGTGTTCATCTACGATCAGCACGGCAAACTATTGTGGCGCGAGCGCGCGGTGCCCGAGCTAGAATCGCGGTTAAAACCAGAATGGCTGTCCAAAACAGATTATCATGAGCTGGATACCGACCCCAACACCAGCAACGCCGTGCTGCAAGGTAGCCCTGCCATCCAGAATCGCCTCAAAGGTTACAGCTTTGAAGAAAAAAAACCGTTTACCCACTCCGTAGCCGTTAATGTCTATCGCGCCTCCGATCATCTGCCACAGCTAACCATCGTCGTCGTCGACCGTGTTCCTCAGGAGCTACAGCAGGCGGATGTTGTCTGGGAATGGTTCCGCTACGTCTTCATAGCCCATCTTGTACTCGTCCTTCCCCTGCTGTGGCTGGCGGCCCACTGGAGCTTAAGACCAATCAAGAATCTGGCTAACCAAATACAGGAACTCGAAAACGGCAGTCGTGAAAATCTGGATGAGCGGCCGCCTCGGGAGCTGAACAGCCTGGTCCGCAACCTGAACACGCTGCTCAAGAACGAACGCAAGCGCTACCATAAGTACCGTACCGCGTTGACCGATCTGACCCACAGTCTCAAAACGCCTCTGGCCGTGCTGCAAACCACGCTGCGCGCCCTGCGTACCGGCAAAGAGCTCACCATCGAGCAGGCGGAACCCGAGATGCTGACGCAGATTAGTCGGATATCTCAGCAGATCGGCTACTACCTGCATCGCGCCAGCGTTCATACGGATCACCTCAGCATTACCCGGGAAGTTCAGTCGGTTCCTGCCATGCTGGACGGCCTTTGCTCCGCCCTCAATAAGGTGTATCAGCGTAAAGGCGTCTCTCTGTCACTCGATATCGCGCCAGAGACGACATTCATTGGCGAAAAAAATGACTTTATGGAAGTGATGGGCAATATCCTCGATAACGCCTGCAAATACAGTTTGGAATTCGTCGAAATCAGCGCCCAATATTCAGGCCATATGCTGCACCTGATCGTTGAAGATGACGGCCCCGGCATCCTGACAAGCAAGCGGGAAGTCATTTTTCAGCGTGGCCAGCGGGCGGATACGATGCGTCCCGGTCAGGGCATCGGTCTCGCCGTCGCGGTAGAGATTATCGAGCAATATCAGGGGGAGATTATCATCGGTGAGAGTCCGCTGGGCGGCGCCAAAGTCGAAGCGATTTTCGGCCGCCAGCACCTCCATCAAAACGACCGTTGAAAGGTCCGCACAGTACTGGCGGTTCCGTTATAATCGCCTTCAGCCCTCTGATAATGGAAATGTACGATGGACTACCAACTTAATCTCGATTGGCCGGATTTTCTGGCTCGCTACTGGCAAAAACGTCCTGTGGTGATCAAGGGCGGCTTCACGTCGTTTGCCGATCCCCTTAGTCCTGACGAGCTGGCCGGTCTGGCGTTGGAAAACGAGGTGGACAGCCGCCTGGTCAGTCATCAGGACGGACGCTGGGCCGTCAGCCACGGTCCCTTCGACAGCTACGATCACTTAGGTGAAACCAACTGGTCACTGCTGGTACAGGCGGTAGACCATTGGCATGAACCGTCGGCCGCGCTGATGCGCCCTTTCCGCCATCTTCCGGACTGGCGTATCGACGATCTGATGATCTCATTCTCGGTCCCCGGCGGCGGCGTAGGCCCGCACCTCGACCAGTACGATGTTTTCATCATCCAGGGAACCGGTCGACGCCGCTGGCGTGTCGGCGAGAAAGTGCCGATGAAACAACATTGTCCGCATCCCGACCTGCTACAGGTCGCTCCGTTCGAAGCCATCATCGACGAAGAGCTGCTGCCGGGCGATATCCTGTATATTCCGCCCGCCTTCCCGCACGAAGGCTATGCGCTGGAAAATTCGATGAACTACTCCGTGGGATTCCGCGCGCCCAGCGCGCGTGAGTTGGTCAGCGGCTTTGCCGATTACGTTCTGGCACGCGAATTGGGCAGCCATCGTTATAGCGATCCGGATATCACGCCGCGCGAGCATCCCGCTACCGTGCAACCGGCAGAACTGGATCGCCTTCAGCAGATGATGCTGGATCTGGTGCAACAGCCGGAATCGTTCCGGCTGTGGTTTGGCGAGTTTATCTCTCAGTCGCGCCACGAGTTGGATCTGTCGCCGGCGGAACCGCCCTATCAGTCGGGAGAAATCTACGAGTTGATGCAACAGGGCGAAACGCTGCGTAGACTGGGTGGCCTACGGGTGATCTGGCTGGAGGGACGCTGTTTCGTCAATGGCGAACCGCTAAACAGCCTGCATCAGGAAGCGCTGTCGGCACTGGCGGAACACCCTATTATCGACAGCGAAATGCTGGGGGGCGCATTGGACGATCCGTCCTTCCTCGCAGAGCTGACCGCGCTGATTAATATCGGCTACTGGTACTTCGCAGACTAACCACCGAGACCTCCCTTTGTTCACGCATCCGAATAACGGGATGCGTGACGCCAGCCCCCTGTCGCTTTCGCTCATCATCATGACGCCGAACGAAACGCGCTCAGACTTTGATCGAATACCCGTGCTGCGTTTGCAATGATTCACGCGTATTTTGGGCTGTCAGTTCGGCGATATTCATGATAACGGCCACGGCGCTTTCCATTCCTTCTACAGTGACAAACTCATGTTTGCCGTGATAGTTGTAGCCACCGGTGAATAAATTGGGACAAGGTAATCCGCGAAAAGAGAGCTGCGCCCCATCTGTACCACCGCGGATCGGCTTCATCACCGGTTCAATCCCACATTTGCGCATGGCCTGCTGCGCCAGAGCGATGACATGCGGATGCTGTTCCACCTGCTCGCGCATGTTGTAATAGCTGTCGGCCATGCTCACTTCGATATAGCACTCAGGATGAAGCCCCTTCCCGACCTGTGCGGCAATATCCATCATGGTCTTTTTGCGCTGTTCGAATCCGCTGCGTTCGAAGTCGCGAATGATGTATTTCATTTCCGCCCGTTCGACCGTGCCTTTAATGCCGTGAAGATGATAAAACCCCTGGTAGCCGTCGGTGTGCTCGGGAGACTCGTCGGCTGGCACCCGTTGGTGGAAACGCGTCGCGAGCGTCAGCGCATTGACCATCACGCCTTTCGCGCTGCCCGGATGAACGTTGTTGCCGACGATTTTGACCGTAGCGGAAGCCGCATTGAAATTTTCATACTCCAGTTCGCCGATACCGCCGCCATCCACGGTGTATGCCCACTCGGCCCCAAAGCGCGCCACATCGAAATATTGAGCGCCTTTACCCACTTCCTCATCCGGCGTAAAGGCGATACGGATATCGCCATGCGGGATCTGTCGCTTTTTGAGGCGAGCGATGGCGGTGATGATCTCGGCAATACCGGCTTTGTCGTCAGCGCCCAGCAACGTTTTACCATCTGTGGTGATCAGCGTATGCCCCAGCAGTTGATGCAGCACGGGGAACATGACCGGCGACAACACTTCCTCTCCCACGCCAAGCGCAATGTCGCCGCCGCGGTAGTTTTCAACAATCTGCGGATTGACATGTTTCCCGGTGTAGTCCGGGGACGTGTCCATATGGGCGATAAAGCCGATGGTCGGCACAGACCAGGCGACATTGCTCGGCAGCGTCGCGGTAACACAGCCATGATTTCCGACCGTCACCTGCGCCAATCCCAAGCCTATCAATTCTTGCTGTAGAACCTGTGCCAGCTTCCATTGCCCATCGGTGCTCGGCACCTGCCGCACGCCCGGTTTGGATTGGGTATCAAAAGACACGTAGTTTAAAAAACGATCGAGTAATTTTTCCATCTTTAACTCCCTTGGATGGACCGCAGGTTGCATTATGAAGAGGGCTTTCCAGGTTGATATTGCGTCATATCAGTTTTTATTAGTTTCGCTACATAACGATAGTCTATAAATCGCCGCCAAAGCCGCTTCAGAGCTGGAAAAGGAGAAGCATGTGAAAATGCATGTAGCGAAACCGCCTAACCCGCAACGTTAGCGATATGTTTTCATAACATAAAAAGAACAGGAAATTCCCGCTAAACTTTAAGCAAATTCAGCGGGAAATCAGAGAGGAACGATCAGCGCGTTGCGATCTCAGAGGGCGTCTCCAGCCACTCGTAATACTGGCTGAGACTTTTGTCACAGGAGCAGCAACTGCCGCATTGACTGCTCACGGGCGCCGCGTGAAAGCGAACCTGCCCTTTCTGAACCCAAATGCTCATCATGCCGTCAATCACGCCGGGTTCGACATGAAATGCGACGCTGATGTCATGTACCGAGACTTGACGCTTTGCGCGAACAAAATCGCGTAACTCTATCAAGGTCATGCATTACCCCCTTGCGACCCTTTTGCAGGCGCCGTGTCATTGCACATGGTGGGCCAGCCGCTGCTGCGATACCCCACGATGACGTAGCAATAGCGCAGTCATCCCCCCCATCAAGGCAACACCGGCGATAGCTACCGTCGAGTACAGCGGGTGTCGGGCAAAGCGACCAATCTGATACACCAACACGGCGGCGCCATAGCCTAGCTCGATCGTCCAGGCGACGCAGAACAGTGTCCAGCCTGTCCCCACCTCACGCCAAATTGCGGACACCGCCGCCACACAAGGTACATACAGCAACACCATCAGCAGATAGCTAAATGCGCCTAAGCGGCCATCAAACTGTTGGCTTATCACCGTCAGAGAGGTCACCGAAAACTCATTATCTTTCGCGACTGTCGCCGTATCACTGAGATCTCCAATTTCAATTCCCAGGGGATTTAGCAACGCGTCGCCAAGCTTGCCGAAGTTTTCCGGCAGCGTCGCTAACGCTTCTTGAACACCGCCCCACAAGCTAAATGGCGCGTCTGCTTCGTTATCGGCGCCGCTTTGTTGACTCGCCATCGTGCCGTAGAGCGAATCCAGCGTCCCCACAACCGCCTCCTTGGCGAAAATACCGGTAAACACACCGACAGCCGCCGGCCAGTTGTCCTGCGAGATCCCCATCGGTTTAAAGACTGGCACCATCTCCTGACCGATAACGGAAAGTACGGACTTCTGGGTGTTCTGATTGCCGAACGTACCGTCTGTCCCCAGCGAGTTGAAGAAGCTTAGCACCGTCACGACCACCACTATCAGCTTGCCAGCCCGCAGCACGAAGCCTTTTAGTCGCTCCCAGGTTCTAACCAGCACGCTGTTCAGTCCGGGCAGGTGGTACGGCGGTATTTCCATGACGAAAGACGAAGCATCGCCCTGCAGCGCGGTTTTTTTCAACAGAAAGCCGGTGCCGATAGCTGCGGCGATACCAATCAGGTAAAGTCCAAATATTAGATTCTGGCCTCCCTGAGTGAATAACGCGGTTGCGAACAACACATACACGGGCAACCGCGCACCACAGGACATGAAGGGCGCCATCATCACCGTGACGATTCTGTCGCTTTGCTTTTCCATTGTTCGTGTCGCCATCACGGCTGGCACATTACAGCCAAAGCCGACGATCAGCGGCACGAAGGCTTTCCCAGGTAGCCCGAAACTCCGCATGAAGCGATCCATGACGAATGCCGCTCGCGCCATATAACCGGAGTCTTCCAGATAGGACAAGAAAAGGTACAGGCAAGCAATCACGGGGATAAAGGTCGAGACGGTCTGTATACCGGATCCGACCCCATCAGCCAGCAGCGTCTTCAGCCATTCAGGGCTGTGGAGCGCCAATAAGAGTTCGCCGAAACCTTTAACAAAGAGGGTTTCGGACAGTTTGTCGAAGAAATCGATCAAGGCGCTGCCGATGTTGATGGTGAAGATAAACATCAGGTACATCACCAACAGGAAAATCGGGATCCCCAATAGACGGTGAAGCACAATCCGGTCGATTTTGTCAGTCAATGTGGCCGAGATTTCGCCACGGCGGACTACCGCGTGGTTGGCAACCGACGCCGCGAACCGATAGCGGGCGTCAGCCAAAAAGATATCCAGCTCGTCGCCGTAGTGTTCTTCCAACGCAGCCACCTTTCCGTCGGCAATGATCAGCACATCTTCCGGGATGTGGCTGCGCATCGTGATATCGCGCTCTAGCAGCTGGAGCGCCGACCAGTAGGCATTCACGCTGGCCGATTGGCGCTCCAGCAAGTTGGCGATCGACTGTGCGGCCTCATACAAAGGCGGATCGTAAGGCACCTCAACCGGAGGAATCGCAGGATGCTCCAACGCCTCCTGGCACATCGCCTTCAGCAAGCTTATCCCCCGCTTCTTCGTCGCGGTAATCGCGATGACCGGACAGCCCAATTCTCGTCGCAGCGCATCTATATCAATATCCAACTTACGAGAAGCGGCGATGTCCATCATGTTGACCGCCACCACTATCGGCACCTTCATGTCCAGCAGCTGTGAGGTGAGGTACAGGTTACGCTCCAGATTGGCGGCATCGACGATATTCAACACCAGCTGGGCTTCGCCAGCCAGAATGTAATCGCGCGCGACACGCTCGTCTTCGGCACTCTCGGAAGACGGATTGAGAGAGTAGACGCCTGGCAGATCCACCAGAGTGATCCGACGGTCCTCAAGACGGCATTCCCCGACTTTTTTTTCTACCGTCACGCCAGGCCAGTTGCCGACCGTCTGTTGACTCCCGGTCAATGCGTTGAAAAGCGTGGTTTTACCGCAGTTGGGATTTCCTACGACACAAATAACGGATTGCGTATCCATAACATCCTTACTCGCTGAGCAGCATTAACACTGTTCCAAGATCATGATTTTGGCTTCATTTTTACGTACGCTGATGGCGGAGCCTCGCACACGCAGTTCGATGGGATCTCCCAGCGGCGCCACCCGCGACACGGTGAATTCGACGCCCGGAGTCACGCCAAGCGCCAGTAGCCGCTTGCGGTAATCTGCGGCGCCTTTCTGATATCCCACGACTTTCCAGTGGGTTCCGGCGGTCAGAGTTTCTAATGTCATGTTATCCATTCCTTCCTAACTGCTGTGGCGATACCCACACCTGCTTACCCATATCCCAGTTGATGGCGATTCGGCTGTCGCCTGCGGCCAGCATTAACGGCTGATTGACCTCGCGCTGAATAACCCGGACGTCTCGTCCGATACGGATACCCAGATCCATCAGCCGTTGCTGCTGTTCGCCCGCGAGACGTATACGCGCGACCACGCTATGTGTGTTAAGGGGAACATCGAGCAGTGTTTGAATACATAAGGTCATCCGCGGACCTCCTATCTATCCCTGTCATGCGGGAGTGTGCTTAAACGGCTGTCTTTTTGTGAGATAAAAAGACAAGTAAGAATAATTCTTAATATATTTCAGTCGACAGTTTGCCGTTTGACTCATATCAAAGCAGGCATAGGTAGGCGTTATAAAACAGAAAATGTGACGATTCGTTGAGAATCAGACGCATTGGAATCGCGAAAAAAACAGGGATAAAAACGGGGGATAGAAACAAACAGGCCCCGGCGTTATTCGCCAGGGCCTGTTATTCATACTGCGAGGTTTATCATTTAGCCTGTTTTTGCAGAGCTAAATCTTCAGCAATCTGCACAGTTTGATCCAGATACGGATCCGGCTCCTGATAATCCTTCGGCAACGCATCCAGAGACTTCAGCGTCGGTTTCCCCTGACGGGCCAACCGCTCATTGATTCGCTGCAGACGAATTGCTTCATCGTCATTGTTCTCTTTCTGGCGCTGAGCCAAATTCAAAGAAACACGGTCGCGTTTCTCCTTGAGCGCCTTGAAGCGAGCGACATCCTGCTGGATGTACTGGAACTCGGGATCTTTGGCGATACGCTGGTCGTAATCCGCCTTCAGGACCGGCAACAATGCGGTGAAATCACCCATTTTGGTGTAATCAGCCGGTTTGATACTGTCCCACGGCAAGGCGTTGTCTTCGAACTTCTCTCCGGTCTCAATCGTTTCCAGCCCAGTCGGCATAATGATGTCAGGCGTTACGCCTTTACGCTGGGTGCTGCCGCCATTGATACGGTAGAACTTCTGGATCGTGTACTGCACCGAACCGAGCGCTGGCCAATCCGGGCGCAGCATCTGATCGTAGATGCGATTTAGGGACCGATATTGCTGCACAGTGCCTTTACCGAAGGTCGGTTCGCCCACAATCAACGCGCGTCCGTAATCCTGCATCGCCGCGGCGAAGATTTCCGACGCTGAGGCGCTGAAGCGGTCTACCAGAACTACCAACGGACCTTTGTAATAGAGGGTGGCATCGGTATCGCTGTCCTCACGGATCTTGCCGTTATTATCGCGAATCTGTACCACGGGACCGCTCGGGATAAACAGTCCGGAAAGGCTGACGGCTTCAGTCAGCGCTCCGCCGCCGTTACCCCGTAGGTCAATGATCACGCTGCTGACGTTCTCGGCTTCCAGTTTCTGGAGCTGAACTTTTACGTCATCCGTCAGCCCCACGTAGAAACCGGGGATATCCAGTACGCCGACTTTATCCTTACCGGCATTTTTGATGGTCATTTTGACCGCACGATCTTCAAGGCGAATACGCTCACGCGTCAGCGTTACCGTTTTGGCTTTCGTACCTTTGCCGGCCGGGAGGATCTCAAGGCGTACCTTGCTGCCTTTCGGTCCCTTGATCAATGCGACGACATCATCCAATCGCCATCCGATAACGTCCACCATCGGTTTTCCCGTCTGACCGACTGCGACAATGCGGTCGCCGACTACGATGCGTTTGCTCTTCATCGCCGGGCCGCCCGGCACCATGGAGTTGATCACGGCGTAATCTTCATCCATTTGCAATACGGCACCGATGCCTTCAAGAGACAGGCTCATTTCGGTATTGAACTGTTCGGTATTGCGTGGGGAAAGATAGCTGGTGTGCGGGTCTATCTCACGCGCGAGTGAGTTCATCACGAGCTGGAAAACGTCTTCGCTGTTGGTCTGAACCAGTCGGCGAATCGCCGACTGATAGCGCTTAGTCAGAATATCTTTGATTTCGCTGTCGGTTTTTTCCGTCAGTTTCAGGCTGAGCCAGTCGAACTTAACCTTCGCGTCCCACAGACGGTTCAGCTCGTCCTGCGAGTTCGGCCAAGGCGCTTTGTCTCGATCGAGGTCGATGTAGTCGTTGCCCGTAAGGTTCATCGGTTTGTTCAGCAGCGACAACGCATACTGATAACGCTCGAAGCGACGTTTCTGCGCCAGGTTGTATAACGCATAAGGCAAGTCCAGTCGACCATTGTTCAGGTCTTGACCCAACTGCCCTTTTTGCTTGTCGAACTGCGCTACATCAGACGCTAACAGCACATTGTGGCTGTAGTCGAGCATGTTGAGGTAGCGAGCAAAAATTTTGTCTGAGAACTGTTCATCCAGCATGAATTGCCGGTAATGGGAACGCAAAAACCGTGACGAGACGCGCTCACTAACGGTGGCATCTTGCGCTTCCGGCTGCAATTGTGGAATCTGATCGACCCGCGTGATGTTCTCATTGGCAAAACTGCTGCCCGCCAACAGAAGGCAGCTCAATACGGTCGATTTTACGAATTTGTTCATGCCGAGGTTGGCCTCCGTATCAGAACTGCAAGTGTTCTGCGCGTACGATCATCGCCATTCCTGAAGCCAACTGAACTCTGACTCCATCTTTGGCGACTTCAAGCACAGTGGCATCCATGGCGCTTTTGCCCGCTCTGACTTTGATTTCCTGGCCGATGTGCAGGCTGGAGATATCCGTCACAGCCTGTCGCGGCGCCTGCTGATCTTCTCGAGCCGCACGAGACTGGCGCGGTCGATCCGATGAGGATGTTGGTGCTGTACGAGAAGAAGGCTGGCGCGGCTTACGTGTGGTGGAAGCGCCGTTGTCGCGGCGGGGCGAGTTTTTACCCGCGGAAGGACGTCTACGTGCAGGTTCGGCAGCATCGCCCCCTTCCGCCCGTTTCTTAGCCTGCTGTTCAGCACGACGTGCCTGGACTCGGGCTTTCGCTTCTTCCAACTGTTTACGCGCATGCTCTACGTGCTGCTCTTCCAGCTCTCCGCAAGGATTACCGTCCAGATCGACACGCTGCGCTCCCAGCTTGATGCCATACAGATAACGCCAGCTGGAGGTGTAGAGCCTCAACGCTGAACGCAACTGCGTTTTACTGATGTTATCGGACTCGGGCACGCGAGCGGCCAGATCCTGAAAAATACCGATTTTTAACGGCCGTGCTTCGCCTTCAATGGAGAAACAGAGCGGGAAATGCTCTGCCAGATAAGCGATGACTTCTTTACTACTATTCAACTTAGGTTGATTTTCCATGAAATTTCCTGATTACAACGGGTTCGCCAACCGGCGCAGGCATGAACAGGCGTCATTATAATGACGTCATCGGCAATTGCTACGTTATCCGTGTCTCAACTGAGAGAATTGATGAAACTAAGTACATCGCTGTTTTCCAGTTGAGCATTGAGCGTTGAAACAACGGCACTCAACCCGGCTTCGTCATCGGCATCAAACCGCTGGTATTCCGGGCTATCGATATCCAGCACGCCAATAAATTGTTCATTGACCACCAGCGGCAATACGATTTCTGCATTGCTTGCCGCATCACAGGCGATATGGCCGGGAAATGCGTGAACATCCCCCACCCGCTGTACCTGTTTTTCCGATACCGCCCGACCGCATACACCTTTACCCGCAGGAATACGGACGCACGCGACGCGCCCCTGAAACGGGCCAAGGAACAGCGTGTCCTGATCGAGCAGGTAAAAACCGGCCCAATTAACGCGTTCCAGCCGTTCGTACAACAAGGCGCTGCTGTTTGCCAGTATAGTAATAAATCGGTTTTCACCCGCGATCAGTGACGATAAATCCCTCACCAACTCTTCGTAAAATTCTTGTTTTTTCATCATACGGTAAGATTTTCTTTCCAAACTGCCCAGTGTTTCACGCCGACGCGCCATTAAATAAGTATTCAGACCAGGATGCTACTAGATTTCTTCATTCGCATAAAATCAGCAAATGCGGATCCATTAAAATTCAGGACAGTCTCACTTCCCAACTGACGTCTTACCCGCTTATCCCCGGAACAAGGCGGCAGGGACCGCCCCGAACCAGCAAGTCATGACTTTATGCTAAAATCCGCGCTTTGCTTTTGCCCTAACGGAAATTGCCAGTGGCCAAACCTATCCCAGCAACGCTCTCAGCCGAATTCATCGATGCCACTCAGCGCATCATGCCAAGCCATCTCTCAATGGATGATTTCATTGCGGCCTGTCAACGACCTCTGCGTCGCAGTATCCGGGTCAACACCCTCAAGATTAGCGTAGCGGACTTCTGTGCGCTTGCCGCAGCCCATGGGTGGGCGCTGGAATCCATCCCCTGGTGTGAGACGGGATTTTGGCTGACGAATGCGGATGAAGAAGTGGTGCGGCTCGGCAATACGCTTGAGCACCTCGCCGGCTTGTTTTACATCCAAGAAGCCAGCTCGATGCTGCCCGTCAGCGCACTCTTTTCAGGTGGAGCGCAGCCACAACGTGTGCTGGATGTTGCAGCGGCGCCAGGCTCGAAAACTACGCAAATCGCAGCGCTGATGAATAATCAAGGCGGTATCGTCGCCAACGAGTATGCGGCCAGTCGGGTAAAAGTATTGCATGCCAATTTACACCGATGCGGTGTCAGTAATACCGCACTGACGCATTTTGACGGGCGCGTCTTCGGCAGCGCGTTGCCGGAGAGCTTTGACGCCGTGCTACTGGATGCCCCTTGTTCCGGCGAAGGCGTAGTCAGGAAAGATCCCGCAGCGATGAGTCACTGGTCGCTTGAAAGTATCGCGAACATCGCTGCAACCCAGCGCGAGCTGATCATGAGTGCGTTCCACGCCTTGAAGCCGGGAGGAACGCTGATTTACTCCACCTGCACCCTTAACCACCATGAAAATCAGGAGGTTTGCCGCTGGCTGCTAGCGCAATTCCCGGACGCCTGTGTGATTGAACCTTTAAACGACCTATTTCCAACAGCTCATCAGGCCGCGACTGAGGACGGTTTTCTGCACGTTTTCCCTCAGATTTTCGATAGCGAGGGATTCTTCGTCGCACGCCTGAGAAAAACCGCCAGCGTGCCGCCATTGCCGCATCCGGGCTTTAAAATGGGCAAGTTTCCATTTAGTCCGCTACAAGGCAAAGTAGCGCAGCAACTCATTGCCGCAGCTCGTGAACAAGGTATCGAATGGTGCGGAGAGCAACTTCAATTGTGGCAGCGCGATGATGAAATCTGGTTATTCCCCGTCGCGTTGACACCGTTGCTTGGAAAAGTCCGCTTCTCCAGAGTCGGGGTCAAGCTAGCCGAGCGCTATGCCAAAGGCTATCGCTGGCAGCATGAGGCAATTGTCGCATTGGGGGATGTAACCGCCTCCGCCGCGTTTGAACTAAATGCCGCAGAGACCCAGGCGTGGTTTCAGGGAAAGGATGTCTATCCCGAAGCGTTGCCCGATGTCAGCGAAGCACTGTTAATTTGGCGCAACGCCACGCTGGGAATCGCGAAACGCATCGGCAGCCGGTTTAAAAACGCGCTTCCACGGGACCTGGTTCGCGATGGCGCCAGCGCCGCTCCTTGCGGCGACTAATACTGTGACTTCCGGGATGCGGCTCAGGCATCCCCTTTCTTACTCACTTTCAACTACACTTCCCGCATTAGCCTGTTAGTTCTCAAGCCCTCATTCATCCAGAGAGGAAGGCATTTCATGTTCGTATTGATCATTTTTGTCTGCTATGTGGGCGGGAGTTGTGAAGACCTGGTTACGGGCATTTATGAGACAGAAACACAATGTTTGAAAACCATGGGTGAGCAACGCATTCGAAATGGCGGATGTTATCCCATCGAAGACTTTATCGACGGGTTCTGGCGCCCCGCGCAAGAATACCGCGACATGTAATCAGTCGCTAATGTCTGCACCGCATCACACTGGCAAGCAGCGGTATAAACCGATAAACACGGCGCACACGCACAGGACTGCGTCATCAGATTCAGCTTATCCACAAAGCGCGCTTTGTTAATTCCGCAAATTCATGCTCCAGTAAATCTGGTATGACCCATTCACCTGCGGTGACGTAGAGCGAAGCGATAGGCGCTTCGCCCCTTCAGACATTGCGGATAATGGTTAAGACCACCAGTCCAACCGGCGACACTTCATCAGCTCCGCACTGGAATTGCGCGGCACTGCCTGTCACGGAGATCTTTTTACCCGGCAGCAGCGAAACATCATAGATATCGTTTCTGCCGTCTATATCCAGCAGCCAACGACCGTTAGCCAGGCAGGTAACGCCAGTATCCACCAGCCATGACGCGGTACTGCCTTCCACTAACAGAGGCGAATGCACGCCTGCAGGCAGGAGCACGGAATCTGCTTTCCAGTCACTGTCTAGTTGAAGCTTGCCCGCCTTGAGCGTCTTACGCGGCACCAAAACGGTATCCCCGGCATCATTTGCGTCAGTATGCCTTATGTGATGGGGAGATCCTTTGCCGATAGCCAGCCACTCCAGCGATACGCCGGTATCCAGCGCGCACGCCACCACGACATCACCCGGGAAAAAATCACGGCGGATCCAGGTGCTGATGGTACCGGGCGCGATATCCAACAGCTCGCCCAGCTCTTTTTGCGTGCTAAAGCCGTAGGCATCAAGCATCCGCCGCAACACGGCACGACCGCCAGAAGCCAGAACTTGGTCATAGAGCGCTTTGCCCTTGAGATCGACGTCTTGATGCAACATCTCAGGCGTGTCAACGAACTCGCCGGTCACCAGCCACCCTGCATCAACGCCGTTATCAAGCGCGCATTTTAGGATAATATTGCCGGGGACACTGCCTCGCTGAACCCAGTTGCTGATGGTATTTGCCGGAATACCTGTCACTTCGCTCAATTCCTTTTGTGTTTTCACCCCATAGCTTGACAGGATTCTCCCCAGCACAGAAACCGCTGCTGTGGTATTGCTTTCTCTGTTCAAAAACACCTCTTGAGCATGGAAATAGATAAGATATGTGCCTTAACCGCCCTAAAAACCGTCACAGCTTTGATTATCGAAGTAAAACTGCGCGACATCTGATGATATTACAATTTTACCGCTATCCAGGATGGAAATATTGCGGCCTTTTCCCCAAATTTCCAGTGCAACGATTCAGTTAACTTACTTACTAATCAAAAAATCGCCACATCAGGCCGCAAGCCCGCTTTTTCCTTTCTCAAGATCACAACCAGCTTAACGACTCATTTTTAATCAATAGGTTATAATCATAGCACTGGGTGTAACGCTAAGAAGTCCATTTCTCAAATTCCGTGGGCAGTTATGGGTTGACGAATATGGCATTCTATAAAATACTGTACATAAATACAGTTAAGAAGACGGGCAGACTATTGTGGAACATCTCGAAAATCAAGAATTGACCTTAGCCAGAATCAAGCTAATTGCGGATATGACGCTACTCTCACATATCCGGCCTGACGAGATGCAAGTCGCGATGTCGTTGATTGCCGATCTGGCTCATGGTGCGGTAGAAGCGGAAGACTTTCAGCAAGCGCTGCAGGACAGCGGCGATATTCAGCGGCTCAAAGCCTGGTTAAATCGGCATTCCTTGTAGACAGCGTTCCCGCACGGCATCCCTGAATAGTTGATGTTTCTGTTAACAAAAAAGTCTTGTCCAAAGGCATTATCTTGCCGTCATTTTTGATATTTATCAGCCTGGACGCGGAAGTTAACAAACCTATTCTCATCCAGTGATTCATCAACACGGGTGACTCACTAAAAATAGTGTCGTTTTGACCTAATGTCTATTAACCGCCTAGGTAGGCTTGTTGGAATAATTTCCAATCTTCGATGGCAAGTCGTATGTGAAAATTTCTACTCGAACCTCAGTATCCCTATCAAGAACGCTTCATATGCAACGGTGATTACCTACCCGAGTCATCAATGATCATTATTATATTTCTTCTGTCAGGCGCACTGATGAATAAATCGTCGTTGGTTTTAAAGCTTTACCGTCAATTAGCCGCAGATTAGTAAAACACCCTCAGGAAAGCCCGACTATCACTGTATCAATCATTGATTTGCGGTGTAAGCACGGCCTTATTACCTACTTATTCTCCTCGGCCAGACAGACTTGCTCATGCGACTCTCGCGCATTACAGCAGCCCACGATAGATCCGGTCAGCCGTCATATGTGGTTAGCCGTGTCGCCGGGTTAATACGCGTCGCGCTTAAGAGGATGGAGCAAATGAAAGGATCGCTCATAGCAAACTTCCAATGCTCATGTTTTGAATTGTATTTTTCGCTGCCGCGACTACAGCTTTATCAGAAAAAAGTGAAATCCCCCTGAATACACAATGTTTTCATAGCATGAAAAATAGCGTTACGCGTCACTCGTCAACGCCTCTCTTTTTTATTTCTCAAGTCATCTGAAATGAATAATTTACTCATACAGAGCCGAACAGAAAACAATATTGTATTTCCTGCTTTTCCTACAGCACCACTGATTGATGTAAGCAATCCCAGAATGAAATATTGATGAAACCATGAATATTATAAGGTCAAATCAAGACATTGAAAAAAGGGAAAACAATAAGACTATGCGCTGATTTATGTCAGATAATTGTGCACGCCTTTATCGTCGCATCCCCTGGCATCCAGGATGGGGGCGTGCTCCGGTAACTGGATTCAAGCAACCCGATGATATTTTTTTCAGCTCCCGTTATAGTCATCATGCTCCGTAGCTAATTGAGGGGACTCACATGACGCCTGATGAAAAATTTCTGTTCAGACACGCGGTTGACGATGTCACGCCACTGCCCTCCTGCTGCACGAAGGTACACCTTCAAAAAGCGCCTGCTTTGAAGAAAAAAAAGAGTGTAGCGTTCAGCAAACCGACTAATTTCCTGATCAGCGGCTACATCGACATGCTTCCTCTGGATGAACCCTTGATGCACACTCAAGATGGGATCCAGCGAGGCGTACTGGATAAACTACGTCAGGGAAAATACTCGCTGGATGCCAGTCTGAATCTGATAAGAAAACCGGTGTCCGTCTGCCGTGACAGCCTATTTCAGTTTATGCTTCAGGCGGAGCACGACCACCTGCGCAATCTGCTCATTATTCACGGTAAAGGCCGCGATGAGGTATCTCATGCCAATATTATACGCAGCTACCTTGCCCGCTGGCTGTCTCAATTTGAGTCAGTACAGGCATTCTGCGTCGCACAGCCCGTACACGGCGGTCACGGGGCCTGTTATGTCGCATTAAGAAAGTCAGCGCGGTCGCGTCAAGAAAATTGGGAACGGCATGCGAAACGCAGCCGATAAAATGTGGAAACAGTATTGCCCCGGCATTCAGGGCAACACCACAGAAGTCTAATAGATAAAAGCGACGGAGCGATGACGACGACCAAGCTGTCCTTTCGCCAAGATCATTAAGGCCGTCAGGAAGGCTGGCAAAGCCAGAACGGCGAACATCATACCGAAGCTCCATTCCATGCCCAGCACCTGCGCGCCGGCAAATGCGCTCATGATCGCGCCCATACGCCCAACGCCATGCATCCATCCTGACCCCGTCGCACGCGCCGCCGTCGGGTAAAAACGCGCGGAAAGCGCATTCATGCCGGTATTCGCGCCGTTGAGACAAAAACCGCTGGTCGATGCCAGTAGGGCGAGTAAAACAAAATAGGATTCCGACAACCCGATCATCGCCGTCGCCGCGCCGCCCGCCGCGTAGATAACGCCGAGCGCCAGGTGAGGATTGATTCGATCCATGAGCCAACCGGCGAACAGAGAACCAAAAGCACCGCCAGACTGGTACAGCGCGGTGATAACCGTCGCCTGAGTGACCGTCATCCCGGCCTCTTTGATGACAGTAGGCAGCCAACTCCCTAACAAGTACACCATGAATAACCCAAAGAAATACCCCCCCCACAGCATGAAACTGCCGAAGCGGTACTCTTTAGATAAGACTAGACGTACGGCGAACGTGGCTTTTTTGTTTTCTGCGGGCATGGCGAACTGAGTCCCGCTGTGACTGACACCGGGAGCGATTTTTTCGACGATGTGATGAATACGCTCTGAATTTGCGCGTTTGGCCACCAGGAATCTGACGGACTCAGGCAGTTTCACCACCAGGAACGGCAGCAGCAATAGCGGCAGAATCCCGCCCATCAGCAGCACGGTATGCCAGCCCCACTGTGGGATCAGCCAGGAGGCGGCAAATCCGCCCGCCGCAGCGCCCACACTGAAGCCGCAGAATACGATAGTGATGATAAACGAGCGTTTCTTTTCCGGTGCGTATTCCGCGACCAGTGTGCCTACATTAGGCATGGCGGCGCCCAGCCCTAACCCGGTCAGGAAACGGAAAATAATCAGGTGCTGTACGTTTTCGGAGAACGCCGCCAATAGCGTCCACAGCCCAAACAGGAATACGCTGGTGATGATAACGACTTTGCGTCCGCGCCAGTCTGCAAGCGGGCCCGAAATCATCGCGCCCATAGCCAGCCCCACTAGTGCCGCGCTGATCACAATCGCCAGCTCAGCGTTGCCTATTCCCCAGGCGGCTTTCAGCGAAGGTCCGATAAAGCCCATGATGGCGATATCCATGCCGTCCAATGCAATGATGCAGAATGAAAGGATGACAATCAGCTTTTGATAGGCGCTAAGGGGACGTTCGTTGATGAGCTGCCTCACGTCTAAAGGGGTGGAACCTGTCACGCTTACTCTCCGATAACTCTTCTGCGGGCTGTTAACCAAGGCTTACACTGTAAACAATTATTTCCGACAGTAAAACAGCCCGACCATAATAATTTGCTGTCAAGACGGATTCCGTGACAGAGCGCGCGAATGATAGCCAACGCGCTCCACCAATGAAAGTACGAAACCGACATCCGCTCTCTTTTACACCGTTAACTGTAATATCATAAACTCATTTTGTGAACAAAAAATCAAATAAAAAACACTTTATCGAATCGTCAAATTTCGACAAACAAACAATAAAATATTGATAAATCGCGGTTTGTTTTCGCTACCCGTCTTTTTTTGCAAGAATTGCTTTAGAAAAAAGTTTGCAAATTCAAATAAAAGGTTTCACCATTAAGTTATGTCGAAAAGATGAATATGTTTGAGGAGATACCCAACATGATGCATTGCCCTTTATGCCACCACGCCGCCCATGCACGTTCCAGCCGATATCTTTCAGATGGCGCCAAGGAGCGCTACCACCAGTGTACTAACGTTAACTGCGGGCACACATTCGTGACCTTGGAAGCCGTCACACGATCAATCATGGTGCCAAGAAAAGTGGACCCCGTAGAACCTCTTGCCGATACCCCTCCGCCCTAATCACTTCCTCCCCCCTTGCTTAGTGAGGGGGAAACGCCCCCCATTCTGGCTATTACTGAAGAACCTTCGATTCGCTTATCAGCTTTATCATTTCAGCCGTCTTCTGTTATTGACGTCCGCCGGACCGTGCTTTTAGTATCAAGTGACTTTTACTGATTTTCAGTCACTTGCACCTATGGTCCTTCATTACGTACGTGCAAACAAACAGACGAATTCCTGCTACAGACAAGCACACTCAAAAATCAGCTGATGCCCTCCATTCTTCGCCATCGATGAATATTCAGAGGTCTCATTTATGGATAAAACCTGTTTTAGCTTCTCAGGGAGGTGTGAATGATTGATGCCGCTGACACTCAGGCGTACCGCGCCAGCCTGCTTCACTTTACCGCCGACCCTCGGCATAACCCCGCAGAAGCCACCCACTTTATTGAGGATGGCTTGTTGATTGTTCGCAACGGTAAAGTACTGAATGCGCTGAATTATAGAGACGTTGCTGCCAACGAGTTAGCGCCTCTGACAGTCAGAGATTATCGGGGCCGGTTGATCATGCCCGGGTTTATCGATACGCACGTCCATTTCCCCCAGATTGAAATGATCGCCTCTTACGGAGAACAATTGTTGGAATGGCTTGATACCTATACGTTCCCGACCGAGCAAAAATACGCGGATGCCGAATACTCTCGCCAGATGGCTGACATATTTATCCGGGAGCTGCTGCGGCACGGTACCACCAGCGCGATGGTTTTTGCGACCGTGCACCCGCAGTCTGTCGACGCACTTTTTACCGCAGCGGCGGATAAAGCGATGAGGTTAATTACCGGGAAAGTGTTGATGGACCGACACGCGCCTGACGCCTTATGCGATGGTGCGCAACAGAGCTACCAGGACAGCCGCGCCCTGATTCAAAAATGGCATCATCATGGGCGTCTTTTATATGCGGTAACGCCACGTTTCGCGCCGACATCCACGTCAGAACAATTAAGGCTGGCGGGTGAACTGCTGCGAGAATTCCCAGACGTTTATATGCAAACGCATCTCAGCGAGAACAAGCAGGAGATTGCCTGGGTGAAATCACTTTTTCCCGAGCATCGCCACTATCTGGATGTGTATCACCACCACGGTCTCACCGGTCCTCGCTCCCTGTTCGCACATGCCCTCCATCTCGAAAAGGAAGAAGTGGACACGCTGTCGCACAGCCGCTCTTCTGTCGCCTTCTGCCCGAGTTCCAACCTGTTCCTAGGCAGCGGACTGTTTCCGTTGCATTCTCTGAAAGCCGCCGGGATCCGAGTGGGGCTGGGCACGGATGTCGGAGCAGGCACCAGTTTATCTCTCCTGCAAACACTGAATGAGGGTTACAAGGTTCAGCAGTTGCTGGGCGAAAAACTGTCCGCCCGAGAGGGGCTGTATCAAGCGACATTAGGGAGCGCGGCGGCGCTGTCATTGGATGATAAACTGGGAAATTTTCTGCCGGGGAAAGAGGCGGACTTCGTGGTCCTCGACTGGGCATACACCCCCCTACAGCGCTTGCGACAGGAGCAGGCGACCACGCTGGATGAGAAGCTTTTTGCTCTGATGATGCAAGGTGATGACAGAAATGTGGCTAAAACTTACGTCAATGGCATTTGCGTCCACACACGCGAATAGTCGGCATAGAGCCATTGTAGGCGTCACTGGCTTATCACCTGACGAGTCCCCCTGAGCGGCCGATTGGCATAAACGCGTCGTTTTCCATATAATTTTTCTTTCATATTAGTGAGTTCGGGCGAGAAATCTCTTCACAAGGAAGTTTCTGGCTATAATTCAAATTAACAGCAGTCACTTACGCTACTGGCGGCCCGCGGCTGTGGAATAAATAACTAAAAGTTGCATTATGCTGAAATGGTAGCGTAGCGTTCTTTCCCGAAGAGGTTCGTTTCTTCTGTGGCTTGTCACCTCCTGAACAGGGTGAACTGGCGGCCAGTCTGGCGTGCAGGATTAATCGGCCTTACAACCTTTATACATGCCGGGATGGCCACTCTTTTTTGAACGACACTCCATCCGGGCATCGACCCTAACAGTAAATTACTTAAGGCATAACCATGACTCCGCCTCTCGATGCCGGCGCTAAGGAACAACGGAGTGCCCTCTTGCGCATGATGAACATCCTGGATACGCGACCGGTCGAAGAATTGGAACGTGTTACCCGCATTACCCAGTCCTTTTTCGAGGTCGATAGCGTGGTGATCTCTTTAATCGACTCCGACCGACAATGGTCGTTATCACGGCGAAACTTTCCCTATTCGGAGACGCCTTTATCGATCTCCTTTTGCGTTCACACGGTGGCTTCCAACGAACCGCTTATCGTTTCCGACGCACGGAAAGATCCCCGATTCAGCGATAATCCCATGGTGACGGGCAAGCAACAGGTCCGATTCCATGCCAGTTATCCGCTACGTTCGTTCTACGGCATCCCGCTGGGGGCGCTTTGTCTGTATCACAGCCAGCCCATTGAATTCGACAGCAAAAAGCTTGAACAGCTGAGCGACATGGCTTATGTAGTGCAAACCTATTTGCAGAGAGTCGAGATGCAGGCGGAAGCCGAAAGCACGCGAGATATGCTCCACAGAGCAGATTACGTCAACCGTCAGATCTTTTCTCAGGCGGCGATTGGCCTCGTACTGATGACGCCGGATAAAAAACCTATCAGGGTCAACCACACGATCTGCAAAATGATGGGATATTCCGAGGAAGCGCTGTTGCAGACCACCATGGAAAGTGTCACGTACCACGGTGATCTCGAGTTAACCAGAGAGCGTTATGACCACCTTTTAAAAATGGGCCATCGCAATACAACGTTCCAGAAGCGCTATTGCCGGATGGATGGCTCGCTGATGTGGGCGATGGTGTCGGTGGCGCTTCTGTACAATCCCGATGGCAGCCAGCATGGCTTGCTGCTGGCAATTACCGACATCAGCAATCAGAAAGCCTCGGAAGCCGCGCTTCTCACGTTAAGTAAAGAGTTGGAACAGCGTGTTGAACAGCGTACGGAAGAGCTGCAGCATAGCCATCAGTTCATCCAGGACATCACCGATAATATTCCCGCGATGATTTCATGCATCAGCCCTGACAACGTCTTCACCTTCGCCAATCGTCATCTTAAGCTGCTGCTGGGAAGTACGGGCGATGAGCCTATCAATTGCAGCATTAACACAATCTTGCGTCCTAAGGAGCGCAAGCTGTTTACCCCGTTGTTGGATAAGGTGCGCAATGATCGGCGGCCGTTGCATATTGAGCACACCGTCGACTTGCCTTCGGGGGAACGAATCACCTATCACACTCAGATGGTGCCCGCAGAGCCGCCAGAGCAAGGGGTATATGTGTTCTCCACTGACATCACCGACCTGACATCCCTGCGCGATCAGCTGAAATTCGAAGCCAATCACGATCATCTCACCGGATTACCCAACCGACGCGCCGTGATCTCCTACCTCAATCAGCTCGCAATGAAGCAACGACAGAGCGGTCTGGCGCTGCTGTTCTTCGATCTGGACAACTTCAAACACTACAATGACCGTTACGGACACGAATTCGGCGATCGAGTCATCAAAACCTTTGCACGCATTTTAGGTCAAAATACCCGCCCAGAAGATTTAATCGGACGGCTCTCAGGAGATGAGTTCGTGATGGTGCGGCATGAGCACCATGATATGGAGCACGAAGTGAATGAGCTTTGTCGTACACTAAAAGAGCGCTTTCAAAAGCCCATTCGCATCCGCGGCCAAAACATCCTCCTGTCCGCCAGCGTGGGTATCGCCATTTTGGGTAAAAATGACCGTCTGGATGTCAATCATTTCATCCACCAGGCAGACACGGCGATGTATCAGGCTAAACGCCAAAGTATTCACTCATCTCGCGGTTATAAACACGACGTGAAAAACAGTGATAAGTGACGCTGTCACCGAATAGATCAGCAAAAAAATTCTACCTGTCTATACTCCCTGTCGGTTGCCGCTGACTTCAGCGGCATGTTTCAACCCGGCTTTCCCTGCATTGGCAGACACACTGTTTGCTCCCCGCTTATACAACCCAAAGCGCTGGCTCCCAAGGGCCGTAAACTGATTACATAACGTGACTGGTATCGCAACGTTGCAATCAGGAATGATCCGCATGACAGCAACATTTCATCTTCCTTCCGACGCGTGGCGTGCCATCGGAAAGCTAGTCAAATCCAGCTTAGATGAACGTTTGGACGGGGTATGCGTTAGCCAAAAAGAAAATTCATCCCCATCAATGACCTACAAGAGGAGTTAACATAATGAGTGAAGCAGATAAAAGTGTATTGTCGCTATTCCTTATCGGCCTGCTGATTGCCGTCGGCAAGGTTTTGATCGGCGGCAAGCCCATCAGTATGGGACAATTTACCGGCCGGTTATTATTGGGAGGTTTTGTGTCGATGATTGCCGGAGTCGCATTGATACAATTCCCGACGCTGTCCCCAATTGCCATTAATGGGATTGGCGCAGCGTTGGGGATTGCGGGTTATCAAACGATAGAGTTATTCCTACAGCGTCGCGCCCGCAACCAAGGTGATAAGGATAAAAGTCGCGACACAAATGATAATAATCGGACAGAATAGTTATTCTGATCGTGGCGCGCCCCATCCCTGGGCTGACTTCAATCAAGGTTCACCTCATGACGCTATCAGGAGGCATTCTTAATACACGCAGCGGGTAATCAGTCAGCCCAAAACTTTCCTACGCTCTCCATATTCGTCACGATAGCCCCTTTCGATACCTTCATCAGCAAACGGAATGTCGCCTGGTGCCGTTGTCACCCGGCAGAACATTGCCACCTCCACCAGGAAGCCGAGCAGCGATAAGCTGCAGATGAGTTAAGAACCTAGGGACGGCAACGTGCTATACTGCCCTTCCCAGAGAATTTTAATATGAAATCAGAAGACGCCTTGAACTGGTATCCTGCCCAGCTACCGCCGGTCAAAATCATCTTAGGCAACGCCGTTCTGGAAGTGATCAAAGTCGGTCGTCCAGTCAACACGCGCACCCTGCTTGATTTTCTGCAAGTCATGCAAGGCAAGCAGAAACGGCGTGATGATAAAATTGCCATGCAAACCGCCATTGACGTTTTAAAAAATAATCAGAGTATACATGGCAGGATATAGAGCCTCACCCCGAAATATCGACGTGGTAGCCACACAGCTCAATCCTGGCTTATCCAAGTCTTAATCATCGCTTTTGATACTTCACTTTGTAGCAGATAGGGGCAAATGCACCTAATCGACTCCATGCTATTCAGCCGCCCCGCCACACCGGCTCGTATTTTTGTCAAGTTATAAGGGCATGAGCCTTTTCCCCGATAATTGTTGGAGAGCGCCAAAATAATCTCTTACCTTACCTGCTCATTGCCTAAAATAATTTTTTAAGACCAACGCTTTCATAAAAAATAAAGCCATAATCGCAATCGTTTTCACATTAATAATTTCTATCCAAACGTCCTTCTCAATCCTCTGTAAAATAAACCCTGTCATAGACAACATCTGTTGAATATTAAAGGTGCTACCCGAACTTGCCCCACACGTCTATGATCGTTCGAGAATAAAAATATTTGTTCAATTCAGTGAATTCTCATCAACTAATTTCACAGTAATAAACAACTAAAAATGATAAACCGGTTATAGTGAAAATCATTTACATAGCTGAGAAATAGCCTACGTTCAATGAAGGCGATGTTGTCCAAAGCCGATCCATTGGTTCTAAGATGGTTATCTATAAATGAAGGGTGACAAACTCTGGTGTGTCCAGGTCGATGATTCATTGAAAAAAGAAGTCATCGTTGCGGCTGACTCCGTGACACATTAGCGTGAAGAAGGTCCCTTGGTATTTGCGGCCGATGCCGCCTGAATCTCGCTTATTCTTCGCTGACTCTCGAATTTTTCTGGATGTGAGCGCTAAGCAACCCAAGGCTCTTATCCACATCGCCATGTTATGACCTGACTAAACGTTATATCTGATAAACTTCATTTTCTTAGACCCTATTGCCTTAATACGAATGGTTATCTCCTCCATGAGAATTCAACTTGAAAAGGTTCATCGATGCCGAATTAGACTATTCTCCCATTCAATTTATTACTAATAACTATTGCTCCCAAAACGTGAAGCTAGTTAAATATAGTCACGACTAAAGAAATTATGCGCCGATGTCACCCACTGTTTAAGAGGGAGGAAACATTACCAGCGTGACATCATTTCATCACACAGCATCAAAAGCGAATCAACCATTGAATGACACTAAGCTTTACTCACTGTTATATTTAACCAAATCATTGCTTAACATGATTTATCCTAAATATATCTATAGGGATATAAAGAATTACTTTATTAAAAAATCAATTTTCAATTAACCATGCCGAACTCAGTTCCGGAACACAATGAACGCTATGCCAATGAACGATTTTGATAACAGCCTTATTTCCAGGCTCGCTGAACTTAACAAAAAAGGTTTTTCCAAGGCCGATATGGCCAGAGCCGCAAACGTCAGCAAGCAAGCGGTTACTGGATGGTTTAAAACGGGAACCATTAGCAAAGCCTCCGCACTGGCCGTAGCGGATGCGAGTGGTGTTTCCATCGCCTGGCTCTTTGGTAAAAAGGTCGACGAAGACTCGGGCTTGAAAGATCGTGAAATTCGAATGCTTAATTTATTTCGTCAACTGCCTGAGCCAGAACAAGATCACATGATTGACTCATTTCAGGGGCGACTGAAGGAACTTGACGACTACGTCGAAAGTTATTTGCGTGGAAGAATGAAACAGGAATAAAGAAGCAATTTATTTCAACCTTATTCTAGGCTAGCTTTTTGGTGTGATCAGTTTTGTGCGATCACCAGGATGACTTTGATAAACGCGATGAATATTGCGGTAGAATTAGTTTTATTCGACTCTGTAAATAATTCTTTGTCACTTCTACCCGATTAAGGTGATCGCCCAGGCGGTCACCGAACTTGATAATAAAGCGGCTTATCGCCAGCCACCTGTTTTGGATCGGCATACCCCTTTTTTTGACGCATCCCCGACAGCCAGATAAATCACCTTCCGAGCTGAGTTGTCTGTCCGGAAGTCGGAAGACTGTGCATTTCGTTATCCCCAGCTGGATTACGCTGTTCCACGATTCGTTGGCGTTGGTGGTGTAGAAGGCTTTTTCGCGGGTCGTTATGCCTTCGCGTAGAGGAATTAAATCTGGTGTCCATCAGAGTGATACACTTCTGGCTTTTCTTTATCAACCGAGGCGCGAAGGTATTTTACCGAACACGAAGCGTGCGCAGTTCCGTCTCGCCGTCATCCCAAAGCAGGGTTTTGACGAATAGCCTGATCCTGACCCAAATTCTTGCTTAAGCAAAAAAGAGTAATCCTAATGTTGGACTTTCGAATAGCAGAAACCAGCTAGGGTGGCGGCGGTAAGTTCTGGCCCATTAACAACCGTGTTCAAAAGCCGGCTAACCGCTTTCTGCGCTTAATCGCTACTGAATGCTGACAACACGATAAGCTGATATGCATTTAGGGGGGCTAAACCAAATTGGAGTTTTCATAAATTAACCATAAAAAAAAGACCGAATACGATTCCTGTATTCGGTCTAGGGAAATGGCTCTAGGGTAGAGCCGTGCGCTAAAAGTTGGCATTGACGCAGGCTCCGAGGAACCCACGCTTTAAGCGTAGACGAGGCATTTCCCTTTTCCAGCTATGTATGAGCTGACTTAGTACTTCAGCGCCATCATTCGGCCCATTTTGTGATCGTTAGCTCAATCACTATACCTGCCGCACCTCGATAACCCTCGGGATAACGGCCCTATTGTCATTGGCACAGTTGTTCAGCGCGGGTCACAAAGGGTTGCAAACTTTTTTTCTGCCCAGGCTGTTTGGGATCGTCCAGCAGGATGATATCCAGTGGCTGAGCGTTGACTTTACCCTGTCTGACCTGCGTCCAGGCAACATCGTTAAGCGGATATTGCATCAGTGTGCTGGGATTGATGACATACAGCGCGTTGCCAGGTCGGCAGATCAACTGCACTTCTTCGCGAGTGAACGCCCAGTTGTCGCCATATTGCAGTTTGCTGATGTTGGCGATCCCCGTCGCCGCGAGCGCTGAAGAGCAAAAAGAGGTCGTTATCAGAAGCCAGATTAATTTTTTCATTTTGATTTCCAAAGCAAGACAGACCGTTGTATTTACAAGGTTTCTTGATTCAAGCCGTCAAGAATAAACCTCGGTAGAATCATACCGACGCACTGGGGGGAAGTCGAGCAAGGGGGGAATCAGGAGATATGCAGAGAAAAGGCGATGTCGGATGAACACCGCCTCTGTATCGTTATCAAGCAGAAGGCGTAGTGCTTGCCGCCATTCTTTTGAGGTCTTGGTCGATAAAGAACAACCCGCCTTCTGAGGTACTTACCATCGCTAGTTTATCCAGAATAGAGTTGAACAGCTTCTCTTCTTCATGCTGCTCAGCCACATACCATTGCAGGAAGTTGAACGTTGAATAGTCTTGCAACGTCATGGCCGCATGCGCCAACTCGTTAATTTTTCCGGTAATCAGCTGTTCGTGTTCAAAAGTCAGCTTGAAAATATCAGTCAGAGAATCGAACTCTACCGGGGGAGCTTCAATCGCGCCAAGGACAGGCATACTGCCGGTATCGTCAAGGTAGTCGAACAGACGCTGCATGTGCTCCATTTCTTCCTGAGAATGAGACTTCAGGAAAGCCGATGCGCCTTCGAAACCTTTATTTCCACACCACGCGCTCATCTGCAAATACAGGTTGGCTGAGTAGAACTCGAGGTTCAGCTGTTCATTCAGCTTTTGGATCATTTCTTTTTTTAACATGTTGAATCCTTTTCCACTGGCTAGGGACTATTTGAAGGGCATTATGCACGGAAAAATTAAAATTAAACACATACTATTAACGAATAATCTCATTATTTTTATCCTAAATTCAAAGTATTATCATTCATCTATGAGAATGGTTTTTATTACTTTTCATGGTATCGATTTCGTTTAAAGACAATGTTCAACATTGGCGTTTGAATTCATTCATTGCTCTTATTTTACTGTGATTAGGGATGAATCTAACGAGGGTTAGCGCGTCGCTTGCCATTTGAACCGGGCTGTTTTATGTTTGTCGCGCCACACACAGGAGGACATCATGGGACATAATCTGGCCGACCTCTCATTCGAAGAGATGGAAAAAGTAAACGTCGATCTCGCCGCTTCCGGTGTCGCTTTCAAAGAGCGCTATAACATGCCGGTCATCCCTGACGTACTCGAACAGCAGCAGCCTGCGCATTTACGCGATTATTTCCGTGAAAGGGTTAGCTTTTATCGTCAGCTTTCTTTGCAGTTCTCCACTCTGCCTTACGACCCCAACAGTAAATGATCCAATCGTACCGTCATCATCCGCAGGATGACGGTCTTTCTCTTACCCACCTTGACGCAATGAAATGTCGGTCAAACGGTCTTAAAGATGACCTCCGGATGCGTACGCAAACGGTTTCGTTTATACTGCGCCGGAATTCTTAACCGCATCGGATACGACGTTTATGTTAACAATTGGAACAGCCCTACGCGCCGGGGCCACCCGCGTCATGTTGCTGGGATCGGGCGAACTGGGAAAAGAAGTGGCTATTGAATGCCAACGTTTAGGAATTGAAGTCATCGCCGTCGATCGCTATACCGACGCACCCGCCATGCAGGTCGCACACCGTAGCCACGTCATAAATATGCTGGACGGCGAAGCGCTGGAACAGCTGATCGCTTTGGAAAAACCTGACTACATCGTTCCCGAAATTGAAGCCATCGCTACTGATACGCTCGTCGCGCTTGAGAAGCAGGGACAACGCGTCGTGCCATGCGCTCAGGCCACCCGATTAACGATGAATCGGGAGGGAATACGCCGGCTAGCGGCGGAGACACTAGGCGTTCCAACCTCTCCCTACCGGTTTGCCGATAGCGAGGAAGGCTTTCGCGCAGCCGTGGAGGACATCGGTTTTCCCTGCATCGTAAAACCCGTCATGAGCTCTTCAGGGAAAGGCCAGAGCCTGATGCGTGAAGCGCGGCAACTAGACTCAGCCTGGCGTTACGCGCAGGAGGGCGGACGAGCCGGGGGCGGTAAAGTGATTGTCGAAGGGCTGGTCAAGTTTGATGTCGAAATCACCCTCCTCACCGTCAGCGCCGTCGATGGCATTCACTTCTGCGCTCCGATCGGACACCGTCAGGAGGATGGCGACTACCGTGAATCCTGGCAGCCGCAACAGATGAGCGCTGTAGCGCTTGAGCGGGCGAAAGCTATCGCCGGCAAGGTCGTTAAAGCACTCGGCGGCTACGGCCTGTTCGGCGTTGAGCTGTTCGTTTGCGGCGATGAGGTCATTTTCAGCGAAGTGTCGCCGCGACCGCACGATACCGGGATGGTGACGCTGATCTCTCAGGATTTGTCGGAGTTCGCATTACACGTACGCGCTTTCCTCGGCTTGCCGGTGGGCGCCATTCGCCAGTACGGCGCAGCAGCTTCCGCGGTGATACTGCCGTATCTGACCAGCAGTGACGTTCGCTATCAGGGATTGGAACACGCCCTGCTGCCACAAACGCAAATCCGCCTGTTCGGCAAACCGGAAATCAGCGGCCAGCGTCGAATGGGCGTCGCATTAGCGATGGACGAGACGACAGACGCTGCCGTGCAACGCGCCAAGACCGTCGCGGCGGCGGTAAAAGTCAAGGGTTAGTGTTGAAGGCGCAGTCTGTCTGCGCCCTTTTCCTCGTTCGTGTCTCGCCGTTATGAGCCGGCTATTCTGGGTGTATTCCCCTTTATCTTCGCAAAATTAAGTGTGTAACTTAAACAGCCGAAAGCTGGTCGATGCGTCTAATTTCAGGCGCATATGCTTTGCATAGACAGGGCCGGCTAGCTTCGTATCCCTGTCATTGAAGGCGATTTTCAGCGCCACCCAATGGATACTGTCCTACATGCTGTCGGCGGGCGGATTTCATCCATAAAACAGGCCACCAAGAATGAGACGCAAGCTTAGCAAGTTGCGCCGTTGCACGCAGAGAGATCCTGAATACCCCGGCTTTATGCTGCTAACAATCGGTCTGGATCAAGGCCGATAATGTTGCACGCCGATGTCGCCTCACTCACTGCGCACAGGGCTGGCCCACCGGCCGATAAAGTCGGCGATTCTCTCTTCGATACGACTCTCGATGGTGCGTAGGCGCAGAATAGGTATGCCGCCTTTCGACAGAATACCGTTCTTTAAGGCATCCCGTGCCGCCTGGTCGGGTCGGTCATGGGAGCCGCCATCAACTTCAATCACCCCCAGAGGGGTCTTTCCTACCTTGTAATAGATCACAAAATCGCAGCTGGCACGCGCCATGAAGGCACGCTCGCGTTCTGTTAAATCAGGTACGCCCGGCGATATGATCTGATTAAGTTTGACCTGATCGTGACACAGCAACGCCCGGCACGAGGGGTCAGATAGCGCCTCGCGCAGCCGTTGCGCGACGATCTGCTCGGATTTATAGCGTGAGTCCTCAGGTCGCAATCGGGCATTCAACCGCGCCAGAGACTGATCGTATTCGCGGTACAGCAGGTCGAACGCCGATACCACAGGCGCGCGCACGATCTGCTCGTCCTGCGCGTAATAAGCGATGTAGCGCATCAAAGCGGCGAGATGCCCCTTATTACCGGTAAAGACCTCATCGCCCGTCACCAGTGTGAAGCGATGCTTGGACCGTGACACTGCAACGTTAATCATGCGCGGGTCATCGACGAAATGCAGACGCTTGGGGTCTTGGTTGTAACGTTTTTTGTCCAGCACGGTGGAGAAAACAATCTCATCACACTCCCTCCCCTGGAACTTGTGCACCGTATCCTTGACGAAATCCGTCGGCAGACATGTTCCGGAGAGGTCAACCTGCGCTCGGAATGGCGCGATGAAGCCGCGCCCGTCGCCGTCTACCCCCACGGCTTCGCCCTCGTCTTCCAGCAGCTTCAGCAGAGAGTCCAGCTCCCTCAAGTTAGTGTTCTGCCGGGTGTGATTGCCCTTGGCTGTCACCACCAGACGTAACGGCGCTTCACCTTTACCCTCCTTCGTCATAGGCACCAGCTCGTTGTCGTAGAACTGCTGGTTGCAGAATTGAATGATCCTGGGATGGCAGCGGTAATGTTCTTTCAACAAAGTCCGGGGCAGCGCCTGCTTGAATACTTTAATGCACGAATCCAGCAGGCTGTAGCGCTCGCAATCGTAAGCCTCCGCGGGTGCCTCCAGGCCTAACGCTACGGGAATATGCGCCAACTGACGGTTGTCGCCGACGACGATCAGATTCTTCGCGCAGCCCAACGCCAGAATCCCCGGCACAATATCCTGCAATGAAGCTTCGTCGATGATGACGTAGTCAAAGACAGCACCCGGCGCGATGGAATTGACGATGGAATGCGTGCCGCTGCCGAGGATGGGAAAGCGTTGCACAAAGGCATCGAATCGTTTGCGGTAGGTCTTATCATCGAAGCTGTCTAAAACCCTGGGCAATCCGTGCAGATGCTGCTTCAGGAGACACATCGACGCCCTCTTCAATTCCTCCAGAGCAGCCGTAAAATTTACGCTCTCCAGCGATGCTCGACACGCTCGCAGCTCCGCATCTTTTTCCTGTAACGCTTTGTCGTAGTAGTGCAGTTGCAAGGCATAGAAAACGGACAGGCGCGTGTCACCCTGAATGAATGGGCGGGCGCGGAAAATTCTGAAGTTGAATAGCAGCTCAATACGAGCTTTAAGGCGGATGCGTTGCTCTCCAAGATAGGCGAGGTAAGCCATCAGGTCGGCAATCTTGCGTGGAGACAGTCCGTACTTGTCCAGCGAGGCGACGGCCCGCACGCCGCTTTCTGCCTGCCACTGGTGCAGGTAACGCCGCTCAATCATCAGCTCGTCGAGTTCGACCTGTAATTGCGCCTCCCGATTGTGATTGTGCAAGTGCTCTTTCAAACGGGCCAGCATGGTTTGAATCTCGTTCAGAGTCGGTGCGGGTTCGGGTTCACTCGTTGGCTGAGACGGCAGGTTGGCGAAGAAGTCCTTGCGGTTGTCCTGATTGCCGAGTTTTGCAATCACATGACCCAAGCCGTATTTCTCCAGTTTTTCGTAGACATTATCCACCGCTGCATTGTTGTTGGAGAGCACGGCCACCGTCTGTCCACGCAACAAGATATTGGCGAGAATGTTTAAAATGGTCTGGGTCTTGCCGGTGCCCGGCGGGCCTTCAATCACGCTGACCTGGGCGCGGAAAGCTTGCTCGACCGCCTTAAGCTGGCTCTCGTTCACCCCAAATGGATAGATCAGACCTTTTCCCTCTGCGAGCGTTTTATTCCGCGCCGTGCAATAGGCCTCTAAGGCTGTGTCAGCGCGAGCGGGCAGTTTTTCTAATTGGCGAACGACATTGGCAGCAATCTCGCGGTCGCTCTTGCAGTCCGCCCTATCCTGCCGGGCATTCGCCACAGCCATAAAATAGCGGAAAACCGGGGTGTTTTTCATCGCCGTCGGCGCGACAAAGCTGATGCTCTCCAGCTTGTAGACATACGGCTTGTCGGCATCCGTGTAGTACACGACGGCATACCTCTCACCATAAATCGTTGCCTTCGCGATGGGCGTGACGATGGCGCTGCCGGCCTTGGTCAAGAACATCTCGCCCAGCTCGCGAACGGGCGAGATGTTGCAATCACAAAGAGGATGTTGGGTCGTTTCTTTATTGAAGTCAGTGCACCTCAGTTGTAAGCCTTCGTCCCTGTCGCTCCAGATCGACCAGTTGGCGATCTCTGCAGTCTTGTCCTTACCCCCCATTTGGATAGAAATCATATTTCCCTTATTTCCTCGCGAACAACATCCGAATTCAGTTTTATGCTGACGTTCAAATGTCGTTATGTCCCTGATGTGGAGATAATCTTGCCACCATTTTCTACATGGCAAAAGAGGGTCGTTTGATTGGCCTCGTTTTGTTGTAGACCAGCGTAGTTCCTGACGAACCATGTCCGAATAGCTGACTCCTTGCAGATGCTTCCTGTGGGATGTATCCGAGGTCAAAGCGCTCCTGACCGGGCCTTGGGTGGTGCTGCGGCAACGGCCACGAGGGAAGTTGCATTTTGCTGGTATAAAATCTCAGAAAATCCGGTCAGCCAGAAAAGCGCGGATGCCACATACAGGGTCAGTCAGGGTCAGTCAGGGTCAAGTTTGAAAGCTACGGCAGGATGGACTTAATAGAAGGATACGTTGAGGTAAGGGGCGCGCGGTCCGACGAAATACTAATCGGGGTCATCATCAAAAAAAACCACCTCCGAAGAGATGGTTCAGAAGCAAAATTTATACGCGGTTATCACGTCATTGACGCCCATTTACCGTGTGATGTGCCGAATCAGGCTTTAGCGCCTTCCACTGCTGTACGAGCCAGATCGGTGATTCGACCGTAATCGCCGGACTCCAGCGCATCAGCCGGCACCAACCATGAGCCACCGACACACAACACGCTTTTGAGCGCCAAATAGTCGCGGTAGTTATTCGGTGTAATGCCGCCTGTGGGGCAAAACCGGATTTTGCCGAACGGACCTGCGATAGCCTGCAGGGCTTTCACGCCGCCGTTAGCCTCAGCCGGGAAGAATTTGAACTCCGTCAATCCGTAATCCATACCCAGCATCAGTTCAGAAACGGTGCTGATACCCGGAATCAGCGGAATATCGCCCGCCGTCGCCGCTTTCAACAGCGGCTCAGTCAACCCAGGGCTGATGGCGAACTGCGCGCCGGCATCGACAACCTCGGCCAGCTGTTGCGGATTGGTCACCGTTCCCGCGCCCACAATCGCGTCCGGGACTTCTTTCGCAATCAGGCGAATCGCTTCTACCGCACATTCGGTGCGCAACGTGAGTTCCAGTACGCGGATACCACCAGCGACCAAGGCTTTCGCCATGGGAACTGCATGTTCCAGTTTATTCACGACGATCACCGGAATGACCGGGCTTGCCGTCAGAATTTGTTCCGCACTGGTTTTCCAGTTTTTCATTAAGCGCTTTCTCCACTCATGCCCAACGGGCATTGATTAATTGGGCGCGGTCCCTCCACAAGTGGACCGCGCCGTGATTCGTAACCGCTCGGCCCCCGACGAAACCGGGGCCGCGGATAATCACGACTCGACTTCGTTCCAGGAACGACCATCACGGGTGATCATCGCTACGGACGCAACCGGACCCCACGAGCCAGCCTGATAGGGCTTAGGCGCATCGTTGTCTTGATCCCAGGCTTCCATAATGGAGTCAACCCACTTCCAGGCTTCTTCCACTTCGTCGCGACGAACGAACAGCGCCTGAATACCTCGCATCGTCTCCAGCAACAGACGCTCGTACGCATCGGCCAAATGCTCCTGATCGAACGTTTCTGAGAAACTGAGATCCAATTTGGTCGTCTGCAGACGGTGTTTATGATCCAACCCTGGGATCTTGTTCAAAATCTGAATCTCAATGCCTTCGTCAGGCTGAAGACGAATAATCAGTTTGTTTTGAGGTAGTTGCTGATAAGAGTCGTGGAATAGATTCAGCGCCGGGTTTTTGAAGTACACCACGACTTCTGAGCATTTGCTGGGCAAGCGTTTACCGGTGCGCAGATAGAATGGCACGCCGGACCAGCGCCAGTCGTCGATATCCACGCGAAGGGCGACGAATGTTTCGGTGTTGCTGGATTTATTGGCGCCCTCTTCTTCCAGATAACCCGGTACCTTCTTGCCCTGAACAAATCCGGAAGTGTATTGGCCGCGTACAGTCGTCTCATGAATATTGGAACGGTCAATGCGGCGCAGCGAGCGTAGTACCTTGACCTTCTCATCGCGGATGCGATCCGTCGTCAGGTCAGACGGCGGCGACATGGCGATCATGGTCAGGATCTGCAGCAGATGGTTCTGGATCATGTCGCGCATCTGTCCGGCCTGGTCGAAATATCCCCAACGGCCTTCAATACCCACTTCTTCGGCGACGGTGATTTGAACGTGGTCGATGGTGCTATTATCCCAGTTATTGGCAAACAGCGAGTTGGCGAAGCGCAGCGCCAGCAGGTTCAGCACCGTTTCTTTTCCGAGGTAGTGGTCGATGCGATAAACCTGACATTCGTTGAAGTACTCCGCCACCTGATCATTAATCACCTGAGAAGAGGCCAGATCGGTTCCCAGTGGCTTTTCCATCACGACGCGAGCCGGCTCTTTGTTCAGCCCCGCTTTACCAAGACCGCCGCAGATAGCCCCAAAGGTGCTGGGCGGCATGGCGAAATAATTTATTGTTACGCGGCTTTCCTGGTCAAGCATCTCGCCCAATCGCTTGAAACCCGCGGCATCCTGTACATCCAAATTGCAGAAATCCAGCCGCCCGCTCAATGTTTTCCACAGTTTTTCGTCCAGCGGCTCTTTGAGAAAAGTATCCAGCGCTTCCCGCACGACTTTGGTATAGGCCTTTTTGTCCCATTCCGCTCGGCCAACGCCGATGATACGGGTGTCCGGGTGGATGTGACCTGCTTTTTCCAGTTGATACAGTGAAGGCAGCAATTTACGGCGCGCCAAATCCCCTTTTGCACCGAAAATCACCAAGTCACATGCCTGGGCCGTTGACGTTACCGCCATGTTCTATCTCCTCATTGCAGGATGCTGTAATTTTATTACAGATGTAATGTACTATTTTTGGCTGGGACCAGTAAACCGTTAGCCTGCGACATACCCTACAAATCGCGGTGTATCAACGTGATACCTAATATTCTCGTTGACACACAAATAACGATACGAGTCTGAGAGAGAAAATGAGCTGACAATTTTGACAGCGAGTGACTATTTTGAAAGTTAGACACACGTCATGTTCTGGTGAAAAAACCACACTTTCGCCGCGCCTTCCTCTGCCACGCCAGAATAGCGCATAGTATATTTCCACGAAATTCGCATCGATTCACCTTTGACTGAAATCGACATGACCATTGATGGTATCACTCTATGAAAATGCTGGATAACATCCGAACGCACCTACATTTGTTGAGTAAGTCGGAAAGAAAAGTGGCTGAAGCCATTCTCGCCTCGCCTCAGTCAGCTATCCATTCCAGTATAGCGACACTCGCAAAATTAGCGGGTGTGAGCGAACCCACCGTCAACCGATTCTGCCGACGGCTGGACAGCAAAGGCTTCCCCGATTTCAAACTGAAGCTGGCGCAGAGTCTCGCCATCGGCACGCCCTACGTCAACCGCAATGTGGATGAGGACGACTCGGTCGAGGCTTACACAGCTAAAATCTTCGAGTCCACTATGGCCGGTCTTGAACACGCCAAATCGTGCCTCGACATCGCCGCGATCAACCGAGCGGTCGACCTGCTCACCCAGGCCCGCAAAATTTCCTTCTTTGGCTTTGGAGCCTCAGCGGCCGTCGCGCATGACGCAATGAACAAATTTTTTCGCTTTAACATCCCCGTGGCCTATTTCGACGATGTGGTTATGCAACGCATGAGCTGCATGAATTCAAGCGAAGGCGACGTCCTCGTATTGATTTCTCACACTGGTCGCACCAAAACCCTGGTGGACATGGCACGTATTGCCCGCGAGAATGACGCGACGGTTATCGCTATTACCTCCGAAGGTACGCCGTTGGCACGAGAAGCGTCCTTGACCCTCCAGTTGGAAGTTCCGGAAGATACCGACGTCTACATGCCGATGGTGTCTCGCATCGCCCAACTCACGCTGATTGATGTTCTGGCGACAGGGTTTACATTACGGCGCGGCGCGAAATTTAGAGATAACTTGAAACGCGTCAAGGAAGCCTTGAAAGAATCGCGTTTTGATAAAGAAGGACCGTTCAGCACCCCTTATAACTGATTTGCATTCAGCCGGCGTCGCGCCTTTTCGTCGGTACGGTTCAACCGCCACGGTATCCCCATTGTGCGGATCGCCCTCTCCACTCAGAAAGGGGCGTCAGCCGTGTTTTAGCTACTTTCGCCCTATTTCAGCTTCACCAGTCAACGGAGTCATCCATGTCCAGACGGTTAAGAAGAACGAAAATTGTAACCACACTAGGGCCGGCAACCGACCGCGACAATAATCTGGAAAGAATTATTGCCGCCGGTGCGAACGTCGTCCGCTTAAACTTTTCTCACGGCACCGCAGAAGACCACCAACTACGTGCCGATAATGTGCGTGAAATCGCGGCAAGATTAGGCCGCCACGTGGCTATTCTTGGCGATCTCCAGGGACCGAAAATTCGCGTTTCCACTTTCAAAGAGGGCAAGGTTTTCCTCAACATCGGCGACAAATTCCTGCTTGACGCCAACCTGGCTCGCGGGGACGGCGACAAAGAAGCGGTCGGCATCGACTACAAAGGTCTGCCCGATGACGTTATTTCTGGCGACATCCTGCTGCTGGATGATGGCCGCGTTCAGCTCAAAGTACTCGAGGTCGTTGATTCGAAGGTCTATACGGAAGTGACGGTCGGTGGCCCCTTGTCGAACAATAAGGGCATCAACAAACTGGGTGGTGGACTCTCAGCGGCGGCACTGACAGATAAAGACAAAGCGGATATCGTGACCGCCGCTAAAATCGGCGTGGACTATCTGGCCGTGTCTTTCCCCCGTACCGGCGCCGATCTCAATTACGCCCGTCAATTAGCATTGGAGGCGGGCTGTGAGGCCAAAATCGTCTCTAAAGTCGAACGCGCTGAAGCCGTCGCGACAGACGAAGCCATGGACGATATTATCCTGGCTTCCGACGTCGTCATGGTGGCCCGAGGCGACCTGGGAGTAGAAATCGGCGACCCTGAGCTGGTCGGCATCCAGAAAAAATTGATCCGTCGCGCCCGCAAGCTCAACCGAGCGGTCATCACCGCGACGCAGATGATGGAGTCGATGATCACCAACCCGATGCCGACACGCGCAGAAGTCATGGACGTCGCCAACGCCGTGTTGGACGGCACCGACGCCGTCATGCTGTCAGCCGAGACTGCTGCGGGCCAGTATCCGGCGGAAACGGTAGCCGCCATGGCCAACGTGTGCTTGGGCGCTGAAAAAATCCCGAGTATCAACGTGTCGACTCACCGTCTTGACGCCGAATTCGATAACGTTGAAGAATCGGTAGCGATGTCAGCCATGTACGCCGCCAACCATTTGAAAGGCGTGACCGCTATTGTCGCGATGACCGAGTCTGGTCGCACTGCGCTGATGATGTCCCGCATCAGCTCCGGACTGCCTATTTTTGCGATGTCGCGTCATGAAGGCACGCTGAACCTGACCGCGCTGTATCGTGGCGTCACGCCCGTTCAATTCACTCGTTATTCCGATGGCGTGGAAGCCGCGAATGATGCCGTCATTCTGCTGCGCGACAAGGGATTCCTGATGTCCGGCGATCTGGTGATCGTCACGCAGGGCGATGTCATGGGCACGGTTGGCACGACGAATACGGTCAGGATCTTGCGGGTCGAATAAACGGATTATTATTCGCCATCATCCCTGGTGACGAGGATGTTTGGGATAGAAAAAAGCCGGAGCTTCCGGCTTTTTTATTAGGGTGAAGATTAAATGTTATCTGCAAGAGTCAATGCTTTGTCTCGGGATGTGCCATCAGCGTGTTTCTTTAATCAGCCGCGTTAAGTTCCTGACTTCATCACAACCCATGTCTATTGTTGACACCTTTGCCGTCTCATTTTTTCGGCGGGAATAATTCCTGCTGTTTATCTTTGGACGAATTCACCTTATTCTCGTGATGCACGATGGTTGATTTTTTCGTCTTCGCCTTTTCGTGCAATTGATTATTTTTCTTTTGTACCGCTTTTTGGCGACTTTCTGCGTGGGCTTTGGCAGCCTCACGTCCCGCCTCCGCTTTCTTCGCCGAATGCGTGCCGACGTCATGGCTAGCAGCTTCGATGCGCCCCGGGTCCGTTATCACCGGCGCCACAGAATTACCGTGAGCAGACTCGACAGCCGCGTTCGCCGCCGTATAACTCAATGCTGATGTAGCGAATAAGACACCTAAAAACACCGGTTTGAAATGCATAATCAATATCCTTTTACCGCATTATTTAATCAGTATGGTCAGTCATATAAAACGCGTCAGATATTTATCCTTCGCTTAATGGATAGGCCTGACACAAAAAGCCCTCTTAATGAGGACCGGAACAGAGTAATAACAAGCGACAGAAAATATTGATACGCGGAATTGTCCGAGAAAATAATATATCGGCCATAAATAAGGCGCTAATTATGTCTTGCGTTTGGATAGGGTAAGATTTAATGACTAATTATTTCCAGATTCACCGATGCCGTTATTTTCGACACCGGTGAAGTGTGATAAAGACGGCGTCATATTACACTCAGCAGTCTTTATTTTATAAATCTTTGCGCTGATAAGGTTCCGTTTCTCCCGGCTTGCGGGTCTTCAACAATTTCAGGATCCACGTGTACTGTTCCGGATTAGGACGCACTAAATACTCCAATTCTTCATTCATCCGGCGCGCGATGCCTCTATTATCCGCCTCTGCGATATCGCTCATCGGCGGACGGATATGAATATTCAACCGTGAAGTCCGAGCATTGTAGACCGGAAACAACGGAACGATCTCACTACGGCAGACTTTCATCAAACGACCAACTGCGGGCAGCGTGGCTTTGTATGTGGCGAAAAAGTCGACAAATTCGCTATGCTCGGCCCCGTGATCCTGATCCGGCAAATAGTAGCCCCAATAGCCTTCTCGCACTGAACCTATAAAGGGCTTGATACCGTCGTTTCGCGTGTGCAATCTGCCGCCGAAGCGGCGTCTCAGCACGTTCCACAGATAATCGACCAGCGCATTTTTCTGGTTGTGGATCATCGCCGCCATTTTCTGACCGCGCCAACTCATCAGCATCGCCGGCAGGTCGACCGCCCAGCCGTGCGGCACCATGAAAATCACATTACGATCCTGGTCTCTCAATGTATCGATGATGTCTTCGCCGTGCCACCGCACTCGCTCATAAACGCGTCTGGCCGGGAGAATAGCCAGCTCGACCATCAGTACAATGGACTGAATGGATGTCGCGAACATGTCATCGATAATCTTCTCTCGCTGGGACTCGGTTATCTCTGGCATACACAACAGCAGGTTGATGCGAGCGCGGCGGCGCGCGCCTTTAGATAGGCGGCCAACCGTTCGGCCTAACGCGCCCAGCACCGGATCGCGTAGCTTGGCCGGAAGGCAGGCGACTAGCGCCAGCGCACCTGCTCCCAGCCAAATTCCCCAATAACGTGGGAGAAAAAAAGCAGGTTGGAACTGGGGAATGAACTCGGACCGATTTTTCTTCACTTTTTCCATGCGTTTACTCTTGAGTACTTAACGGTGACCGCGTTGTGGGCAGTCAGCCTGGTAACAGTCATTTAGCCGGATCGCCGTCCTGAGAGGACGCGACCCACAAAAAAAAGCCGGTGGCGATGAGGCGACCGGCTGTTGCAAGACGTTGAGGAAGTTAATCCAGCTGCAACTGCGGCAGCATCTCGCGCACCTGAGCCAGATAGTCACGACGCTCTCTGCCGTCCAGCCCTTCAGAGCGCGGCAGCTGCGCCGTCAGAGGATTGACTGCCTGCTGGTTGATCCAGACTTCGAAGTGCAAATGCGGTCCGGTTGAGCGGCCAGTATTACCCGATAGCGCGATACGGTCGCCACGTTTGACTTTCTGTCCCGGTTTAACGAGAAGTCGGCTCAGATGCATATAGCGCGTAGTGTACTGGCGACCATGACGTAAGGCGATGTAATTACCTGCCGCTCCATCGCGCTTCGCGACCACCACTTCGCCATCCCCGATCGCCAACACGGGCGTTCCTACCGGCAACGCAAAATCGACGCCGCGATGCGGCGCCACACGGCCAGTGACAGGATTAAGCCGACGAGGGTTAAAGTTGGAGGAGATTCTGAACTGCTTCATGGTAGGGAAACGCATAAAGCCGCGAGATAACCCAGAGCCTTCACGATCGTAGTACTTCCCGTCTTCGGAACGGAAAGCATAATAATCTTTACCGCCGCTACGCAGACGAACGGCCAGCAGTTCGCTTTGTTCATTGTGTCCATTCAGCACTTCGCGGGACATCAGCACAGAGAACCGATCGTCGAGACGCAATTTACGGAAGTCCAATTGCCATTGCAGCGCTTTAATTACTTCACGCACTTCCCCGTTGGTTAGCCCCGCATTCAATGCACTGTTGACAAAACTGCCCGTCAGTCGCCCAGTCAACACTTTGTTGTGCCAGTCGCCCTGCATGTTTTCGATCGCTTCTTTGAAAACATCGCCCTTACGGGTGTAGGTGCGGACTTCGCGTCGGGAAACCTGCCAACGCAGACTTTGCAACTCCCCGTCCTTCCCAAGCTCCCAGGAAATCTGCTGACCAATCTTCAGATTGCGCAATGCGGAATTCTGCTCCGCTAAGGTCGCGATATCGGACATATCGATGCCGTACTGGGTCAGAATGCTGCTGAGGGTGTCACCGGTAGAGACGACATATTCATGCGCGGCGTTGCCGTCAGAGACGTTATCGTCCAGTTCATCCTTCGGAATATCGTCCGAGGGCGTCGGCTGGTCGAGCATCGAATTGTCGTCGCTGTCGGCGGAGTTCGCATTAGCGGATGAAGGCGCGTCAAGCGGTTCGCTGGCGGGAGGGGTTAACGTTTTAGGCTGATTTCTTTCATTATCAGCATCTTTAATAATCACAGGCGCATCATTGACCGGCGGATAAACCATGGGCCGCCAAACGGCGACGGCCAAGGTTACGATGGTCAGAGACCCCAACATCACTCGGTGAGGTCTTGGGAGGGTGTTATACGCCTGAGCGATAGTTCGGACTATCTGCTGCACTTATTCGTATCCTCATGATTTTTTCTCCAGGCAGCTCAGATACTGGTTAGACAATTGCAGCAGAAAACGTGCATAGCTGTCTTTATCCAGAGCGATGTCACTTCCCAACGGGTCCAGGACGCCCATGCGTACCTGCGTTCCCTTGGCGACAGCACTGATGACCGCTGGCCTGAATTGTGGCTCAGCAAAAACGCATTCCGCTTTGTGCTCAACCAACTGTGTTCGTATTTGATGTAAACGCTGTGCTCCGGGCGAAATAGCCGGATTGATTGTGAAGTAACCAAGTGGGCTTAATCCGTAGTGTTGTTCAAAATACCCATAGGCATCATGAAACACGAAATAGCCTTTGTTTCGCACAGGCGCGAGCATATTAACAATATTTTTATCCGTATGCGCAAGTTTCTCAGTGAAATGAGTCAGATTGGCGTCTAATTTGTCCCTATTCTGCGGCATTAGTTCCAATAATTTGTCATGAATGGCGATCGCAGACGCTTGCGCCATCTCCGGCGACAGCCAAAGGTGCATGTTGAACTCGCCGTGATGATGGCCGTCGTCATGCTCTTCATGTGTCGCCGCCGCGCCGTGCGCGTGCGCGTCGTCGTGCCCGGCATGCGCCTCTCCAGCGTGGGCAGCATCGTCATGATCCGCGTGCTCACTCTCTTCCTCATGTTCATTCTTGCCGTGGTGATGAGACGCTTTACTCATCGCCGCTTTGATTGCAGGTAGTTCGGAAAGCGTGATCTGGCGGTTTGCAGGAAGTTGGCTCAAGGGCTTTTGCAGAAAGGCTTCCATCTCCGGCCCGACCCAGATAACCAATTCAGAAGACTGTAAGCGCTGGACATCAGATGGACGCAGGGCATAATCGTGGGGCGACGCGCCGTCCGGCAGCAGCACTTCCGTCGGCGTGACACCGTCAGCAATCGCGGCGGCGATGAAAGCCAGCGGGCGAATGGACGTCACCACGTCCGCAGACGCGATTGGGGCAGCCCCAGCCGCCACCATTAGCGTGCTGGCCGTTAACGCTTTTTTTATCCATTGGTGTAAATTACGGCGTGTCATGATAGGTCATCCATCGATTTCAGAAAAAATTTTCGTTATATTATAACGTCACACGGTATCTGCAAGCAGAATTCTATGTCTACACTGGTTTCTCTCGATAACATTTCCGTCCAGTTCGGCAGCCGGCGCGTACTCTCAGACATCTCGCTGACGCTGCAACCTGGACGTATCCTCACGCTTTTGGGGCCAAACGGCGCCGGAAAATCGACGCTGGTCAGAGTCGTCCTCGGTCTACAGGACATTGCCAGCGGCACACTAACGCGAACCCCAGGCCTGCGTATTGGCTATGTGCCTCAGAAGCTGCATCTCGACGCCACCCTGCCTCTAACGGTCAGCCGTTTTATGCAACTCAGCCCCGGCGTTAAAAAGCAGGATATTCTCCCGGCATTGAAACGGGTTAACGCCGGACACCTGCCGGAGCAGCCGATGCAAAAACTTTCCGGCGGCGAGACCCAACGTGTACTGCTGGCTCGGGCGATTCTTACCCGTCCCCAATTGCTGGTGCTGGATGAGCCGACACAGGGCGTCGACGTCAACGGCCAGTTGGCGCTCTACGATTTGATCAATCAGCTGCGTCAGGAGTATGGCTGCGGGGTGCTGATGGTTTCCCATGACCTGCACCTGGTGATGGCGAAAACGGACGAGGTCCTGTGTCTAAACCAGCACGTTTGCTGCTCCGGCGCCCCGGAAGTCGTTTCTCTGCACCCTGAGTTTTTGGCGATGTTCGGCCAGCGCGGCGCCGAACAGCTGGCTGTTTACCGGCATCACCACAATCATCGACATGATTTAAATGGAAAAGTGATTCTGAAAAGGCAGGATGGCGTATGATCGAATTGTTATTTCCCGGCTGGCTGGCGGGAATATTGTTGGCTGTGGCGGCCGGACCTTTAGGCTCCTTCGTCGTGTGGCGCAGAATGTCTTACTTTGGCGATACGCTCGCGCATGCCTCTCTGTTGGGCGTCGCCTTTGGGCTGCTGCTGGATGTGAATCCCTTCTACGCCGTGATCGCCGTAACGCTGGCGCTGGCGCTGGGCCTGGTATGGCTGGAAAGGCGCCCTTACCTTGCCATCGATACGCTACTGGGCATTATGGCGCACAGCGCGCTCTCGTTGGGTCTGGTCGTGGTTAGCCTGATGAACAACGTTAGGGTCGATCTTATGGCCTACCTGTTCGGCGACCTGCTTTCCGTCACCACCGACGACCTGTGGTTCATCGGCTGCGGGGTCGTGGTGGTCGTGGTGGTTCTATACTGGCAATGGCGCGCGCTGCTATCCATGACGATCAGTCCGGAGCTGGCGCACGTCGACGGGGTCTCTCTGCAGCGCAGCAAACTCCTGTTAATGCTGGTGACCGCATTGACCATCGGTCTGGCCATGAAATTTGTCGGCGCGTTGATTATCACGTCTTTGCTGATCATCCCCGCCGCCGCCGCCCGGCGCTTTGCCCGCACGCCCGAACAGATGGCGGGGATCGCCATTCTCATCGGGATGATTGCCGTGACGGGCGGCTTGGCGCTTTCAGCCGATGCCAATACCCCGGCTGGCCCTTCTGTCGTGCTCTGCGCCTCTCTGCTGTTTATGCTGAGCCTGATGAAGAAGCAATCCGCCTAGTTTCTTCGCTGGTCTGCGTGATCCTCATTCAGGCCAGTTCAATCCCCTCTCCCCTGACTTTTGCCTTATCGGACGTTTTAAAAAGAAGAAGGCCGCACTATAGGCGGCCTTCTGCAAAACACCTTCAGACAAACACATCAGCGTGACTCTTCCCGCGTCAGACCGAAATGACGATAGGCGTGCTGCGTGGCGATACGCCCACGCGGCGTGCGCTGTAAAAAGCCCTGCTGAATCAAAAATGGCTCCAGCACATCCTCGATGGTTTCACGCTCTTCGCCGATGGCCGCAGCCAGGTTATCCAGCCCAACCGGGCCGCCCATAAACTTATCGATGACCGCCAACAGCAGCTTGCGGTCCATATAGTCGAAACCTTCGGAATCAACCGCCAGCATATCCAACGCCTGAATCGCGATGTCGCCGTCAATCACACCGTTCGACTTCACCTCGGAAAAGTCCCGTACGCGACGCAACAGCCGGTTGGCGATACGCGGCGTACCGCGCGCACGGCGGGCCACTTCCAGCGCACCTTCCTCCGTCATCTCCAGTCCGAGACAAACGGCGCTGCGGCCAACGATATGCTGCAAATCCGGAACCTGATAAAACTCCAGACGCTGAACGATGCCGAAGCGATCGCGCAGCGGCGAGGTCAACGATCCCGCACGGGTGGTGGCGCCCACCAGCGTGAACGGAGGGAGATCCAGCTTGATTGAACGCGCCGCAGGACCTTCGCCGATCATGATATCCAGCTGGTAGTCTTCCATCGCAGGATACAGCACCTCTTCCACCACCGGCGACAGGCGATGAATTTCATCAATGAAGAGCACATCGTGGGGTTCAAGGTTAGTCAGTAGCGCGGCCAGATCGCCGGCTTTTTCAAGCACGGGTCCGGACGTGGTGCGCAGGTTTACCCCCATCTCGTTGGCCACGATATTAGCCAGCGTGGTTTTGCCCAGTCCGGGAGGACCAAAGATCAACAGGTGATCCAGCGCATCGCCCCGCTGTCTCGCCGCCTGAATAAAGATTTCCATCTGCTCGCGCACCTTGGGCTGGCCGACGTACTCCGTCAGCAACTTGGGGCGAATAGCGCGATCCAGCACCTCTTCTTCGGAGACGACCTCGGGGGAAATTAAACGATCGGCTTCAATCATGGCTACCTCAAAGAACGGCGCGCAGCGCGTCTCGGATCAGGGTTTCACAATCAGCACCCGCTTTGGCGACCTTGCTAATCATCCGGCTGGCTTCCTGCGGCTTATAACCCAGCGCCACCAGCGCAGATTCCGCTTCGGCTTCAATATCCGCAGACGATGCTGCGGCATCCGTTACCGGCGGCAGCGTTAGATCGCTAGCTGAATTGAACAACTCGCCATTGAGTCCCTTAAAACGGTCCTTCATTTCCACGACCAGACGCTCGGCCGTTTTCTTGCCTACGCCGGGCAGTTTCACCAGTGCGCCGATTTCCTGACGCTCGACCGCGCCGACAAACTGCTGCGCCGACATACCGGACAGAATGGCCAACGCCAATTTGGGTCCGACGCCATTGACTTTGATAAGCTCTCGGAACAGGGAACGTTCCTGCTTGTTGTTGAATCCAAACAGCAGTTGCGCATCTTCACGCACGACAAAATGGGTGAAGATGATCGCTTCCTGTCCCTGCTCGGGCAACTCGTAGAAACAGGTCATCGGCATATGCACTTCATACCCCACGCCGTTGGCTTCAATCAATACCTGCGGGGGTTGTTTTTCCAGAATGATGCCTCTGAGACGACCTATCACGTGACGTTTCCTTTTGAATTTACGCTTAACGATGGGGTATAGCTTATACCATAAAAAAGGCTGGATGAATATCCAGCCTGGTCTCTAGCGAAGCCGCCCTCGCGCTAAGGTCAGCCTCTCCTGCCCCATGCGGGTCAAGTTCTGACTAAAGTGACAATGCGTGATGGCGATAGCCAGCGCATCAGCGGCATCCGCCTGGGGATTAGCGGGCAATTTCAGCAATGATCGCACCATATGCTGCACCTGGCTTTTTTCCGCAGCGCCGGTGCCGACCACCGTTTGCTTCACCTGCCGCGCCGCATATTCAAAAACCGGTAGCGATTGGTTGACCGCCGCGACGATCGCCGCTCCCCGCGCCTGTCCAAGCTTTAGCGCCGAGTCTGCATTTCGCGCCATGAAAACCTGTTCGATGGCGAAACAGTCCGGCTGAAACTGCGTGATGATTTCACTCACTCCCGCATAAATCAGCTTGAGCCGCCCTGGGATATCGTCTACCACAGTGCGAATGCAGCCGCTACCCAGGTAGCTGATCTGCCGCCCCTGCTGGCGGATGATGCCATAACCGGTGATTCGCGAACCAGGGTCAATACCTAGGATGATCGTCAACGCCTGTCTCCCCACCGGTTCATCGCCGGCAACGCCATTACAGCAGCGCCGCCACCTCGTCGGAGATATCACCGTTGTGGTAAACCTCCTGCACGTCGTCACAGTCTTCCAGCATGTCGATCAAACGCATCAGTTTCGGTGCGGTTTCTGCATCCATATCGGCCTTGGTCGAAGGGATCATGGACACTTCTGCGGCTTCAGCCACCAGACCGGCCGCATCCAGCGCATCTTTGACTTCACCGAAGGTTTCCCACGGGGTGTAAACGTCGATAGCGCCATCGTCATAGGTCACGACATCGTCAGCGCCCGCTTCCAGCGCCGCATCCATTACCGTGTCTTCATCCAGACCCGGCGCATAGGAGATCACGCCTTTCTTGGTGAAGAGATAGGCGACGGAGCCGTCGGTCCCGAGGTTACCGCCGCTTTTGGTAAAGGCGTGACGGACTTCGGAAACCGTACGGTTACGGTTGTCGCTCAGGCATTCCACCATCACCGCCGTGCCGCCGGGGCCGTAGCCTTCATAAATGATGGTTTCCATGTTATCAGCATCATCGCCGCCCACGCCGCGAGCGATCGCGCGGTTAAGGGTATCGCGCGTCATGTTGTTGGACAGCGCCTTATCGACCGCAGCACGCAAACGCGGGTTGGATGCGACGTCACCGCCGCCCAGACGGGCTGCCGTCACCAGCTCACGAATAATTTTGGTGAAAATTTTTCCGCGTTTGGAATCCTGCGCCGCTTTACGATGTTTCGTGTTGGCCCACTTACTATGACCTGCCATAAAAATCTCCGAAAAAAGCCTGTTCAGGCCGGATAAATAACAAATTCTTCAATCGCCTGCCGGTTACTCCATGACTTAGTCAGACGCGCCGCACTGGCCGCGTCCAGCCACTGATATGCGAGGTGTTCGCTGATCCGCACCTCACGTTCCGTAGGTAACGCCAGACAGAACCACGATTCCTTATTGTGCGTGACCCCCGGGGCATAGCGATGTCTTAAATGAGCAAAAAGCTCGAACTCAACACAGCGATGACAGTCGACAAGCGATAGCGCTTCCGCCGCGATATCGATGTCCACCTCTTCCTTTACTTCACGCTGTGCGGCATACCGCGCGGTTTCTCCCTCTTCCAGACTGCCGGTAACCGACTGCCAGAAGTCAGGATCGTCGCGCCGTTGCAACATGAGCACCCGCCCGGTATCACGGGCATAGATAACCACCAGAACCGAAACGGGTCGCTTATAGGTCATATCATGGATTCTCTGACCGTTGATCCTGTGCCGTTTTGCCTTTGCCCACGACTGCGATGGAGAGTTCATCTAATGCCGCCGGGTTGGCGAAGTTCGGGGCTTCGGTCATGAGACAGGCTGCCGCCGTGGTTTTCGGAAACGCAATGACATCTCGAATGTTGTCAGTCCCGGTCAACAGCATGACCAGACGGTCGAGACCAAATGCGAGACCGGCATGCGGCGGCGTGCCGAATTTGAGGGCATCCAGCAGGAAGCCGAATTTCTCGCGCTGCTCATGTTCGGTAATACCCAGAATGCGGAATACCGCCTGCTGCATGTCGCCATTGTGGATACGTACGGACCCGCCGCCCACTTCATAGCCATTCAACACCATATCGTAGGCGTTGGCGATGGCCGAAGTCGGCTCGGCTTCCAACTGCGCTGGCGTCATGTTGCTGGGCGCGGTAAACGGATGATGCATCGCCGTCAAACCGCCTTCGCCATCGTCTTCAAACATCGGGAAGTCGATGACCCACAGTGGACGCCAAGTGCCTTCTTCCGTCAATTTCAGGTCGCGACCCAGCTTCAGTCGCAGCGCGCCCAGCGCGTCAGAGACCACGCTAGCTTTGTCTGCGCCGAAGAAGATGATGTCGCCGTCCGCCGCACCAGTGCGTTCCAGCACTGCCGCGATGATCGCTTCATTCAGGAACTTGGCGACCGGACTCTGGATACCTTCGAGGCCTTTCGCACGCTCGTTAACCTTGATGTAGGCAAGCCCTTTAGCGCCGTAAATCTCCACAAACTTCGCGTATTCATCGATCTGTTTGCGGCTCAGCTGCGAGCCGCCCGGCACGCGCAGCGCGGCAACGCGGCCGCTGGCGTCGTTGGCAGGACCGGAGAACACTTTAAATTCGACCTCTTTCAACAGGTCGGCGACGTCCACCAGCTCCATCGGGTTGCGTAGGTCCGGCTTGTCGGAACCGTAGCGACGCATGGCTTCCGCAAAGGTCATGATCGGGAACTCGCCGAGATCGACGTCGAGGATATCCAACCATAGCTCGCGCACCAGTCTTTCCATCAGCTCGCGCACCTGCGGAGCCGTCAGGAATGATGTTTCCACATCAATCTGGGTGAACTCCGGCTGACGGTCTGCACGCAGATCTTCGTCACGGAAACATTTTACGATCTGATAGTAGCGGTCGAAGCCTGACATCATCAGCAACTGTTTGAACAGCTGAGGTGACTGCGGCAGCGCGTAGAATTTGCCTTTGTGTACTCGGCTTGGCACCAGATAGTCGCGCGCGCCTTCCGGCGTGGCTTTGGTCAGCATCGGCGTTTCAATATCCAGAAAACCGTTGTTGTCCATGTAACGACGTACAAAGCTGGTGATGCGTGCACGCGTTTTAAGACGCTGCGCCATTTCAGGACGGCGTAGATCGAGGTAGCGGTACTTCAGGCGAGCTTCTTCGCTGTTGACCTGATTGCCGTCCAGCGGCAACGGCTCAGCGCGGTTAATGATGGTCAGTGAAGTCGCGATAACTTCCACTTCACCCGTCGCCATGTCTTTGTTCACCTGATTGTCCGGACGGGCGCGCACCTGACCGGTCAGCTGAATACAAAATTCGTTACGCAGTTCGGAAGCCAGGGTAAATGCGTCCTGTCGATCAGGATCGAAAAAGACCTGAACCAGACCTTCGCGGTCACGCATATCAATGAAAATCAAGCCACCCAGATCGCGTCGACGGTTAACCCAGCCGCACAATGTCACTTCCTGGCCCACGTGGGACGAGTTTAACCGTCCGCAATATTCAGTACGCATCACGATGTCCTTTATACTCAACCGCCGTTGCCGCGCCCGGCCAACCCGATTGACGGCTGGCGAAGCGACGGCATGATTTGCGGGAATACTGTCCGATGAAAAAAGGGGGGCATTATAAAGGAATTTCCCCCTTTCGATAAGAGTCCCGACGGGCTGTGGCGGCTTTCTTCACCGCGCTGCCCTTTGTTTGGTAAAAAAGTTAACATGATTATCATCTGGTAAACGTTTTTTGCTGGCCTGTTTACGGGCCTCCGCCTAGTCTGAAGCCAAGATTGAAGACCAGAGTCATCACACAACGGGGCCATCACAATGCTGAAACTGACACCCTCCTCCACCGCATTGGTACTGATCGATCTCCAGGAAGGTATTCTTCCTTTCGCCGGCGGTCCTTATGCCGCCCAAGACGTGGTAAGCCGTGCAGATAAGCTGGCGACAATCTTCCGACAGAACGGCGCGGCGGTCATCCTGGTGCGCGTCGGCTGGTCCGCAGACTTTGGCGACGCTCCGCGGCAAACGGTCGACCAACCCAATGCAGCCGCAGCCCTGCCGGAGAATTGGCTGACGTTTGCGTCTGGGCTAAACCTCAGCGACAGCGATATCCGCATCATCAAACACCAGTGGGGCGCGTTTTATGGTACGGATCTCGATTTGCAACTCCGTCGCCGCGGCATCGACACCCTCATTTTGGGCGGCATCTCCACGAACATCGGCGTAGAATCCACCGCGCGCAACGCCTGGGAGCACGGCTATAACCTGGTGATAGCCGAAGATCTCTGCAGTGCCGGCAGCGCGGAACAGCATCAGAGCAGTATGACGCATATTTTCCCGCGTATCGCGCGGGTACGGAACAGCGCCGAGATCGCGCAAGCGTTAACCAGGGACACGGAATAGAAGGCATAACGCAAACTATGTATATCGGATTGCCGCAGTGGCAGCACGCGGCCTGGGGAAAATTGGGTTTAAGCGATCTGGCGGACTACGCCAGACATTTTAACTGCGTGGAGGGCAATACCACGTTTTACGCGCTGCCGTCCGCAGACGTGGTTTTACGCTGGCGGGATATGACGCACGATGATTTCCGTTTCTGCTTCAAATTCCCGTCGACCATCAGCCATCAGGCGGCGCTGCGGGATTGCCAGCCGGAAGTGACTCAGTTCTTTCGCTGTATGGCGCCGCTCGCGACTCGAATGGGACAATTGTGGCTGCAGTTGCCTGCTGCGTTCGGTCCCGGACAACTGCCGGACCTGTGGCAGTTTCTGGATGCGCTGCCGTCGGGCTATACCTACGGCGTCGAGGTTCGTCACCCGCAGTTTTTCGCCAAAGGCGAGGATGAGCGCCGGCTCAATCAGGGGCTGCATCAGCGTGGCGTCAACCGCGTCATTATGGACAGCAGGCCGGTTCATAGCGCAATAGCCGACAGTGAAGCGATGCGAGAAGCTCAGCGTAAAAAACCACGCGTTCCCGTCCACGCCGTAGTGACCGCCTCACAGCCGCTGGTTCGATTCATCGGCAACGACAGTCAGGAGGATAACCAGCGCTGGTTCGCGCCTTGGCTCGCGAAACTGGCTCACTGGCAGAACGAGCATTCGCCCTACCTATTTATTCACACGCCGGATATCGGTTTCGCGCCGGAGCTGGCACGTCGGCTTTGGCCCAAACTAAGCGCCGTAATTTCGGATATGCCGCCGCGGCCGCATTGGCCAGAGCAGTCAACGCTGTTTTAACCGACTCTGACAAGGCATTTGTTAGTTCTTTTTCTTATACTCAATTCGTATTGGCAGAAAATTTTAGATAAAAAACCGTGCCGTTGCAGGCGACAGCTGGGCAAAAGAGAGGCTATTATTCTGCCAGCCGCTTTGGACAGGCAATGGAGTAGAAAATGGTAAGCACGCTATATGTGGTGCTCGGTGCATTGTTGTTAATCAAGCTTTCCTTTGACGTCGTGAAACTCAGGATGCAGTACCGTGTCGCCTACGGCGACGGCGGTTTTTACGAGCTGCAAACCGCGATTCGGGTTCACGGTAACGCGGTCGAATATATTCCTATCGGCGCTATCATGCTGGTGTTGATGGAAATGAACGGCGCATTAATCGGCATGATCCATTTCTGCGGCATTCTGCTGATTGTCGGTCGTCTGTTTCATTACTATGGCTTACGGCAGCGAGAATTCCGCTGGCGCCGCTATGGCATGATGTCGACCTACCTTTCTCTGGCATTGATGGTTTTGGCAAATCTGTATTATCTGCCCTGGGAACTGATCCTGACCCTGCGCTAACCCCTATTCCACGGTAAGACGGGACACCCCGCGCTTACCGTATTGCCTTGACACTCTCTCTTTGCTCCACGTTTCTGATAGAATGCGCCCCAATTTCTTGCTCACATGTATTTTTCCGCTATGACCAACCGCGATATGCTTTTTTCCGCTCCCATCGCCAATCTGGGAGACTGGACGTTTGACGAACGCGTGGCCGAGGTCTTTCCCGACATGATCCAGCGCTCGGTGCCCGGCTACTCCAATATTATTTCGATGATCGGAATGCTGGCCGAGCGCTTTGTTCAGCCGAACTCTCAGATTTACGATCTGGGCTGCTCATTGGGCGCGGCCACACTGTCCATGCGTCGCCATATTCAGGTGCCTGGCTGCCAGATTATCGCCGTCGACAACTCTCCTGCGATGGTTGAACGCTGTCGCCGACATATTGACGCCTTCCGCGCCGACACACCTGTCGACGTACGCGAAGCCGACGTGCTGGCGACGCCGATCGAAAATGCTTCGCTGGTCGTGCTGAACTTCACCCTGCAGTTTGTGGCGCCGGAACAGCGACAAACCCTGCTGACGCGGATTTATGAAGGGCTGCGCCCCGGCGGCGCGTTGGTCTTATCGGAAAAATTTAGCTTTGACGATGACACCATCGGCGACCTGCTCTTCAACATGCATCATGATTTCAAACGCGCGAACGGCTACAGCGAACTGGAGGTCAGCCAAAAACGCAGCATGCTGGAAAATGTCATGCTGACGGACAGTGTGAACACGCATAAAGCGCGTCTGGCGCAGGCCGGTTTCGAACACAGCGACGTCTGGTTCCAGTGCTTCAACTTCGGCTCCCTGCTGGCAATCAAAGCGGAGAGCGCGCAATGATCGACTTCGGACGCTTTTATCAGCAGATTGCCATCGGGCCGCTCAGTCACTGGCTGAACACATTGCCGGCGCAAATTACCCAGTGGCAGCAGGAGTCGCTGCATGGCCGTTTTAAACAGTGGTTCAACACGCTGGAACATCTGCCTGAACTGACGCCGACGACGCTCGACTTGCAAAACGGCGTCACGGCCACGATGACGCCCGACATCCATGACGGCCAGCGCGCAGGCATCGAACAGCTGCTGCGTAATTTGATGCCGTGGCGCAAAGGACCCTTCTCGCTCTACGGCGTTTCTATCGATACCGAGTGGCGGTCAGACTGGAAGTGGGATCGCGTGCTACCGCATATTTCGTCCCTACAGGACCGGCATATTCTCGATGTCGGCTGCGGCAGTGGTTATCACCTGTGGCGCATGGTCGGCGCGGGCGCTCGCCTGGCCGTCGGCATCGACCCTATGCAGCTGTTCTTATGTCAGTTTGAAGCCGTTCGCCGACTGCTTGGCGACGACCGTCGCGCCCACGTATTGCCTTTAGGCATTGAACAGCTGCCGGCATTGGCCGCGTTCGACACCGTCTTTTCGATGGGCGTACTCTATCACCGACGATCTCCGTTGGATCATCTGTGGCAGTTAAAAGATCAGCTGGTCAGCGGCGGTGAACTGGTATTGGAAACGCTGGTGATTGAAGGAGATGAAAACAGCGTGCTGGTGCCAGGTGAACGCTACGGCCAGATGCGTAACGTCTATTTCCTTCCCTCACCCGCGGCGCTCACCCAGTGGCTTGAAAAATGCGGCTTTACGGACGTCCGGGTTGTCGATCTTTGCGTCACCACCACGCAGGAACAACGACGCACTGACTGGATGGTGAGCGAGTCGTTGGCGGACTTCCTCGACCCGGCGGATAGCACCAAGACGGTAGAAGGCTACCCGGCTCCACTCCGCGCAGTCGTCGTCGCCAAAAAACCCTGATACGTTGTCGCACATACCCCCGGTTACGCGCCGGGGCAAATCACCATTATGCTCGCCTGGCCATCAAACCGCCCACAAGACGATCGCCATCACGTCCTCTCAAGCCCTCTACTCTTTTGATCGAACCCGATGCCTTCTCTACGCTATTTTTCCGGGAACACTTGTGTCTGAGGGGCCGTGCCGATTGAAATAGGGGTTTGCTTTCAAGTGTTCCGACCTGTGGGAAAAAAGGATTTCTCCTCACTTTTCACTATCGCCTGATGGCGATATCACCGATAAGCGAGTCAGATGGCCTGACGATAGGCGAAAAAAAGCCCCGGTAACACACCGGGGCTTGGTACTCGCAAGCAAACCTGCTGAAGTATGCTGCGCGGCAAAGGTAGGCACACCGCGTCACATCACGTCACTGAAGCGGTGTGCTGATCGGAGGTCAAGGCGCTCTTCATGGCCGCCACCACATCGCCATCAACACAGTAATGTTGGAATTCGTCGCCGTCGACGTCAGCACTCATGGTCACGCCCGCTTTGCGATAACGCATGGGCGACGGCAGCCACTGGCCCGCGGAGCTGTGCAATTCTTTAATTCCGCTAGCGCGAAACTTATGCAGATTGGTCAGACGTACGCCAGAACCCGCCATAATGATAGGACCACGGTCTAGTGCGTTAAGTTCCCGCAATAACGGCAAACCGCTTTCGGCACTCTGCTGCTGGCCGGAAGTCAACACGCGGGAAACGCCCAAATCGGCAAGCTGCATCAGTGCCTGTCGCGGGTTGAAGCACATATCGAACGCGCGGTGAAACGTCACGGCTAAACCCTCGCAATGCGTCATCACCCGCTTCATGCGCGCTAAATCGATATGCCCTTCGTCATCCAATATACCGACGACCACGCCCGGAAATCCCAGGTCGCGTATCTGATCGATATCATACAAAATCGCTGAGAACTCCGTCGCGCTGTAGCAAAAGTCGCCGCCACGAGGCCGTACCATCGGATGCACCGGGAGCGTGAGGTGCTCCCGCGCCTGGCGTAGCATGCCGTATCCCGGCGTCAGTCCGCCCTCCCGCAGGCCCGCGCACAGTTCCACACGGTCAGCCCCGGCACGTTCTGCCGTCAATGCGCAATCAATGCTGTAGCAGCATACTTCCAGCTTAGGCATAGGTCCCTCCCTAAAATCGCGGCCAGGAGCAACAGTGCTCCTGAATCAATGTCTCAATATACTATGGCACCGCGTTACTGTTCTTGAGGAGAGCAACATTACAGGATATGAAGTGGCGCACAATATCGACTTCAGCGCCCGGCGCGATCGCCGCGTAGCGGGAGCGAATCCCTTTCGCTCTCGACGATGTTCTGCAAGCTAAAGGGGTGAAACTTAAGGGTGACCGTACCGTTGGTCACGGCCAGCGTGGGATTAGGCAATCGTTCTTGCTCTCCCTGCGGCTGACTGAATTTAAGACGAATGCCCGGAGTGAGTAGCGCCGCATCCGGCAGACACGCCAACGCCCGCTGATGAAGCGTGGCCGGATCCCCCGGAAGGACCACTTCCACATGCTCCCAGCCTTCATGAGGATAGCGCTTGTTCCCCGGCCACGGCAGCTCGATGCACGCAATTTGCCAAGGGCCGACCGTCATCGGTTGAGGAAGCAAAAACAGGCAAATAGGCCGATCGTTGATGATATTTTCAGATAACAGCGTCGCGCCTTTGTCCAGCAGCGCCTCGCGCCAGCGCGCCGCCGTTGCGTTTTGATGGCAACGCAGTGAAATGTGATCGGCTTCAAACTGCGCAATATCTAACGAAAGCTGCTCAGCCAGTTTGAACATCTCTGATTCGAATCGAGACAGATCTTCCATTAATGACGCGGGTAGCGGTTGCGATGTATTAGCAGCCATTTTATTTTCAAATACCTCCGTTAACTTAATTGCTTTATTAATTTACAGAGAGTTAGCATCAGCATCCAGCTTTAAACGGAATTGTCAGTCGATTGTCAGTTTTCTGTATGTTTTTTTATCGTTTAAGATCATCACGCTGATTAATTTATTAACGAAAATCATTCCTGGCCATGATGTTTTTTTTTGCTTGCCTCCAACAATACCCTGACGTAAATAACGACCTTAATTCACTGTTTTTACGCATATTCCTATATATCATGGGAGTAATCTTAAATACACTTTCCCCCATTGTTAATAAACAATAAAAGGGATAATTTCATTATTCCAAAAGATATAAAAAGGTCGTTCGCCATGTTTCTACTTATTGTATCGGTTTTATTAATTGCATTAGCCGGTTACGCTATCTTTCGTCATCTCAAAAACATGAAAAACACGCGTTTGGTGACTGATAGACGAAATAAAAAACGTTAATGACTCTCTGGTTATTTATTTTTTAGATTTATCTGTATGGCTGTTTTCTTCCCTATTTCCTCTGTGCTTTTTTAACCGTGATGCGTCAACATCATGAGCACCCCGATGAGCCTGTGACACCGCCGCTCTGCTGACTCAATCTATCAAATATGGTATAAGCAGGGCTTAATTTGTAATGTAAGGTAACCCGGTGAATATTCAGGCTCTTCTTTCCGAAAAAGTCCGTCAGGCATTGGTTGCGGCGGGCGCACCCGCTGACAGCGAAGCGCAGGTTCGCCAATCGGCAAAAGCGCAATTTGGTGATTATCAGGCTAACGGCGTGATGGCCGTGGCTAAAAAATTAGGCATGCCTCCGCGTCAATTGGCGGAGAAAGTCGTCCAGCTGTTGCAGTTGGAAGGAATTGCCGCCAAAACTGAAATCGCCGGTCCCGGCTTCATCAATATCTTCCTCGATCCTCAGTGGCTGTCCGCGCAGTTAGAGCGCGTGCTGACCAGCCCGAAACTGGGCGTGGCGCCGGTAGAACCCCAAACGATTGTCGTCGACTACTCCGCCCCCAACGTGGCTAAAGAGATGCACGTCGGCCACCTGCGTTCCACCATCATCGGCGACGCGGCGGTAAGAACGCTGGAATTCCTCGGTCACAACGTCATCCGCGCCAACCACGTCGGCGACTGGGGCACGCAGTTCGGCATGCTGATCGCCTATCTGGAAAAAGTTCAGAACGAAAACGCCGGTGAGCTGGAGCTGTCCGACCTGGAAGCATTCTACCGCGAGGCGAAACAGCATTATGACGCCGACGCCGCATTCGCCGAACGCGCTCGCGGTTACGTAGTGAAACTGCAGGGCGGCGACGAATATTGCCGTGCCATGTGGCGCAAGCTGGTGGACATTACCATGAGCCAAAACCAGCATAACTACGATCGACTTAACGTCACGCTGACGAAAGACGACGTCATGGGCGAAAGCCTGTACAACGACATGCTGCCGGGCATTGTCGCCGATCTGAAAGCCAAGGGCCTTGCAGTTGAGAGCGAAGGCGCCACGGTCGTTTTCCTTGAAGAGTTTAAAAATAAGGAAGGCGAACCGATGGGCGTGATCGTCCAGAAGAAAGACGGCGGTTACCTGTACACCACCACGGACATCGCCTGCGCCAAGTATCGCTACGAGACGCTGGGCGCCGACCGCGTCCTCTACTACATCGACTCTCGTCAGCATCAGCACCTGACGCAGGCCTGGACCATCGTCCGCAAAGCTGGCTACATCCCCGATAGCGTGAGCCTGGAGCATCACATGTTCGGGATGATGCTGGGCAAAGACGGCAAGCCGTTCAAGACCCGCTCCGGAGGAACCATCAAGCTGGCTGATTTGCTCGATGAAGCCTACGAACGTGCGGTAAAACTGATCGCGGACAAAAACCCTGAAATGCCGCAGGACGAAGTGGCCGAGCTGGCGAACGTCGTGTCCATCGGCGCGGTGAAATACGCAGATCTTTCCAAAAGCCGCACCACTGACTACGTATTCGACTGGGACAACATGTTGGCGTTTGAAGGCAATACCGCGCCTTATATGCAGTATGCCTACACCCGCGTCGCCTCTATCTTTAAGCGCGCCGGCGTTGATGAAGCCAGCCTGACCCACCCCATCGTACTGACCAACGAGCGCGAACAGGCGCTAGCGACGCGTCTGTTGCAGTTCGAAGAAGTGATTACAACCGTGGCTCGCGACGGTACGCCGCATGTCATGTGTGCTTATCTCTACGATTTGGCCGGCCTGTTCTCCGGCTTCTACGAGCACTGCCCGATCCTGAATGCCGAGAACGAAGCGGAACGTCAGAGCCGTCTTAAACTCGCCATGCTGACGTCGAAGACGCTGAAGCAAGGTTTGGACACGCTAGGTATCCAGACCGTCGAGAAGATGTAACGCGTTTACCTCCTCACGCCGTCTTTCTGAAGGCGGCGTGTTTCTCCCCTCTTAGCATCCCTGATCCATCATCCCAGACGACGTTTTCACATGCGTATCATTTGCTATCAACCGGGCTTGCCTTGTTCCCGGCAATGCAGCTGATAACGCTTTTCTCAGAGAAGGTGTATTAAGAGCAGAGGCGTGAGTCAGACGGCCATTCATCGCAACGACCACCGCAACTAGGGCGAGCGAACTCGCCGTTCGTATTGTTGATGTGGGTTGTTGATGTGGGTTATTAGATACTGCGGCGCGAGAAATCTTTCGGACGGAATCCCATCAGCCCCAGCGAGACGAAGTAAGCGCCGGCGCCGGCCACCACCATCGCCATCAAGCGTAAGATTCGAGCCGTCATATTGCCCTGATCCCATGGCGGCATGATCTGGTCTAGCGCCAACAGCGCCGCCGACATCACGACGACCGCCAGCAATAGCCGCACCAGAAAACGTGCCCACCCCGGCGACGGCTGGAAAATTTGCTGCTTACGCAGTTGCCAGAACAGCAGCGCGGCGTTGAGACAAGAGGCCAGCCCTATCGACAGCGCTAATCCTGCATGCTGAAGCGGACCGATAAACGCCAGGTTCATCAACTGAGTTAGCGCCAGCGTCACCAAAGCGATCTTCACCGGCGTCTTGATGTCCTGTCGCGCATAAAATCCGGGTACCAGCACTTTCACCAGAATCAGCCCCATTAGCCCGATGGAATACGCCACCAGCGCCCGCTGTGTCATCGCCGCATCGAAAGCGCTGAACTTACCGTATTGGAACAGGGATACCGTCAGCGGCTTTGCCAAGATGCCCAGCGCGACCGCGCTCGGCAACGCTAACAAGAAGCAAAGTCGCAGCCCCCAGTCCATCAGGTGGGAGTACTCTTTATGATCACCGCTGGCGGCGCTTTTTGACAGCGAAGGCAACAGGATAGTGCCCAAGGCTACGCCCAGAACGCCGGAGGGGAACTCCATCAGACGGTCTGCGTAATACATCCATGACACCGCGCCCTGACTCAGAAAAGAAGCGAAAATCGTGTTGATGATCAACGAGATCTGGCTCACCGACACGCCGAGAATTGCCGGCGCCATCAGCTTCATCACGCGCGCTACGCTCGGATCACGCCATTTGATACGCGGCAAGACCAACATACCGATTTTTTTGAGATGCGGCAGTTGATATCCCAGTTGCAAGACGCCGCCGACCACCACGGCCCAGGCCAGCGCCAGCACCGGCGGGTGAAAATAGGGCGTGGCGAACAAGGCAAAAAAGATCATGCTGACATTGAGCAGCGTCGGCGCGAACGCGGGCACCGAAAAACGGTTCCAGGTATTGAGCACGGACCCGACCATCGAGGTCAACGAAATCAATAAGATGTAGGGGAATGTGATGCGCAGCAGCGAAGAGGTCAGTTCAAAACGCGCCGGGGTTTCGGCAAAGCCAGGCGCCGTCACCATGATCACCCAGGGCGCGGCCAGCATGCCGGCGATCGTCACCAACGTCAGCACCAGCGTCAGCATCCCGGCGATGTAAGCCAGAAACGTGCGGGTGGCCTCTTCTCCCTGCTGGCTCTTATATTCGGCCAAAATGGGAACGAAAGCCTGGGAGAACGCGCCCTCGGCGAAAATACGACGCAGCAGATTCGGAAGTTTGAAAGCGACAAAAAAAGCATCGGTCGCCATACCTGCACCGAATACGCGGGCGACGATGGCGTCACGCACAAAGCCCAGCAGGCGCGAAAGCATTGTCATTGAACTGACCGCAGCCAGTGATTTAAGTAAATTCATGCGAGTGTTCTGAATACCGGGGAAGATAATGACGCAAACAGCCGTCTGGCCGTACGCATCTATTGGGTGCGCCTAGTCTACGCATTGTGCGAGCAAAAGCTACCGGTTGGTGCCCCCGCTCCGCACCGTTAAGCTGCAGAAGTGACTGATCGCCCGGATTTTTGCGACAGTTCTGATCGCCGGGCAATCACTTCCGCTGCGCCCAGCGGTCATTGGTCAAGGAAGTTAAAACGTGATCCTGCCATTCGCCGTCGATCAGCAGGTAATCTCTGGCATAACCCTCTTTTTCAAATCCGAGACGCGCCAGCAGACCGCCGCTGCGGTGGTTGTGCGGCATATAGTTGGCCATAACCCGGTGCATGCGCTGTTGAACAAACATGTAGCGCAGGCTGGCTTTCAGCGCTTCAAACATCAGCCCCTGCCCCTGCCATTTCTGCCCGAGCGAATAGCCCAGATAGCAGGCGTGGAAAGATCCGCGCAGAATATGGCTGAAGTTGGCGACGCCGCGCACCTCCGTTTCCTCAGGGTCAAGCAGCAAGAAATAGAACGCGCTGTTCTGTTTGTGCATATCGGTGATCGCGCTCAGACGCGCCTGCCAGCCCGAGGGATAGCAGTGGCTGGCATCACGTACCGGCTCCCAGGGTTTTAGAAATTCGCGGTTTTCCGCGTAATACTCTGCCAGTCGCCAGGCATCACGTTCATGAGCCAGACGTACCACCAGCCGGTCCGTCGTCAAACGTACCGTGGCAGATGTGGAACGATAGCCAAACATTTCTCTTCCCTCAGGTTCGGGGTGGTTAATCGATTATGTTTATGGAACTGAAAAACGTCTATTCGCCAGCAATAAGCGGATAAACATGACGTTAAGCTTACTATAAACCGCGTTGACTGCATCAACGTAACCGCTCCAACGCGCGGTTATCACGCAATTTGAATACGTCTGCAATCTGCAATTATCACAGCTCTGCATCGAGCGGTGTTTGACGATAAAAAAATATTATCTCCAAGTCACCTATCGCCATAACACAATTGGCGAGAGAATAAACAAGTAGGATCCTTTCTTTCCGTGACGGTGCAACATGCCTTTGATGACGCAGGCGCGCAGCCTGGGTAAATATTTCATTCTGCTTGATAATATGCTGGTGATTTTAGGGTTTTTCGTCGTGTTCCCCCTGATTTCCATACGATTTGTCGACCAAATGGGCTGGGCCGCGCTGACGGTCGGCACCGCATTAGGGCTGCGCCAGCTCACCCAGCAAGGCTTAGGGATCTTCGGCGGCGCGATTGCCGACCGATTCGGCGCCAAACCGATGATTATCACCGGCATGCTGATGCGCTCGGCCGGTTTCATCTGCATGGCGCTGGCGACTACGCCGCTGGTGCTGATGCTCTCCTGTTTTCTTTCCGGACTCGGCGGCACGTTATTCGACCCGCCGCGCACCGCGCTGGTCATCAAGCTGACCCGTCCCAGCGAACGCGGGCGCTTCTTCTCCCTCTTGCTGATGCAAGACACGGCTGGCTCAGTCACCGGCGCGCTGCTCGGCAGTTGGTTGATGCAATACAATTTCAACGTCGTCTGCTGGGTCGGCGCCTTTATGTTCCTGCTGGCTGCGGGCGCGAATGCCTGGCTGCTGCCCGCCTATCGCATTTCCACCACGCGAACGCCCATGCGTGAAGGCATGCTGCGGGTTCTGCGCGACAGCCGTTTCGTCATCTATGTCCTGACATTGACCGGGTATTTCATGCTGGCGGTGCAGGTACTGCTGATGATGCCGATCGTCGTCAACGAAGTCGCCGGAACGCCCGCGGCGGTGAAATGGATGTACGCCATCGAAGCCGCGCTCTCTTTGACGTTGCTCTACCCAGTCGCGCGCTGGAGCGAAAAACATTTTCGGCTGGAGCAGCGTCTCATGGCCGGGCTGTTCATTATGACGCTCAGTCTGTTTCCGATGGGGATGGCGACGCACCTTAACCTGTTGCTGGTTCTAATCGGCCTGTTTTATTTCGGCTCTATTATCGCAGAACCCGCGCGCGAAACGCTGGGCGCTTCGCTGGCGAACGCCCGCGCCCGCGGCAGCTATATGGGCTTCAGCCGTATGGGGTTGGCGCTGGGCGGCGCGCTCGGCTATAGCGGCGGCGGCTGGTTGTACGACAGCGGGCGTGCGCTGGGCCAGCCTGAACTGCCGTGGTGTATGCTCGGGATCATCGGCCTGATGACGCTGGCCGCGCTCTACTGGCAATTCCATTTGCGGCGTATTGAGCCTGCGATGCTGGGCGATCGTTAATCTCCCCTCCGCCTGTTTTGTGTCGGGCGCCCTCGCCACCCGAATTGATCTCAAGCGAAAACCCCCCCATACTTTTTCGTCACAGATGCCCCCTTTTTAAATCACGTGCTCGCAGGGACGCCCTGTGTATACGGCAGCGGCATCGCATTGATCGACAACAAAGGAAGATTGGTATGAAACTTTATATTTACGACCACTGCCCATTCTGTGTGAAAGCTCGTATGATTTTCGGCCTGAAAGATATCCCGGTGAAACTGGAATACCTGCTTAATGATGACGAAAAAACGCCCATCTCCATGGTCGGTAAAAAGATGCTGCCCATCCTGCAAAAAGAAGATGGAAGCTTTATGCCAGAAAGCCTCGATATCGTGGAATATATCGATGCGTCTGATGGCAAGCCTCTATTGACCGGCCCGACGAATCCACAGATCGACGCCTGGCTGCGCAAAGTCTCCGATGACGTATATCGCCGTCTCGTCATGCCTCGCCTCAGCCGTGCGCCCTTCGAAGAGTTCGCCACACCTGCCGCACGCGACTATTTCATCAATAAAAAGCAGGCCCAGGGCGGCGATTTTGAAGAGCTGCTGAGCCACTCCGCCGGTTTGATCAAAAACATCAGCAACGATCTCAAAGATCTCGAACCGCTGATTGTTCAGGCCAACGCCTGTAACGGCGAGCTGTCGATGGATGATATTCACCTGTTCCCGCTGCTTCGCGCCCTGACCATCGTCAATGGCGTCAGCGTGCCGTCGAAGGTGGCGGACTACCGCGACAACATGGCCAAACAAACCCAGATCCCGCTGCTGAGCGGCATGGCTCAATAAGCACCAGAATCGCCGTCACATACCGGAACATGACGTGCCGGTATGTGCGTTACCGTTTCAGGACTTTCCGATTGGCGCTGTTCACGCAAAAGCGCACGCTGCCCCGCTATCAGATATCGATAGTATTAAGGGAATTAACGAGGTTATTACAATGAAAAAAACAGGATGGGCGACACTGGCATTGCTGGGCGGACTGATGCTCAGCGGCTGTAATCAGCTGACCCAATACACCCTGAGCGAACAGGAAGTCAATCAGTATTTACAGGAACATAATGACTATCAGAAACAGATTGGCGTGCCGGGTGTCGTGGATGCTCATATCGTTCTGACCGATCTCACCACACAGATCGGTCGCGAAGAACCGGGCAAAGTGACCCTCAGCGGCAATGCCAAAGTCGATATCAGCTCACTGATTGGCGCACAGTCGGCAGACATGAAGCTAACGCTCAAGGCGCAACCGGTCTTCGATAAAGCGCAGGGCGCCATTTATCTTAAAGAGATGACGCTGACGGATTACAGCGTGCAGCCGGAAAAAATGCAGTCGATGTTTAAAACGCTGACGCCTTATCTCAATCAATCGCTGAAAAGTTATTTCGACCAGAAACCCGCCTACGTGTTGAATGCTGAGCACAGCACGAAAGAAGCGATGGCCAAGAAATTGGCGAAGGGTATAGAAGTCAAACCGGGTCAGTTGGTGATCCAGCTGACCGAGTAATTTTGTGGCTGGCCGGAGACGATCTCGCTCACGGTCAGCCTTATCTTTTTGAGGGAAACGTTGGCTCGCTTACTCCTCGCCCTCTCTTGTCTCTGCCAGCTCTTCGCGCATCGCTTCCAGCGCTTCGCGCGTTACTATCGCCAGCGAACGGTAAAACCCCGTCGTCGCATGACTTTCGACTTTGCCCAGAAAGCGGTCGCTCCACGGTAGCAGGTAGGTATCGAATAGCGCAGTCTGCGCCTCGGTCTCATCTTCCTCCGCCTGATCCTCCAGCCATGAAGCGGCAAGCAGCAGTCCGCCAAAGTGGTCTGACGGACCTTCGCCGAGCGGCATGCCGCGTTGCTGTAAAAATTCGCGCACAGCCGTTTCCGGTGACGCTGGCTCGTATCCGGAACGCCAGGGCGTTACCGCCGGCTCGTCCCCGGCAAACAGCCGCAAATAGTCGGCACTCACGGTATCAAGCCCTTCGGCCTTCAAGCTGGTTTGCATTCGCGTCAGCAGCGCATCCTGTTCCAGCGGCCACTGCGGGGCTAGCTTGCCCTCTTTGACCAACGTCATGAGCGGGGTCAGCAGCGGATCCTGCGGCTGACGGTAAAACAGTGAGCCGAGAACACGGCACACAATCGAGAATTCATTCATGCATTAAACCTGTAGATAAAGAGTGACAACGTCACAAAGAGGCTAATTCAGGGATAGCCGGCTTACCGCGGCGTTCCAGAAAATCCAGTACCCGACGAGGGCTGACATTCAACACGCGTTCCGCCGGGAAATCAATCTCCCGCAAAATGCGTTCGCAGTAGGGAAATTCGCCCAACGCGAACGCCACGTGGCTATCCGACCCTAGCGCCAGATATCCGCCCGCATCGCGCACCGCTTCAGCGATGACTCGACAGTTGGCCTCGCTTCCTTTGCGGGAATGAATAAAGGAGGAGTTGTTCAGCTCCAATGCGACTTCATACTTGGCTGCCGCAGCGGCAACCGCCGGGATATCGATCGGGTAACGCGGATTGCCGGGATGGCTGATGATATGGACGTTTCCCTGCGCCATCGCCGCGATCATCGCGGTGGTGTGCGCCTCTTTATCCTGCGGGGGAAACACCGGTTCGTGGAAACCTGCGATGATCAGATCCAGACTTTCCAGCATCGGTCCCGTGCAGTCGATATCGCCGTTAAGATTTTTGATATTGGCCTCGATACCTCGCAGGATACCGATCCCGTCCACCATCCGGGGCCAGACGCGCATGTTGATAAAATGCCAATGATGCGGGGCATCCGCCATATCTGGACCGTGATCCGTAATGGCGAACAGTTGAATATGCTTACGCCGGGCTTCGGCAATGTAATCATGCAGTGTGCTATAGGCGTGAGTGCTGGCTACGGTGTGCATATGTAAATCGACGGGGTACATGGCTTCTCCTGGCGCTTATTTTACCGTGCCAGCATACCATCCTTCCCTTCCCCACACAGCTCACGGGGTAATTGTCACGTGATTCGTACAAATGCAAAACACGCTGTAGCGCCCGTCAGACGCCTGAATACGTACATCTGGCGAGTAAAACAGCAAATTGCGTTAACTTTAGCTAATCGCACCATAACGAGGCATAAGTGTGTTGACGCTGCGGGGGAATTTCCCTACAGTAGCGCCCGTTGTCTGAGAGGACAACCCCCGGTGAGGTGTCCGAGAGGCTGAAGGAGCACGCCTGGAAAGTGTGTATACGTGAAAACGTATCGAGGGTTCGAATCCCTCCCTCACCGCCATATTTACAGAGAAAGCC
>NZ_FNQS01000032.1:0-1252 GCF_900107885.1 Lonsdalea quercina | reverse complement strand
TCTGATAAAGGATGTCTGAATGTTATTGCTGTGACGACAGATGGTAGTAAAACAATACGCTCGGCGCCTTACGGGTCAAATACGCAGGACCCGAATGGCGATACAAAAGACTACGATATGTTAGTAACGAATGAAGGATTTTATATGATCGAATATTCATTTGGAGAAAGGTCTGAGGATACTGCTTATGTATTAAAATGGACATTTGATCCAGATGAAGAATCCACTCGATTAAATGGTTATCCGGGGGTGACGGGGCCTAAATATCAAAAAGAACTACCGATGGATGATATATCTAAAGTAAAGCAAACCCGAATGCAGTGTGACAGGATACTGGAACCTGTGCAGTCTCAGGGGAAATAATCGTGAATGATAAAGACAATATCACCTCGCCCACCCGTAAGGTCGCGGTGCTTACAACAGATAATGGTGCTCCGTTTGCTTACTCAATGACTTCACATAAAAATATTAAGATAAATGCAGAGGTGCAACCGCCGTTGCAGTTACCAGGAATGGTTATTTTTGTACACGGCGTAAATTCAGAGGGGGAGTGGTACAAAAATGCAGAGAAAGCATTATGTGACGGATTGAATGAGCGTCTGGGGTTGAAAGGCAATCACAGGTTAGAATCAAATAAATATGCAGAAGCAGATTGGAGTAATGAAACACCTAAAAAGTGGATAGTTCCTCCGAGGAAAGTAACCGCAGAAGGCCGCTCCCCCGTTATCCGTTTTTACTGGGGCTATCGTGCCACGGAGCAGGATTTTAAAAATGGTAAATTTAAATATGCCATTCCGCTTAAAAACAAACAGGGTGATAATTATTACGACCTGACACCTGAGCAGCGAAAAAGCAAAGGCCCATTTTACTGGGGCGGAGGCCCATTCCAGAATGGCTGCAATCAGCTGGTCAGCCTGTGGAGTGATAAAGGATTTGATAACTGGCCTTCTGTGCTTGGTGTTCCAGTCCCCTTCAGTACGCAGTTACTGAATGGAGAGCGTGACAGGCTCCTGACTGCCGCGCCGCCGCGGCATTATTATGCGCATGCGGCAGGCCGCCTGGCGAAATTAATCAAAACAATTCGTGATAAACATCCTGAAGATACGGTGACGGTGCTGTCGCACAGTCAGGGAACCATGATTGCCCTGGCTGCTGCTGCAATCGAAGCCCCGGATGCTCTGTTTGTGATGAATTCGCCCTATGCCCTGGATAATGAAGCCGCGACCTATATCTCTTATCCGTTGAATGAAAT
>NZ_FNQS01000033.1:0-1240 GCF_900107885.1 Lonsdalea quercina | reverse complement strand
GCCAGTGTGCCTTCAGTCAATGTCACTTGCCCCCAAACCTGTGTCATCGTGGTGACGGCGGCTCGGGTTGCCACCGTATTTCCGGCAGACATCGCAGCGACGGGGACTGCTGCGGCGGCAACTGGCGTGATGGCTGATTTAGCCAATGGCGTCGGCGTGACTGCTATTTCCTTTGAGGACATCAGGTAATAAAGCGTTTTATACCAGGGCTCCGAGCCAGTGAGTTTACACTTTTTGGCGCTGTGATATCTTGTCTGGGGTGACTACCAACATATAAAGTCTTAGGGTGTATGGGGGCCGACAGTGATTTGTCAGCCCTACATGATCATTTTGAGTCTTTAAATAACGGAAGGCCTTGCGACTTTCGCCACCTCTTTATCTCGTTGATCACGCCTTCAGGTGAGTCATCTCGATCATCGGGTGGGTTGAAAATTAGACCGTTACCTTCTGGGTGCTCGACAATTTTGTCGAAGTGAGAAACTAATTTCTCTATGTGATTTTTTAATTCTTTACCTTTCAGATTTTTAGGGTTTTCAAAAAACTCTTTCAAAAAATCGATGAATTCATTCTCTGTATAATCGTTAATATTTTCTTTGAGTTTCATTTGTTTCTACTCTCATTTATGTATATTGATATGATTTCTAGGTGTATTAACTCTCAGGTTATCGACGTCATACACTGGGCCGTCATGTTGTATGTTCTTAACATGATGGAGCTCGAATGTTTTTCTTCCCCCGACTTGCTCTAACGGAATGGGGTAAGGTGCGTTTCCTGCCTGTATCAAAACCTGATTAGATCTTTTGAATTGTTCTAATAATTCAGGACATTCTGAAACTGCTAACCAAAATGCTTCTCTGAATGCGTCAAATGTTTTAAATTCTCTTCCACGTAGTTTATCGGCAACTTGGGCCGGTATTGGTGCGCCCAGCCCTGAACTGGCGGCGTCCAGCCATTTCCCTTCGCCGGTCAGTACTTCTCCTTGTCCAGTCACGATGCCCGGCTCATCTCTTGCTGTCGATTTCAGGTAAACATAAATCGGCTTTATGCCTGAGTCCGCTGGGAATACCAGTATCCAGTCATTGAAGTCCCGCTCATCCGGCATCGGGAACGGCGGCGTTGTGGTCTCCTCTGTGCCGTCCGGGATCGGGTGTACCAGGATGGTCGGTTGATCGATAGGGGCGACCGGCGTTTCTGTCTGCGATAGTGGCTCAGAGCCCTCCGGATTGGCGGGCGTCCAGGT
>NZ_FNQS01000006.1:0-261161 GCF_900107885.1 Lonsdalea quercina | reverse complement strand
GCGGTATTAGCTACCGTTTCCAGTAGTTATCCCCCTCCATCGGGCAGATCCCCAGACATTACTCACCCGTCCGCCGCTCGCCGGCAAGGAAGCAAGCTTCCTTCCGCTGCCGCTCGACTTGCATGTGTTAGGCCTGCCGCCAGCGTTCAATCTGAGCCATGATCAAACTCTTCAATTAAAAGCTTGATTTGCTAAGTTAATAGCGATGCTCAAAGAATTTACTGTTCATTCGTAATGAATTAACTGTTGTTCACTCTTCAAGACTTTTTCGTATCTGATTGCGATAGTGTCTTGTGAGTGCCCACACAGATTGTCTGATTAAATTGTTAAAGAGCAGCGCCACTTTCAGTGGCCGCGGGCCGCATATACTACGGATTCCGCGTTTGAAGTCAACGACTTTCTTCGTCTTTCTTCGACTGCCACCGCGTTGCGTTGTCCGCTGCGCCGTGTCAGTGGGAGCGCATTATAGGGAGTTATTTCAGGCTGACAAGCGCTAAATGAAAAAAGATATTCAAACGAGTTTTTTTCGGTCAATACGCTGTAATAATCTTCATTGCGCCTTTTTTTTCAGCGTTAATTGACCGAATTGCTGGGCAAAGTCTCGGACCTGATGCCAGTCAGTATATTCAATCTCACGCGAGGTATCCGTCTCCCCACCCGTCATTCGCATGATCAACTGAATCATGATGCGGTCAAACCATCGATAGCGAGGATAACGCAGCGCCCCGGCGAATACCGCGCCCAAATCGGGTTTCCAGGGACAACGCATTAAAAATTTGCGCGTATAAGCATTGGTTTGTACCGTGCTTTTTTCAGGTTTGCGCGCTGTGAGATTCACCGAAAAGAAAGCGCTCGGCTTATTTTGCAGTAAAGCCAGGTTGCGCTGAATAAACTGGTCCAGCGCAGGTGCAAAATGTCCGTAGCGTACGGATGCCCCCAAGAGAATTTTCGTGTACTGGGTAAGTTCGACCTTATCGGCATCGTCAATATTGACGACATCGCATACTTGCGTTTCTTTCAGTTCATCGGCAATGACATTAGCTATCGCCTCTGTTTGGCCATCTGTACTGGAAAACAGGATCAATGCTTTCATTCTAAGGAAACCTCTTTTTGTTATTCCCGCCAGAAGGTCGGCGTAAACAGCACCAACAGCGTGAATACTTCGAGACGGCCAAACAGCATCGTCAATATGAGTATCCATTTTGCAGCATCGTTCATTGAGGTGAAGTTGTCCGCCACCACGCCTAGACCGGGACCAAGATTGTTTAGCGTAGCTGCAACGGCGGCAAACGCCGAAAAATCGTCAACGCCGGTCGCGATAACGGCCAACATACTGACGATGAATACCAGCGCATAGGCAGAAAAGAACCCCCATACGGCTTCCAGTATTCTTTCCGGCAACGCGCGCTGCCCCAGCTTAATGGTATAGACCGCATTGGGGTGAACCAGTCGCTTAAGTTCACGCGAACCCTGTAAGAACAGCAGCAAGATACGGATAACTTTAAGTCCACCGCCCGTTGAACCTGCACAACCACCAATAAAGGCTGCACACAGAAGCAACACCGGCAGGAACAACGGCCAATGCGATATGCTGTCCGTTGTAAACCCGGCGGTCGTCGCCATCGAAACCACCTGGAAAAACGCCTGATTCAGCGTATCGATCCCCGAGCTGTACACATTATGGAACCACAGTACGACTGTACAAACGACCACCAAAGACATCTGGACAAAAATGAACATGCGGAATTCGGGATCGCGCCAATACACTTTCAGGCTGCGTCCACTTAATACGGCGAAATGAAGGCCGAAGTTACAGCCTGAAATGAGTAGGAAAATCGCAATAATGGTATTGATAGTAGAGCTGTTGAAGTAGCCGATGCTCGCATCATGCGTAGAAAAGCCCCCTATCGCAATCGTCGAAAAACTGTGGCCTATGGCATCAAAGACCGGCATTCCCGCCAACCACAGTGACAACGCGCACAACACCGTCAGCAACAGGTAAATCAGCCACAGCGTTTTCGCCGTTTCCGCAATACGAGGCCGCATTTTGTTGTCTTTCAGCGGGCCGGGCATTTCTGCGCGATAGAGCTGCATGCCCCCGACACCTAAAATCGGCAGGATGGCCACCGCCAGCACGATAATCCCCATCCCGCCCATCCACTGCAACATCTGACGGTAGAACAGGATGGCTTTAGGCATCGAATCCAAACCAACCAGTGTCGTCGCCCCGGTCGTCGTCAGTCCGGAAAAGGATTCGAAGAACGCATCCGTTATTGTTAAGTTTGGCCGGTCGGTAAACAGAAAAGGCAGCGCCCCGACGCTTCCCAGCACCGTCCAGAATAGCACCACGATCAAAAAGCCCTCCCGCGCTTTAAGCTCGTGCCGGTGCTTGCGGTTGGGGAACCAGAGCACCAGCCCGATAATCAACGCGGCGATGAATGTCTGAGTAAAGGCTTTACCCGCGCCGTCGCGATAGATGAGCGCCACCAGGCCAGGTATAAACATAGTGCCAGAAAAGAGGATGACCAGCAGGCCAACGATGCGGGTTATGGCGCGCAAGTGCATTACGGGGCCTTCCTTAACAAAAAGTTCAGTGAGTTCGCGCTGGGATTATTGTGAAATTGGCAGTAATTGCAACGCACCGCGACTAATATCTCGTAATCGGCGATCGGCCTCATCGGTGGCGTGTAAAGGCAACGCCAGTTGGAGCCTGACGTCAGCGCCATATTCCGTCGAGACAATCTGCCCTTCCAACTGACGTACGATGACTTCGACAGGCGCCAATAAGGGATAATCACACTGAAGTCGATACTCTCGTAGCAATACCCGCCGTGTAAGCGTGACTTGCTTCAACGCCTGCTGTATACCGCCGCCGTAGGCTCGTACCAACCCGCCAGTGCCAAGCTTGACGCCACCGTAATATCGGACGACGACAGCCGCCACCTCGCCGATACCGCTGCCCATGAGCTGTGCCAGTATCGGTTTGCCCGCCGTGCCCGCCGGTTCACCATCATCGGAGAACCCCAATTGCTGGGAATCAGCGGGCGCGCCCGCCACATAGGCCCAGCAGTGATGAACAGCCGCAGGATGCTGCTCCCGCTGGGCAAGAATAAAGGCTTTAGCCGCCTCTACGCCGCAGGCAGGACTTATCACGCTGATAAAACGACTTTTTTTTATTTCTTCGCTGACGCTGACCTGCTCAGCGGGTACCGGATAAGAAGACATCAGTCCAGATTCAGCGCGCGAGTTAAGTTTTCAATGCGCTTGTCATGGATGACGACGTTATCTTCGATGCGGATACCGCCCGCAGGTCGCAGCGCATCAATCTTCTGCCAGTTGAAATGCTGACGAAGAGCGCTGGCGCGCCAAGGTTCCAGCAGGGAGTCGATGAAGTAGAGTCCGGGCTCGATCGTCACCACCATTCGTGGCTCAAGCATTCGTGTGCAACGCAAATAAGGATAGCACTCGGGCGCGGCCAGCGTGGTGCCCGCATCGTCTTGCATAAACCCGCCGACGTCATGGACCTGCAGCCCCAGAAGATGCCCGAGTCCGTGGGGCAAAAACGGCCGAGTCAGCCCCTGTTCAACCATTGCTTCCTCGCTAAGGCCGCCCACCAGCTTGTGGCGCTTCAGCAGTCCGGCAAGCCGGCGATGCATCTGTTCATGGTATTCGGTATAGCGCACGCCCGATTTCATCGTCTCAATCAGCGCTCGCTGTTCCTGGTTAAGGTCTTTGACCAACGCCGCAAAATCGCTGTCACGCTGAGCGGCATAGCTACGAGTGATATCCGCGGCATATCCGTTGTATTGCGCGCCGGCGTCAATCAGGAAACTGCGAACTTCCCCAGGCACATGATGCTTCAACTGGGTGTAGTGCAACACTGCGGTATGCTCGTTCAACGCCACAATGTTGTCATAAGGCACGTCGCTATCGCGGTGGCCGGTCGCCGTGAGGTACGCAAGGTTAATATCAAACTCGCTCATCCCGGATTGAAATGCTTCCAGCGCGGCGCGGTGACCCGAGACGGCGGTTTTCTGCGCTTCGCGCATGCAAGTCAGCTCGTAATCGGTTTTGTAGGCGCGGTAATAGTGAAGGTAGTTCAACACGCTTTGGGGATTGATGTGCTCAGGCGTCATGCCGAGTTCAGCTGCACGTTGTATGGCGCTGCCGATATAGCCCACATTCTGCCGCGGCGCAGGCAGCACGTGTCCGATATCGTCAGCCTCTTGAAACACCTGAATGTCGAACTCTTTCGTCCAGAAGCTATCCGGCAGCGGAGAGACGCTGTGCCAAAAATCAACGGGAGAATGAAACCATAACCGCGGTTTATTCACTCCGTCGACCCATAGCCAACAATTCGGCACCCGCGTCACCGGCAGCCACGCTTTGAAATGCGGATTCACTTTGAACGGATAGTCGTGGTCGTCCAGGAACAGCGTCATCAGCTCCCCGGAGTGGATCAGCAACGCATCCAGATTGCCGCGTTCAAGCGCAGTCTTCGTGCGTTCTTGCAGCGTCACGACATGTTGATGATACAAAGGGGCCAGCGATTCCATCAGTATCTCCATCTATCACAGCGTATTTTTATGTTAACACAGCGCTGGGGATCCGGCAGTGTCACCCCCGACGCAGGTCAAACAACGGCGAGTCTTTCCTCGCTCTCGCAATCAATCTTAATAACAGAGAGAACAAAAAACGGCCCGATAGATACGCCGAATAATGGACAATCAGAAGCGATTTACACGCACGTACGTAAGCGATAAATGGCAAACCGGCCCCGTGATATACAGAGCCGGATATTGCGAAAGGAGGACCTTAAATGAAGGAAAATGCATCGCCAAACAGATGTTCTTGCTGCGCGCCACGCTCGTTGCAGAAGCGTTCCCGCGCGACTTTCGCCATTTCGAAACGACCGGCGATATAGATGTCATGGCCTGCCAGCGAGCCAAAGTCTTGCAGCACCGCGCTCAGCACCGTACCGGTACGACCTCGCCAGCCGTCTTCCGCCTGTTCAACCACTGGCACAACCTGCAGATTGGGGTGTTGTTCCGCCAACGACTCCAGCGCACTTAAATCATAGAGATGTTGAGGTTCACGCCCGCCCCAGTAGATAGAGACTGGACGCTGCGGCTGATGAGCCAGCACGGTCAGCAAAATCGAACGGACATAGGAAAAGCCGGTGCCGCCCGCGACCAAAATCAAAGGACGATTGCTATCGTCTCGCAACCAGGCCTCGCCATGTGGAACATCCACTTCCAGAGTGTCTTCTTTCAGGATGCGGTCCATGACGGCCATCGCGTAAAGATTCATGTCCGACGCCCCGATATGCAGCTCGATAAAGTCGGTATCCATTGGCGTCGATGCGATAGAAAACGGGCGCTTATCCCGCTCATCCATCACTACCATCAGATACTGGCCGGCACGGAAGGAAAACGGGGCTGAAGGTAATAAACGGACCCGATAAACCGTATCGGTAATCGTTTCTACTGATGTTACTTCACAGCTCAATGTTGTCATGCGTTCCCTCTGTAGGGTCATCAAAACGAAATGGGGAATGACAGTTACGGTCGATTAGCGCCGCTTTTCGCTGTCATCGAAAATGGCTAACTCATCCCAGATGGCATCGATACGAGCCACGACCTGTGGATCTTTGGTTATCGGTTGTCCCCATTCTCGCTGGGTCTCGCCCGGCCATTTATTAGTGGCATCCAGCCCCATTTTGGAGCCAAGCCCGGAAACCGGTGAAGCAAAGTCCAGATAGTCGATGGGCGTATTTTCCACTAACAACGTATCTCGCGCCGGGTCCATTCGCGTCGTGATCGCCCAAATGACATCTTTCCAGTCACGGGCGTTAATATCATCGTCGCAGACGATAACAAATTTGGTATACATAAACTGCCGCAGAAACGACCACACGCCCATCATCACCCGTTTGGCATGCCCAGCGTACTGTTTCTTCATAGTAACGACCGCCAGACGGTAAGAACACCCCTCAGGCGGTAGATAAAAGTCGACGATCTCCGGAAATTGCTTTTGCAACAGCGGCACAAAAACTTCGTTCAACGCCACGCCCAATACCGCCGGCTCATCCGGCGGACGGCCGGTGTAAGTTGAATGGTAGATAGCGTTCTGCCGCTGGGTTATGTGCGTCACCGTGAAGACCGGAAACTGATCGACCTCATTATAGTAGCCGGTGTGATCGCCGTAAGGACCTTCCTCCGCCACCTCTCCCGGTTCAATATACCCTTCCAGCACAATCTCCGCGCTGGCTGGCACGTCCAAATCGCAGGATAAACATTTCACCACCTCGGTCTTATGGCCGCGCAGCAGTCCGGCAAAGGCATATTCGGATAACGAATCCGGTACCGGCGTCACCGCACCGAGAATAGTCGCCGGGTCGGCTCCCAGCGCCACGGCGACGGGGAAACGTTCACCAGGATGTTCCTGGCACCACTCCTGGAAATCCAGCGCCCCGCCCCGATGAGACAGCCAGCGCATGATCAGCTTATTTTTACCCAGTACCTGTTGGCGATAGATCCCCAGATTCTGCCGCTCCTTAAACGGACCCCGGGTGACCGTCAGTCCCCAGGTGATCAACGGTGCCGCGTCGCCAGGCCAGCAATGCATCACAGGAATGCGCGTCAGGTCCACATCGTCGCCCTGCCATACGTTCTCCTGACAGGCGGCGGAGGACACGCGCTTCGTCGGCATATTCAGTACCTGACGAAAGCGGGGAAGCTTGTCCATCAAGTCACGGAATCCGCGCGGAGGTTCAGGCTCTTTCAAAAATGCCAGCAGTCGACCGACATCCCTCAATGCGCTGACGTCATCCTGGCCCATCCCCAACGCGACGCGTTTTGGCGTGCCGAACAGGTTGCACAGGACCGGCATGTCGTAGCCGATCGGGTTTTCGAACAGCAGCGCCGGGCCTTCGGCTCGTAGAGTACGATCCGCAATCTCGGTCATTTCAAGATGAGGATCGATGGGCTGGGTAATGCGTTTTAGCTCGCCCTTCTCTTCGAGACGGGAAAGGAATTCACGTAAATCACGGTATTTCATGCTGTTCATCAGGACGTTCGGTGGTGCAGTCATTATAAAGTTTCTTCTACAAACTGTCGCTTCCTGCGGGCGCTATTTATCCCGTGCCGCTTTTGTTATTCTTGCCGAAAATTGCAATAGATTAGTGAAATTATGGAATCCTGGTATCTACTTTACTGTAAGCGCGGGCAGCTATTGCGGGCAAAAGAGCATCTGGAACGTCAGACTGTCAACTGCCTGAGCCCGATGATTACCATTGAAAAGGTTGTGCGCGGAAAACGTACCGAGGTCAGCGAACCGCTGTTTCCCAATTATCTGTTTGTCGCTTTCGATCCCGAACACATTCACACCACCACGATTAGTGCGACGCGCGGCGTCAGCCACTTCGTCCGTTTTGGCGCGCTGCCCGCGACGGTGCCTCAGGGGGTGATTGACGAACTAGCCCTGAACCCGACGTTAGTAGTGACGGACCCGGAAACCCCGCAGCCAGGCGACACCGTGACGATTACGGAAGGGACATTCAATGGGTTGGAAGCCATCTATGCGGAGCCAGATGGTGAGGCGCGGTCCATGCTGCTGCTTAACCTGCTGAATAAACAGGTTAAGCAGAGTATTGATAACCGCCAGTTCAAAAAATGCTGACGGCCATTGCCGTCAGCGCTGCAGAGACTCCTCACGCAGCCACTGCGCCACACGTTTCGCGAAGTAGGTCAACACCCCATCCGCTCCGGCGCGTTTAAAGCACATTAGGGACTCCATCACCACCGGTTGCTCCTGCAGCCAGCCATTCTGAATCGCCGCCATCTGCATCGCATATTCACCGGACACCTGATAGGCAAACGTCGGCACGCCAAAGGTATCTTTCACCTGACGGACCACGTCAAGATACGGCATTCCCGGCTTCACCATCACCATATCTGCGCCTTCCTGCAGATCCTGGGCGATCTCCTGAAGCGCTTCCGCACCATTCGCTGGATCCATTTGATAGGTCTTCTTGTTACCGCCTTTCAGGTTGCCGGAGGAACCCAACGCATCGCGGAAAGGTCCGTAAAAACAGGAGGCATATTTAGCGGAATACGCCATTATCTGGGTATTCACCAGCCCCTGAGTTTCCAGTTGGTTACGAATGGCGCCGATGCGACCGTCCATCATGTCGCTGGGGGCAACGATTTCCGCGCCTGCATCCGCGTGAGACAATGCCTGGCGAACCAGGATGGTTTTCGTGATGTCGTTTACGACATAGCCGTCGTCGTCGATGATCCCATCCTGCCCGTGAGTGGTATAAGGGTCCAGCGCCACGTCAGTCAGTAGTCCCAGCTCAGGCACCGCAGCCTTCAACGCACGCACCGCGCGCTGTACCAACCCGTCCGGGTTGTATGACTCTTCTGCGTGAAGCGACTTCTTATCCGCTTCGATCACGGGAAAGAGCGACAATACGGGAATACCTAGTTTGGCGACGATTTCCGCCTCTTTCACCAGTTCGTCTATCGTCAGGCGATACACGCCCGGCATAGATGGCACTTCCTGACGCGTCGCTTTGCCTTCCATGACAAACACAGGGTAGATGAGGTCGTTTACGGTCACCTGATTTTCGGCCACCAGACGGCGGCTGAAGTCATGACGACGCAGTCGGCGCAGACGTCGTCCAGGGAATGCGCCGGGAAAAGCAGTGCTCATAGAATTATTCTCCAGTCGAAGCCAGCCGGAAAATCCGGCGGGCATTGTCATCCGTCATCGCGCCCAGCCAAACGGCGTCTTGTCCGCGCCAGGCGGCTACCTGCCGGACAATATGGGGAAGATGACAGGGTTCATTACGTCGGGAAGTGGGTTTAGGCTTTAAATCCCGCGGTAGCAAGTAAGGCGCATCCGTTTCCAACAGTAGCCGCTCGTCCGGAATGTGCGGCAGTAGTTCGCGCAGCGCCAGACCTCGGCGTTCATCGCAGACCCAGCCGGTGATGCCAACCATCAGTCCGGCATTCAGGCAGTCGCTTAACGCCTGACGATCGCCCGTAAAGCAGTGAACCACGGCGGCGGGCACTTTATCCAGCCACGGTTGCAGCAACGCCATGAAGCGTTCGTGCGCGTCACGGCAGTGCAGAAACACTGGCAGAGACAGTTCGGCAGCCAGCGCCAGTTGGGCACTGAATGCGTATTCCTGCTGCTCGGGGGAAGAGAAGTTGCGATTAAAGTCCAGACCGCATTCGCCAATAGCGACGACTTTATCGCGCTGACCCAACCGGTGAATTCGCTCAGCCACTGTTTCTGTCCAGGTGCTGGCGTCATGTGGATGAACGCCGGCGGTCGACCAGCAGTAATCGGGAACAGCTTCGCTCAATGCCAGCGCCTGTTCGCTTTCTTCGGCGCTGGTGCCGGTAATCAACAGGCCGGTGACGCCAGCCTCGCGGGCACGCCGCACCACCTGTGCGCGATCTTTATCAAACTGTGAGCTGGTGAGGTTAACTCCAATATCAAACATCGACGTCAGTCCTGCGGTTCACATCTGTTGTCCCATGTGTCTCGAGACGCTCAAAAAACAACACCTCTCGGCGAGAGGTGTCCAATATGACGTTTTGACCGCGCTGCGGCGGCGCCGGGCTTTCCAGTCATCGCCGCCGTTACGGCGCAGGCTCTTCAGGATTTTCCTCGTCATTTCGACGTCCTTTGCCAACGTAGAAGCGGGCAAAAAAGACCCCTATCTCGAATAACAGATACATCGGTATCGCGAGGAGAGTTTGGGAAAATACGTCCGGCGGCGTCAGCAGCATACCGACGACAAATGCGCCAACCAGTACATAAGGGCGTTTCTGCTTGAGCTCTTGCGGCGTCACCACACCGCTCCAGCACAGCAGCACAATCGCCACCGGCACTTCGAACGACACGCCAAACGCCATAAACAGCGCCATGACGAAATCCAGATAATTGTTGATATCGGTCGCAATCATCACGCCGGCAGGCGCAGTCTGGGCAAAGAAACTGAATGCCAGCGGAAAGACGATGAAATAAGCGAAGGCCATGCCGAGATAAAACAACAAGCTGCTGGAGAACAACAGCGGCATCATCAGACGACGTTCATGCTTGTACAACGCCGGCGCCACAAAGGCCCAAACCTGATATAGCACCAGCGGCGCGGAGGCAAACACCGAAACAATCAGGGTCAGTTTGATGGGGGTAAAGAATGGCGAGGCAACATCGGTCGCAATCATGCTGGCGCCAGCGGGAAGCTGTTTGATTAACGGTGCGGAGACAATCTGATAGATATCATTCGCGAAGTAGACCAACACGACAAAGACTGCCAGAACACAAAGAATACTATTCAACAACCGCTTACGAAGCTCGATCAAATGGCTGATCAGCGGCTGGGTTTCATCAACGGCCATAGATTAAAGATCATCACGTGGTTGAGAGGGAGACGAGGATGTCGCGGCGGGCAAAGGGGTTTTTACCTTGCCGGACTCGCCGGCGGTGTTATCAGCTGTCAGGCTTGAGGCCACGGCGGATTTTTCCATCGCAGGGGACGCCGTCGTCGTTTCATGCTCGATAACCCCATCATGGGCGGCCTCGGGGTCGTTCAACGGCTGGCTAGGCGTGTCGTCTTTCTTTTCTTCGCCCAGTTGTTCCAACGTGTACGTCCGCTTCATGGAGTCCGCTGCTTCCTTTAGCTCATCCATAGACGCTTTTAGCTCAGGCGAGAGATTCTGCAGGTTGCTGGCCTGTTCCACTTTCTTCAGGCTATCCTGCAACTCTTGCAGCTTCATTTCCTGAACCAGTTCGTTTTGCACCGATGACGCCAGAGAGCGTAAAGCGCGAATCCAGCCCACCACCGTTCTTACCGCCACGGGAAGACGCTCCGGACCTAATACCACCAGTCCGATAACCATCACCAACAGCAGTTCGCTAAAGCCGATATCAAACACCGATTACACCCGCTCTTTTGACTGACTCTTTTCTTCCTGCTTCGTTTCCGGCTGCTGTTCAGCAACGGTTTTCGTGTTGAAATCCGCATCCTGCTGCTGAGCCTTTTCATCCGAGGCAGACGTTTGATCGTCGCTCATCGCTTTCTTGAAGCCTTTAATGGAAGCGCCCAGATCCGAACCCAGCGTTCTTAATTTGTTGGTCCCGAACAGCAACACCACGATGACTGCGATGATCAATAAATTCCAGAGACTAATACCGCCCATGTCACTACCTCTTATGCAAGGGGATTATCAAACTACCGTGTTTTATAACGGCAATCATGCTACTGATTACGATCTTATTCAACGCGTACAACGCCATCCTACGATCCAGGCGACAATCCCGGCGGCGATCATACCGGAGGGCACAATGTTCGCTTCGATGTGGCTGGCCAGCAACACGGTACCGCTCACCAGCAGCGCCGCGCCAACGCCCAAAAGATAACGCGACTGGCCTTGCCGCACCCGCTGAACACGCAGCTCATCCGCTAAATGTTCCATACTCTCTCGCAGCTTTTTATGCTGACGAAGTCCGTCGTAGAGCAGTTCAGGAATTTCAGGCAACTTTTCCGCCCAAAACGGGGCCTTTTGTTTGAACGCCCGCACCATGGCGGGTATACCCACCTGATCTTTCAACCAGGTTTCGAGAAACGGCTTGGCCGTTTTCCATAAATCCAACTGCGGATAGAGCTGACGCCCGATACCTTCGACGTACAGCAGCGTCTTCTGCAACAAGACCAGCTGCGGCTGCACTTCCATATTGAAGCGACGCGCCGTGTTAAAGAGGTTCAATAATACATGACCGAAAGAAATTTCCGCTAACGGCTTTTCGAATATGGGCTCGCAGACGGTACGAATCGCGAACTCGAACTCTTCGACATTGGTGTCCGCAGGCACCCAACCGGAATCGACATGCAGCTCGGCTACGCGGCGGTAGTCGCGGTTGAAAAAGGCGATAAAGTTCTCCGCCAGATAGCGTTTATCGTCCTTGTTCAAGGAACCGACAATGCCGCAATCGATGCCGATATACAGGGGATCTTCAGGGTGTTCGTAGCTAATGAAAATGTTGCCGGGATGCATATCGGCATGGAAGAAACTGTCGCGAAAAACCTGAGTGAAAAAGACCTGAACCCCGCGTTCCGCCAGCAGCGGCAGGTTCACGCCATGTGCTTTCAACGCGTCCATATCCGACACCGGGATCCCATAAATCCGCTCCATCACCAGCACCCGTTCGGTGCAATAGTCCGAGTAGACTTCCGGCACGTAAAGCAGCCCGCTGTTTTCGAAGTTGCGTCGCAGCTGTATGCCGTTGGCGGCTTCTCGAAGAAGGTTCAACTCATCCAGCAGCGTTTTTTCATATTCGCGCACCACTTCGCGAGGACGCAGGCGACGGCCGTCCGGCATCAGTAGCGGCAGCCAGCTGGCCAACCGTTTCATCAGCTTGATGTCCGCCTGGATGACGGGAAGGATATCCGGGCGAATCACCTTGATGACGATATCTTTGCCCGTCGATTTCAGCTTCGCCGTATGCACTTGGGCGATGGAAGCCGAGGCCAGCGGTTTGGCGTCGAAGTCGTCGAACCAGTTTTCCAACTTGCCGCCCATCGACTTTTCAATTTGCTGGCGCGCCAGTTCTCCGTCGAAAGGTTCGACCTGGTCCTGCAGTTTCGCCAGTTGATCGGCGATGGCGGGAGAAAACAGATCGCGCCGGGTAGACATCATCTGGCCGAATTTGATCCAGACCGGTCCCAGATCTTGCAGAGCCAGACGCAGACGTTCACCCAACGGCTGCTCCTGATGCCGATTAGGCAACCAGAACAACAGGCGCCGTACGAAACGGACGGGGAGGGTTAGCGGCACACGTGGGATCAGTTCGTCAAGTCCGTAGCTCAGCAATACCCAGACAATACGATAAAGGCGAATCAATTCCCCCGGCGTCATCGCGTTTCCTCCAGTTTTGATAATCTTTCAGACAATGCATCCACCGCGCGGTCTAACGCCTCGACTTCATCCCCAAACCACGTTGCCTCCAGTTTTCCCGGAAGCAGACGCCACTCTTCAGTCAGCGTTTCCGACAGATAGTGCCGTTGGCGGCACAGGAAACCGCTGACGGCGCTGACCGTTTTACGCGCAGTCTGACTCAGCCCTTCCGCGGCAATATCGCCCAGGTAAGGGGACAGCCATTCAGCCGGGTCGATTTCCGCCAGATCGAGCAGCGCGATAAATTGCTGAGCCACCTGGATATCGCCTTCTAATGTCAGCTCGCCGCTGCGCATGAGCGCGGACAGCTGCTGACGGTCGCGCAGTTGAATCAGTGCGGACAGTTGAGTCACCAGCCGGCAGTCGGGCGTCGACGCCCATTGGCTGACAACATCCAGCCGCTGTTCGCTGAAAATCAGCACCAGCGGCGCACGCAGCTCGGCGATATCAATACGCAGCGTTTTTCCATGCAGGCGCTGACGGGCCGCCTTCATGCTTCGATCACGAAACAGTAACTGATTGAGCGCCGTTTCCAGCGCAGCCGTCAGTACAGGCATTATCCGCATTGGCATGTTCAAACTCAGAATTTAAACCCGCGATGCAGGGCAACCACCCCGCCGGTCAGATTGTAATAATTGACGTTGTCGAAACCAGCGTCGGCCATCATGGACTTCAACGTGTCCTGGTCCGGATGCATGCGGATGGACTCGGCCAGATAGCGATAGCTGCCCGCGTCGCGCGCCACCATTTCGCCGATGCGCGGCAGCACGTGGAAGGAGTAGAGGTCGTAGACTTTGCTCAACGCTTTCGTCGTCGGTTTGGAAAACTCCAGCACCAGCAGACGACCGCCCGGCTTCAGTACACGAAACATGGAGCGCAGCGCCTGCTCTTTTTCAGTCACGTTGCGAAGGCCGAAAGAGATGGTGATGCAATCGAACGTGTTGTCGGGGAACGGCAAGGCTTCCGCATTCGCCTGCACATAGCTGACGTTGCCGATGACACCTTTGTTGCGCAGCTTTTCCCGTCCGACTTGCAGCATGGAGGCGTTGATATCCGCCAGTACCACTTCCCCTTCCTCCCCCACCAGACGCGAGAATTTCGCCGTCAGGTCGCCGGTGCCGCCAGCCAAATCCAATACACGTTGACCGCGATGTACGCCGCTGCATTCGATGGTAAAGCGTTTCCAGATACGATGGATGCCGAAAGACATCAGGTCATTCATCAAATCGTACTTTGCCGCCACAGAATGGAAAACGTCAGCCACCATGGTTTCTTTATCGTCTTTCGCCACGGTGCGATAACCAAAGTGCGTTGTTTTCTCCGAATCGTCTGCCATGTTATCCGCCTGCTATTGTCAAAATCCGGGTTTCCCCACTTACCAAGAGTGTAACAGACCCAGATTAAAAGCCACTGCCCTTCTTTGCCGCCGCGGGCTGTCGCGCGTGGGCGTGATCCCGCTCAACGCCGGAAGTTTACACCGCCTGAATAGGCGCGCTAACCGGATTTTTCGTCATCAAACGTTTCATTCGGCGCGTCCTCGTCGGTATGGCACTCCACGCTCATCACGTCCGTATCCGACATCAGCGACGTTTTAATGGGCCGTTTCACTTCCACGCCGAGCGAACGAAATCCCTCGGCCTGGCCGATCAGATTTCCGCGGCCGGACGCCACTTTTTTCATCGCCTGATGATAGCTGCTCTGAGCCCGGTCCAGATTCTGTCCTAACGTCGTCATATCGTCGACGAACAACCGCAGTTTGTCGTATAGACGGGAGGCTCGCTCTGCGATTTGCTGCGCATTACGGCTCTGCTGCTCGTAGCGCCACAGGTTATTGATGGTGCGAAGGGCCACCAGCAGCGTCGTCGGGCTGACCAGCATGATGTTGTTTTTAAGCGCCTCGGTGATCAGCTCCGGCTGCCGGTCTATGGCCAGTAGAAAAGCAGGCTCCACCGGAATAAACATCAGCACATAGTCAAGCGAACGCAAGCCCGGAAGCTGCTGGTAATCTTTACTGCCCAGCAACCGTATGTGGCTGCGAATGGAAACCAGATGTTCATTGAGCGCGGCGCTCCGCTCAAGTTCGTCTTCGCTATTGAAATAGCGTTCGTACGCCACCAGCGACATCTTGGCGTCGACCACGACGTCTTTCCCATGCGGTAAACGGACGATAACATCCGGCTGCATCCTGCCGTTGCTCCCCGTCTGTATGCTGACCTGCGTTTGATATTCGTGCCCTTCCCGTAGCCCGGAGCTTTCCAGCACTCGGCTCAGAACGACTTCGCCCCAGTTTCCCTGCGTTTTGTTGTCGCCTTTCAGTGCCTGAGTCAGATTGACGGCTTCCTGCGCCATGCGGGCGTTGAGCTGCTGAAGATTGCGGATTTCGTGCGCCAGCGTATGGCGCTCGCGCGCTTCCTCGCCAAAGCTGTCCTGTACCTGACGGCGAAAGCCATCAAGTTGTTCCCGCAGCGGCGTCAGCAGCCGGTCCAGACTTAACTGGTTTTGCTGGTCAACCTTGCGACCGCTCTGCTCGAAAATACGATTGGCCAGATTTTCGAACTGCGCCGACAGGCGTTGCTCGCTGTTGATCAACAGGCGCTGTTTCTCTTCCGCCGCCAGCCGCGTCTCTTCCAGCCGGATCGTCACCTCCCGCAGCTCCGCTTCCTGCGCGCCGTTGGCCTCTCGCAGCGCGCGCAGCTCCTGATTAAGCTGTTCGCACTCGGCTCGCAGCGCCGTCATCTGCAACAGTTTTTCCTGACCTGCCGCCAACTGACCGTGTAAAAGCCGCAGCTCGCGTTCTTGATCGTTTAACCGAGTCTGATCCTGCTGACGCGCCTCTCGGCTCTCGCTCAGGGCCTGATGCGCCTGCTGCAAAGATTGCTCCTGCAACTGACGTTCGGTTTCATAGCGCGCATGACGCTGCTGCTGTAACAAACTCGCCACCAGCCAGCCGATCATCAGACCGACCACGCTTCCGCCAATGCCGTAAAAAAGGGTGATTGCCACACCGCCTCCGGGTTCTCTTGCCGCTGCCCGTCAAGGTAAAAGCATGCTGTATGGATGTCCAGAACGGATTCAGGTCATTACCGTGATTTGAAAGAAAAAAAGGGGAAAATGCGATACGGATTCAGGTGTGGAGTGAAACGGAGGCGGAAAGCATCCGCCTCCTTGATGCATCAGGATAGGCTTTGTTTGGCAACCGCGATAGCCGCAGCCACCTGCTGCGGAGACACGCCGCCTTGCGCCGCGCGCTTATCCAGACAGGATTGCAGCGACAACACGGGGTACACGTCGTCTTCAATGACTCCGCTGAACGTTTTCAATTCGGCCAATGATAGTGCTTCCAGCGCTTTTCCCTGACGGATGGCTTCCACCACCGCTTCGCCCACGATGTGGTGCGCTTCACGGAACGGGACACCTTTAGCAACCAGATAGTCCGCCAGTTCGGTGGCGTTGGCATAGCCTTGCTCTGCCGCTTCCTGGCAACGAGGACGCTTAACCTGAATGCCTTCCAGCACCAGCGCGGCCATCATCAGGCTGTCATGCCAGGTATCCAGCGCATCGAACAAACCCTCTTTGTCTTCCTGCATGTCTTTATTGTAAGCCAGCGGCAACCCTTTCAAAGTGACCATCATGCCCGCCAGCGCGCCCTGTACGCGTCCGCATTTACCGCGGATCAACTCCAGCGCATCCGGATTTTTCTTCTGAGGCATCAGGGAAGAGCCGGAAGTTACGCGGTCGGACAACTCCACGAATGCGGCTTCCCCGCTGTTGAAGAAAATCAGGTCTTCCGCGAAACGAGACAGGTGCACCATGCCGATAGACGCGTTGGACAACAACTCCAGAACATGGTCGCGATCAGACACCGTGTCCAGACTGTTGCGCGTCGCGGAGGCGAAGCCAAGCCAGCCGGCCAACTGCTCACGGTCGATAGGATAGGCCGTCCCCGCCAGCGCGCCGCAGCCCAGCGGACTGACGTCCAGACGAGCCAGTGTATCGGCTAAACGGCTTTCGTCACGCGCCAACATCTCGTGATAGGCCAGACACCAGTGAGCAAACGTTACCGGCTGAGCGCGCTGGAGATGGGTGTAACCCGGCATGACCGCATCCTGATTCGCCTCCGCCGTCGCCACCAGCGCCTCGCGCAGATGCCGAAGGGTCTCCGTCAGTTCACCAATTTGCGCTTTGCACCATAGCTTAAGGTCCGTCGCGACCTGATCGTTACGACTACGGCCGGTATGCAGTTTTTTACCCAGATCGCCCACTTTCTCAATCAGGCGTTGCTCCACCCAACTGTGAATATCTTCGGCATCGCTTTGCAAAATGGCATGAGGATCGGCCTGAACTTCCTTTAACAGGGCCGTTAAAGCCTGCTCCAACTGCTGCTGTTCCTGTTCGCTCAGGACATTGACCGTCACCAGCGCTTTAGACCACCCGATGGAGCCCGTGATGTCCTGTTCCGCCAAACGGTAATCAAACCGCAGTGAATCGTTGAACTGTTTAAAACGTTGATCTGCTGCCTGGCTAAACCGTCCGCCCCACAAAGCCATAACTTTAACTCCTGGTATTCAAATGATGACGAGCGGATGGCGCTCCATCGCCCGCCAGAAAGACTGTCTTACGCCGACTCGCCCGGCACGGGCGAATCCGGTGTAGATAAATGCGGCATTACGCCGAAATACGCGTGCCGATAGAGACGCCGTTAAACAACGTCGGCAGCAGCTCGGCATGACGCCAACTGGCGATATCCACGGGCCGCCTCAATACACGCGCGGCTTCCAGCGCGGCGTTGACCTTGACCACCATGCCGTCGGTGATGATGCCTTGGGCAATTAACGCCTCGGCCTTCTCCGCCGTCATCTCTTCGATACGCTGGCCTTTGCCGTCCAGAATACCGCTGACGTCAGAGAGCAAAATCAGGTCCGCGCCCAGCGTTTGAGCCAGCGCCGTCGCCGCCTGGTCAGCGTTGACGTTCATGAGTTCACCTTCCGCAGTTATGCCGATGGAGCTGATGACGGGCAGATAACCGGCCCCCAGTAGCGTTGTGAGTAAAGCGGGAGAACCTGCTTCCGCCTTGCCGACATGACCCAACTCGTCGTCCAGCCGCGTCACCACCGTACTGCCGCCATCAGCCAGACACAGCCCGACGGCCTGAATGCCGTGCTTTACCGCCCATGACAGCAGCGTTTTGTTGGCGGAACCCGCCAGCGCCCCGGTGATGATGTCGATCTGATCCGCAGGCGTAACGCGCAGACCCTGTTTTTTCACGACGGGCAGCGACAGCTTTTTCATCAGGTCGTCGACCAGACAACCGCCGCCGTGCACGATGACCAGAGGGCGCTGATGCTGCTGACGATACTCAACCAGCGCGTCGAACAAACGCATTAGCGCCTCTTCACTATCCAACAATACGCCACCTAGCTTGATAATTAACGGATTCATGGGTCTTTGCGCCTCAGAAATAATCAGAGTAAGGACTGGGTTTCAGGGAAACCAAAACGAATATTCATGCACTGTACCGCCTGCGCCGCCGCGCCTTTCAGCAGGTTGTCTTCGGTGGATACGACGATCAAATGTTCATCCTGCACCGAGAAACCGATATCGCAAAATGGCAGACCGACCACGGATTTCAACGCCGGAACACCTTTAGCGTAGATCCGGACCAGCGGCTTGTCGTGGTAGGCGTTGTAGTAGGCTTCAGCCACATCCTGTGCGGTCACGCCGGGACGCAGACGGCAGGTAATCGTTGCCAGAATGCCGCGCGGGAAATTACCCAGGTGCGGGGTAAAAATCACCGGAATCCCCAGATGAGCGACGATTTCGGGCTGATGCCGATGGGTGAAGAGTCCGTAGGGCTTCAGGCTGACCTCGCAGAAGCTGTTGGTCATGGTGGCCTTGCGTCCGGCCCCGCTGACGCCGCTGGTGGCGTCGATCACGGGCCATTGGTCGATATTCAGCAGACCGCTTTCCACCAGCGGCTTCAGCGCCAGCTGAGAGGCCGTGGGGTAGCAACCCGGCACGGCGATCAGCTGCGCCTGTTTGATCTCATCAGCCTGCCACTCGGCCAGCCCATACACGGCCTGCGCCAGCCAGTCGGCGTGCTGATGGTCGAAGCCGTAATAGCGGCTGTAAAAATCGGCGTCCTGCACGCGGAAGGCGCCGGACAAGTCAAACACGGTGCAGCCCGCCGCCAAAAATTGCGGCGCCAGATCGTGGCTCACCTTGTGGTCAGTGGCTAAAAACACCACGTCGACGCCTTTGGCCGCATCGGCAACGTCGGTGAGCGGTTGGACAGGTAAGTCGATAACGCCTTTAAGCTGGGGATGCAGTTCGGAGAGTGATTTTCCCGCATCTACACTTTGCGCTGAAACCGCCAAAGCGGTTATGTTCATCTGAGGGTGACGGTTCAGGTACAGTGCCAGCTCCGCGCCGGTATAACCACTTGCACCTACTATCAACGTATTCAACATGAGATCCGTGTACCTTTGTTATATCGCGATCGGTGAGACGAGAGCCGGGGACTGATGCGGATAAGCCGCTCCCCCCACGATGCCAGAAAAAAGCATAAGCGCGGTCCGCGCCGCAGTTTGTGATTTTCTTTCACCTGGCAATACTGTATTTTTATTCAAAATAAATGCATGAATATTGATACTATTCAAACCAGAGGCTGTCAACAGTGAAGATGAATTTACCCCCTTTTATTGAGCTGTACCGGGCATTGATCGCTACGCCATCCATTAGCGCCACCGATAGCGACCTGGACCAAAGTAATGAAAACTTAATCAACCTGTTGGCAGGCTGGTTTACCGATCTGGGCTTTCACGTTGAAGTCCAGCCGGTACCCGGCACGCGTCATAAATTCAACATGCTGGCGCGCCGGGGAGAAGGCAGCGGCGGCCTACTGCTGGCAGGACATACCGATACCGTACCGTTTGACGACGGGCGCTGGACGCGCGATCCCTTTACCCTGACCGAACACGACAACCGGCTTTACGGTCTGGGTACCGCCGACATGAAAGGGTTCTTCGCTTTCATTCTGGATACGCTGCGCGACATCGATCCGGCCACGCTAACCAAACCGCTTTATATTCTGGCGACGGCCGATGAAGAGACCACGATGGCAGGCGCCAAATATTTCTCCGAATCCACGCGCATCAGGCCGGATTGCGCCATCATCGGCGAGCCGACCTCACTGCAACCGGTGCGCGCGCACAAAGGCCATATGTCCAAAGCGATACGCGTTCAGGGTCAGTCTGGTCACTCCAGCGATCCGGCGCGCGGGGTCAACGCCATTGAATTGATGCACGAGTCCATCACTCACCTGATGAAATTGCGCAATACCCTGCAAGAGCGCTATCACAATCCCGCATTCCACATCCCCTACCCGACAATGAACTTCGGGCATATTCACGGCGGCGACGCGGCCAACCGCATCTGCGGCTGCTGCGAACTGCATATGGATATCCGCCCGCTGCCCGGCATGGCGTTGAACGATATCAACGGCCTCGTGACCGAGGCGCTGGAGCCGGTCAGTTCCCGCTGGCCGGGACGCTTGACCATCAACGAACTGCATCCGCCCATTCCCGGCTATGAGTGTCAGGCCGATAGCCCTCTGGCGCAGGTGGTGGAAAAGTTGTTGGGACAACCGACGGAGGTAGTGAACTACTGTACCGAAGCGCCGTTTATCCAGCAGCTTTGCCCAACGTTGGTGCTCGGCCCCGGTTCCATCAATCAGGCACATCAGCCGGATGAGTACATCGATACGTCGTTCATCAAGCCGACACGTACGCTGATCGCACAGCTGATTCATCGTTTCTGCCAGCATTAATCTCTCCGTCTTGCCTGTCATCGATAGGCAAGACGCGTTCCCTTCAACATCGGTAATTCTTCACGGTTTACCTCTGCGCCTCACCGCTCGCGGCCTGGAAGCGTTAGCTTCAGCGTCTTCCAACAGATCTCCATGTAAAAATTTATTCTGAATAATCACTAAATAAGCAGTGATGGACGCTATCAGAGCGGACTATATGTGAAATAAAAAACCACAAAATACGCCCAAGGCGGCACGATTAATTACGTGAAAACACAAAAACCCTGCTTTTTTACGGGTTTTTACCCCTAGGGAACATCTCATCAACCCTTGTCCTATCTGGGTTTGTCTGGCCTTAATAAGCTAGTCTTATCTTAGGGATCAGGTGATGAAATTTCGCAAATTGCCTTTTCCCTACAGAAACGGGTACAACTGTAAAGATAGTGCTCACCACAGACGGGCGCGATCCTCTATTGCCAGACAAAAACATCACTCCACGTTTAAAGCGTAATATTTTCACAGGACAACGAGAGACGGGTCAGGACAAATATGAATGAACAATATTCCGCAATGCGCGGCAACGTCAGTATGCTCGGCAAACTGCTTGGGGACACCATCAAAGACGCATTGGGAGAAAACATACTTGAGCGTGTTGAAACCATTCGAAAACTTTCCAAAGCCTCCCGCGCAGGCAGCAATGAACATCGACAACAGCTGCTAAATACGCTGCAAAACCTTTCTAACGAAGAACTTCTGCCCGTTGCACGCGCTTTTAGCCAGTTTCTCAACCTGACCAATACCGCCGAGCAATATCACACCATCTCCCCGCACGGAGAAGCGGCCAGTAACCCCGAAACGCTGGCGCTGGCCATTCGCCGTCTGAAAGACAACGACAAACTGGACGAAAATCAGATCCGCGAGGCCGTGGAATCGCTCTCCATTGAATTGGTCCTGACCGCGCATCCGACTGAAATTACCCGTCGTAGCCTGATTCACAAACTGGGTGAGGTAAACCACTGCCTGAAACAGCTCGATCACGACGATCTGGCGGATTATGAGCGCCATCAGATCATGCGCAGACTCCGTCAGCTCATCGCTCAGTACTGGCACACGGACGAGATACGTAAAGAACGCCCCACGCCGGTCGATGAAGCCAAATGGGGCTTTGCCGTGGTTGAAAACAGCCTGTGGGAGGGCGTTCCCGCCTTTCTGCGCGAGCTGGACGAACAGCTGGAGCGGGAACTCGGCTATCGTCTGCCGGTGGAGGCAACGCCTGTCCGATTCACCTCATGGATGGGGGGAGACCGCGACGGCAACCCTAACGTCACGGCGACGATCACTCGTCGCGTGCTGCTGCTGGGTCGCCGAAAAGCGGCGGCGCTGTTTTTGAACGACGTGCAGGAGCTGGTTTCCGAGCTGTCGATGTCTATGTGTACGCCCGAATTGCAGCAGCTGGCCGGCGGCGACAGCGTACAGGAGCCGTATCGCGAGTTGATGAAGAAAATGCGCGCGCAGCTTGTCGCGACGCTAAACTATCTCGATACCCAGCTCGAAGGGAAATCCGCCCCCGAGCCGCAGGACCTGCTGGTCTGTAACGAGCAGTTGTGGGATCCGCTGTACGCCTGTTACCGCTCTCTGCACAGCTGCGGCATGGGCATCATCGCCGACGGGCGGCTGCTGGATACCATGCGCCGTGTACACTGCTTCGGCGTACCGCTGGTCCGCATCGACGTCCGTCAGGAGAGCACGAATCACACCGAAGCGATCGCCGAAATTACCCGCTATCTGGGACTGGGCGACTACGAGAGCTGGTCGGAAGCCGATAAACAAGCTTTCCTGATCCGAGAACTCAACTCCAAACGTCCGCTGCTGCCGCGCCAATGGCAGCCAAGCCCTGAAACGCAGGAAGTGCTGGATACCTGTCAGGTCATTGCACAAACCCCGCAGAACGCCATCGCGTCTTACGTCATTTCGATGGCCCGCACGCCGTCCGACGTTCTGGCCGTCCACCTGCTGCTCAAGGAAGCCGGTTGCCCCTATACACTGCCGGTGGCTCCTCTGTTCGAAACGCTGGACGACCTGAACAACGCCGACAGCGTGATGACGCAGTTGCTGGATATCGACTGGTATCGCGGCGTGATCCAGGGCAAACAGATGGTCATGATCGGCTATTCCGACTCCGCCAAAGATGCGGGCGTGATGGCGGCCTCTTGGGCTCAATACCGCGCGCAGGATGCGCTAATCAAAACCTTCGAGAAATATGGCGTGGCGCTGACGTTATTCCACGGTCGCGGCGGCTCTATCGGCCGAGGCGGCGCCCCGGCGCATGCCGCGTTGTTGTCGCAGCCGCCGGGAAGCCTGAAGGGCGGTCTGCGCGTCACCGAACAGGGCGAAATGATCCGCTTTAAATTCGGCCTGCCGGAAGTCACCATCAGCAGCCTGTCGCTGTATACCTCCGCCATCCTGGAAGCCAATCTGCTGCCGCCGCCGGAGCCGAAGAACGAGTGGCATCACATCATGGACGAGCTGGCTCGCACCTCTTGTGAAATGTACCGCTACTACGTCCGCGAAAATCCAGAGTTCGTCCCCTACTTCCGCGCGGCGACGCCGGAACAGGAGTTAGGCAAACTGCCGCTGGGCTCCCGCCCGGCCAAACGTCGGCCAAGCGGAGGCGTGGAAAGCCTGCGCGCCATCCCGTGGATTTTCGCCTGGACGCAAAACCGTCTGATGCTGCCGGCCTGGCTGGGCGCGGGCGCGGCTTTGCAGAAGGTGATGGATGACGGCAAACAGGATCAGTTGGAAGCGATGTGCCGCGACTGGCCGTTCTTCTCCACTCGTATCGGCATGCTGGAAATGGTGTTCTCTAAAACCGACCTGTGGTTGGCGGAATATTACGATCAGCGATTGGTGCAGGAGAATTTATGGCCGCTGGGCCATCAGCTGCGCGCGCAGTTGGAAAAAGACATCAAAGCCGTGCTGACCATTTCCAACGACGACCATCTTATGGCGGATCTGCCCTGGATCGCGGAGTCTATCTCGCTGCGCAACGTCTATACCGATCCACTCAACGTCCTGCAGGCCGAACTGCTGCATCGCTGCCGCCAGCAGGAGACGCCGGACCCCGATGTCGAGCAGGCGTTGATGATCACCGTCGCCGGTGTCGCCGCGGGGATGCGCAATACCGGTTGATTCCGGCGAGTTGAAAGAGGGTGGAACCTTCCCGCCCGTCTGACCGAGACAACGCGTTCTACGCCGTCGTCTCGGCCCAGGCCTTTTCTCCACCTGCGGGCCGACCCTGCCACGATCGTGCGGCAAGATCGGCCCGTTGTTTTGCTAGCATGCTTAATCTAAATAGCGTTCGCGCAAGCGTTCCCGCGCTGACGCATCCAATCCGTAATCCCGCATCAACCAGTTGTCTATCGAGCCGTGCCGCTCACGTATCGTCCGCAGCGCCGTCTGCAGAAACTCCTCTCGAGCTGACAAAATAAAAGCGAACGGCCGCATTGCCGCCTCGCCGAGCACGGGCGTCAGCTCCTCGATCAGACGCTGGCGGAACGGCTCCAACGTGGTTTCTGTCAGGAGATAATCGTCCATTACCGTCTGTTCATCCGCCCCCAGCGCGAATAACACCAGCGCGACGCCGACGCCCGTCCTATCCTTGCCGACCGCACAATGCTGTACCAACGCGCCCTGGTCCGGCGCCTGCATCAACTGGACCAAGCAGTGGTAGGCGTGGTTGTCGAACGGCAGCCGTTCGTACACGGTGAGCATGAAAGCGCGTGCGTCCAGCTCGGCCAGTTTCTCCGGTCCCAACGATTCAAGATTGGCCGTCACCTCATGACTTGGAGGGTTAGCCGGCACGCCATGATAGCTGACACCCGCCCACAGCCGATCCGGACGCAGCGCGGCCTCCGAGATATCGCGATAATCGACCACATGCGCGACCGGCATACCGGCCAGATACGTGCGATCCTGATCGCTCAGTTCATCCAGCGCGCCAGCACGCAGCAGCTTGCCGGGGCGCACACGCCGACCGTCGGCTGCGGCCAGCCCGCCCAGATCGCGAAAATTGATCCCGCCGTTCAGCGGCAGGACGGAAGGATGCAGCGTCTTGGCTAACGTCATAGCGTTCCTTTAATGAGTGTAAATGAAGGGATTCAGGAGAGCAGCATGCGCGCCGCCGCCAGCACCACGTTCACCGACGCGGTTTCGGCCAGTTTCATCGTGGCGGCGTCGGGAGTTTCCTGCTGAGTGCGATTTACGATAACGCCCGCGACCATCCCCGCGCGCAGCCCCTGGCTGGCGCACATCGTCAGCAGCGTTGCGGACTCCATTTCGTAGTTCAGCACCCCCATGCTCTGCCACTCCTCCATCGACCCACGGAAACGGCGCACCACCCGGCGCGAGAAGGTATCGTAGCGCTCCTGCCCCGGATAAAACGTGTCGGAAGAGGCGGTGACGCCGACATGCAGCGTATGACCGGCGGCGCGGGTGGCCTCCACCAGCGCCGCCGTACAGGCGAAGTCCGCGACGGCGGGGAACTCCATTGGAGCGAAATGCAGGCTGGCTCCATCGAGACGCACCGCCGCCGTCGTCACCAGCACATCGCCGACGGCGATATGAGGCTGGATAGCCCCGGTCGTGCCGACGCGCAGAAACGTGCGAACGCCCAATTGCGCCAGTTCTTCTACCGCTATCGACGTGGAAGGCCCGCCGATGCCGGTCGAGCAGATGATCACCGGCTTACCCGCCAGCTCGGCGCGCCAGGACGTGAATTCGCGGTGAGATGCCAGAAAGACCGGTTTCTCCATCAGAAGGGCGATTTTCTCTACCCGCGCCGGATCGCCCGGCACAATCGCCAGTTCAGCACCATGAACATCTTCCTGGGTTAATCCCAGATGAAATACGTCAGACATATCGCTCTCCATCGATGTAGTGAATCAGAGGGCATCGCCTTGACCTAGCGTCGCTTACCCGGCAACTCAGTGAATTCGATCGATCCCGAAAGGGATAATCATTTATTGCTACCACACTATTATGAATAGATTTTTTTGTAATGCGATAAGGTCGACGAGGTCGCTCAGTCCATGAGACACGTCAGCGCGCCAGGAGTCATGCGCCAACATCGCGTACGCCAGACGGGCTTATCCGCGTATGAGCGATCAGGCATGGACGAAGTCTTGCCAACGCCGCACGAGATAGTTGTGTTCATCCATCACCGAATTCCAGACGGCAATATGCCCCATGCGCTGCTCGTAACTGCCTCCGTCGCGCAGTTCGCCCGGCATAATCAGAGGATTGCCGTGGGCATCCGGCAGCGTTTCGGCTGCGGGTTTGCCGCCGTACCAGAAATCCCATTCGGCGTCAGAAAGATAGGTGCGCGTACGCTGCGGATTGGAAATATAGTAGCCCTGCCGCGCCATGACCGCCCCCGGCCAGCCGGACTGCCACCAGTTAAGATAATCATAGGCGGCCTCTTTTACGCGCCCGCTGACGCAGCGCGACATCGACAAACCGCCGTACCAGGCGCGATAGCCCTCGCGCGGCACCGCCAGCTTGAACCCTTTTTGGCGGAAGTGATGACGAAAATACGTCGGCGCCCACAGGCTCTGTATGCACACCAGCTGATTGCCAATAAGTTTGCTGGCCTCATCATGCGTAGAACCCAACGCGGCAAAATGTCCTTGCCGGCGCAGGCCAGCCAATACGTCGGCCAGCCGGTCGATCTCTTCCAGCGTCAGGTTTCCCACGTTGCCGAACTTGAGCCGTCCACGCGCTTGCACCGCCAGCACGGCGTCCAACACGCCCATTGAGGCTTCATCCTGTAACGCGACCTGACCAAAGAATGCGGGATCCACCAACCATCCCCAGCTCTCCTCCTTACCGACGAGTGAAGCCGGCAGCCTCTCGACCTGATAGGCGAAGCTGTCCGTGTTGTGCGTCAGCGGAAGCATACTGATTTTATCGGTAGGGTGAGCGCCCAGTTCGCCATTATCCTGTACATACAGGCGATGCGAGGGTTCGCTGCCGCGGCTCAGCGCTTGGCCGGGCAACAGCCTGCCTCGCTTCGGGAGGTCGTTAATTTCATCCCAATACTGTAGTTTGGCGATCTCAAGCGGCTGGATTGCCTGTGCGGGCCAGACAAAGTCGATATTGTGAAACCACTGGTCGTATAGATCGTAACTTTCGGGGTGCATAACGGCGATGCGCTGCGCTTCTTTAACGCTGCATACCTGATAGTCGATACACATGCCTAAATCCTGCTCGGCCTGCTTTCGCAACAGCTCCAGCAGCGTCACTGAGGTTCCCAGTACTCGTAAGGTCACACCGCTGCTCTTCATCATTGACCACCGCTTTTCATGATCAAGGTAGTCTGAAAGCGACCCATGCCGCTTTCGCGTTTTGAAAGCCAGTTTCCCCGCCTCATGATGTTCCCTCGCCGCAAGGGCGCGGAGAGATCACTGGCTGTTCGCCGAGGTACTGACGGGGAGAAACGAGAAAAGATCCCCGGAGAATGGCGGGGATGTGCTTTTTTTTCACAATAATAATACCTTTAAAACTCAATTGAGACGGGCCATACCGACGTCACCATCAATAGGCACACCGTTAAACAGCCCTGAAAATCTTTCGTGAAAGCGCGCGTGAGCCGGTGAGAACGCTATTGTGGCACCCTTGCCTACAATCGACGATACCGCAATCATCAACCGAGGCCGTTAGCGGGAGCGTCGCCCGAACTCAACGTCGGCATTTGACGGATCACGGCATGACGTCGCCGGAATTCGGCCCCAGCGTTTGACCGACGAAGAGGTTGCCGCCGGGATCGCTAGCCAGCAGCAGCGCGGCCGGCGCTACCTCGCAAGCGTTTCCGAACCGCCCTAACGGCAGCTCGGCGGCTTTGGCCTTTTTCCAATCGCTGCTGATACCGTCAATCATCGGCGTTGTTATCGGGCCGGGAGCGATGGCATTGACCAGCACGTTGTGCGGCGCCATCTCCAGCGCCAACGATTTAGTAAATCCAATGACGCCGGCTTTCGCCGCCACATAATGGCACAGTTCGGCTCCGCCTTTGATACCGAGCTGAGAGGCGATATTGATGATGCGCCCCCAACGCTGACGCCGCATCCACGGCAGCGCCCGCTGGGAAGAGAGAAATACGCTGCGCAGGTCTACCGCCATCATCTCCTCCCACATCTCCAGCGTGATCGCCTCACAGGGCGCCTGCGTCAACAGCCCCGCATTATTAATCAGTACATCGATACCGTCGTAGTACCGAACGCAGTCATCAACGCTTTGCTGCGCTCCCGACGGCGTCCCAACATCCACGACGCTGCCATAGCATTCAACCCCGCGTTGGCGACAACGCTCGACGACGCATTCCAGCCCTTCCGCATTGCGATCGGACAATAGCAGGCGCGCGCCATAGTGTGAGAAAAGTTCGGCGATAGCGAACCCTATACCGCTGGCCGCGCCGGTGATAACAACGCGTTTTTCCTGTAATGACATTACATCCTCCCTAATCCGGCCGCTGTGGAGAGACCGTCGTCGATAATCAAAGCGCTGGCTAGGGCGCGTTCTATGCGTATAGCCAGCACATAAAATATAAATAGCAGATAATCAGACGAAAAAAGCGATCCCACCGGCGAATGCGGGATTTTATCCCACGATGTTTAGCAATAACCGCGAGCACAACCTCCGGGTCATCACGCTCATGGGCTGTCATTATCCTTCGCCAAAGCACGACCAGCGGATAGAGGAGGTCTTTCCCCTATCCCGCCAACGCCGGACACCGAGGATCTCTTCAGTCATCTGTTTTTCCACACAAAATGCGTTTGATCCGTCGAAAACGCCATAAAGCGCCTAAAATAGATAGCTTTCTATTTAATTGGCGCGTCACTATTCGCCAGTAATATGGGCGATTGAGACCCAAAAAAAACAAAAGATTATCGCCAATAACAAAAATATCAGATAAATATCTCGTAAAATATTGAAAAACAATAACACACCGACATATACACCTAAAAAATCACGCCTTCGATGAGTATTATCCATAAACGTATCTTATATTAAAACATCCATTATCGAGCGTGAAATATCCAATTAGACTGTTTTTTAACCGCCATCAGTCACGCACATCGCCGCAGAGGTGTGCGATAATGGCGTCATGCGCATGGCAGGAGACGATGTCATAAAGGATGTTAACTACACACGATAATAAAAAACCGGACATTCGTGGCACAGCACGTTACGAAATGATCCATCAGGTATTGCAGCAGGCCATCAAGGCAAACACGTTGCCTGTCGGATTGGTCATGCTGGAAGGACCGCTTGCCGAATTGTTCGGTACCAGTCGCGTTCCCGTCCGGCGGGCTCTTGGGCTTTTGCATGAAGAAGGGTTGATTCGCCGCTTCGAAGGCCGTGGTTTCATCGTCGCGGCGGAGGCTCAGGAAATCGAACCTGTGCGTATGCCGCTCAACCGCACCATGCTGGGGTTTGATCAGCAGCAAGAGCTGGTGGACACGCGCAGCACCGGTGAGAAAGTGCTCAGCGACCTGCATGAAGCGCTGTCTACCTGTATGGTCTTCGGTCATTACCAGCTCAACGAGGCCAATGCGGCCGAGTTTTACCACGTTAGCCGCAATGTCATCCGCGAAAGTCTGATGCGACTGCGCGATCGCGGTCTGGTAGAGAAAGAGCCTTACTCTCAATGGCTGGCCGGACCGCTGACCGCCCGTGAAATCCGCGAGCACTATGAAGTACGAGCCAGTCTTGAACCCGCCGCTCTGCGTCGGGCAGGCCCCCTTATCCCTCAGAGACATATCGATGCCAGTCTGACGCATATCGAGCGTATTCGAACCAGTAAAGTCAGCACGGGAGCCGAACTCGAGCAGGTAGAAGACGATCTTCATCTGCTCAGCCTGGAGTTTGCGGGCAACCGCACGTTGGTTGATATTCTTCGGCAAAGTCACTCTACCTTGACTATCGCGCGCATCTTCCATGAAACGCTCTCGCTGCCCGTTGATGAAGCTATGGTAAACGAGCATCAGGTGATCTACGAACAACTGCTTGAAGGGGACTGGGACCTCGCAGCACAGACCCTGGATGAGCACCTGGCGAATGCTCAGAATCGAACGCTGAAAAAGCTAAAAGTCCTGTCCGTACTCCCGGAACCCACGCTCCCCCCCTATCTGCAACGCCTCAGCTGACCGTCGGCACTTTCAGGCAGCAAAGAACGCCTTTATCGCAGCGATATGAAGAGACTCTCCGCAAAGACATCGTCCCATAGCGATTCAAACGCCCCGTCGCCGTCTTCGGCAGCGGAGGCTGAAACACGCCTATTGACCGGCTGTCGCGACACTGCCGCCTCAGACGATAAAAGAGTAAAAGCGAGTGAAAAAACCGGGAGAACGCGCAATAAAAAACAGGGAAACTCTCGTTCCCCCGTTGAGACATCAATGAGCCTGCGGGTGGCTCATGCCTGCGGACTGATACGTCCCGGCGAAGCGCCGGGACACTGACGGGACGGCTCTCTCGTCAGCGATCAGGCCTGCGTTTCTCGCAGACGTTTGGCCGCCTGCACCATGTTGGCCAGTGATTGACGCGTCTCCGGCCAACCGCGAGTTTTCAGACCGCAGTCCGGGTTCACCCACAGACGATCGGCAGGGACGTATTCCGCCGCCTTGCGCAGCAGCGCTTCAATCCATTCCACGCTCGGGACGTTCGGCGAGTGGATGTCGTAGACGCCGGGACCGATTTCGTTCGGATATTCGAACTCTTCGAACGACTCCAGAAGCTCCATGTCGGAACGCGAGGTTTCGATGGTAATGACATCAGCATCCAGCGCGGCGATGGAATCCATGATGTCGTTGAACTCGCAGTAACACATGTGGGTGTGGATCTGCGTGTCGTCCTGAGCAATCGCGGCATTCAGACGGAATGCTTCCACCGCCCATTCCAGATAGGCTTTCCAGTCGGAGCGATGCAGCGGAAGACCTTCACGCAGCGCCGGTTCGTCGATTTGGATGATACCAATGCCGGCTTTCTCCAAATCTTCCACTTCGTCGCGCAACGCCAGCGCAATCTGCTTGGCGATGGTTTCACGGCTGACGTCTTCACGCGGGAATGACCAGCACAGGATGGTCACCGGACCAGTCAGCATGCCTTTCACCGGCTTGCTGGTTAACGACTGCGCGTACTTCGCCCACTCGACGGTAATCGGTTCCGGACGGCTGATGTCGCCGATGATCACGGGCGGTTTCACGCAGCGGGAGCCGTAGCTCTGAACCCAGCCGTTCTGCGTGAAGACGAAACCGTCCAAATGTTCGCCGAAATACTCGACCATGTCGTTACGCTCGGCTTCGCCATGCACCAGCACATCCAGATCCAGACGCTCTTGCTCGGTGATCGCCTGTTTGATATGTTCGGCAATCCCCGTCCGATAGTGCTGTCCATCCAGACGCCCCTGTTTGAAGTCCAGACGCAAACTGCGGATTTCGGTGGTTTGCGGGAATGAACCGATGGTCGTCGTCGGCCATGACGGCAGTTGGAAGCGAGCGCGTTGGGCTTCCGCACGCTGCGGATAAGGATGCTGGCGCTGGCTGTCTTTCGCCACAATGGCGGCCAGACGTTTTTCCACCGCCGCATTATGTACGCGGGTGGAGGTGCGACGAGCGCGGATCGGCGCGCTGTAGACTTCCAGCGGTTTACCGTCGCCGCTGTTCAGCGCGGTGGTCAGCAGTGACAGCTCACTACATTTTTGCAGCGCGAACGCGAACCAGCTTTTCACTTCATCATCGAGACGCGTTTCTACGCTCAGGTCGATAGGACTATGCAGAAGAGAACAGGAGCTACCGATCCACAGCGTACGTTTCCCGACCAGCGGCTGGAGGCGTTCATACCAGGTGCTGAGATCTGCACGCCAGACGTTACGACCGTTGATGACGCCGAGAGACAGTACCCAATCCGCCGGTAGCTGTGCGTTCAGCGTCGCGGCGTCGTCTTTGCCGTGCACCAGGTCAACGTGCAGCCCCTGAACCGGCAGCCCTTTGATGGTATTCAGATTCTGGCCGATGCTATCGAAATAGGTGGTCAGCAGCAGTTTCACCTGCCCTTGCAGTGCGTCGTACGCCGGTTTGAACGCCGTCAGCCATTTGTCTTCAAGTTCCAGCACCAGCGCCGGCTCGTCGATCTGCACCCATTCGATACCGCGTTTCGCCAGTTCACCGAGAACCTGTTTGTACACCGGCAGGATATCGTTCAGCAGCGACAGGCGATCGAACGCCGCGCCTTTCACTTTACCCAGCCACAGATAGGAGACCGGTCCCAATAGGACGGGCTTGACTTTATGACCCAGCGCCAACGCTTCATCGACTTCGTCCAGCAACTGCGTCCAGGTGAGTTTGAAACGCTGACCCTGGGTAAATTCAGGCACCATGTAGTGGTAGTTGGTATTAAACCACTTGGTCATTTCCGCTGCGGCAGCCGGTTCGCCGGTGGGCGCACGGCCACGACCGATGCGGAACAGCGTATCCAGATCGACGGAGCCATCCGCATTCTGGTGACGCGCCGGCACATTGCCGAGCAGCAGGCTGGTGGTTAATACATGATCGTACCAGGCAAAATCGCCCACCGGCAGCAGGTCCACGCCAGCATCCTTTTGTTGCTGCCAGTGACGAGCGCGCAGATCGCGACCGACAGCCAGCAGTTCTTCCTGGGTGGTGTTTCCTGCCCAATAGCTTTCCTGCGCTTTTTTCAACTCACGACGTAAGCCGACGCGAGGAAAACCGAGAGTATGATTTACAATTGCCATGCTTGAATTCCCATTTAGCCGTCCAGATGTTTACACATCCATAATCCGCAGGTAGTGTAGTAAGCACAAGCGCAATTTATTCATTGTCACTGTGAAGGACTCTCATGATCGAACTAAAACACTTACGGACGCTGCTGGCGCTGCGCAATACAGGATCGTTAGCCGCCGCCGCCGCACAGCTCCATCAAACGCAATCCGCGCTATCGCATCAATTTAGCGATCTGGAGCAACGTTTGGGATTCCGGCTATTCGTCCGTAAGAGCCAACCGCTACGATTCACTCCACAAGGAGATATTTTGCTGCAGTTGGCGGAGCAGGTGCTGCCGCAGATCCAACAGGCGCTGCAGGCCTGCCACGAACCTCACCAGGCCACGCTGCGTCTGGCCATTGAATGCCACAGCTGCATTCAGTGGCTGACGCCAGCGCTGGAAAATTTTCATCAGAGCTGGCCGCAGGTCGCCATGGACTTCAAGTCCGGCGTCACGTTCGACCCGCAGCCGGCTTTGCAGCAAGGAACGCTGGATTTGGTGATGACTTCAGATATTTTGCCGCGTAGCGGTCTGCACTACTCGCCGATGTTCGACTTCGAAGTCCGACTGGTGCTGTCCCCCGACCATCCGCTGGCGGCCAAAGAACAGATCGACCCGGAAGATCTCAGTGAGGAAACGCTGATGATTTACCCCGTGCAGCGCCAGCGCCTGGATATCTGGCGCCACTTCCTGCAACCAGCGGGCGTCAGCCCGGCGCTGAAGAGCGTGGACAATACGCTGCTGCTGATCCAAATGGTGGCGGCCCACATGGGGATCGCCGCGCTGCCGCACTGGGTGGTGGAGAGTTTCGAACGTCAGGGACTGGTCGTCACTAAAACGCTGGGGAAAGGATTGTGGAGCCGGCTGTACGCCGCAGTGCGCGATGGCGAGCAGCGTCAGCCGGTGATTGACGCTTTTATTCGTTCGGCGCGTCAGCACGCCTGTTCGCATCTGCCGTTCGTGCGGGACGCTTCGCAACCCAGCGCTGATGTACCCACAACGACGATAGAATAACGGCCGAGCCGACGATAAAGCTCGGCCAATGCGGTCGTTCCTGCCAAATCGCGAAATTGACCAACAGGCCTGCCGGAACGTGAAAGTTGTTCATAATTCCCAACGTTCCGGCATCCACCTGCGTCGCGCCATAGTTCCACATGAAATAACCGATGCCGGACGCCCCAATTCCCAGCCATACCAGTACGCCCCACTGCACAGAAGTGGTCGGCAACTTATGCGCGTCGCCGAACAGCAGCCAGGCCGCCACCGAAACGCCCAGCGCCCCCAGATAAAACCAGGAGAATGCGCTGTGCTGCGGCATGGGGTAGACCTCCATCAGCCGCTTGTAGCCAACCTGTCCGATGGCAAAGAAGATATTGGCCGCCTGCACCAACAACAAGCCCCACCAGAACTGTCCGCTGATGCCGTCGTAACGAATCACCGCCGCGCCCGCCACGGCCAGCAGCGCACTGAGCGCGTAGCCCCAACGCAAGGGTTCCCGTTTTAGCAGATCGTAAATCAACGTCACATATAGCGGCGTCATGACGGTAAACAGCAGGAACTCCGGCACGGTGAGATAGAGATAGGCCTGGAAAGCGAACAGGTACATGATGCCCAGTTGACAGGCGCCCACCAGCAGATAAAGCAGCAGCGCCCGCGGCGCATAGCCCCGCCAGCGCAGGAAAGGCAGAAAGATGAGGGCGGCTAGCCCGACGCGCACCAGCACCGAGAACCAGCTGTCGACGTGACCCGCCAGGTATTCGCCAATCAGGCTGAAGGAAAAGGCCCATAGGATAGTCGTAACGATCAGTAATAGCACGGGGTGACTCACTCAAATAGCGCTCAACAGGAACCACTATTGTAAATGAGTTCTACGCGGGATTTTTCACCAATGCGGTTGACAACCGAACAAATAAAGCGCGATTGTCAGCCGCATTTCACGTTAACAACTTAGAATTGCCAGCGCAGCCAGGCGAAGAAGACGTTGCCGTTGTTGTATGTTCCAGGAATGTAGGTTGCCTGGAAAGACAAACGCTGATAGTTGATCGAGGCCAGCGGCAGGAGCACCGGAATCGGGATGTAGTTCCAGTTATCCCGCATGGTTACGCCCGCCGTGAAGCCCAGCCCCAGATGGAAATCGCCATTGACCGTCGGCTGCCAGCGTTTTTCATAGCCGTAGCCTCCAATCGGCTCCCACTTGTTAAATGAGTCCTTGAACGCCATCAGATACAGGCCATGCCAGTCGCCGTCCTGATCAAACCGCGTCACGCCGAAGCCCGCGCCCCATGGACGCTCATTGTAGCGATCGGTCTTTTCCTTGTCGTAGGTCCAGCGGTTATGCCAGGTGATTGTCGGTACGTAGAGATCGTAAGACTGCGGCGCGCTCCAGGTCGTGGACAGATTGGTTTTGGCCCGTTGCCAAAACCCCGCCTCCGACGCCGTCGTTTCCTGCTCTTCCGCATTTATGGAAGCGTTTTTGGAAGCCATATCTTCAGCCATCACCGGGGCCGAGAGTACGGTCAAAAGGGGTAAACACCGAGAAGGTACAGCTAATTTCAACAACATATCCAGTTCTCAATTACTCATAAAATCCGCACAGCCGCTGTCAAGGCGGTGTCTTTTCAGAGGGTGCGGCGATGGGGAAAGATAGAAATAACATGTGTGGTCTCAGGCAAAAAAATCGCGTTGCTCTTCAGGAAGATCACACCACGAGGACAGGCGACGCAAAGCGTTTCGCCCGAGAGTGCGGCCTCATTCCAGAGCGCTTGAGAGCATCAAGATCGACGGCGCTCAAATGCCGTCTCCGTATTCAAAACCGCGAGCGCCGTTGAAATACTGATCCATATCCATGGAAGGTTTATCTGTTTCAGGTCGACCCACGATACGCGCCGGCACACCGGCGGCGGTGGTATGAGGAGGAACCGGTTGCAGCACCACGGAGCCGGCGCCGATTTTGGCTCCACGTCCCACCTCAATGTTTCCTAAAATTTTGGCGCCAGCGCCGATCATCACCCCTTCACGAATTTTGGGATGGCGATCGCCGGACGTTTTACCGGTTCCGCCCAGCGTGACCGACTGAAGAATCGACACATCGTTTTCCACGATAGCGGTCTCGCCGATGACGATCCCCGTCGCATGGTCCAGCATGATGCCGCAGCCGATGCTCGCCGCAGGATGGATATCCACCCCAAAGGACACTGAAATCTGATTTTGAAAGTAGGCCGCCAGCGCCCGGCGATCCTGTAACCAGAGCCAATGACCGATGCGATAGGCTTGCAACGCGTGAAACCCTTTCAGGTAGAGTAAAGGCGTAGAATACTTATCCACCGCGGGATCGCGCAGGCAGACGGCTTGAATATCGCGCGCGGCGGAGACAATCATCTGAGGATCGGCCCCGTAGGCCTCTTCCAGCACTTCACGAATGGCAATGGCGGGCATGGTGGAGCTGGCCAGCTTGTTGGCCAGCATGTAGCTCATCGCGCTGCTCAGATTCTCATGTTTCAGTAACGTCGCATGAAAAAAGCTGGCCAGCATGGGTTCGCCCTCGGCCAGACTTCGCGCCTCATCTTTGATGTTTTTCCAGACCAGCTCTAATTCATCATTAGACATTGCAACCGTCCTCCGAAGTCCATCGCGTACTAAAGTCATGTCTTCTCTCTGCAGGACAAAACGCGATAGGCGCCATCAGTCGGCGAATACCCGTTATCCTTGAAAAGGGATTAGCTGGCGCTCTCGTCCTTACGCGACCGGCCCAGCAGGCTCAGCGCGGCTTCTCGTGCATCTTTGCCGCAGTAAAGCACCTGCCACAACTGTTCGGTAATCGGCATCTCGACGTTAAGACGCTTGGAAAGGGCCATGACTTCTTTTGTGTTACGGTAACCTTCCACGACCTGACCAATCTGGTCACGGGCCGCATCGACGCTCATCCCCTGCCCCAGCATCATGCCAAAACGTCGGTTACGCGACTGATCGTCGGTACAGGTCAGAACCAAATCGCCCAATCCGGCCATCCCCATAAACGTCGAAGGGTCCGCCCCCAGCGCAACGCCAAGGCGAGTCATTTCCGTCAGGCCGCGGGTAATCAATGCCGTACGGGCATTCGCGCCGAAGCCCATCCCATCAGACATGCCCGCGCCAATGGCGATAACGTTTTTAACCGCACCGCCCAGCTGCACGCCGATAAAATCCGGATTTCGATAAACCCGGAAGCTCTTGCCGCAGTGCAGCAGTTCCTGCAGGTCATCGGCAAACTGGCTGTCCGTCGACGCCAGCGCGATAGCGGTAGGCAGGCCGGCAGCCAGCTCTTTGGCGAATGTCGGCCCCGACAGCACCGCCAAAGGTATTGCGTCGCCCAACGCTTCTCGCGCCACGTCCTGTAAGAGACGCCCCGTTTCAGCTTCCAGCCCCTTGGTCGCCCAAACGATGCGCGCATCCGCGCGCAGATGCGGCTTGATCTGGCGCAAGACGTCGCCAAAGACATGGCTCGGCACCACCACCAGAATATTTCGGCTGGCGGCCACGGCACGCGTCAGATCGCTCTCCAGCAGCAACGTATCCGGAAAAGGCACATCCGGCAGAAACGCTTGGTTGCACCGGGCATCCTGCAACGCCTGCACGTGGACAGGATCATGACCCCAGAGCACCACGTCATGGCCGTTGCGCGCCAGTGTGATCGCCAGTGCGGTGCCGTAGGAGCCGGCGCCGATAACGGTCATGGAAGCATCAGGCATGTTCATCAGGCATCCAGCTGCGGCGCGGCGGCGCCTTCTTCGGAAGCTTGCTGTTCCAGGTAGTTCATGAACAGAGCATCAAAGTTGACCGGTGCTAGGTTCAACTGCGGGAAAGTACCGCGGGAAACCAGGCTGGTGATGCATTCGCGCGCATACGGGAATAGTACGTTCGGGCAGTAAGCGCCCAGGCAATGAGCCAGCTGCGGACCTTCAAGACCGGAAACGGTGAAAATACCCGCCTGCTGAACTTCACACAGGAACGCCGTTTCTTCACCCAGCAGCGCAGTCACCGTGACACGCAGTACCACTTCATAGACGTCATCGGCCAGCTGGCTTGACGCCGTATCCAGATCCAGTTTGACCTCTGGGCTCCACTCCTGCTGAAACACCTGCGGTGCCTTCGGCGCTTCGAAAGAAATATCTTTAGTGTAGATACGTTGGATTTGGAATGAAGTTTCGACGTTGTTGTGTTCGGACATAGTTAAAAATACCTTTTGTTAGATTTCCTTGACGCGCTTCCCTGTCTGCGGAAAGTCAACGCCATCGCTAAGGGCCCGCGCCCGGTCAATCATTGCCGCAGGCGCGACGAACGGCCGTCCGGGTTACTTGCCGCGGACCAGTGGAAGGTTCTCGCCGCTCCAACCCGTAAGACCCTCTTTCAGGATCACGACGTGGGTAAAGCCCGCATTGAAGAGCTGCTCCGCCGGCTGACGAGAAGACATCCCGTTAGCGCAAACCACGATGACAGGCTGAGCCTTGTGTTTTTCCAGTTCGCCCAGGCTACCGTTTTTAATATCGTTAGGTAACAGGTTGATGGAACTGGCGATGTGTCCACGGCGATACTCTTCGCGCGTACGCAAATCCACAACGACCGCATCTTCTTTATTGATGAGTCGGATTGCTTCTGTACGAGCAACCTCCTTCACCTTCGAAAACTTACTTTTAAACGTAAGCACAATGACCATAACAAGCAACACAACCCAGGCCAGGCTGAGGATCGGGTGTCTGCTAACGAATGGCATAATCTCTTGCATAATGTCTTGCATGAGGTGTAACGACTCCGGAATCAGTTAAGCAATCAATATTGAGGTGTTTGAGTATACCTGCGCGATAGGGCAAATACAGCCTGAAAGCCAATATCGCCGAGCGAATCTGCGCGTAGCTACATAAAAACCCGCCATAAAGCGCCGCGAACGATCATTTTATGCGGAGAGCCTTCTACTTATCTATTATTGATGTCATTGCAGCCTGCGCCGACGCCTCTCGCACACAGTTAGTAATAGAAACCCTGAGTGAGACAACTGGTCAGCGGCTGTGCATCGTGGAATAATCCATCATCATGAATAAAAGCGCGTTTTCTGTACCGTTACGGACAACAGGCCGCCAACGTCGGCGACTTCGCTGCGCCAGTGCATTATGCATTGGCGCTTTGCTATTGCCGTTTTGCAGCGCGGCCGACGACAGCCAGCAACAGCTCAAATCTTTGCAGCAGAATATTGCGGCTAAAGAAAAGAGCGTGCGAGAGCAGCAACAGCGGCGCAGCGCGCTGCTGGAGCAGTTGAAACGGCAGGAACAGTCGATTTCACAATCCAGCCGCCAACTGCGGGAAACGCGCGGCACGTTGGAGAGTCTCGCGCAGGAAATCAAGGCGCTCAACGCCTCCATCACCAAACTGCAGTCGCGACAGAAAGCGCAGGAGCAACTGCTCTCACAACAGCTGGATGCCGCCTTCCGTCAGGGTCAGCACAGCGGGATTCAACTCATTCTGAGCGGCGAGGAAAGCCAGCGTCGCGAACGTATTCTGGCGTATTTCGGCTATCTAAATCAGGCCCGTCAGGAATCTATCGCCCATCTGCAGCAAACGCGCACCGACCTTGCACAGCAAAAACAGGCGCTGGGAGACCGGCTGGCGCGTCAGCAAAGTTTGCTCAGCGAACAACAGCAGCAGCAGAAAACTCTCGAACAGGCCCAGGGCGAACGCCAGAAAACGCTGAGCACGCTGGAAAGCACGCTGGAAAAAGACCAACAGCAACTGACTGAACTACGCCAGAACGAAGCGCGCCTGCGCGACAAAATCGCCCGCGCAGAACGGGAAGCGCGCGCGCGCGCCGAGCGAGAAGCCCGGGAGGCTGCGCGCGTCAGAGAGAAAGAAGACAAGGCCAAACGCAGCGGCACCCGCTATACCCCCACCGACAGCGAACGTTCTTTGATGGCGCGCACCGGCGGACTGGGAAGACCGGATGGACAGGCCTTCTGGCCGATTCGCGGCCAAACCCTGCACCGTTACGGCGAGCCATTGCAGGGCGAACTTCGCTGGAAAGGACTCGTGATCGGCGCACCGGAAGGCACCGAGGTCAAGGCTATCGCCGACGGCAGCGTGCTGATGGCCGACTGGCTGCAAGGCTACGGTCTAATGGTCGTGGTTGAGCACGGTAAAGGCGACATGAGCCTGTATGGATATAACCAGAGCGCACTGGTATCCGTCGGCGACAAGGTCAAGGCAGGACAACCTATCGCGCTCGTCGGCACCAGCGGCGGACAAAGCCAACCGGCGCTGTATTTTGAAATTCGACGTCAAGGTCAGGCCGTTAACCCACTCCCCTGGTTAGGAAGGTAGTTTTGCGTCCATTCATTTCTCGCGTTATCTCGGCTATCGCCCTGTGTGGCCTGGTTGTTCCAGCCTGGGCCGGCAAACTGTCCATCGTTATCGACGACTTCGGCTACCGCCTCCACGATGAACGACAGGTGCTGGCTATGCCGACGGCAATTTCCGTCGCGGTGCTGCCGAACGCGCCTAACGCGCGAGAAATGGCGACGGAGGCCCACCAGCAGGGCCACGAAGTCCTGATCCATCTGCCCATGGCCCCGATGAGTAAGCAGCCGCTGGAGCGTGATACTTTGCGTCCGGACATGAGCAGCGAAGAGATTCAGCGCATTCTGCGCGAGGCAGTCAGCAAAGTCCCCTATGCCGTCGGGCTGAATAATCACATGGGCAGCGCCATGACCGCCAGTCTGCCGGGAATGCAGAAGGTCATGCAGGCCATGACCGCATACCCGCTCTACTTTCTGGACAGCATGACAATCGGCAGCAGTCAGGCCAGCCGCGCAGCGGAAGGCACCGGCGTCAAAGTCGTCAAGCGCAGGGTTTTTCTGGACGATAGTCAGAACGAAAACGACATTCGCAAACAATTCAACCGGGCCGTCGAGCTGGCCCGCCGCAACGGTTCCGCCATCGCCATCGGGCATCCGCATCCGAACACCCTTCGCGTACTTCAACAGATGCTGCCCACGCTGCCGCCCGATATCGTGCTGGTGCGGCCTAGCCAGTTATTGAACGAGCCTCAGGAACCGCAGCATTACCGGACGGTGCCGGTTTACACCGCATCGAAAAACGCGTTCCGCGCGCCGCAGCAGTGCCGCGCTAAACATCAGCTGCCGCCGATGCCTCAACCACAGGTGCTTAGCCAGCTTAGCGAGAACATGGGCAACAGCGTTCCCGTCGTCTATCTCAAGCAACGTTGGCAAACCTGGATGGGCGCCCCCTTCACCGGGACATCGCCTGTCGAAAACTAATGCCAAGCTGTCCGCTGGAAAATGAAATGCTATGATAGCGCCCAATAGATAGCGTGAGGCGCGGTGCCTCACCTAACAGCTTAGCAAGGGTAACTCCCATGATTATCGTGACTGGCGGCGCCGGCTTTATCGGCAGCAATATCGTGAAAGCCTTGAATGACCAGGGTTACCGGGACATTCTGGTAGTTGATAACCTGAAAGACGGCACCAAATTCGTCAACCTGGCGGATCTGGATATCGCCGACTACATCGACAAAGAAGATTTCATCGCCAATATCGTCGCCGGCGACGATTTAGGTGACATCGAAGCGATTTTCCACGAGGGCGCCTGCTCTTCCACCACCGAGTGGGACGGCAAGTACATGATGGATAACAACTATCAGTACTCCAAAGAGGTGCTGCATTACTGCCTGGAACGCAGCATCCCCTTCCTGTATGCCTCTTCCGCCGCCACCTATGGCGGACGTAGCAAGGATTTCGTGGAAGAGCGTCAGTTCGAACAGCCGCTAAATGTCTACGGTTACTCCAAATTCCTGTTCGATCAGTACGTGCGTGAAATCCTGCCGCATGCAGGCTCGCAGGTCTGCGGCTTCCGCTATTTCAACGTCTACGGGCCGCGTGAAGGCCACAAAGGCAGCATGGCCAGCGTGGCATTCCACCTGAATCAGCAAATCCATCAGGGCGAAAATCCGAAGCTGTTTTCCGGCAGCGAAAGCTTCAAGCGCGACTTCGTCTATGTCGCCGACGTCGCCGCCGTGAACCTGTGGTTCTGGAAACAGGGCGTCTCCGGTATTTTCAACTGCGGGACTGGCCGGGCTGAGTCGTTCCAGGCCGTCGCCGACGCCGTGCTCGAGTATCACAAGACCGGCAGCGTTGAGTACATTCCCTTCCCGGAAAAACTGCAGGGCCGCTATCAGTCCTACACTCAGGCGGATCTGACCAAACTGCGCGCGGCCGGTTATGACAAGCCGTTCCACACCGTCGCTGAAGGCGTAGCCGACTACATGGCCTGGCTTAACCGCGACGCGTAATCCTGCGTTACCGTAGGGGATATCGAACGGTATGAAAATTCTGGTAATCGGTCCATCCTGGGTTGGCGACATGATGATGTCGCACAGTCTTTATCGCACGCTTAGGACCGAACTCCCGGATGCTGTCATCGACGTGATGGCGCCGGCCTGGTGTCGTCCGCTGCTGGCTCGCATGCCGGAAGTGAATCAAGCGCTGGCTATGCCGCTGGGCCACGGCGCGCTCCAGCTGGCTGAGCGTCGCCGTCTGGGCATCGCACTTCGGCCTCAGCGCTACGATCGTGCATACGTCCTGCCTAACTCATTCAAATCCGCGTTGGTGCCGTTTTTCGCGCAGATACCCCAGCGCACCGGCTGGCGCGGCGAAATGCGCTATGGATTGCTGAATGACGTTCGCGTGCTGGACAAGGCGGCCTTTCCGCTGATGGTGCAACGATACGTTGCGCTCGGCTATGACGCGAAGGCGATGAACAGCGCGGACGATCTGCCCGCCTCACTGCCGTGGCCGCAGTTACAGGTCTCCGAGACCGAAATCTCAGCGGCACTCGCCGAGTTCAGCCTGCCGGGCGACCGGCCGCTGATCGGGTTCTGTCCCGGCGCGGAATTCGGTCCGGCCAAACGCTGGCCGCATTACCACTACGGCGCACTGGCTCAAGCGCTGATCGAACGCGGCTATCAGGTCGCGCTGTTCGGTTCAGCCAACGACCGTCAGGCAGGCGAAGACATTCGCAACGCCCTGACAACACAGGCTCAGGCCGATTGCTTCAATCTGGCAGGCAATACCACGCTGGATCAGGCGGTCGTGCTGCTCGCCGCCTGCCGCGCCGTGGTCAGCAACGACTCCGGTCTCATGCACGTCGCCGCCGCGCTGAATCGGCCGCTCGTCGCCCTCTACGGTCCCAGCAGTCCCGACTTCACTCCGCCGCTTTCCAACGACGCGGAAGTGATCCGCTTGATCAGCGGCTACCATCGTGTACGCAAAGGCGATGCGGAACAGGGGTATCATCAGAGCCTGATCGACATTCATCCGGAACAGGTGCTGAACGCGTTGGAAAAACATGTGAATGTGCGAGGAGCACAGGCATGAGAGTGCTGATTGTGAAAACCTCCTCGATGGGAGATGTCCTGCACACCCTACCCGCATTAACCGACGCGATGCATGCCGTGCCCGGCATCCAATTCGACTGGGTGGTGGAAGAGGGATTTTCCCAAATCCCTGGCTGGCATCCGGCCGTTGACCGGGTCATCCCAGTTGCAATTCGCCGCTGGCGCAAAAGCTGGTTCAGCCCCGCCGTTCGCCAGGAGCGTTCTACGTTTAAACAAATGCTGCGTTCCCGACGTTACGATGCGATCATCGACGCGCAGGGACTGATCAAAAGCGCGCTGTTGGTCACGCGCCTGGCGCGTGGTAATAAACACGGGCTGGACTGGAAGAGCGCCCGCGAACCGCTGGCCAGCTGGTTTTATCAATACCGTCACCGAGTGGCGCGCGAGCAGCATGCCGTCGAGCGCATTCGTGAACTGTTCTCAATCAGCCTGAACTATCGCCGACCTACGGAAGCCGGGGATTTTTCAATTGCAGCCAAATTCCTGACCTCCCCCCCGGAAGACGCCGGGCGTTATCTGGTCTTCCTGCACGCCACCACCCGCGACGAGAAGCACTGGCCGGAAGATCACTGGCGCGAACTGATCGCGCTGACGCAACCGAGCGGCCTACGCATCAAACTGCCGTGGGGAGCGGATCATGAGCACCAGCGCGCGCTACGGCTCGCGAAAGGTTTCCCCCACGTGGACGTTCTGCCGCGGCTGAATCTGGAACAGGTGTCCAGGGTATTGGCCGGCGCAAAGGCCGTCGTATCGGTGGATACCGGGCTGAGTCACCTGACGGCGGCGCTCGATCGGCCGAATATTACGCTCTATGGCCCGACGGATCCGGGACTCATCGGTGGATACGGGAAAAATCAGACCGCCGTCGTATCCCCAGATAAAACGATGTGTTCAATCACCAGCGCTGATATTTTTTCCCGCTTGCCGCTTGATCAAAAAACATGATTCTAACGACAAAAAGACAAATAAGAATATTCCATCTCATCAATGGGATACTTTGATGTCATGTTTAACCTTGATGATATGAAGCATACAAAATACAGAATAGGGAGCTGGAGATTCTTCCCAGAAGGTAAATATGTCGATATCGATCCATAAACCCATTGCGCTATTTTTACTGGTAATAACGTTATTGCTGTGCTCTTTTTGGGCTATTCCCAGCAAACTTTTGCCCTTCCATCGGAATTTACTTATTTATAGCGCCTTCGTCTTTTCCTTGTTACTTTTTTTCAAAGACCGACGCTTTTTGCAAAATCTCAACGCAGCAAAGTTAAAAAATGTGCTGATGATATTAGGCATAATGACCGTCGTAACGTTGTCATGTTCACTCTTATTTTCACACCACTTGCACGAGACGTTAAGGGCCTGGCACAGTCAATGGATGAGGCCGCTGATGTTATTTGTTTATGGCCTGGTCTTTTATTCGATAATTGCGTTTAATTTTCCAAACTTGAGCTATAAAAAACTGATTACCGCCATCATTCTGAGCTTTTGGGCGCCGATCTTCCTCCATATTCTGACGATTGCTTATATTTACTTTAAGTCCGGCGCTATCATGTGGGGAGAAACCTATATCTTCCCATCGCGTCTGGAACTCAGCTTTCAAATCAACCTGATAAGCATCATCATCTTCTCTGATTTGCTGTTGCGCCTATTGGAAAACCGCCGACTGCTGACGTTGAATACCTGGATTGTCGTCACGCTAGTTATTTTCAACGTCATCGCTACCGGTCTTGCAAATACCCGGTGGGGCACGGTCGGCATGATCTTCGGAATATCTTCCATCAGCCTGATTTTTATTATTAGAAAAATCAACGCCATTAATTTGGGGAAATTAAGCCTATACTCGCTGCTTATAGTTTGTACGGTAATGAGCGTCGGCCTGTTTTCCTATGAAAAAGATCCTCGCTGGAAAAGCATCGTAGAAGATGTAGAAATTGGTTGGAATGCCCCCAGCAACAGCTTTTGTTTTATTTTCAATAGCCCGGAACGCGTAATTCCGCTGCACGCAGATGGCACGCCGGTCAGCCATTCTAACGCCTGTCGTATCGCCTATGTCCACCAGGCAACGAAATTTATCGTGGAACATCCGTTGGGAATTGGCACCAGCAAAACCGCTTTTCTACAACGATTGCATGAGAAATATCGCAATCCGCTGATCGATATCAGCCATAGTCATAGCGGTCTTCTGGAATATGGTTTGCAATACGGCGTTCTAGGAATGCTACTGTGGATCATTTACAACCTTATGATATTTAAAATATCCATTCGGGCATTCTTTAAAGAAAACAAAACCGTTGGCGTAGTGCTATTACTCCTTTCGAGTGGTTTTTTCTTCCGGTCAATGGTAGACAGAATATTATTAGATCATTATATGGAAGAATATATGTTCCTGAGCGGGCTACTCTTGGGGATTCTTGCCTATAAACCGGTGCCGTCCACGAAAATCGCGAACGGTTGAAGTTACACGGAATATCATCAACGTCATGATGGTATTCCGTTTTTTATTGCATACAGTGTATTCAACCATATAATAACTTTAGTTTAATTATTATTTACTTATAGGCCGTCATGGAAAACATTCTAGAAATTAACAGGGTTGATAAGTCACATATCAAACTAAGCTACGTCACCCACTTTTATTGCAACCAAAGCGATATCGAGTCCGTTATCTCGCTGTTGCGCGAGTACGAGCAGTACTCCCCCGATCTGCTGGACGTCATCCAGTTCGTCATCGTCGACGACGGCTCCCCGGTCAGCTATGAGATTCCAGAATTCAACCTGAACCTTGTCTGGCTCAAGATTAACGAGAACATTCCGTGGAACCAGGCCGGCGCACGGAACCTCGGCGTGCTGTATGCCAAGTCCGACAAAATCGTCATGACCGATCTCGACCACATCATCCATGAGAATACGCTGCGCTACATGACGGAAAGGCGTAATCCGGGACGCACCTTCTTCAAGCTCTATCGCAACTCGCCGGAAAACCCGCAGAAAATCTACAAAGGCCACTCCAACCTGTTCTTTATGTCGCGCGCCCGATTCATGCGCTTCTTCGGCTACGATGAGGAGTTTGCGGGCAACTACGGAGCGGAAGATTATCGCTTCGTGAAATACCAGAAGTATCACGGATCCATTCAGCGTTATTTATCGAAGAAATACCTTTGTTCAGAAAGGAATGTGAACCGCAATAAGTCGTATCACACGCTGGACCGCGATCTCTCCGCCAATACGCCCGTCGATGATAAAAAGAAACATGAGATAGAAACCTACGGCGATGAGTTCGGCCACAGCAGAATGTTTCTAAACTTCAGCTGGAAAATCGTAAAAAACGTCCACCGTACGCCGCCTGCGCGTAAGAAAAACACGCTCTGGAAACCCATGTGGTGGTTCAGATACCTGTTCGGTTTTCTGGCCCGCTAAACAACACGCCCCTGCCTTTCGGCAAGGGCGTTTTTACTAGCTCAATCAGACAGGCCGTCAAAGATATAGCGGTACAGCCTCAGCGAAGCATACCTTCCGCTTGCGTCTTTATCCGTTCGATACGATGCGCGACCCGGTCAATCACCTGCTGCGGCTTAATCGCCTCCATCACATGACCTTGCTGGATAGCGAGGTTGTTGGTGGCGCCATAAATCACATCGTGCAGGTCAGGATCCTGATAGGGTCCGGTACTGTGCGGCTCCGCGGTCACAAACAAACTCACCGTCGGCACCTTAAGCGCTATCGCAATATGCAGAGGCCCGGTATCCCCGGTCACCAGCACATCCATACCGTTGATCAGCCCCACCAGCTCTTTCAGATTGGACGAACCGATATGGTTAACGATGCGAGAATGCAGCGCCGGATCGACCTGCCGCAGCAGCGACTCGGCCAACGGACTATCCCCAGACCACCCCGTCAGCGCAATCTGGCAGGTCGGGTCCGTGGCAAGAAAATGCTCGGCCACCGCGGCGAAATACTCAACCGGCCAGCAGCGCTCAGACGTTGAGGCTCCCATCTGAAAACCAATCACCGTGCCGCGCCCCGCTTTGTCGACAGGTGCCACCGCAAAAGGGATGCGCATGCTGATATCGCTGACGTCCGCCCCCAGCATAGAGACCAGCGCCAGCTTGCGCTGAATAACATGTCCGCGAAATCCGATGACATATCCCGCCAGCCAGCGATCCATCGGCGTAATGCCGTCGACATAGTTATCGCGCAACACGTATTTCGCCCCTGACATCACCGCGCTTAGATAATCATAAGGATCGTGTGAATGCAGAATGATGGCCAAGTCGGGCATACCGAACTGTTGAATGTCCCGCACCAGCTGAGGAACCGTTTTGATTTTGGTATTCCAGCATACGACATGCTGCCAATCGTCCCCGTCTTCAACAAAGGCTTCCAGCTTCTTGTGCACGACCAGCGTGATCTTCGCCTGGGGGAAGCGCTGGCGCACCGCATGGATCGCCGGCGTATTGAACATCAAATCGCCCAGCGCGGTCGTGGAATAAATGACGATATGGGAGAACGCGCTCTCCGTAACGAGCTGCTGCGAAGGCTGAAGCCGCCCCTTGCCGCGAGTGTACAGACGCAAAAACAGATCAACGAGCTTAAATTTCCAGCCTTTCTTCATCTAATCAGCCTTAATTCCCTGATAAAATTCCGACAACGTTTTGCCCTCTGTTTTTTCCGCGAGCGAAGCGAATAACGCGTCTAGGTCGCGATACAGCATTTCGATATCTTGCTCGGTAGTGAACGTAGGGCTGCCTCCCGGCATAAATTCGGACGAGTGGAGCATGAACTCCACGTAGTCGCTGCCATCGGCCAACATCTTTTCGACCACCGATTCCATCTGACGCAGGTTGCCGCCTTTCGGCCGCACCCAATTCACGGAAGCGCTGCGCTGTTTTCCGCGCAGGCAATCGTATATCCGTGTCATCGCGTTGAGTAGCCCACTGTGCTTATACTGAATGCTCATCGGCACTTCCAGTAATGTGGAGTTCCCCGGCTGCGCAATATTATTCGGGTCCATGAAGTAAGCATGGTGTGGGAAGCGGCTATAGTCTGTGCCGCCCTGCCCGTTCGGGTCGCCCTGCGAATACCGCCAGTTCACCAGCGGCGTGACGGAACAGTCAATCTCATAGCCATACTCCATCAACAGCTGAACGTACTCTTCGTTCAACGCCCAGCGGCCAGCGCGATGGCTGCGGATTTTACGCTGGAACGTATCTTCGAGTAACGACGTTATGTACTCAATTTTCCGTCGCATCAACGCCTTAGGGTATTCGATCAGATAAGGTTTATAGCGCCAATCATTCCCGGTCAGATCAAACTCAGGCGGATTGTTCCAGGCATGTAGGTGCATCCCAACCTCGCCTTGGTCTCGGGCGATGACGTCCCTGGCGAACTCTATATAAGCGGGATCCAGCGCCATCTCGTAATTCGTCAACCAGGTGGGCTTGAAACCGTATTTTTCACAGAGCTGCTGAAATCGTGGCAAATAATGAGAATTTCTTGTCGAAATCTTGTCATTATTCTGCCAAAGATTATCTCCTTCCGTGTCGATCGTGATGATAAATGCTGGTTTACACATGGAAATTGCGCCTGATAATCTTAGGACGTAAAGTACGTCGGTGACGTGGGCAGCCTAAACCGCTACCGTCACCCTGAAAAGTCATTATTGTAACTGAAGATGTTGCTACGCAGGTAAAAACGGAGAACACAGTTCGTCGGGGATCAATAGTAGCCACTCTTGGCGATGTCATCTAAAATCGCCCTCTGCTTGCAATGAGAAACGTCGCTGATGAATCACACCACAGCCCATGCCGTCAGGCATATTCTGCTGATAAAATTTCGCCATCATGGCGACATGCTGTTAACCACTCCGGTCATCAACACCCTGAGTCAAACCTATCCAGATGCCGAAATCGATGTGCTGCTGTACCTCGAAACGCAGGACATGCTGGTAGCCAATCCACGCATCCATCGCATTTTCGCCATCGATCGCCAATGGAAGAAACAAGGACTGCGGACCCAGCTCAGCAAAGAGTGGCAGTTGATCGGCCAGTTGCGTCATCAGCGCTACGACCTCGTCATTAACCTGGCCGATCAGTGGCGAAGCGCTTTGATAGCGAAACTGACCGGCGCGCCGGTGCGGTTGGGTTTCGACTTTGAGAAACGTCAACACCCGCTCTGGCGATACTGCCACAGCGATTTAGTCAGCTCCGAGCAGCATGGGCAGCAGCATACCGTGGAACAAAACCTGTCCATCCTCTCACCACTGGGCATTCCTTCCGTCAGCACGCAAGTCACGATGGGGTATACCGCTGAAGACTGGGCGCAGTGTCAGAAGAAACTGCGGCAGCAGCAGGTTGACGGTCCCTACATCGTCGTCCAGCCGACCTCCCGCTGGCTCTTCAAATGCTGGAGCGAAGAGAAAATGGCGGCGGCGATTTCTGCACTGAGGCAGGACGGGCACACGATCGTCGTGACATCCGGACCCGATGTCAAAGAGCAGAAGATGGTATCCGATATTCTCGCCCACTGCCCGACCCACGGCGTGGTCTCGCTCTCCGGCCAGCTAACATTGCGCCAGCTGGCGGCGCTTATCGACCATGCACGCCTGTTTTTGGGCGTAGATTCCGTCCCCATGCATATGGCAGCCGCCCTGCAAACGCCCAGCATCGCCCTGTTCGGTCCTTCCAAACTGCACTTCTGGCGTCCCTGGCAGGCGCCGGGAGAGGTGATCTGGGCCGGTGATTACGGCACGCTACCCGATCCGGATGATATCGATACCGGCACACAACAACGCTATCTCGACCTGATCCCCGTCGAGGCGGTAACGGCCGCGGTACGGAGACAACTATCATGAGTCATTTTCGCCTCGCCATCGTGCGGCAGAAATATCGGCCGGACGGCGGCGCCGAACGCTTTGTAAGCCGCGCGCTGGAAGCGCTGGAAGATGAAGATTTACAGCTGAACGTTATTACGCGTCAGTGGCAGGGTGAAAAGAAGCCGGACTGGCATTTGCACCTGTGTCATCCCCGCTACTGGACCCGAGTCGGGCGTGAACGCGGATTCGCCGACGCTGCCCGCGCCCTGTGGCAGAAAGAGCAGTTCGATTTGGTGCAGAGCCACGAACGTATCGCAGGATGCGACATTTATCGCGCGGGCGACGGCGTTCATCGTCGCTGGCTCATGCAGCGCGCGCGTCTGCTTCCCGCCTGGCGCAAACCGTTACTGTTCTCCAACCGATTCCATCGCTACATCATGCAGGCCGAAGGCGATATGTATCGGGCGCCGCAGCTGAAAGCGGTCATCTGCAACGCAGAATTGATTAAGCAGGAAATTATCGAAGAGTTTGGTCTCAGCGCGGATAAGATCCACGTCATTTATAACGCTATCGACAGCACGCGCTTTTTACCCGCGGAAGAGTCGCAGCGCCGGGCGATGCGCACCGCGCTGACGCTGCCGCAAGACGCCTGCGTGATGGTTTACGTCGGCTCCGGCTTCGAGCGCAAAGGGCTAGCGGCCGCCATCCGGGCTGTCGCCGGAACGAACCGCTACCTCATCGTCGTCGGGCAGGATAAAGCGGAACGTCAATACCGGGCGCTGGCGGCTTCATTGGGATGCGAATCGCGTATCCGGTTTACCGGTATGCAGAAAGATCCGCAGCCTTACTATCATGCGGCTGACGGCCTGCTGCTGCCGACGCTCTACGATCCCTTCCCCAACGTGATTCTGGAAGCGATGGCCTGCGGACTGCCGGTCATCACGACCACGACCTGCGGCGGATCGGAATTCATCCGGGCCGGTGAAAATGGTTTCGTCTGCGATGCGCTCGATATCCCGGCGCTGACCGATGCCGTGATGGCGCTGCCCGTCGCCGCACCCGGCAGCCGCATGGGCGACGCGGCGCGCGCGCGCATTATCGATGCGTCGCCGCAAAAGCTTTCTCAGCAGCTTATCTCGCTCTATCGAACCCTATTGGACGAATAACACATGCGTATCTTGATGATCATCGACGGTCTGCCTGGCGGCGGCGCAGAAAAAGTGGTGTTGACGCTGGCCGCAGGCTTTGTGGCTCAGCGCCATCAAGTTTCGCTATTTTCGCTGCGCGACGTCTGCGAATACCCTGTGCCAGAAGGCGTGGATTATCAGACGATCGCCGACCACAGCCGAGCGCCCTGGCGCAAGCTCACCGAACTTCGCCGCCGCGCCGCAATGCTGGATGCGGCGATCCAACGTACGCAAGCGCAGCTGGGACCGTTTGATCTGGTGTTGTCAAATCTGCACAAGACCGACCGCATTGTGGCCCGCAGCCGGGCGCTCAATCCCGACAACGTCTGGTTCTGCCTGCACGGCATGTTCTCCCCGTCGTATCTCGGCCATCGAACCGGTCTATCCCGTTGGTTGAAACGCGCCAAAATTCAACGGGTCTACCAGCAACGCAACATCGTTGCGGTGTCTCAAGCGGTGCTGTCGGATTTACAAAGCGCCTTTCAGGTACGGCCTTCCAACGCGGCAGTCATTAACAACCCGTTTGATTTTGCGGCGATTGCCGTACTGGCTGACCAGCCCTGCGAACGCGCCGGGACGGATTATCTGGTGCACGTCGGTCGTTTCCATCCCAACAAACGTCACGACCGTCTGATTCGTGCCTATGCGCTGAGCGGCATCGAGATGCCGTTGGTCTTGTTGGGTAAAGGCCGGGACGAGGAAGTACAGCGCATACGACAGCTGGCCGTCGAGTTGGGCGTGGCCGATCGCGTTATTTTCCAAGGGTTCTGCGACAACCCCTACCCTTATATCCGCCATGCCCGACTGCTGGTGTTGAGTTCCGACAGCGAAGGCTTCGGCAACGTGCTGGTTGAAGCGTTGAGCTGTGGAACGCCGGTCGTCAGCACCCGCTGTCCCGGAGGGCCGGAAGAGATCCTGACCGGCCCATTGGCTCAGGGTCTCGCGGCGTTGACCGACGACTCGCTGGCAGCGGCGCTGAAGTCGGTTCTGGCGTCTCCGCCGGAAATCGACAAGTCCCAGCTGGAGCGCTACCGCATCGAATCGATATGCGCGGCCTATCTCGCGCTTGCAGAGCGTCAATCGGCTCACTGACCGCCGCGATTTTACGGCAGTGCGGCCCTGACACGCTTTTCAGCGCTACCGCATCCGCAGCGGGAGACAAAATGCCTCCCGCGTGTTTATTAACATTCCGGCTATACCTCGTATGCACGACGAGGCTGTCGGAATTTATCTGAAAGAGCGGGATAAAACGCCCGCCGGAGACGACAACAACGAACCGGTATCCTCCATTGTTCACAGAAAAATAGGCGAATACGCACAATTCTGTTTCGTTTTTTTCATCGGAAGAAAATGGGCTATCAAAGAAAATAACGCCGGGGGAGATAATCCTGACTCTGTTCTTCGCATCGAGCTTCTCTACCAAATAAGCGCAACGTCGAGAAAACAGGAATACACCGCGAAGAATCAAGGCCCATTCGCCGGTATTACTACGCGATATTTTCGCGAAACGCCCGTGCCACATTGAAACGGAACCGGCTCGATGCAATAAGCAACATATGAAACATTATCCTTATAATTCAATTGGTTGTCTTCTGTAATATAATTTTCTTTGACTCATCGACAAAGGAGCTATGCCGTCATGGGTATCTCTGGCTACCGCGATGCGAGGACGAAAAGAAAATAAATACCCAAAAGTTTCGATACTTTATTTCGAATAATTAATTAACGCAGAGAATATTCACTGAAATAGTAAATAGCGATGCGATAAGACAAAAAACAGAGAATATATTCACCGGCTATTTAGCCTTTTGTTAATAATGACGAGACTTGATAACACCCGTATGAGGTTATTAATTGAGGATGTCATTTCGCTCTCTTTTTTCAATTTTTATTTACATAAATCATATGATTTTTGCACAACGCCATTATGGGTAAATGCATGGCGCCACTTACCTTAAAGACTAGTTATTACAGCGAGTTACGTCCAGATGACGACACGACGCATGAGTTGCAACATATTGATTAAACGCGTATTACACCCAGGCCCCAAGAAAAGGGATATCCCGGCCTCCGTTATCGTAAATGATAGATTTAGCGTCTATAAATATATAGAATTCGCTATCTCTGACTTAAATATAGATACTTATGTTACAGCTGCTGTATACCGTTCTGCTTTACCTCATCCAGCCTCTGATCTGGATTCGTCTTTGGCTACGCGGCCGTAAAACCCCTGCCTATCGCAAACGCTGGGGCGAACGTTATGGCTTTTACAAAGACACCGTAAAACCGGAAGGTATCCTGCTGCATTCCGTTTCCGTGGGAGAAACACTGGCCGCCGTCCCGCTGGTGAGAGCGTTACGCTACCGCTATCCGTCGCTGCCCATCACCGTGACCACCATGACGCCGACCGGCTCGGAACGCGCGCAATCCGCCTTTGGCAAAGACGTGTACCACGTCTATCTCCCTTATGATTTACCGGGCGCGATGAAACGATTTTTAAATCACGTTCAGCCACGGCTGGTCATTGTGATGGAAACCGAACTTTGGCCCAATATGATCGATGCCCTGCATCAGCGCCATATTCCGCTGGTCATCGCCAACGCACGTCTTTCCGAACGCTCCGCCGCCGGTTACAAAAAGCTGGGCAAGCTGATGCGCACCCTGCTACGACGTATCACCCTGATCGCCGTTCAGAATGCGGAAGACGGCGAACGGTTTATTTCGCTGGGCCTCAAGCGCAAACAGCTGAACGTCACCGGCAGCCTTAAATTTGATATCTCCGTGACACCGGAGCTGGCGGCGAAGGCGGTGACGTTACGGCGTCAATGGGCTTCCCAACGCCCGGTGTGGATTGCCGCCAGCACCCATGACGGCGAAGAGAAGATCGTTGTCGACGCACACTGCGAACTGCTGAAGACCTTCCCTAACCTGCTGCTGATTCTGGTGCCGCGCCACCCAGAGCGTTTCAACGACGCCAAAACCATCGTCAGCAAGGCCGGTCTCGATTATACCATGCGCAGCGAGGGTGCTATCCCGCCGGCCTCATCGCAGGTGGTCATCGGCGATACAATGGGCGAACTGATGCTGCTCTACGGCATCGCCGACCTGGCTTTTGTCGGCGGCAGCCTGATTGGACGCGGCGGCCATAACCCACTGGAGCCAGCGGCGCATGCCATCCCGGTACTGATGGGACCGCATACGTTCAATTTCAAAGATATCTGCGCCCGATTGCAGCAGTCCGATGGTCTGATCACGGTGACGGACACCGCCTCCTTGGTCGAACAGGTCAGCAATCTTCTCTCCGACGATGACTATCGCCAGTATTACGGCCGTCACGCGGTACAGGTGCTGCATAAAAATCAGGGCGCGCTGCAAAGTCTGCTAAAACTACTGGAACCTTATCTACCGCCGCGGAGACAATAATGAGCCATCCTCGCCTGTCTGTTGTGCTCATCAGCCGTAATGAAGCAGAGCTGCTGCCGGACTGCCTCGCCTCTGTTTCCTGGGCGGACGAGATCATCGTTCTGGATTCCGGCAGCTGCGACGATACGCAGGCGATCGCCCGTCAGTACGGCGCACAGGTGTTCCAGCATCACGACTGGCCGGGCTTCGGCCGACAACGACAACGGGCGCAAAGCTACGCCAGCGGCGACTATATCTTCATGATCGACTGCGATGAGCGCGTCACACCCGAGCTGAAACTCGCGATCGAGCAAGTGCTCGCGGCGCCCGATGGAAAAACCGTCTACCGCTGCGCGCGCCGCAATCTGTTTTTAGGTCGGTTTATGCGCCACAGCGGCTGGTATCCCGATGAGGTGATCCGCCTCTACCCGCGCCACTATCGCTACAACGATAACGCGGTGCATGAGTCGCTGGATTACGGCGACGCGCGCGTCGTTTCGCTGGCAGGCGATCTAGAACATCTCACTTGCCGGGACTTTTTCGCGTTTCAGCAAAAGCAATTCGACTACGCTACCAGCTGGGCGCAGTCGCGTTTTGAGGCGGGTAAACGCTGTAGCTACCTTTCCATCCTGACCCATACGCTCGGCGCTTTCGCCAAGACCTGGCTGCTGCGCGCCGGCTTTCTGGACGGCAAGCGCGGACTGCTGCTGGCGATAGTCAATGCGCAGTATACGTTTAATAAATATACTGGCTTGTGGGCACTGAATAACCAGCGTAAACATCATGACGACTAGAGCGATTTATCCCGGCACCTTCGACCCATTGACCAATGGCCATCTCGACCTGCTGACCCGCGCCGCCCGGATGTTCGACCATCTCATCCTGGCGATTGCCGCCAGTCCCAGCAAAAATACGCTGTTCACGCTGGAAGAACGCGTTGCGCTGGCGTGCGAAGTGACAAGCCATCTGACCAACGTGGAAGTCATGGGATTCAGCGAACTGATGGCGCATTTTGCCCAGAAGCATCAGGCGACTATTTTGGTGCGCGGACTGCGGGCGGTATCGGACTTCGAATATGAGTGGCAGTTGGCGAAGATGAACACGCATCTGATGCCCGAACTGGAGAGCGTGTTCCTGATGCCTGCGGAGCAATGGTCCTTTATTTCGTCCACACTGGTGAAAGAGGTCGCCCGGCACGGCGGCGACATCGATCCGTTTCTTCCTCCGCCCATCTCGGCGGCCCTGCGGAAAAAGCTGGCCTGACGCGCCGTCAGCGCTGGCAGGTGCGGCAATAAAACGTGCTGCGCTGCCCTTGTTTCAAACTTTCGATCAACGTCCCGCAGTGGCGGCAAGGTTCGCCGCAACGGCCATAGACCTGCAGTTCCTGCGCGAAATAGCCCGGTTTGCCATCTGACTGCAAAAAATCACGCAGCGTGGTTCCGCCTTGCTCGATAGAACGTAGCAGCACTTTCTTGATGGTGACCGCCAAGAGTTGGAACTCAGCCTCGCTCAATGAGCCTGCGGCTCTCTCCGGCGAAATACCCGCGCTGAACAGGGATTCGCTGGCGTAGATGTTACCCACGCCGACCACGAGCTTGTTATCCATGATCCAAAGCTTTATCGGCGTCTTGCGGCCCCGCGATTTCTCGAACAGGTAGTCGCCGCTGAACGCATCACTGAGCGGTTCCGGACCCAAATGAGCCAGCACGGAACTTGTCGCCGGATCCGCGCTCCACAGCCAGGCGCCGAAGCGTCGCGGGTCTGTATAGCGAAGCACCTTGCCGCTATCCAGAACCAGATCAACATGGTCATGCTTACCGGGTTCCATGTATTCAGGCAACACGCGCACACTGCCGGACATACCGAGATGGACGATAATCCAACCGCGAGTCAGCTCGATCAACAGGTATTTAGCGCGACGCTGTACGCTGAGCACCGCTTCATCGCTCAATGACATAACTTCAGGGGATACCGGCCAGCGCAGGCGCGCGTTGCGCACTTCCGCATGCAAAATGGTGTGTCCGACCAGATGAGGTTCGATACCCCGGCGACTGGTTTCCACCTCTGGTAATTCAGGCATGTTTCCTCCCGTGAAAAGTCATGGTCAACACTCTACCACAGCCGTATTCGCCAATTGCAGACACAAAAAAACCCGGCCGAGGCCGGGTTTTTGATAATCCACTAAAATTATTTGATTTTAGCTTCTTTATAGATCACATGCTGACGGACAACGGGATCGAATTTCTTCAGTTCCAGTTTTTCCGGCTTAGTGCGCTTGTTCTTCGTAGTGGTATAGTAGTGACCAGTACCAGCAGAAGAAACCAGCTTGATCTTCTCGCGAACACCTTTAGCCATGATTCAGTTCCTTAATACTTCTCACCACGGGCACGTAAGTCGGCCAGAACCGCCTCAATACCCTTTTTATCGATAATACGCATACCTTTAGCAGATACGCGCAGCGTAACAAAGCGCTTCTCACCTTCCACCCAGAAACGGTGTGAGTGCAGGTTCGGCAGAAAACGGCGTTTGGTCGCATTCAGTGCGTGGGAACGGTTGTTACCCGTCACCGGACGCTTGCCAGTAACTTGGCAGACTCGGGACATGTCTATTCTCCAAAAATCAAATCAGCTCGAGCTTCGTATAGGGTATTGGCCGCCTCGTCAGGCTCTAGAGCCCATCTCAGCAACTTCACTGAAAAGACTCTGTCATCAGGGGAAACCTGCTGAGATAGGCTCTTAACGCCACACCCAAGATTCTCAAAGGTGGCGTAGTATACGCTCTGAAGCGTATGCGCTCAAGTCCCGAACAGCTAAAGATCCCTCAGGATCGTCGAAATATGCCTTAAATCCACCCGCGCTCAGCAAAAGAGACGTACTCACCGTGCCCGATAACCAGGTGATCAAGCACGCGGATGTCCAGCAATTGACATACTTTGACGATATGTTCCGTAATGGCGCGGTCAGCCTGACTGGGCTCTGCCTTTCCCGACGGATGGTTGTGCGCCAGAATCAACGCGGCTGCATTCGCCTTCAGCGCCTCACGAGCAATTTCTCGCGGGTGCACCTCTACGCAGTTAATCGTACCAGCAAACATCTCCTGATGGCGAATGACACGATGCTGATTGTCTAGAAAAAGGACTAAAAAAACTTCGCGTTCACGATGCGCCAGCAACAACTGGAGATATTGCAGCGTCACCTCCGAGCTGATCAGGGCGTCTTCGCGCGCTAATCGTGAGGCAAACAGCCGCCGCGACAGCTCTCCCACCGCTTGCAACTGCGTATATTTGGACAGCCCGATACCGCGAGCTCTGCAAAACTGGGTCTGTTCCGCCGTCATTAACTGATGCAGCGACCCAAACTGGTTCAGTAGATTTTCCGCCAACTGCATAACATGCGTTCCCGGCAATCCGGTACGCAAAAAAATGGCGAGCAGTTCCGTATCCGTCAATGCACAGGCCCCATTCCGTATCAGTTTTTCCCTTGGTGCCTGCCCGTTTAACCACATCATGATAGTGTCTCCCTCCCTGAGTCTTGGGGGCATTCTGGCATGCGGACTGGGGGTGAACGAGGGGCCGGAGGGAAAGATGCGAGGCAATACGCAATCGGTCATTGCAACAAGCTCCTCCATGACAAGATTCCGTTTCCTTTGGACGCTTATGGTAAAATGCCCGACACTTTCTTTAGCTCACACTCGGACACAACGATGACGGAACTCTCCAGTCTGCTCGCGCTCGCCGGCAAACATATCGTACTGGGTATCAGCGGAGGCATCGCCGCCTACAAATGCCCCGAGCTGGTCCGCCGCCTACGGGATGAAGGCGCGGAGGTACGCGTAGTGATGACGCCTGCCGCTAAAGCGTTCATCACGCCGCTCACACTTCAGGCCGTCTCCGGCTATCCGGTGGCGGACGACTTACTGGATCCGGCCGCTGAAGCCGCGATGGGGCATATCGCGATCGGGAAATGGGCGGATTTAGTGATTGTCGCCCCCGCATCGGCTGACGTTATCGCCCGACTGGCGGTCGGTATGGCCAACGACCTGCTGACGACGGCCTGTCTGGCCAGTGCCGCGCCGCTGGCCGTCGCGCCGGCGATGAATCAACAGATGTATCGCGCTCTGCCGACGCAGGACAACCTCGCGCGGCTGACCGAACGCGGCGTGCATGTTTGGGGGCCGGACAGCGGCAGCCAAGCCTGCGGCGACGTCGGCCCCGGCAGAATGCTTGACCCGATGGATATCGTGGAACAGGCGAAGCAATTTTTCGCGCAAACCGCCGATCTGCAGCACCTGAACTTCTTGATTACCGCAGGGCCGACGCGAGAAGCGCTGGACCCGGTCCGTTTCATCAGTAATCACAGTTCCGGTCAGATGGGTTTCGCCATTGCCGAAGCGGCTGCGGCGCGCGGCGCGGCGGTCACGCTGGTGGCCGGCCCGGTCGATCTGCCCACGCCCAACGGCGTACGGCGTATCGACGTCGCCAGCGCGCTGGAAATGCATGAAGCGGTCATGTCCGCCGCCCCCGAACAGCACATCGTGATCGGCTGCGCCGCCGTAGCGGACTATCGGGCAAAAAATGTGGAGAGTGAAAAAATCAAAAAGCAGGGCGATGAAATGACTGTCACCCTGATAAAAAATCCGGATATCATCGCCGACGTTGCAGCGATTCAGGCTCATCGGCCTTATGTTGTCGGGTTTGCTGCCGAAACCACTAATGTGGAAGAATACGCGCGGCAGAAACTGGCCAGCAAAAAACTGGATTTAATCTGCGCAAACGACGTGTCCCAAGCCGACCGCGGATTCAATGCGAAAACCAACGCGTTGCACCTTTTCTGGCACGGGGGAGACAAACAGTTGCCGCTCGGCAGCAAACGTCTCCTGGGCCAACAGCTAATTGACGAGATTGTCAGCCGATATGACGAAAAAAATTGACGTAAAAATTATCGATCCCCGCATCGGACAGGAATTCCCGTTGCCGACGTATGCCACGCCGGGTTCCGCTGGTCTGGACCTGCGCGCCTGTCTGGATAGCGCCGTAGAACTTGGCGCGGGCGAAACCACCTTACTGCCGACCGGTATGGCCATTCACATCGGCGACCCTTCGCTGGCGGCGGTGATTCTGCCTCGTTCCGGTTTGGGCCATAAGCACGGTGTGGTGCTGGGCAATCTGGTCGGGCTGATTGACTCCGACTATCAGGGCCAGTTGATGGTGTCCGTCTGGAACCGCGGCTCGACGCCGTTTACGATCGAACCCGGCGAGCGCATCGCGCAGATGGTCTTTGTGCCGGTCGTTCAGGCTGAATTCAATCTGGTTAACGAATTCACCGACAGTGAACGCGGAGAAGGGGGTTTCGGTCACTCGGGCCGTCACTGATCCACATCTATTCTTTCGAAAAAACCTATTAGCCACAGCGTAACTAACGCGACTGTGGCGCTATCTGGTGTGGGCAGTTGAATCATTATCAAGGGTCTTTTCAGACATGGCAGAGAAAGAAAATACGAAAAGGAACCGTCGCGAGGAAATCTTGCAGGCACTGGCGCAGATGCTGCAATCCAGCGACGGCAGTCAACGGATCACTACCGCGAAACTGGCTGCAAACGTCGGCGTATCTGAAGCGGCACTTTACCGGCACTTTCCCAGTAAAACCCGGATGTTCGACAGCCTGATCGAATTTATCGAAGACAGCCTGACAACCCGTATCAACCTGATTTTGCAGGATGAAAAGGAGACATTTAATCGTCTTCGTCTGATTTTGCTGCTGATTTTAGGATTTGCCGAAAAAAATCCGGGATTGACTCGTATCCTGACCGGACATGCCTTGATGTTTGAGCAGGATCGCCTGCAGGGAAGAATCAACCAGCTGTTCGACCGTATTGAATCTCAGATCAAGCAGGTTCTACGGGAACACAAAATGCGCGGCGGTGAACCGTTCAAGAACGATGAAACGCTGCTTGCCAGCCAACTGTTAGCCTTCTGCGAAGGCATGTTGTCCCGCTATACCCGTTCGGAGTTTCGCTTCCTCCCCACCCAGGAATTCGACCTGCGCTGGCCGATGTTGGCCGCCCAGCTCGCCTAACGTCAAACGCTGGCAGCACCGCTCACCGGCGGCGCTGCCACATGGTTAAACGCCGTAACGATCGCGATAGGTCTGCACTGCGGTCAGATGTTCCGCCATCTCCGGCTTCTCCCGCAGATAGGTGATAAGATCCTTAAGGGTGATGATGGAAATCACCTGACACGCATAATCCCGTTCCACTTCCTGAATCGCGGAAAGCTCGCCGCGCCCACGTTCCTGACGATCTAACGCAATCAAAACGCCTGCCAGCGACGCGCCCTGCGCGGAAATGATATCCATCGACTCACGGATTGCCGTGCCCGCCGTGATGACATCGTCCACCAGCATGATGCGCCCCTCCAGCGGACTGCCGACCAGACTGCCGCCTTCGCCATGATCTTTGGCTTCCTTCCGATTGAAGCAGTAGGGCAGATCGCGATCGTGATGTTCCGCCAGCGCCACCGCCGTCGTCGTCGCGATAGGAATGCCTTTGTAGGCTGGCCCGAACAGCACGTCGAATTCGATAGCCGCATCCATCAGCGCCGCGGCATAAAAACGCCCCAATAAAGCCAGATCGCGCCCGGTATTAAACAGCCCGGCATTGAAGAAATAGGGGCTGGTGCGCCCGGATTTCAGCGTGAATTCGCCGAACTTTAATACCTGCTTGCTGAGTGCGAATTCAATAAACTGGCGTTGATAGGCTTTCATGACAACTTCTCCTGTGATGATGGATGAATACCCGGCGACAAACCGAAAACCGCGCCCTTCAGCCAACCGACCTTTGCCGTCGACTGAGAAATACCCTCTGACGTAACCTTATGATGACAAAAAACACTCGGCGTTTTGCTCCCCTCAGCGGATAACATCTCAACTCCGCGCCTGACGCAGGGCACATCGCGCTGCCGCAAAGGGCTACAACCCGCCAACATTGCATATTCAGGGATGAACCTACGATGCCGCACAGTGAATGATCGTGCCCAAACGTCAAGCGCGGTGATCCACATCGCCGGCGGTTTTATTCCGACGAAAAAAAAGCGACCCTCCAGGCCGCTTCTTCAAGACGCTTTATTCCGCCAGCGCCGCTTTCTGCGCCTGGATAATCGTTTCAATGCCCCCTCGAGCCAGCGCCAATAGCGCCAATAGCTCGTCGTGGCTGAACGGTTCACCCTCTGCGGTGCCCTGCACCTCAATCATGCGACCGTCTTCGGTCATGACCACGTTCATGTCCGTTTCTGCGGCAGAGTCTTCGACATACTCCAGATCGCAGAGCGCTTCGCCGTTGACGATACCGACGGAGACCGCGGCCACCATGCCTTTCAGCGGGTTTTTCTTCAGCTTGCCTTTAGCAACCAACGCATTTAGCGCATCTGCCAGCGCCACGCAGGCACCGGTGATGGAGGCGGTGCGGGTGCCGCCGTCGGCCTGCAAGACGTCGCAATCCAGCGTGATGGTATATTCGCCCAGCGCTTTCAGATCGAGCGCAGCACGCAGAGAACGGGCGATCAGACGTTGAATTTCCAGCGTACGTCCGCCCTGTTTGCCGCGTGCGGCTTCGCGTGCGTTACGGGTGTGCGTCGAACGCGGCAGCATGCCGTATTCTGCGGTAACCCATCCCTTGCCCTGCCCTTTCAGGAAGCGCGGTACGCCTTCTTCCACCGTGGCGTTACACAACACTTTGGTATCGCCGAACTCGACGAGGACGGAACCTTCCGCGTGTTTGGTGTAATGACGGGTTAACGTGAGCGGGCGTATCTGTTGTGCACTTCGGCCTGTAGGGCGCATGGCTTCTCTCCGGCGGGTGAATGTTGACTGGCGCGCATTATACGGACTTCACCCGGCCCTGCCTACCGGCCCGGCGGATTAAAACGGGCGCGAAGAGCGCCAGCGACGGCGGCCCGAACGGCTGGAGCGACCTGCTTTCGGCATGTAAACTGTTAGCTCGACTTTTCATCAGCCAGTGAATTTACGCCATGCGTGACGCGCGACAAACTGACCCAGATCCTAACACCCCACTCCCCTGGCAGCAGCAGGGAACGGCCCCGGACTACCGTTTCTCTCTCGCCAATGAACGCACGTTCCTCGCCTGGATCCGCACCGCGCTGGCCCTGCTGGCTGGCGCGGTCGCCATCGACCAGTTTACGACGACGCTAGCGTCCCCTGCCGTACGACAGGGGATTGCCGTGCTGTTGGCTCTGGCCGCGGCCTTGATGGCGGGAATGGCCTACCGGCGCTGGGCGGGCAACGAACGGGCGATGCGCAACGGCCTTCCCCTACCCTACACTTCTATGTTGGTCGTCTTCGCCTGCGGACTTGGCGCGGTAGCCATCGCGCTGGCGCTGCTGATCGTGCAGCTGTAGGGTGCCGACGATGCCGTCTCCCCCGTCGCCGCGCGACCCAGGCGTTCAGCCGGAACGCACCGTGCTGGCGTGGTCGCGTACCGCCATCCTGTTGCTGGTCAACACGGCCCTGTTGCTGAAGGCCGGAACATTGAGCACCCAACCGCTGCTGCTGGCCGCCGGTCTTCTGCTGTTGCTGGCGTCGCTGGCGATTTTCATCTGGGTTCCGTTGCGCCTGCGCGCCATCCAGCGCGCGCCGCAGACCCACAGCATACCACCTACGATCCTCATGCGCGGATTCACGCTGACCTTGATTTTGATCGCCTTGCTGATTGCCGGGCATGCGTCATTTTCTCTGCTTTTGGCCCTATAACACGGAATTATCACGCGCCGCAGTCGCACCCAAACGTCTTATTTATCTCTCAAAAACAATTAATTAGATAAAAATTCACCTATACCCTCAGGCTATACCCCACCGACAAACAAGTATTCGTCACCACGCAGGCATCGTGAAATAGTCATAGGCAGAGAACTGGCTCCCGGCAGGCACGAACGACGCAGAAGATGACAACAGCGCAACGTCGGGCCGACACGGTACACAAGCGGTTCGCCGGATGGAAACCGGTTCGCGTCGACATCCCCCGAGCCCCGAAGGTTCTGCCCTATTCCATTAACGATGAGAAACGACATGATGCTGATCCCTCAACCTTACCTGCTTTTCCTTGGCGACGTGACCGACCCTCTGGCGATTAAAACCGCACGCGGCATCCACGCGTGGCGTCCGGAGCAGTGCGTTGGCCAACTGCGCCTGCCGGGCAGCACCCTTTCGCTGGGTCTGGACGATCTGGATATCGCCGCCGCCGCTGAGCGAGGCGCTAAAACGCTGGTGCTCGGCACGGCCAATGCCGGGGGTTTTCTGCCGCCACACTGGCTGGACACCGTACGCGCCGCGATTGAGGCCGGCATGAATGTCGCCAACGGTTTGCACCAGCGTCTGGTTGACGTCCCGGGCCTGCAAGCGCTGGCAGAGCAGCATCAGGTACAGCTGTTCGACATCCGCCACATGCGTCCGGCACTGTCCGTCGGCTCCGGTGAAAAACGCAGCGGTAAACGCATACTGACCGTTGGCACCGACTGCTCCGTCGGCAAAATGTACACCTCGCTGGCGCTGGAAGCGGCGATGCGCGATCTGGGCATGAAGGCGGACTTCCGCGCCACCGGCCAGACCGGCGTGCTGGTCGCAGGCGAAGGCATCGCGATTGATGCGGTCATCGCCGACTTCATCGCCGGAGCCGCCGAAGCGCTGTCCCCCGCCAACGACGAAGATCACTGGGATATCGTGGAAGGTCAGGGTTCCCTGTTCCACCCCTCTTACGCGGGCGTCAGCACCGGCTTGATCCACGGCGCGCAGCCGCACTGGCTGGTGATGTGCCACGAAATGGGCCGTCCGCACATGCGTCATCTGCCGCACCAGCCGATGGTGAGTCTGGAGGAGTGCGTGGATGCCAACCTGCGCGCCGCGCGCGTCACCAGCCCGGAGGTGAAGCTGGCCGGTTTCGCCATCAACACCTCCCACTACACTGAACAGGAAGCGCGTGAGTACTGCCAGGAGATCAGTCGACGCTTTGGCGTGCCGGCGACCGACTCCGTCCGTTTCGGCATGCAGGACATCGCCGCGCTGTTGAAAGAGCAGGAGTAAGCCAATGCGACAGATGCAGATCGAAACCGTGGAATTGCCCCTGGCTCGTCCGTTCGCCATCTCTCGCGGTACGCGCACGGCGGTCACCGTAGTGCGGGTCACGCTGGAAGAACGCGGCTTTATCGGCCGCGGCGAATGCACCCCGACAGCCCACTATCAGGAAACGCCTGAAGGCGTCGTCCGGCAGCTGGAAACGGTGCGGGATGCCGTAGAACGCGGCGTTTCACTGACCGACCTGCAATCTTTACTGCCGCCGGGCGCGGCGCGCAATGCGATTGACTGCGCGCTGTGGCGGCTCAACGCGGCGTTGAACAAACAGACGCTGTGGCAGCATCTGGCCATTCAGTCGCCGCAGTCCGTCATCACCGCCGAAACGCTGAGCCTCGACACGCTGGAAAACATGGTCAAGGCCGCAGCTGACGCGGTATCCCGCGGCGCGCTGCTGCTAAAAATCAAGCTGAACGCCGAGCAAATTGTGGAGAAAGTGGCGGCCATTCGTCAGGTGGCGCCCAACGTGACGCTGATTGTCGACGCCAACGAAGCCTGGGGAGAGCACGATCTGGGGCCGCTGCTTCAGCAGCTCGCCGCCTGCCGTGTCGCGATGGTGGAACAACCGCTGCCCGCCGGAGAAGACGGCGCGCTGGCGGATTTCATCCACGCCATTCCGATCTGCGCCGATGAAAGCTGCCATCACGGCGGAGATATCGCCGCGCTGCGCGATCGCTACGAGATGATCAACATCAAGCTCGACAAGTGCGGCGGCCTGACCGAAGCGCTGGCGATGGTCAATGAAGCCAAGCGGTGCGGTCTGCGCATCATGATCGGCTGCATGCTCGGCTCCTCGCTGGCGATGGAAGCCGCGCTACCGGTCACGCTCAGCGCCATCCATGTTGATCTGGACGGCCCCATCTGGCTGGCGGCGGACAGCGCCCCTTACCTGACCTATAACCTCGGCCGCATTTGGCTATAACCGCATACACCGGAGTGACGATGACGGATACCCAGTCCACAAAGCCGACCACCGCCATAGCATCCGGCAGCGCACCGCGTCCGGTGCTGGAAATCAACGACCTGAGCGTCAGTTTCAACGGCCGATCCGGCAACCATTTGGCGCTGAAAGGCGTTTCGTTCACGCTCAACAAGGGGGAAGTGGTGGCCGTGGTGGGTGAAAGCGGCTCGGGTAAATCGGTGACCTCGCTGACGGTCATGGGCCTGCTGGCCCCCTCTGCGCGCATCGAGCGGGGGGATATTCGTTTCACCACCCGCGGCGGCGAGCAGCACTCGCTGCTGCCCATGAAAGACGACGCTCGCCGCCAACTGCGCGGCCGGGAAATGGCGATGATTTTTCAGGAGCCGATGACCTCCCTGAACCCCGTGCTTAAGGTGGGGGATCAACTGACCGAAGCGCTATTAGATCATCAGATCTGCGATGCGGCCGCCGCCGACGGCAAGGCCCGGGCGCTGCTGCGCAAGGTGCGTATCGCCGACGTCGATCGGGTGATGAACAGTTACCCGCATTCGCTGTCCGGCGGCATGCGTCAGCGGGTGATGATCGCGCAGGCGCTGGCCTGCGATCCGCAATTGCTGATCGCCGATGAACCGACGACGGCGCTGGACGTCACCGTGCAGGCGCGCATTCTCCAAATCCTGCGCGACCTGCAACAGCAAAGCGACATGGCCGTCCTGTTTATCACCCACGACATGGGCGTCGTCGCGGAAATCGCCGACCGGGTCGTGGTGATGTACCGGGGCGAAGTGGTCGAAGAGGGGACGGTCGAAACCATTTTCACCGCGCCGCAGCACCCGTACACCCAGGCGCTGCTGGCCGCCGTTCCGAAACTGGGCGACATGGAAAACAGCCGCTGGCCGCGCCGCTTCCCGCTGCTGGGCCAGAGCCAGAAAACGCCTGAAAGCGACCACATCACCGCGCGTTACGACGCGCCGCCGCTGTTGGATATCCGCGGCCTCAAGGTTTACTACCCGGTACGCACCGGCATCTTGTCCCACGTCACGCACCACGTCCACGCGGTGGAGCAGATCGACTTCAGCGTCTGGCCGGGCGAAACGCTGGCGATTGTCGGCGAAAGCGGCTGCGGCAAATCCACCACCGGACGCGCGCTGCTGCGGCTGGTCGACAGCGAATCCGAAAGCATTCAGTTTCAGGGCAAAGAGGTGTCGCTGATTCGGGACAAAGCGTTTCAACCGCTGCGCCGCAAGATGCAAATGGTGTTTCAGGATCCCTACGCCTCGCTCAACCCACGTCTGACCGTGGGATTTACTATCGCCGAACCGCTGATGCTGCACGGGCTGGTGAAGTCGCTGGAAGAGGCGACGCCGCAGGTGCAGGCGCTGCTGAAAAGCGTCGGTCTGGAGCCGGAGCACGCCCAGCGCTATCCGCATGAATTTTCGGGCGGACAGCGCCAGCGCATCGCCATCGCCCGCGCCATGGCGCTGCAACCGGAAGTGATCATCGCCGACGAGGCGGTGTCCGCGCTCGACGTGTCCATTCAGGCGCAGGTCGTCAACCTGATGATGGATTTACAACAGAAGACCGGCGTGTCGTGGATTTTTATCTCCCACGATATGGCGGTGGTGGAGCGTATCGCCAACCGCGTCGCAGTCATGTACCTCGGGCAGATTGTGGAAATCGGACCCCGGCAGTCCGTGTTTAATCACCCGCAGCACCCCTATACCCGCCGCCTGCTGTCCGCCGTGCCGGTGGCCGATCCCCTGCGACGCAGCGAACGTCAGTGGGACGACAGCGAAATGCCTTCCCCGCTGAAAAAAGCCAGCGAGAAGGTCGCCAAGGCGACGTATCGCCGGGTCGCGCCGCACCACTGGGTCAGTATTCACGAAAACAACGCATAAAAACGCTTATTCGAATCACAACATCACGCAGGAGAGACACCATGCAACTACGACTTCGCCGTTCCACCGTCGCACTCGGGCTATCCCTGTGTCTGGCGGCCGCCGCCCAGGCGCAGGATTTACGCGTCTCCATGTATGCCGATATCACCGGGCTCGATCCGCACGATACGTCCGATACGCTGAGCTACTCCGTACAAAGCGGCATCTTTGAGCGCCTGTTCCAGTTCGACAGCGCGATGAAACTGGTGCCTAGACTCGCCACTGGCTATACCAGCAACGACAACGCGACCGAATTCACCATTACGCTGCGCGACGGCGTGACCTTCCAGGACGGCACGCCGTTTAATGCCGAGGCCGTAAAAGCCAACCTGGATCGCCTGAGCGACCAAAGCAAAGGCCTGAAACGCAACAGCCTGTTCAAGATGATCAAAAGCGTGACGGTGCTCTCGCCGTCGCAAGTCAAAATCGAGCTGGACGAATCCTTCGGCGCGTTCATCAACACGCTGGCGCACCCGTCCGCCGTTATGCACAGCCCGGCGGCGCTGAAACAGTATCCCGACGAAGCCCAGCTGCGCGTACATCCGGTCGGGACCGGCCCGTTCAAATTCAGCGAATGGCAGCAGGGCAAAGACGTCAAGCTGGTGAAAAACGACCACTACTGGCAACAGGGCTGGCCAAAAGTCGACAGCGTAACCTTCTACCCCGCGCCGGAAGACTCTACCCGCGTGGCCTCGCTGAAAGCGGGTCAGACCGACGTGGCCTATCCGCTACCGTCCGATCTGGTGAATACCGTGAAAAGCGACAGCAAGCTGGCCATTCAGAGCGACGCCGGAATTTACCTGTACTGGATCGCGATGAACAACCAAAGCCCGGTGCTGAAAGACGTCCGCGTGCGTCAGGCGCTTAACTACGCCATCAACCGCGATATCTGGCTGAAAGTCAGCTTCGCCGGTTTGGGAACGACCGCCCAGTCGCCGATGGCGCCGAACGTGCAGTTCTTCCAGCCGCAGACCGAAACCAACTACAGCTATAACCCGGCCAAGGCCAAGGCGCTGCTGAAGGAAGCGGGCTACGGCAACGGCCTGACGCTGAAACTGTGGACCACCAACCGCACCGATTACATCCGCAGCGCACAGTTCTTCAAGCAGCAGTTGGAGCAGGTCGGCGTCAAAGTGACCGTCACGCCGATGGACTCCGGGATGCGCGACCAGAAGCTGTGGGGCGTGACCGATCCGAAGAAAGCCGAATACGACCTGTTCTACAACGGCTGGTCTCCGTCTACCGGCGATGCCGACTGGGCGCTGCGTCCGCTGTACGCCACCGAATCCTGGGTGCCGACGTCCTACAACGTCTCTTACTACAGCAGCCCGGCCACGGATAAAGCTATCGCCGACGGTCTGGCCACCGCAGATGCGGGCAAACGCGCCGCCGCTTACGCCGAAGCGCAGAAGCTGATTTGGAAAGATGCGCCCGTCGTCTTCCTGGGCGCGCCGGACAATCTGGTCGGTAAAGCCAAAAATCTGTCTGGCGTTTACATGCTGGCCGATGGTTCGCTGATCTTTGATCAGGCTCAGTTCAAGTAATCACACAGGGGAGCGCCATGTTTGCCTATTTAATTCGACGTTTGCTGGAAATGATCCCGGTACTGCTGGTGGTCTCCCTGTTGGTGTTCGGTTTTATCAAGCTGCTGCCGGGCGATCCGGCACGGCTCTACGCCGGTCCCGACGCCACGGTAGAAGCGGTGGAAACCGCCCGCCAGCATCTGGGGCTTAACGATCCGCTGCCGCAGCAGTATCTCAATTGGCTCGGCGGTTTGGCGCACGGCGACCTGGGCGTGACTTACCGCACCCAGCAGCCGGTACTTAGCGTCATTCAAAAGAGTTTCATGCCGACGCTGTATCTGGCGTTAGCCGGATTCGCCTGGTCGGTGGTGCTCGGTCTGCTGATCGGCGTGCTGTCGGCGCTGAAGCGCGGCCGCTGGCAGGACTGGTCGTTGATGAGCCTGGCCGTGGGCGGCATTTCGATGCCCCCCTTCTGGCTCGGGCTGCTGCTGATCCAGTTCGTCGCCATGCCGTTCGGCGTCTTTTCCGTCGGCGGCTTTAACCAGCCGTCCGACCTGATCCTTCCGGCGCTGACGCTGGGCGCGTCGGTGGCGGCGGTGATGGCCCGCTTTACCCGCTCCGCCTTTATGGAGGTGATGCAGGAAGACTTCGTGCGCACCGCCAGAGCCAAAGGGCTGCGTAGCCGACTGATCGTCTGGAAACACGTCATGCGCAATGCGCTGATCCCGGTCATTACCATGCTCGGGCTACAGTTTGGTTTCCTGCTCGGCGGCTCCATCGTGGTGGAAAGCGTATTCAGCTGGCCCGGCCTCGGTTGGCTGCTGATCGAATCCATCAAGACGCAAGACCAGCCGGTGATTCAGGCGCTGGTGATGCTGTTCGTCTTTGAATTCATTGTGATTAACCTGCTGGTCGACCTGCTGTATGCGGTGGTCAACCCAGCCATCCGCCTGCGTTAGGAGCGACGACCATGACACTGCCTACTGAACCTGCCGTAGCCGCCTCCCCCGTGGACCCGTCGACCATTCGTTCGCCGTGGCGCGACTTCTGGCAAGCCGTACGGCGCAATCCGATGGCGATGCTGTCGGGCGGATTCATCCTGTTTCTCGTGCTGGTGGCGGTATTCGCGCCCTGGCTCGCGCCGTACAACCCGCTGGAGTCGGACTGGATGGCGCTAGCCTCTCCCCCGTCCGCCAGCCACTGGATGGGCACGGACGATCTGGGCCGCGATGTGATGAGCCGCATTATCTTCGGCGCGCGCATCTCGCTCTATATCGGTATTTTCTCCGTCACGCTGGGCATGCTGGCGGGCATCGCGCTGGGTCTGCTGGCGGGCTACTACGGCCGCTGGGTCGACATGCTGATCATGCGCGGTTCGGACGTTTTGTTCGCCTTTCCCGGTATGCTGCTGGCGATCGCGGTCGTGGCCATCCTCGGGCCGGGGCTGAACAATGTGATTATCGCCGTCGCCGTGTTCAGCGTGCCGGTCTTCGCCCGTATCGTGCGCGCCTCGACGCTGTCACTGAAGCAGGCGGCCTACGTCGAAGCGGTGCGCTGCGCCGGTGCGCCTGACCGCATTATCCTGCTGCGCCACATCCTGCCCGGCACGCTGTCCAGCGTGATCGTCTATTTCACCATGCGCATCGGCACCAGCATTCTGACCGCCGCCAGCCTGAGCTTCATCGGTCTGGGACCGGAACCGGATGTCCCCGAGTGGGGCAACGTGCTGGCGATGAGCCGCAGCATGATGATGGCCGGACAGTGGCACGTCAGCGTATTCCCCGGCCTCGCCATTTTCTTCTCGGTGCTGGCATTCAACCTGCTGGGCGATGCGCTGCGCGACACGCTTGACCCCAAACTCAACGGGTGAGGAGGCGAATATGAGCGCTTATCAACAGGCGCGGCTGAACGCGCTGCTACAGCGCTGGCGGGATGAACGCCAACTGGGCACCCCGCGATTTATGAGCGGTCCGCACAATGCGCTCAGCGATGTGCCCGGCGTTCGCGTTGGCCACAGCACGCTGGCGCAGGGCGAGATACAAACCGGCGTCACCGCCATCGTGCCGCCCGGCGGCAACCTGTTCGTCCATCCCCTACCCTGCGGCGCGGCGGTGCTTAACGGCTTCGCCAAACCGGTGGGATTGGTGCAAATAGAAGAGCTGGGACAGCTGCACACCCCGATCCTGCTGAGCAACACGCTGGCGGTCGGGACGCTGTTTACCACGCTGGTGCGCGACGCCATCCGCCGCAACCCCGAGTTGGGCCGTTCACTGCCGACCGTCAATCCGCTCGCACTAGAGTGCAACGACGGCTGGCTCAATGATATTCAGGCGCTGGCCGTGACCGAAGCGATGGCGCAGTCGGCGCTCGACGATGCGGCTACGGCCTTCGCTCGTGGCAGCGTCGGGGCCGGACGCGGGATGAGCTGTTTCGGCCTCAAAGGCGGCATCGGCACAGCATCGCGATACATCATCGATTTGGACGCAACGCTCGGCGTGCTGGTGCTTGCGAATTTTGGCACCCTCGCCTCGCTGACGCTGGACGGTGTCCCGATGGGACAAGCTATCGCTCCGCTCCTGCCCGAACTGGCGCCACAGCGCGATGCGGGATCTATCATCATTATTATGGCGACAAACGCGCCGCTGGACGCTCGTCAGCTCAGCCGTATCGCCAAACGGGCGGGCGCGGGTCTGGGACGGCTGGGCAGTTACTGGGGTCACGGCTCTGGCGATATCGCCGTCGCATTTTCTACCTGTGCGACACCGGAGCCGCCCGACGACGAACGGCTGGAGCCGCTGCTCAGCGCGGCGGCGGACGCCACCGAACATGCGGTGCTGGACGCGCTGTTACAGGCAGAGCCCGTCACCGGCTTCCGCGACCATTTCCGCCCGGCGCTACCGCAGGTGCTGGACAAGCTGGCGCAACACATTTTTGAGTGAGGAAATTATCATGAGAGTCTTTATTTCAGCGGATATCGAGGGCGTTGCCGGCGTGATGCGCCCGGAGCAGTGCAGCCCCGGCCACCCGGAATATGCGCTGGCGCGCGCGCTGATGGAACAGGAAGTCAATGCCGCCATCGAAGGCGCCTTCGCCGGCGGTGCCAGCGAAGTGGTGGTCGCCGACAGCCATGCGTCCATGACCAACCTGCGAGCGGACAATATCGACCCACGCGCCCGTCTGGTGCAGGGCAAACCGCGCGGACTGTCAATGGTGGAAGGTCTACAGGAAAGTCCGTTCGACGGGCTGATGTTCATCGGCTATCACAGCGCCGCCGGGGAGCTCGGCGTATTGGCGCACACCATCAACAGCCGGGCCTTCTACCGCGTCAAAATCAACGGCGAAGTGATGGGAGAAAGCGATATTTACGCCGCAGCGGGCGCAGAGCTGGATACGCCTTTGTGGCTGGTTAGCGGCGACGACGTCTTGCAGCAGTGGATTAAACGCTACTACCCCGCGACCGGCTACGCCTGTGTGAAACGCGCTATTTCCCAGACGGCGGCCGAGTCCCTGAGTCCGGAAGAAGCCCGCAACGCCATTAGCCAGGCGGCGACCCACGCCGTCCAGCAGGCGCATCAGGAGCAAACGACGCGTCTACAGCCGCCTTATCGTCTGGAGATTATGGTGGCGAAGCCGGTGATGGCCGACCTATTCTGCCTGATCCCCCACGTCGAGCGGGTAGATGCGATCACCGTCAGCTACAGCGCGCCTAATATGGCGGAGATCATCAATCTGCTGTGCGCATTCTCCTATCTGGCCTCGACCCAGAACTAAATCCAACGCTCGGTCTGACGACATCGTCAGGCCGATACGCAGACAGGGAGCGCGGGCAAATCACAACGCGCTCCGGCTCCCGACGAGGAACATCATGAAACCGGTGATTGTGATCCACGGCGGCGCTGGCGCTATCGCCCGTGCCGCGATGAACAGTGAGAAAGAACAGCGCTATCGCGCCGCGTTGCAGGAGATCGTCCGCAGCGGTCAGGCCGTGCTGGCTCACAACGGCAGCGCGCTGGATGCGGTCACCGAAGCCGTACGGCGGCTGGAAGAGTGCCCCCTGTTTAACGCCGGCAAAGGCGCGGTATTGACCCACGAAGGCACACACGAGCTAGACGCCAGCATCATGGACGGGCGGACGCTGGACGCGGGCGCCGTGGCGGGCGTCAGCCACATCCGCAACCCGATACTGGCCGCGCGCAAGGTGCTGGAACACAGTCCGCACGTCATGTTTACCGCCGAAGGCGCGGAAAGCTTCGCCCAGCAGCACGGTTTGGAGATGGTCGAGTCAGACTTCTTCTTCACCGACGACCGCTATGAGCAGTTGCTACAGGCGCAGGCGAACGGCGGGGGGATCGTGTTGGATCATGACGGTGCAGGCAACCTATCCGGCGGCGATCCGATTGATCCGCACCATAAATACGGGACGGTCGGGGCCGTGGCGCTGGATGCGGCGGGCAATCTGGCGGCCGCGACATCCACCGGCGGCATGACCAACAAGCAGATCGGCCGCGTGGGTGACTCCCCCGTCATCGGCGCGGGCTGCTACGCCAACAATCGGACCGTCGCCGTGTCCTGCACCGGCACCGGCGAAGTGTTTATGCGGACGGTAGCCGCCTACGACGTTTCCGCGCTGATGGAGTACGCCGGGCTGCCGCTGGCGCAGGCAACCGAACGGGTCGTGATGAATAAAGTGCTGGCGCTCGGCGGTAGCGGCGGCCTGATCGCCGTCGACCATGCGGGCAATATCGCGCTGACCTTCAACAGCGAAGGGATGTACCGCGGCTATGGCTACGTCGGCGCAGAACCGGTGGTCGAGATCTATCGGTGAATGTAAATGCTCGCCCCCGATGGGGCGAGCGCGTTCATCCGTCAGGAAGCCGGTAGCATCCGTCTTCCGCCCAACAGCCGAAAAATAGCGGGGCAAATAGCATAGTCATGCCTGCCTACTTCTCCGATGACATCAGTCCCAACTGAATTCACCATTTTGGTGCAAACCGTGCTGTCAGTCAGTAAAGCCGCACCATCATGGAGAAAATCAACACGCCCTACCGACGACGCCCGCTCGCCGCCCTCTTTGATCCCTTCCCTTCATCGCTGGCCTTCGCCCTTTTCTATCCTAAGTCATAACGACATGGCGTAATTGTTGCATTTGCAACAGTCAGTTTGATGCGTTTCGCCTCCGACGGTTCGATTTCCACCCGCCACACGTGGCAAAATGACTTAAGGTTCAGACTATGCGACTACGCCATATCGAAGTTTTTCAGGCCATTCTTCAGGCCGGCACCATTAGCGGCGCGGCGCGCTTACTGAATGTCTCCCAACCGAACGTCAGCCGGGTGCTGAACCACGCCGAGCAACAGCTTGGCTTTGCCCTGTTCGAGCGCCGCACGCAAGGCATGGTCGTCACGGACGAAGGCCACCGACTGATCCCGCAGGTACAGGCGCTGCATGAACAGCTCCAGTCCATCAATGCCCTGACGGAACAAATTCGCAAAGGACAAAGTCAGACGGTGCGTCTGGGCGCGGCGCATGCGTTCGGCCAGATGATTGTCGCGCCGGCGATGGTGGCCTTTCATCAACAGTCGTCGCGGGTGAACGTGGAGCTGGTGACCGAACACTTCAGCACGTTGTGTCAGGAGATCCAGCAACATCAGTTGGATCTGGCGTTGGTCTTCGGTCAGCAGGTGCCGTCCGATCTGGTCGCCGAACCGCTGTGCCAGTCCACGATGGTCGCGTTACTGCCGAAAGATAACCCGCACCAAGGCCCCGTCTCGCTAGAGTGGCTGTGTCAGAACAACTTATTAATGATGCAGCAGCAAGACCCGTTGGGCCGGGTGGTTCATCGCGCCCTCAACGACCGTGGCCTGCAACCCGCCGCCTCCCTGTTTATCAAAACCTATTCCGTCATCGCCGATATGGTGCTGGCTGGCGGCGGCACCGGGATTGTGGATTTGTTCACCGCGCGCCGTTACACCGACCAACTGAAAATTGTCCCGATTATTCAGCCCTTGCCGTTCGAGGTGATGATGATCAGCCGTCGCGACACGCCGCAGTCACGTGAGGCGCTACAGCTAAAACAGGTGCTGAAACACAAATGCGCCGAGCTGGCCAATCAGTGCGCCTCTTTCCTACTCGCGGCGTAAGTTTTCTTGCCTACGCTATCTCATAACGCAGTATGTACCCGCAAAAGCGCCGGTGGATCAGCCTGTTATTCACCGGCTTTATTTCGCTGTACGGCGACTGACGCGCCCATCTGACGCCAGGGAGAGGCCCTCTCGCATTTCCCGCGAACCCGCCCTGTTCCTTCACGCCGGACCGCTTTTGCTATCATGCCGTATCCCGCGACGTTATAATCCTTCCATCATTTTTCTGACAGGTATGCACCGATGATCCGTAGCATGACCGCTTACGCACGGCGAGAAATTAAAGGCGAGTGGGGAAGCGCAGCCTGGGAGCTGCGTTCCGTCAACCAACGTTATCTGGAAACTTACATCCGTTTACCGGAGCAGTTCCGCAGTCTGGAACCCGTGGTGCGCGAACGTATCCGCAACCGGCTGACGCGCGGCAAAATCGAATGCAACCTGCGTTTTGAACTGGATCCCCGCGCGCAGGGTTCGTTAATTATGAACGAACGACTGGCGAAACAGCTGGTTGAAGCCGCGCAGTGGGTCAAGATGCAGAGCGACGAAGGGGAAATCAACCCGGTCGATATCCTGCGCTGGCCGGGCGTGATGGCGGCGGAAGAGCAGGATCTGGACGCCATCAGCGCCGAACTGATGCAGGCGCTGAACGCCGCGCTGGATGACTTCATCGCCGCGCGTGAAAGCGAGGGCAACGCGCTGAAAGCGCTGATCGAACAGCGTCTGGCGGGCGTTAGCGCCGAAGTCGCCAAAGTTCGCGCGCATATGCCGAACATCCTGCAATGGCAGCGTGAAAAGCTGGTCAGCAAACTGGAAGACGCGCAGGTGCAGCTGGAGAACAACCGGCTGGAGCAGGAGCTGGTGCTGATGGCGCAACGCGTCGACGTCGCTGAAGAGCTGGACCGTTTAGAAGCGCACGTGAAGGAAACCTACAAAATACTCAACAAGCACGAAGCCGTCGGCCGCCGCCTGGACTTCATGATGCAAGAGTTCAACCGCGAGTCCAACACGCTGGCCTCCAAATCCATCAACGCCGACATCACTGCCTCCGCCATTGAGCTGAAGGTGCTGATCGAGCAGATGCGGGAACAGATTCAGAATATTGAGTAATTTCCACCCTGTTCTACTGACTGCCACTCCAAAGATACCAACGACATGGATACTACGATACTCGTAGTATCCAGCTCAGGCAAAAACTACGATTTTCGTAGTCATGAAAACAAGACTTAATTATCAGGACATTTTTTGTCAACGGCTTAAGCAGGCGCGCAATGCCAAAGGACTTTCGCAAAAACAACTTGGTATTGATGCCGGGATAGATGAGTTTGTCGCCAGTACGCGCATCAATCGCTATGAAAGAGGCATACATCAGGCCAACATTGAGACGATCCAATTGCTGGCAGAGGTGCTGGAATTACCGGTCGCTTATTTTTATACCGCCGATGACGAGCTGGCCGAACTGATACTGGCGTTTCAGGCGTTACCCAATGAGGAAAAACAAGAGATCCTGGCGATGGTAAAAAGCCGGGCTGAATAGCGTCGCTAAAGGCTGTTTTTTCCTCCCCCTTTCCCTCGGCTAATAAAAAACAGACTACGGCTCAAATCAGCCATTACGCAGCTCCCGGTTATTTTCCCACCAGCACCACATTGCTATCACGTAAGCGCTGTATGAAGTGAAACTAATGCATCATGGAGGCATTCGTTAACAATTGAAGGCCGCAGACGATTGCGCCAGCTTATAGGAGTGTTGTACTTGCAAAAAGCCGTTGCTTCACGCAGAAAAAACGGGATACAGGCCTAAGGTGTCGAGGTAAGTTAATCCTACCCACGTAATGTGGACACAGTCCTAAGCGAGGTTCTGGTTTTCAAATTATTTCGGGCTGAGACCGCCACAAGCACTGTGACGACGCCAGCGATTGTCATCACATTCAATATAATTAAATACCGTCGTCCGCATTATTTCCCGGCTGATAAAACGCTCGCCGTGGATACATTCTACTTTCAGTGAGTGGAAAAGCTTTCCGCACACGCGTTATCGTAGCAACAACCTTTTAAGCCCATACAAGTTATGCCGCTTCAGCAATGCCTGATAATCCGCTGAGCAGTACTGCCCTTCGCGATCTGTGTGGACGATGACAGTTTCCGTCCGTTTACGCCGCCACAACGCCATTTGTAATGCACTGCAGGCGCAGTTGTGCTGTCATCCTTGATGACATTACCAGCCGATAACGGCCCTCGACCACAGATCGATGACGACTGCCAGATAAAGCCAGCCTTCATCAGTACGTTAGTACATGATATCACCCGACCATTTTTGATTAGGACCGCTGGCGTAAAAATCCTGTTCCAGTAGATTCTCCAATACAGGCAGACCATGCTCACAATAACTGACCGGGCTGAACCGGCGTGCAGCTTTTGCCCGCTGGGCCTGAAGGCGAAGGCTGGCAGCCACGCTTTTCATGTTGTAGCAGTAACCCTGAGCATGCAGTTCATCGGCCAGACAGGGAGCGCCGTAGCGTTGCTTTGCCTGCCAGAAAGTTTCATGCACGGCTGCTGTCACAGCGGCTCCTGAACTGCCGACGAACGCTGTCACGGTGCGCCGATTTTGCCATGCATACCAGCCGCTGCGGGCCACACGTAGCACCCAACACATGGCTTTGATACTAAACTCAACCTGATGTTTATCGATAAAGACATACTTCACTTCAGGCGCTTCGCGAAGTATGTCGCGGCCTTTTGAGAATAGACGGTTCTTCATCGCGCTCTGCCAGTTGGCGTTTCAGGTGGGCAGTTTCAGCGGCCTGCTTGTTTTCCCTGTCGGAAAACGTCATTTGCTGCGCCAGTTATAGAGTTGCGATTCATACAGGCTAAGTTCGCGGGCAGCGACAGCCATACCAATGCGCACAGCAAGTTTGAGAGCTTCACCGCGGAATTCGGGTGTGTACAGTTTACGGGACGGTTTAGTGGTTGATACTAGTTTTGCCACGAGTAATCACCGCTGGTTGAGAGTTTACTCACTTAGTCGCGTGTCCACTATTGCTGGTTAGGATCACGACTTTTGGTTTACTGATGTGGTCAGTGGGAAAGTTCCGGCAATTCAGCGTAAGGTGTTTGCTGAAATGCTTGGCAAAATTCGAACAGGCAAAACGCTGGTTGTTGCAAAACTCGATCGTTTGGGGCGCGATGCTATTAATGTGCTCCAGACCGTCCGACTGTTATCTGATCACCGCATCAAGGTGATCTTCCACCAGCTTGGCAATACGGATCTCACCTCAACTACTGGTAAGCTGCTACTGTCTATGCTGGTCGCAGTTGCGGAGATGGCGCGTGACTTGCTAATAGAACGCACTCAGGCGGGGCTGTCACGAGCAAAAGCGGAAGGCAGAAGTTGGGAAGACCGTGGCGCGATTTTAGAGAAAAAATGGCGGATCCAAGTGTCAGTGCGTTAGCACGAGAATATGGCGTTACTAGAGCGACTATAGCGTCAAACATGCCCTTAAACGGGAGCAGGGCGTCACAACATGAGAGGGATGAGATTGATGCCATTTATGATGGTGCTGTAGATTTACTGAGTAGCTCATGATCGTCATAATGAGATAAGAGCATAGTAATTATTATAGGAGGTGTAAATGTCGATTGTTCTTCCTGTGAGATTAGATAGCGAAATATTAATTTCGAACGAAAATGATTCGTTTTCGATAACTCAATTATCAGATTTTTGTCTAACTGGTAATTATGATTTTTTTGATTTGTCTGGGATGCCAATAAAGGTGAATGGTTATGACTCTTCACATGAAAATGAAGGTAGAGGACTGAGAATAACCAATCTATGTGGGACTCTAAATGGAGAGATTCTCAAGTTATGTCCAAAATGTGGTCAGGTCAAGAACTTTTATCATTATGGAGTTTCATATAGAACGACTAATGAAAAAAGAGACCAAAGTGAATGTGAGGTTTGTAGAAGTAATTATCAAAAAATTAAATTCTGCTAGGTATTTTTTTATGACAAGAGTAAGTTCTGAATCCCACATTGGTGAGCTCGGCTCAGCTTTTTTACAATATCTATGTAGCAAACAAGAAGTAATTTACCGTCCAGTTAGGATTTTTGATGTTGGTATAGATGCATTTATTGAGCCCCAAGTGGGAAATATTGCTACAGGAGCAATGATAGGAGTTCAAATAAAAACAGGGAAAAGTTTTAAAACAAGTTCAGGTCGCTATTCTTTCAAAAGTGATAAAGCTCATTTTGAATATTGGTCTAGATGCACTTTACCTATCATAGGTGTCGTCTATGATCCTGAGGATGAAAAAGGTGTTTGGGTTAATTTGAGCGATATAGCTAAGGACAGGCTTACCAATAAAGGGCCATGGGTAATTAATCTTTCGATTCAAGAACACTCATTAGACTCTGACAGCTTGCAAACACTTATTGATAGCGCTGAATTAACAAGAATTAAAAAAGATTTTATTAAATTCTCTTACTTAACCATGCCTCAACCGAATAAAAATAAAGAGAAAGATTCCTTTAAAAATTTGAGCACCATCTCATCTCATACTGCATGGGATGAACTCTTAGATACTTTTCTTTCCCTTCTTTATGATGACAGAATTGTTGCCGGTGCTGGTTATAGATTAAGTTTATATTTCCCCGAGGGAAAAAGTGATTTTCGCTATCAATACCTAATAAAAAGATTGTCTTTGCTTAATGATGTCCAGTTAATCAAAATGATATTTTCAGTGAAAGTTGCATTGGATGATTGTTGTGAGCATGTGGCAGAGCATATATGTGATATAATGAGACATATTCCCGACATATATTTAAGGTTAGAAAGTATTGTTTTCAATAATAACTTGAGTAATGATGTGAATGTTGTTGCTATTCAATTGATTGAATCTTTATCCGAATATGAACGTCAAGATTTATGGGACATGATTAGTAATAAGAGGTTGTTGTAATATGATTTCCCTATTTTTAGGGGCCGGTTTTTCTAAATGGGCTTTCGATTTGCCACTGGTAAGTCAGCTTTTTGATTTTAACATTTCTTACCTTACTGCCTCAGAAGAGAAAAAACTCCATCTAATTAAGGAGGATTGGTCTGCCTGGATACAAAAAAATCCGGAAGCAACATACGAGAATTTTGTTTATTGGTGTGTTAATAAATCTTCTCATCGTAGGAGTAGAGTTGTTTGGTATGTTAATAGAAGATTAACTGAACCATTCATTACAAGGATTCGCGGTGGGTATTCTGCTGCTATGTTCGATGAAAAGATTGTGAAAAAAAATCAAAGGATAGTTTTTTTACGTAATTTATTTACTGAGTTAGAGGGGGTTGGTTTAAAAAATATCATCACTTGTAATTATGATAATATTGTCGAGTATACCCTGGGTTGCTCTGGGTTTAATTATGGTATAAAAAATGAAATTTTAGTTGGAAGAGGAAGAAATCCACAATTTCCTTGGCAAAATTCAGATGTGAGAGTTACTGGCGAGATCCTGCTTGCTAAATTACATGGCTCTTTATCGTGGGACAAATATAATAAATACACCAGCGGAAAACCTGGTAGGACAGGGAAATCTCTAATTGTCCCCCCTGCTCCTGAAAAAGAACCTCCGCTTGAATTGCTAGATGTTTGGTCATTTGCTAGGAATGCATTAGCGAATAGCAAAGTCTTAATTGTTTTTGGCTTTTCTTTTAATGCGTATGATAATGCTTTGCTAAATCTACTAAGGGAAAATGGCTCAAATTTAAAAAAGGTAATTTTGATAGATCCTTTTCCAAAAGTTGATGAGGCCAAATTTCTTTGGCCTTCGGCATCAATAGAGATTATCAACCCCTTAAATGATATTGTTTTTACTGAAAAGTGGTTCGAAATATTATGAGCAGGTTGCTTAATTCATTCAAATAAAGCTGCGATTACTTCCCCGGTATTGGCGTTGAAAACACAAAAATACTGAAGCGGTGTTTGTATCCTAAGACTGTTAATTGCTTTAGCTTGTTGTCCGAACATTTGAATAGTTCGTTCGTTTTCGTCATGTCAGAGGTAGATGTTGAATACTGGCTGCGTTTCTCTTTCCTTCCACACATGCCAAATTGTCGCTTTTTCATACATTACCTGTTTGCACTTTTTTACGGAAGAAGGTCACCGGGACGATTCAGGCTGTGGGGGTTATGATAAATCATCCACTTGTGGCAGAATTCCATGGCAATCAAACCAGATGGAGTCGGTTTAGTGGAGCATGAAAAGTTTATGCAGTATGGCCGTATTAGGATTGTGGCAGAATCCACGGGAAAATATTAAGCCCGAACCCCAAAGCTACTTTAGGGATGACCCGGTTTACTTAACGCCACCAAAAGGGGAGTGGATTGACCCGATTCAGGAATGTGAAAAAGAACATAATCCGTTAGAAAATGGTGTTTTTGTCTGGACCGAGATTAAAGGGACGGGACACGCATTTGTTTCTGTTCACGAGCGGAATAATGCTTCTGTTTTCACTTATGGCCGATTTGGTAGGCGGTCTGGTGTTGCTGGGGTTGTCGGAGATGGTATTCTTAATTTTTTGCAGTTTGAAGATGCCAGAAGATATTATCGAGAAGAACTATACCAAACGGAAGCTAAGGTTTTTCTCATTACAGATGCGGATCCAGTGATTGCAAGGATGTACTTTGAGAAATTATGGCGTTCAGGAAGTAAAGTGAAAGAAACCATAAAAATGGGAGAAAATACTAAAATAAATGGTCGAACAATAGATCAATATGACGTCACAGGGGTTAATTGTACTACTCATGCAACAAAAGGCGTGAAAATAGCGGGAACACAAATCTTTAAGGGTGGATATACCACTAACTCTCAGATAAATGTTAATTATGAAGAAGATTTTTCAATTCCAGTATCATTTCGAAGGTATTTAGTAAGTAAGAGTAAAGAGAACTCCATGCTTGTTGTCGATATGACGAATGAATTCAAAAAACAATATCCTAATACTGATAACTATACACCAGTGAGTGAAGATGTCATTTTAAGGGGCGTATCTGAAGTCGTTTCTGGGATAGGGGAAATTTCACCTTATTCCGGTGGAACTGTCGGTGGATTATTCGATGGAGCTTATGATGTTAACAACTAAATGCAAGGCTTTGATTCGATGGGGCAGTATTCTTCTTGTCTCTTTTTTTTATTTTATCAGTATCGCTCTTGTTTCTTTTGGGCATGTTCAAGATAAAGAAAGGATGGTTTTTTTATCTGATAAAACAGTATCAGTTGAATATCATTTTGCGATATTAGCGGATATGAGGGAGTCTATGGACTCTATGCGTTCGGTGGTATTAATTGGCTTTCCGATTAGTGTAATATTGATTCTAATTATTTTTAAAAAGGTTAGATAAATAATCTTTTTTATACGGAGCATACACAGGTTAGCCCTGTTTTTTTGTGAATTTATTAATATTACGTTAGGTGTTGCATAGACAAAAAATGATCTTATTGAGATATTTTTTCATTTGTATAAAGCAGCATGAAATGTACAGTTGAGATATACATTTAAGGAGACACATCATGCGAACTTACACCTCAACTCTGGCTAGAGCCAACATTTCAGAAGTACTAGATGCAGCCACTCATGGCGAATCCGTTGAAATTACTCGTCGCGATGGCAGTTCAGCTGTGGTCATCAGCAAAACTGAATTCGAGGCATACCAGAACGCTAAATTAGATGCGGAGTTCGAAGAGATTATGTAACGTCATGGCCACACGGTAGAGGCACTGACAAACAGATGATATGGATTAGCGCTTAGGAAGTTATCGCTTTCCATGACCGAATATTACAACGGCTTCCCGGCGTCGCGGGCATTGCTGATCCCGGTAGGGCCGAAGCACTCATTTATCGGGTACAGAATCGCGCGGACTGTGAAGGCATAACGGATATCTTTGAGCTTACGGCCACTTACAGGATAGCTATCGCTCGGGGTCATATCTTTAATGATGGTAATAAACGAACCGCGTTTTTCGTTACCATGACCTTTCTCTACCGTAATGGTGTCAAAATACGTGATAACGATAATGCGTTGGAAAATTTAACCGTAGAAGCCGCCACGGGAGAAAAAACCGTTATCCCGTTAGCCCAACATCTACGGGATTTGATGGATAACGCCATTTCTACCAGTCTACTTCCCCGTTGATTAACACGCATTGCCTACCGTTTTAACTAACAAATCTCCCCAACATGGCTAATCGGGTTGAACTGAACTGGCTTCACATTGACCCACACACCCGTGCATGTTTAAACAACGAGTGACCCCGTCCCTCAATGTACATCCCCTTTCGTGTTAGCAATGCTTGCTTCTGACAGAGGCCAGCCCATCCCCCGCTGTGTACGAGAAACGGATTGAATGAAACGGTGATGATTCGAATAACCATATCTATTTCCGCTCAGACGATATTATTCTTCGTGGCCGTCATGATACCTCAGCTCGAAATTTGGCAACTGTGGCGCATTGAGTTTCAACCAGTCCAAGAGGAAGGCGATATTTTTGTTTTTAGACGAGTTTTCGGGCCAGACGAGGTAATAACCGTCTCCTGTTGCGATCGCCTCCTTGAATGGAAGAGCGAGGAGCCCGCTATCGATTGCCGCCAGGCTGAGCAGCAGGTCGCCGACTGAGACGCCATGTCCGCTCAGCGCGGCCAAATTTCCCTGTTCCAACGTGTCAAAGACCTTTCCTCCGTTCACGTTGAGTCCCGGATAAAGACCTGTTCTTTTCAACCATCGCCTCCAATCTCGCCGGTCTGGTGAGGGATGAATAAGATCGCATTCAGGAAGCGATGTTTGGGCGGCGTTGAGCATTGAAGGAGAGCAGATGGGGACAAGCCATTCCCGGAACAGCAATCTGCTGTCGGTTGATTTGCCGAAATCACCGTTACCCAGCAGGATCGCACAATCATAGGGTTCACGACTGAAATCAACGGTATCCGTGTCCATCCAGACGCTGGTGATCTCGATGTCAGGCTTAATATAACGCTCCCGGAAAGCATTAAGCACATCGAGAAGCCATCGCATAGTGAGCGTTGACGGCGCTTTCAGGCGAAGAGAGTGACTGTTACTTCTGAATGCGAGACAAGCCCTCTCTATGCTCATGAAACCTTCCGTCAGTTGCGCCGCCAGGACGGTGCCAGCGTCATTCACTCTGACTCTCGGACCATGTCTTTCGAACAGTTCACAGTCAAACCACGCTTCCAGTGTGCGGATATGCCTGCTCACGGCACCCGGAGTGATATTGAGTATTACGGCCGCCTTACTGAAAGACCCCATTCGAGCAGCAGCCTCAAACGCGCGCAGTGCATAAAGAGGTGGTAATGACATAACCGTCTCCATTGTGAGTATTAATCACATTAAGCGCGATTTTTATACGTTTTTCAATGGCCTTTCCGGGATGAATAATCCTTCCGCGCAAGTAAAACGGAGGGACTCTTGTGAACAACACATTACTGCGAAATGGCACCATTATCGGGCAGTCTGATTTGATGAGACTTAGCAGCAACGCCGGAAAGGTTTGCCCGGTTCAAGAATGGCAAATTGACGGCTTTCGGGACATAGCCGCGCGGCTGAATGACAGAGCGTTTCCCTGTCTGTTCGCGCGCCATGCCTGGAAATCAAAAACGCTGCTCTTTGGTCTTATCAGTGAGGGCAATACCGCCGCCGATATGCTTGCCGTCATGCAGCGTTTTACAGAACGGACGCAAAAAGCGCCGGTGGAAGAAAGACTATACAGTCCTCTGGTATTGATCTTTGAGCGTGCCGGGCTGGACTCTCTTGATGAGGCACAAAGGTTTGCATGGCAACAGTTACAGCGCCTGCATGATTATGACACCCATGCCTGGCCTGACAATATTCCTGACGACCCGGAAGAAAGCGCATGGTCATTCTGTTTTGCCGGTGTTGAGCTTTTTTTCAATGTCAGCGGCCCGGCCTACTCACGGCTCCGTAGCCGCAACCTGGGTAAACGCGCTGTTTTTATCGTTAACCCCAGAGCACACTTTGACATTCTCGCCAGCCAGAAAGACTCTAAAGGGATCAAAATCAGAGAGACAATTCGCACGCGCGTTTGGCGCTACAACGATGGTTATGTGCCTTCTGAGCTTGGTTTTTACGGCCAGGAGGATAGCCTGGAATGGAAGCAGTATCTGCTCAACGAGCCGGGGACGCCGCATCTTGCGCGCTGTCCGCTCCATATACATAAGGACAAATCCTCGAAATGAATATGACACTGCTTGGCGCTTACATGCTTTCAATCATGATGCTGCTGCTGACCCCTGGCCCCGTGGTGGCACTGATTACGGGAACAGCAGCGCGTTACGGATACCGCAACGCTTTTGCCACAGCCTTCGGAACTAATGGAGCCTCTCTGGTACTGATTGCGCTGGCGACGCTCATGCTGAAAGGCATCGTGTCAATTTCACCGCTATGGCTCAGTGTGCTAGGGCTGGCAGGCTCGGTGTATATTGGTTACACCGCTATTCAAAGTCTTTTGACGTTGCCCCGGAGCGGCACGGAGACCACGCAGCCTCTCCAACAGGCTTCAAGAGGAGGGTTTATTCGCGGTTTCATCACAGGCCTTTCCAATCCCAAAGACATACTGTTTTTTGTTTCCTTCTTTCCGCAGTTTATTGCCGTTACGCAGGATTTCAGCACCAGTATTCTGACTCTCTGTGCCGTCTGGATCGCTTTCGATTTCTCCATACTGACGCTCTATATCCTGACAGTCAGAAAGTGGATGCCTGCAATGCACGCGCGAAAAATTGAAATGATCTCTTCGCTTTTTCTCCTTGCCGTTGCCTGCTGTGGCGTGATTTATAACGTGTCAGAGCTAGCCCCCCATCGGCTTCTTTAACATGACAGACCGGTCACGGCTCAATACGCTCGGTTGCCCTGTCACATAGGTTCATCAGCAGCCGGAAATGAACCAAATATCGACGTCTTCGTGAATAAATACACCAAACGCGCCCATGAAATCCCAATCAACCTTAAACGAAGAGCTACATGACGCTCAAAAAAACCATTGAAATAGATATTACCCGGAAACAAGAGGATAGTTTTGACGATTTTTTCTGAAAGCAAGAAAACCGCCCTTATTTCGGTGAGAAGAGGCCGAATAAAGAGCGGTTTTTGTTTAATATTTATAATTCGATATTACAAATATTTAGAGGATCAGCCTTTACCCGGCTTTGCCCCCATGAAGACCTGAATGTAACCGCCATTGGACCCTTTTACGGTTCCCCAGCGAGCACCAACACCACCAGCTACGGCTTTCATTTCTTTAGCGTTCAACTCACGCAGTTTATTTTGCTTTTTCATTTTGTATCTCCTTTAAGATGAAAAAATGATCTTGCTATAACTTTGTCCTTAACCCATTTCTACAGGTCATGAACAGTTTTTCAATCAGCCATAAAATACGACTGAGGTTGAAACTTGGAATTTAAATTCATATCTTCATTAAATACATTTGTGGGATCTATTGATTTTCTTACCCACAAACACACTTTTATTCAAATTATCAAGACTTCGAGTGAACGTAGAATGTAATGTTGATACCACTTAATGCTTACGCGCGGTTATTAATTGTTTATTATAAATACTTTCAAATATTGAAGTTGATAGTTACATAAACGCCGTGCTTTTACTTTCTGGTTTTTATTTTTACTATTTGTCGCGTTTATCTATTTCTATACCACAATCTTAATTGAAGCAAGATAATAAATGACTTAATCTCTTTCTCTATTGCATATCAGTTTTTTAATCTGATTTTTTATTTCTTTTATTATATCTTTAACAAAGAGATAATAATGACCGCTCTAACAATCAAATAATATGACTCTATTTAATTTCAAATATAAATGAAATTCATCATTATTAATTTATGCTTGCGTCGCCTGCAGCGTGATGACTCTGTCTGCAGCGTTAATCGTCGACTCCCGGTGTGCGATCATGATGCGTGTGATATTCAGCTGTTTAATGGCCTGACTTACATAATCCTCGCTTTCGCTGTCCAGCGCGCTGGTCGCTTCATCCATGAATAGCATTCCCGGCTTGCGATACAGCGCACGGGCAATAAAAATGCGTTGTTTTTGCCCCCCGGAAAGTCCTTCACCCAATTCGCCGATGAGCGTCTCGTAGCCCATCGGCATCTCCATGATGGTGTCATGGATGTAGCTGGCTTTGGCGCATTCCACCATCCATTCGGCGTCGATATCCTCTGCAAATCCGCAGATATTTTCCATTATCGAACCGGAAAATAGCCGATCGTCCTGCATCACGCAGCCGATCATTTTATGGTAGTTGTTCACACCAAGTTGCCGTATGTCCACGCCGTCGGCCAGCACGCAGCCAGACTCCGCTTCGAACAGACCACACAATACTTTCATCAACGTCGTCTTCCCAGCGCCGGAAGGCCCGGTTATTGCCACGCTTTCCCCTGGGGCGATATGAAGGCTCAGTTCGCTGAATACCGCTTTGGATTGGCTGTCGTAGCGATAACTCAAATCACGGGTTTCCAGCAAAATCGGCCGCCCTTCAACTTTATTGCCAATCCCCATCTTGTGGGGTTCTCGCGGGTGCAAGGCGATATCGGCGATGCGTTCGTTATGCAGGCTCATCATGCGTAATTGAAGCAGGAAGTGGGTCAACGACGCCAACCGTTCGGAGAACTGCTCCCTGAATACGCCAAACGCCACGAACATCCCGATGGTCATCTGGTTATCAATGACCTGACTCGTTCCCAGCCACAGAATCATCACCTGGTCACAGGAGGCAATAAAGGTATTCAGGCCCCCGAAAAGCAGGTCCATTTTAGTCACCTTGATTCCCGTGTTAATGGTATCGATTTCCAGATTGAGCCAGTGGCTGCTTCGTCGACTGCTCATCCCCTGCATTTTGACGGTGGCGATTCCATATAACGTTTCCATAAAAAAGGAACCGGCCCGCGCGCCCCGAATCAATGACTCTTCCGACAGCTGGCGATAGCGGTCGTAGGTGAGCAGGCGGATAAGGACATACACCGCGCTAAATCCCAGCACGACCACTGCCAGATTACCGCCATACAACACCATCATGACCAGGACGCACGCCACCATAATGCCATCCATGATCGCTCCCACCAGGCTGGTGGTAAACGTTTTGCGCAGCTTGTCCAAGGAGTCGAAACGGGATTGAATATCTCCCAGTTTGCGCCGTTCGAAAAAGCTGAGCGGCAGGTGCATCAGATGAGTGAATAGCCCCGCCTGCCACTGCACATTGATCAGCGTCTCCATGATCATCGACGACCAGGACCGCATCGTGCTTATCGCCGTGCGCAGCAGGATAAAAAACAGCAGACCGGCACATATCAGCGTCAGTAAACCCTTATCGCCCGCCGGAATGGCGTGGTCCATGACCAGCTGCGTGCCTATCGGCACCACTAAGTTGATGGTTTCAATCACCAACGAGAAGCAGAAAATCCTAGTCAGCGCCCCTTTAATACCGGAGATACTGCGAATCAACGTTCCCAGACGCACCCTGTTTTTCACCGTTTCGGCGGTGAATTGACTGCTGGGCCAAAGCTCAAGCGCGACGCCGGTAAAATACTGCGACATCTCGGCAAGCCCGACCGTCCGGCGGCCGCGCGCGGGATCGTGAAGCACAAAGCGACGATGTCTGGCGCTGACCAGTACCACGAAGTGATTGAAGTCCCAGTGCAAAATGCACGGCGTTTTCAATGCGCTAATATCATCAAGATCCAGCGCCAGCGCCCGCGTGGACATATCCAACTGCTCGGCGATGTCATTGATTCCGGCCAGAGTGGCGCCCCGTGCGGAAAGGTTGAAGCGCTGCCGCAGGGCAATCAGGTCGATATTCTTTCCATGATACCCGCAGATCATCGCCAGACAGGCCAGTCCGCATTCCGATGCCTCGGTCTGATGCACCAGCGGAATTCGGCGGCACAGCGTTAAATCTATTTTGCCGAGGATCGATTTGAATAATGCCTTATTCATTGACCGCCCCCGCCGCGCTCTGCCTCATGTCGTAGAATGGCGAAAGCATCCACTGATATATTTTTCTTTTTTCCAGGAAGAGCGTGATCTCCGCCTTCATACCATTCTCGAGGGACAACGATTTGCCGTCATAACGGACGCTCTTTTTTTCGGGCTTCACCACGACTTTATAGTAGGGAACCGACGCCGTTTGAGTACTTTTTGGCGCGCCCTGATAGGTTTGCATTTCCTGCGGAGACGCCGGCGTTTTCGATACCATAGTGACCGTTGCAGCAAACTGGCCGAATTTCTCGACGGGGAACGCCTCGTAACGCACATTGACGTTGTCGCCCACCGAAACATAAGGCATTGCGTCATTGGGCACCCAGGCCACCAAGTAATAGCTTTTTATCTTGCTCGGAATAATTTGTAATAAGCTGTCGCCAGGATTGACCATTTGCCCTAGGGTGACGCTCAATGAATCGATTATTCCTTCCGATGAGGCACGAATAATGATCTCTCCGCCCACATTGGTATTCACCCGCTCCTTTCGCAAATCGTAGCGCTGAAGTTCCATTTGGTATATTCGGTTATCAAACTCCGCCGCTTCGGTCTGAATCTGGCTTTCCAGACTGGTAATCTGTAAAGCATTCTGTTCATTTTGTCCGCTGAGGCTTAATAAGTCATTTTGCTGTTGATAATACAACGCCACCTGGCTGCTTAATTGGTCTTTATTGATTAACCCTTTGGCCTGGTACTGCTGGTAACTGTCCATGTACTGTTTGATTTTTTTTAAACCTTCCTCTGATTGGCGGACGATATCTGAAGAGTGTTTAAATGCATTGATATATTGTGATTTTTGTTTTTCCAGCATTTCCAGGGTATGTTTTTTACTTTGCTCCAGCCGGGAGATAATATTGTCAATGCGCACCAGTTGGCTTTCGATATCTTGCCTTTGATTATCGCTGACTACGCCGTCAACGGTACTTTTACTGACATCGATTTGATAAATCGCATCGCCTTTTTTTATTATCTGCCCTTCCGACACAAACTGCTTGACGACAAATCCCTGTACGCCGGAGCCAATACTGACGGTGTGCGGCCAAGTTGATATTTCACCGCTGACGTTAGCCCGGCGCGTATAATTACCTTGGGTGATGAAGATCATAAACATTGCGATAAAAAGAGCGCAAATAATCATAATCACCCAAGGTGAAAGTCCTGAAAGTAAAATAGCGCTTCCTTGCCATTTCAGTTTCTTGTTGTCTAATGCTTCCTGCCTGAACAAGAAAAAACCCTCACCGATAACTACTGAGAAAGGCGTCCAATATTTTGGAATAGGTGATTATGATTTCATTATTAAAGATTATTCGCAAGTAGGTGACGAAATAAATTTTAATTCCATTTTGTTATTATTCCATTACGACTCATTATTACCTATCGATTTGCCATTTTTCGTTATCTAATTTTCACAATATAGGAAAATGCTATATTTCCTCCGGAAATGCGTCGCCTTAAGTAACATTGACCCTATCAAATGACCGAGTCAGCCATAAAAACCAGTGAGATCAAAATAGTGATTTAATATTTCCTGATGGCGAATGTAAAAATTAACGTTTTACAGATGATTGCGACTATAAAATTCTCTGAGTGACATTCATTGGTTATATATATGTATTAGATGAAACTTAATCTGACCATTCCTCTTTTTTATTCAGGCGGTTGTCATAATACATTTTTATCAAATCTTTCCTGATATTAGGGCTTTCCCCCTTTCATTTTTCACTTTTCAGTTGCGGGGGTGGCCTGGGATCCCCCCGAGTCGCGTCGGGTCGATGGCGCTGAACGAAGGCTTGCGGAAATAGAACGCGGCGGCTTCTCGACGACAATGGAAAACAAATCATCACAACACCCGGGAACCCTTCCCCCACTGATGCCACTCACTAACACCCAGTCACGTGAGCATCGGTTATGTTGAATGAAAAATTTCATGTTATTTCTCGGGCCATTATCCAGAGATATCAGCCCGGCGAGCTGCCGCCGCCGCGTCCAGAGGAAGATATCTATCGATTGGTCTTCGACCACGATCTGCATATCCATTTAATCGGTAGCCAACCAGGGTATCTGAATATCGTCGCGACGTTCATTGCCCCGCACGCGTGGCGGACACTCGAGGGTTTTCAGGCGTTATTGGCGGAGAACCTGTTCAGCCTGCGTCATCCGGCTATCACGCTGGGGTACGACAGCCAGAGCAAAAAACTGGTGCTGTACGTTCGTCAGCCGTTAGACGAGTTCTCCGCAGAGCATGCTGTGAAGACGTTTCATGATTTTCTGATGCGGGCGGATTCATACTGCTGCGGGAAGTCTCTCCCCACGGCCAATCAGTCCCAGGAAACCCTTTCTCCCCCTCACGCGGGCTTACACCCCGTTTCCAAAAGGGAGTAAGGGGATAGTCCTGGGTTGTATTCCTGCTGGGGACACCCCTTTCAGATTTAGGAGGCGATGATGCCTAGGTTTAACATTTTCCGCGGATCCTCTTCCTCTGCAACGTATAGCGCGATTGTCGAGAATTATGATACCGGCAGTAAAGTGCATGATACCCGCAGCGCCAGTCAGCTGGGGTTGTCAGGCTATCAGCACAAAAATGTCGTCGTGAAATCCGGCACCCTGTCGGCACTGGCCGACGCCTGCTGGGCGAACCGCGTCGTCAAAAATATGCTCCCGCACGGGGCGGGAAATCAGCGGCAGGATGTCCGGGCCTCATCGGGAGAGAGCTGGGCGAGGATGCATCTGGCATACCAAAAGTTTCCTCATGGTGGAATCGAAAATCAGATCAAACGGGCGCAGAAATTCCAGGGGGGCAACTGTGCGGTACATGCCGCCGTCGCCGTCGCCGCGTTGAAAGAACGCAACGTGTCGCAGCCCATATGCCGTGTACGTCTCCAGCTTCCGGAAAATAACAGCCACGAGTTCGTTATGCTGGGCGACCCTCGCGACCCTACGTGGGGCGAACGCAATACGGTGGTCGTGGATGCCTGGCCGACACATCCCAGCGCATGCACGCTGGACCAATCGGTGCTGCACGATATGCAACGCGACACGCATGCGCCGATGACGGAGCTGATGGCGACACATAACCATTTGCTTTGGGATGCCTCCGACTCCGCCAACCGGAGCGATACCCGACGTCTTCGGGAGGTCGTACCGCTCAGTTCCGAGGAGTTGCAGCGAAAATTGGCGAAAGCCGGGCTGCCGTCCTTACATTCCGACGATTTGGTCAGACATGCGTTGAACGATGATTCGTTTAATCGGTTCGATGTGCGCGTCGCCACCGATCCTTCCACGACCTATAGCGATAGTGCCAGCCACCGGGGCCAGAGTGTCGACTATTTGTTGTCCGACCGGTAGCGACGTTTCGCCGTGCGGCTGCCGGCGCTCTCCGCGAAAGTTACGTAGAGGCCGACCGCATATCGATGCGCCCCCTTGAACGAGGCAGGCCCCTTATCAGATGTGCAAACGACCCGGTTGCGCTGAACGCTTTGCAGCCGCGATGTGGCACAGAAGGCAGCACGCTAAGAGCGGAGGATAGAGCGACGATGGCTGGCTTTCAGCTAGCGCAGCGGCCGAAACCGGGCCACACATCCCATCAATAGCGCATTCCCTCACCGAAGGCGCCTTCAATCATGCAGATGCGCGCCGCAAAGTTGGCGCCCTGTCGCAAGCTGGCGGATAGCGTTTTGCCGTTAAGGTGGGCCAGCAGGAATGCGGTGATGAAAGCGTCTCCCGCGCCGAGCGTATCGACGGGAGCGATCGGCTCCGGTGGCTGACTGATCCAATGATGGCCGTCGAACAGTATCGCGCCCTCTGCGCCACGCGTTGCGATAACCCACTTGCAGCCTGCGTCGTGAGCCGCCAGCAGCAGCCGACGGGTTTCATCAAGCGTGCGGCCCGCACAAGAGAAAAAGGCGTAATCCAGCCAGCGGCACTGAGCCTGCGCCCGTCTGGCGTCAAAATCATCCGAAAAGTCGTAGGATAACCGGCCGGGCAGCCCGGCGAGATCCGCCAGCTGCATGTCGATATAGCTGTAGGCGCTGGTGTGGATCAGGTCGAAATGGCCCAGCCACGAGAGGTGCTCCAGCACGAAACGCATAGAGGTGCTTTGACGGATACCGCCCGCATTGGAGCCGAGGAACACGCGCTCCCCTTGCTCAAGGGTAAGATTGGCGTGGCCGCTTTCGCCGGAGACCGTCAGGCAATGTTCGAGACCAATACCGCGCCGTTCGAGCACGCGGCGAATGTGCTCCGCCGCACAATCGTCGCCAAACACGCCCAGATAAGCGGCTTCTGCCGACAACATTCGCGCGTAGACACTGAAATTCAGCGCGTTGCCCCCCGGATAGCCGATGCCGGTATGGGTATATCGATCGATGACATTATCGCCAAGTCCCAGGACTTTCATCATCCTTACCTCAGTAATCCACCTGACCCATATAACGCCGCGTCTCCAGCGAATGCTGGCGCACCTTCGCCAGCGCCGCGCGGTATTGGCACATGACGCTATAGAACAGTATCGGATTGAAATACTCCACCACGCCAGCCGGGATCACGCCCAACCCCAGCGCTTTGGCATCAATAATTTCCACCTTGTCGGCATAGCGGTGCAGAAAGTCGCGCGCGCGCTCATCCAGCGGACGGGTGCGACCCTCGTTGATCATCAGGATCCAGGGCGTGCTGTGGTCTGTGACCTCGAACGGCCCGTGGAAATATTCGCCGCTGTGAATGGAAGCGGCGTTCAGCCACTGCATTTCCATCAGCGAGCAGATGGCGAAGCCGTAGGCGTGACCGTAAGACGCACCGCTGGACAGGATGTAAAACAGCGACTCTTCCGCATAGCGTTCGGCAAACGCCGCCGCAGGCGCCTGCACCTGCTGGCGCGCCTGGTCGATAATCTCGTCGATCTGCGCCATGCCCGCCTGAAAGTCGGCGTAGCCATCAAAGCCTTCGGCCTGCTGCAACGCCTCAACGCTCAGGCTCAGGATCAGCGCCATCGGATTATTGACGACCTGGCTGTCGTTCCCCCAGGCATACAGCAGATTGCCGTCCGAAAAGTCGCTCAGCCGGGCGGCCTCGTTATGGGTCAGCGTGACGGTCACGCTGCCGCGCCGCTGAGCCAGCTCCGCCGCGGCCACCGACTCCGGCGTGTTGCCGCCGTGAGAACAAACAATGGTCAGCGACTGTTTACCCAACCTTTTCGGAGGCGCGTGGACGAATTCGTTAGCGGTCATCATATGACTGTGCAGCGTTGTGGATTCGCTGTTCAGGAAATAGTCCGCCGGATACATATCCACCAGCGACCCGCCGCAGGCCACCAGAAAGACCTGTCGCAGGCCGCCCTGCGGGCGGAAACGCTGTTCGATAAAGGAGGAGATCATCGTTGCTGTATTCATGAATTAGTCGCCATAGACATTGAAAGTGAAATATTTTTTCGCCAGCTTGTCGTACGTGCCGTCCTGACGGATCTCCGTGATGGCGCCATTAAGCTGTTGCAACAGCGGCGTATCCTGCTTGCGGACGCCAATGCCGGTGCCCGGACCAAAAACGGCATCGTCTTTGACCTGCGGTTCGATCAGGCTGAACCCTTTGCCCTCGGGCTTACTGAGCAACGCCTCGGTCACCACCGTGGCATCATCCAGCGTGGCGTCCAGTCGTCCGACGACCAGGTCGGCATAGACCGCTTCGGCGCTGGGATAGGACACCAGTTCAACGCCCTCATCTCGCCAGTGCTTTTGGGCGTAGATTTCAAATACCGATCCTTGCTGCACGCCGACGCGTTTACCGCGCAGCGACTCGGCGATCGGCTTCAGCCCGCTGTCTTTCGCCGCGACCAGATACGCCGGCGTGTTGAATAATTTGAGGGAGAAGTTGATGGCCTTCTGTCGTTCACTCGTGATGGAGAGCGAAGAGAGGATTGCGTCGAATTTGCGGGCATGTAGTGCGGGGATCAGGCCGTCGAAGCTGCTTTCCACCCAAACGCATCGAGCCTTCAGACGCGCGCAGATCTCATTGCCTAAATCAATATCGAAACCTTGCAGCCGCCCGTCCGCCGCTTTGAACTCAAACGGCGGAAATGTGGCATCGGTGCCGAAACGAATTTGTTGCAGCGCGAAAACCGGGCCGGAGAGGAGCGTCATCACCAGACTCAGGGAAACCCAGGCAAGCGTTTTCATCATTCACTCCCTATAAATATACCGTAAAATATACCATTAGAGATATACGCCGATCACACATGCCGGGCAACGAATTTATCCATATTATTCAATTATAACAGTGTGTTAGGGTGTTGTGGTCTGGTTAGCACGGAGGGGATAATACGGCGAAAAAACGGTATAACTGATGATAAAACAAGCGCACACCTTGGCGACAATCGCGCTTTCTTCGGCATGAATCGGACCAGAAAACAGACCATGAACAAGACGAACACAGGAAAACGCCGTCCCCGTAAAGCGTATCTGGAAGCCAAACAGGCTTTGCTGAATATGTTGAAGACGCCGGAATACAACGAGGGCGATCAGATCCCAGCCGAGCGCGATCTCGCCGTACTGCTCGGCATCAGCCGAATGACGCTGCGTAAAATCATCGATGAACTGGTCGAAGCCGGATTGCTGGAGAGACGCGGCAATCAGGGCACCTGGCTGACTCAGACGGCCATTGAACGACCGCTGACGCAGGCTATCGAGCAGGGCATCAGCAAGATCACCGAGCTGAACGGCGCGGTGCCCGGCAGCCGCTTAATCTATTTTCAAGATACCGTCGCCAGCCCCCGGATCGCCCCTTTACTCAGCATTGAAACGGGCGATCCGGTGGTGATGATCAAGCGACTGCGGCTGGCGGACGGCGAACCTTTCTGCTTAGAAACCAGCTATCTGCCCCGTGCGCTGATGCCGGATCTGACGGCTGAGATGCTGGAGGAGAGCGGGTCGCTGTACCGGCTGCTGGCGGAACGCTACCGCCTCTTCGGCGTTTCCGATGAGGGCACCATTCGGGTTGGGGTCATGAATGAAGAAGAGCAGGCGCTGCTGAACGCCTCGCCGGACAGCCCGGCCCTGATCTATCGCGGCGTGATCGCCGACCGCTTTCAACAGCCGGTGGAATATCTGGTGTCGGTCAACCATCCGCAGCGGGTCTCGTTTCGTATCAGCCATCGTCCTAACGCCGAGCGCTGAAACGGCGATGTTTTCGGAGTGGCAAGCGGAGTGCGCGCGGCGGACTTTGGCTGGGCATGGCGGAGAAACACAACGCTGGCATACCGCGCTCAGCGGCGCGGCACCCGCCATGAAACTCGCCGCGTAAAGGACTATGCTCTTTGCAGGACATGAATAACGGAGTCATCAATGATACGCCATATCTTATTTATCACCTTCACGGAGGAGGCCGCGGAAGCCGACATCGAGCGGGTGAAATCGGCTTTTTTGCAGATGCCGGCCGACATCGACGGCATCGTCAGCGTTGAGTGGGGATGTAACGACAGTCCAGAAGGGAAAAATGAGGGCTTTACGCATTGCGTGATGATGACGTTTGAAGACGAAGCGGCGCGCCAGCGCTATTTGCCCCACCCAAAACACGACGCATTGAAAGCGGTTTTCCGCCCGATTCTGGCTAACCTCATCGTGCTGGACTATCCGATACTCACGTCTCAGGAAGCCCCGCAGCCGGTTACCGCCCCACGATAACCACGGGACGCGTTTGCGGTCACCAAACCACGAACTCGTCTGACGGTTGAAGAATCTAGAACACCGAAGAGGATAATCAGACCCGCTGGGGACGTGGGGAAATGGGGAAGTGGACAGAGTCCGGCGTGAACCTCATCGCCTGAACACGCCCCCGTCGCCCGCATGGCGCTAGACCAGCATCACCTCGACGCCTTTCTCCTTCAGTTGCTGAATGACCTCCGGGTTGGCATCGCGGCCGGTAATAAGCACATCGATGTGTTCGGCGTTGCAGAACAGCATACCCGCGCGCTGGCCGAGTTTGCTGCTGTCCGTCAACACCGCCAGTTTGCCGACGTGATCCAACATTTTCTGTTCCGCCATCGCCGTCAGCATATCCATTTTGTACAACCCTTCGGCCGTGAGCCCTTTGCCGCTGGTGAACATCCAATGTCCGGCGTACAGGGACGAAATCTCATCCTGCGGCGCCAGGGTGATGGACTGGCTCTTGTTGTACTGCCCGCCGATGATGACGACGCCGTCGTGTTCTTGCTCAATCAGATAGTTGGCCAGAGGAAAGTAGTTAGTGATGACCTGAACGTCCCGCCCGCAGATTTCCTTCCCTAGCAGAAAGGCGGTCGACCCGCAGTTGATGACCGCGCTCTCACCCGGCTGCACCAGCCGGGCCGCCGCCTGAGCGATGCGTACTTTTTGATCGTGAGTCGAGGTGCTTTGACTGTCCAGCGGCGACCATAGCCGTCTGGTCGGCATCAGCGCCTCCGCGCCGTTGCGCACCTTGCGCACCTGTCCGGCTTGATTCAGCTTATTAATATCGCGACGCGCCGTCGCCGGAGAAATTGAGAACGCTTGCGTCAGGCTGGCCACGGTCAGATGGCGCTTCTCATTCAGCAGAGCCAGAATGGCGCTGTGTCGTTGTGTTTCTGTCATTTCATGCCTGATTTATGATTATTTATGATGTCTTGTGATTGTATAACGCTGTTTTCAAAAATCAAAGCACCGGGCGGAGCCGCAGCCCCACCCGCTTGTCCTTTCGTCAATTCAATGCCAATCCTGCCTCCTGCGCCATCGTCGCCAAACGCGCCCTCGCTTGCCGCAGATGGTCGGCCCAATGCTCATCCTGCGCCCACATTTCAATGACCAGCGGCGCCGAATAGCGCATTCCGGCCAACGTGCGAAAAACGGCGGGGAAGTCTACCTCCCCTTCTCCAATGCACAGGTCGCGGAACTGTCCCGGAGACTCGGCGCTCACACGGAGCGTGTCTTTGAGGTGGATCTGGACAATATGTTCGCCGCTCATCTGCAACTCGGTACAGGTATCGTAATTCCAGCCGGTGATATTGCCGACATCGGGATAGGCCATAAAGTATGGCGAAGGGACCGCCTTCTTGAGCACCTCGAACTTGCACAGCGAATTCAGGTAAGGCGTATCCATAATCTCCACGCCGAGCATGATGCCCGCCCGCTCAGCCAGACGCGCGCTCTCGCGCATGCCGTCGATAAACCGTTGGTGCGTGGCCTCGCTGTGCGGTTCGTAATACACGTCGTAGCCCGCCAGCTGAATGCAGCGTACGCCCAGTTTATAGGCCAGCCCGATGGCTTTGCGCATGATGACGCCCGCCTGCTCCCGCACCGAGGGATCGGCCGATCCAAACGGGAAACGACGGTGCGCGCTCAGGCACAAGGAGTGCAGCGGCAGGCCGTAATGCTCGCACAAACGGCGCAACCCAAAGATCTCCTCGTCGCCCCAGTCCAGGCGTTGCAGGCGCTCGTCGGACTCATCGACGGACATTTCAATAAAGTCGAACCCCAGCGCTTTGGCAGCCTGAATCTTATGCTCCCAATCCAGCCACGCCGGCATGGCCTTTTCATACACGCCCAGCCGCAACGCGCTATTCAGATGATACATCGCGCACCTCGTGAACAGAGAACGTTAGAGGAACGAGCGGAACGGCAGCTCGGGTTCATCCGTGAAGATATCGTCAAACCCGCGCGGATGCTGGTAATGCATTTTGGCCTTGTCCGTCGGGAAGACGTATTTTCCCCCCACCTGCCAGAAGAATGGCTGAAAGCCGTAATTCAGACGATCTTTCTTCCTGTGCCATAGCAGCTCAATTTCACCGGGATCGCTCTGGAAATTCGCCCAAATGTCGTGATGGAAGGGGATCACCACCTGCGTATTCAACGACTCCGCGGCACGCAGAATATCTGAAGAGGTCATTTTGTCGGTCACGCCGCGAGGGTTTTCGCCATAGGAGAGAAGCGCCACGTCGATCGCATTGTCGTTGCCGTGCCGGGCGAAATAGTTGGAGTAATGCGAGTCGCCGGAGTGATACACGTTGCCGCCGCTGGTCTTCACCAGATAGTTCACCGCGCGCCGGTCCATTCCGTCCAGAATGCTTTTATCGCGGGAAGACACGCCCTCGGGCAGCGTCACTAGCGCGGTACGGTCAAAGGCATCCAGCACTTTGATGGTGATATCGCCTATCGAAATCTCTTGCCCGACCTGCGCCACGATGCAGCGTTCGGCGGGTACGCCCCATCCCGTCCAAAGCTCGACGCAGGCTTCAGGACCGATGAATTTCACATGATCGCCCGCATTTTGCAGCACCGCCGCCGCCACGTTGATGTCGATGTGGTCAGCATGATCGTGCGTCGCCAACACCGCATCTATCTTCTTAATACCAAAGGGGTCGAGCACAAACGGCGATGTACGCAGGTTGGGCTGCAGCTTGCGTACGCCGCCCATACGCATCATCTGATGCTGTTTTTTCATGTAGGGATTGGCGTGGGTTTTCTTGCCGGTGCCGCACCAGAAGTCAATGGCGATCTGCGTGTTGCCCGCAGACTTTAACCAGATGCCGGTACAGCCCAGCCACCACATGGCGAACGTTCCAGCGGCGACCTCCTCCTGCTCGATCTCTTCGTTGAGCCAGGTCCCCCATTCGGGGAACGTGTTCAATATCCATGACTCCCGGGTTATGTCAGTTACTTTGCTCATCGTTTTATCCTTTTTCATGATTACAACAACCGCCGTCGACCGATTTCCACGGGTCGCAGACTCTGTCACCCCCGCCCCGTGCTTTTCGTTTGCCCCAGGCGCTCATCACAAAAAACGCGTTCACGGTGATTTAAAATGACTATATCAATCACAAATATGATTATCAATGATTACTTTTCGCACCTCTTGACGAGCCAATCTGATGGTTTAACCCCCCTAAAAACCGATCGCCCCTCACAAAAACCGACAAAAAAATGATATTAACTCGTTATTTATATTACATTTTCAGTACCAACAGGCGAATACAAGTAAACTAACGTGATAATCACAATGCACAGCTTGATCTTCGCCGCCGCTTGTTTATGATGATTTAAAAGATCACAAATAAATCATTTTATGAATACTCGTGATTTCTCTCGGTTAGACATAACAGCAGGCGAAGTTAAATCACTCGTTGGCAGGAAAGGACGCAGGTAACAGGGATTGAGTTATCACCGTCGGGCATATGGCCCTTTACCGATACGGAGCGGCATCATGGAAACGCTATACGCTATTTTTCACATCTTCTACAGCCAGGTTATGACCAAAGCGCCACTGCTGTTGGGACTGGTCACCTTGATTGGGTATCTGCTGCTACGGCGGGATATCTCCACGGTCCTCAAAGGGACGCTCAAAACCATCATCGGGTTCATGCTGGTCCAGGTGGGCGCCGATACGCTGGTCGCGGGGTTCAAACCGGTGATAGAAAAGATCGCCGAATATCATGGCCTCAGCGGCTCGGTCATTGACCCCTACACCGCCATGATGGCGACGATGTCCGTCATGGGGGATCGCTACGCCTGGGTGGGCTACACCGTTCTACTGGCGCTCGCCCTGAATATCCTGATGGTGGTGCTGCGCCGCTATACCGGTATTCGCACGATTATGCTAACGGGCCACATCATGTTTCAGCAGGCCGGGCTGATAGCGATGTTTTATCTGGTGCTAGGCGCCACAATGTGGGAAACCATTATCGCCTCCGCCGTCATCATCGCGCTGTATTGGGGCATCTTTTCCAACATCATGTTCAAGCCGACGGAGGCCGTCACCGGCGGCGCGGGCTTCTCCATCGGTCATCAACAGCAGGCGGCGTCGTGGATCGCGACCAAAATCGCCCACCGGCTGGGCGACCCCAAAGAGAGCGTCGATAACCTCAAACTTCCCCGCTGGCTGAACATCTTTCACGACAGCATCGCCGCGACCGCCATCGTCATGACCGTGTTCTTCGGCATTATTCTGCTCTCCTTTGGCCTGAAGAACCTGCAGACGATGGCCGGTTCCACCCACTGGAGTATTTATATTCTGGAAACCGGCCTGAAATTCGCCGTAGCCATTCAGATTATCGTCGTCGGCGTCCGCATGTTCGTCGCGGAACTGTCGGAGGCGTTCAAGGGCATCTCGGAGCGGGTCATTCCCAATGCAGTGCTCGCCATCGACTGCGCGGCCATCTACGCCTATTCGCCAAACGCCATGGTGTTTGGTTTTATGTGGGGCGCCGCCGGTCAGTTCGCCGCGTTACTGTTGCTGCTCGCCTTTCAATCGCCCATCGTCATCATTCCCGGCTTTGTGCCCATGTTCTTCTCTAACGCCACCATTGGCGTCTTCGCCAACCATTTCGGCGGCTGGAAAGCCGTAATGAAGATTTGCTTCGTAATGGGCGTCATTGAAGTGCTGGGCTCGGCCTGGGCGATTGCCTTGTTCGCCCACCACGGCACGCCGCTCAATGGCTGGATGGGCATGGCCGACTGGGCGTTGCTGTTCCCCCCCATCATGCAGGGGTTGTCCTGGTCACCGCTGTTTCTGTGCGTACTCCTGCTCGGCGCCGCCACCTATATGTTTTTCGCCGCCCGACGTTTGCGCGCGGAAGAAGATGCCACGGCGCCGACGTCGGATCTGCCTGCGGCCGCCACGCCTCCTCTCGCCGAGCCCGAGCCAGTCAATGCGGAACGGGCCGTGCGCGTTCTGACCGTCTGCGGTAATGGGCAGGGGTCATCCATGATGATGAAAATGAAAATCGCCAAGTTCCTGGAACAACGGGGCATACCGCATGTGATGGAGTCGTGCGCCGTGGCGGACTACAAATCGAAGCTCGCGATGACCGACATCATCGTCGCCTCACGCCACCTCGCGGGAGAGATAGATCCGGGGGCGGGAAAATTCGTACTGGCCGTGCAGAACATGCTCAACCCCCAGTCATTTGGCGACGAACTGCTCGACCTAATCAGAACGCATTTTTCCCGCTAACGTCCGGCTGAAGGAACAGCCGAGAAAGGAGCACACCATGAACTTCAAGCAATCACTGATAGACAACGACACTATCCGACTTCAGGCCCATGCGGCCGACTGGCGGGAAGCGATTAGGATCGGTACGGGCATGCTGGAGACCGCCGGCGCGGTAGAGCCTGGCTATCATGCCGCGATCATCCGCAGCATTGAAAAGATGGGCGCCTACTTCGTCATCGCCCCCGGCCTTGCGTTGCCGCACGCCAGACCAGAAGACGGGGTGAAACGGACGGCTTTCGCGCTGGTGACGCTCGCTACCCCCGTACTCTTCGAAGGCGAGGAAGAACCTGTTGATGTGCTGATCACCCTGGCAGGCAGTACGTCCGATGAGCATATCGACGGCCTGATGGAAGTCACCCAGATGCTGGAGGACGAGAATAGCCCTACCGGTATCAACCTCGACAGACTGCGCACATGCCGCAGCAAAGACGAGGTGTATCGCGCGATCGACAACGCGCTCGCGCAGGCGGCGAAAGAGGAGAGATAACGAATGTTGAGCGACTTGAAACAAACGGTGCTGGCCGCCAATCAACAGTTGCCGCACTACCAGCTGGTCACCCTGACCTGGGGTAACGTCTCGCAGATCGATCGTCAACACGGGCTGATCGCCATCAAACCGTCGGGCGTGAGCTACGAAGCCATGACAGCTGACGATATCGTCATCGTCGATCTGGACGGCAACGTCATCGAGGGGCGGCTTCGACCTTCCAGCGATACCGCCACGCATTTGGTGCTGTACCAGGCGTTCCCTCGTCTCGGCGGCATCGTCCATACCCATTCTCGCCATGCGACGATATGGGCGCAGGCTGGTATGGATATACCGGTGTTGGGCACCACCCACGCCGACTATTTCTACGGCGATATCCCCTGCTCCCGCCCGCTGACATCAGAGGAAATTACCGACGACTATGAAAAGAACACGGGAGTGAGCATCGTGGAAACCTTTCGCCGACGGGACATCGACCCCATTGCCGTGCCGGGCGTGGTTGCCTATGGCCATGCCCCTTTCTGCTGGGGGAAAGACGCCGAGGAAGCGGTGCGTAACGCCGTCGTGTTGGAAGAAGTGGCGGCGATGGCGCTGGCGACGCGGCGGCTGAATGACCATATTCGCCTCCCGCAGACGCTGTCCGACAAACACTATTTCCGCAAACACGGCGCTGACGCTTACTACGGTCAGACTGACGCCACGATGGAATGATGCTCGCGGCATAAGCCGTTTCACCGCTCATCATGACCCTGACGGCGCATGCCGCCGTCTCAACACTGAAAAAGGATTCTCATACCATGACTCAACCCTTGTTACAGATTGCGCTGGACTCTACTGACCTGCACACCGCCGTCGATCTCGCCGCCAGCGTCGCGGAGTATGTCGACGTCATAGAAGTCGGCACCATACTGGCCTTCGCCGAAGGAATGAACGCCGTCCGCACGCTGCGCCAGCAATATCCCGACCATATTTTGGTCTGCGATATGAAAACCACGGACGGGGGCGCCATTCTGGCAAAGATGGCCTTTGCCGCAGGCGCGAACTGGATCACGGTGTCAGCCGCGGCCCACATCGCCACGATTACCGCCTGCAAAGGCATCGCGGACGAATACCACGGAGAAATCCAAATGGAACTCTACGGCCACTGGACGTGGGAAGACGCGCAGGCCTGGCGAAAACTGGGCATCACGCAAGCAATCTACCATCGCTCGCGAGACGCGGAGCTGGCCGGTGTCGGCTGGACGCCAGAAGACATCCAACGCATGCATACCTTATCGGAGATGGGATTTGAGGTGTCTATCACCGGCGGTATCGTGCCTGAGGCGTTGCAGCATTTCCGGGGGATTAACGCCAAAACGTTTATCGCCGGACGGGCGTTGGCCGGCGAAAACGGAAGCGTCATCGCCGACGCACTGCGCCAGGAAATCGCCCGTTACTGGTAACGGCCTCGGTGTCCGCCCTTATGCTTTCATCCACGGGCGGGCACCGCTCCCCGAGACGGCGAACCGCTCCCGCACACTTCCGCCGGAAAGCGCTTTCCCGCTCTGTTTGGGATGTGTCGATGTTTATCATCCAGATAACCTGCCGTGTCTTTCTTTTTATGCCCCCTCTGGTCAACTACCCTTAATTCTTACCTGAATATTGCCGATAAATGGCCAAGTGAGCGCAGTTCATCCGCTTACGAGCTATACATTTAATAGAGGGCGTCACGATCTTATCGCCTCGCTGACAGCGGGTGAACGCGTCCATTTTTTCCATCATCCAGGAATTTGTTAACCATGACATCCCAATCGCCCCTTTTTATGTCGTCGCGCTGTGCTCACTGCGCGGACAGCCATAATTTGGGTCTCGACTTCACCATGGCGTTCCAGCCCATCGTAGACTGCGTGTCCAAACGCATATTCGGCTATGAAGCCCTGGTCAGAGGCTGCAATAACGAGTCTGCCTTCAGTATTATTTCTCAGATCAGCAACGATAAGCGCTACGGCTTCGACCAGCTCTGCCGAATCAAGGCTATCGCGCTTGCAACGAGACTGAAGCTGTCCGGCATGCTGAGCATCAACTTTCTACCCAATGCGATTTATCGCCCCGAACGTTGCATTCGCACTACGCTGGAAGCGGCCAAAAAATACCAGTTTCCTATCAAGAACATTATGTTCGAGTTCACCGAGAACGAGGAGGCGAAAGACAGTAAGCGTATACAGTCAATTATTGAATGTTACAAAAAACTGGGCTTCAAAACGGCGATTGATGACTTCGGCTCGGGTTATTCCGGGCTGAATCTGCTGGCGGATTTTCAAACTGATATCGTCAAGTTGGACATGGCGCTGATCCGCGGCATCGATCAGGATAAAACACGCCAGACTATCGTCACCCACTGCGTCGAAATGTTGAAAGCGTTAAATATCAGGGTCCTGGGAGAAGGCATTGAAACGGAGGAGGAGTATCGTTTTCTTAAAGGAATCGGGATTCACCTCGCTCAAGGATATTATTTTGCCAGACCCGGCTTCGAGTCTCTGCCAGAGGTCGATACAACCCTTATTTAGCGCCGCAGACGAGGCGTTTCACGTCAATGCCACACCCGCTAAACCGGCTTTTACCGCAGAGAGGTTAGATCATTCGGGTTACAGGAAGTCGGCAAGAGAGTGAATCCCGATGAGCTGACTCAAGTTAGCGATTCGGGTAGATATACATTGCCAACGCACCGGCAATTTACAGTACGGCGGGCTTTTTGATGGTACCGCTTACCTTTCATCTGCCTCTCCTTACTTTCCGCTGGAAACCCTCGCTCCTCGACAAGAACAAACGTCGCTATCATCGGGTAAAAAGACCTGAAAAACACACATTTATCTTGAATGTGTACACAAAAACCCCTCGTTCGCTATATGCAATTTAGAACAAGTTGCCCCCTAAGCGGCCGTTATACTGCGCACAATTACAGCGTGTCGGAGAGTTGGTATGAAGCACTCAGAATCTGGGCATCGCCGTGACGATGCAACACAATTACTCGTACGCGAGCTGTTGAAAGCCATTGGTATCGATCAGGGACGTATCGACGCCATATTTCAGGGCGCGCCGATGTACGCCCATGACGGCCTGCTGGATTCCGTCAATCTCATCAGCCTGATTGCCGTACTCAGCGACCACTATGAAGCGAATGAGACGCTAACGGGCGATCTGTTCGATCTCATGGATGAAAACGTTTTCGACGCATTTCACACCCTCGATAGTCTGACGCATTTTCTGCACGAAAAAACCTGACATGTTAATTGATGACCGACTCCCGCAGCGATCAGGACGGAGGATGCATGTTACACATCAATACCTTAGCCACCTGGGTTCCATCGGCTCGCCTCAGCGCCGAGGACATCATTATTCAAACGGGCTATAGCCCCCGCGAAGCCCACACGTTCTGCCAGCTGTACGGCTTTCGCCGCATTGCCGCGCTGGAAGCCTCTGTCTCTCTTTATGGCGTCTTCTATCAACTCATTAGCCAATTGATGCAGCAATCCTCCGGGCCTGACGTCCCCATCGACGCACTCATTTATGTGCACGGCATGCCAAAGCCACATGGCGAACAGCCGGCGTGGCTTGCGCGACTAAAACAGAGTCATCCGTTCGTCAGCGACACGGCGCGCTGCTATGAACTGGACCAGCAGCACTGTGCAACTTTGTTCTGGGCGCTGGCGCGCGCCCATCGTCTATTGGAAGACAAGCAGGCAAAACGCGTCGCCATCATCGCCGGTGACACGTTGTCGCCCTTAGGGACATCACGGCGATACGTGCCGGGATACACGCTGATGGGAGATGCATTCGCCGCGTTGCTGCTGGAGCGCGAAGGCGCTGGTTTACGGTTGGGAAAACCCTTTCTGGGCCAGCGATTGAGCTTTGATGATGGACTAAATAGCGGGCGGGAAGCGAAAACGGCCTTTTATCAGGCCCACGACGACATGGTCAGGGAGGCTCTGGCAGGCGCACAGGCGGGCGATCCCGACAGCCTGTCGCTGCTGCCCCACAACATCAACCGTCTCAGTTGGCGCCGCTTTGTGCGCCGCTACCCGCTGCCGCGTGAGGCCGTCTCTCTCGGCCTGTTGCCGGATATCGGCCACTGCTGCGCCGTGGACCCGCTCCTGCTGCTGCCTGCCGCGATGCCCGCCATCCGCAATGGGCAACCGCACGTGATGCTGTCTATCGGGCTGGGAGCCGCTTATGGCAGCTGCTCCGTTTACTTCCGCGCACAATAAACGGTCGGAACTTCTTACCCCCTTGCACGGCGTTGCTCAGGCACATTGGAATTATTCTTCTATCCCACAATTTCAGACAACAATGCCCGCGGGCACCGGGCATAATTCTTTTAAGGAAGCGTTTTCGCTGGCGTAAGCAGGCGAAAATATACAAGGATGTAATAACGTCACGGTCACAGCGCAGGATTGCGCTATTCGAACAGGGATGAAGACGGAACGTCGCGTTATCAGCATGGATGTTATTTGTCTGCCCGTACCAGTTATTCTCATGCTCCAGCGGGATGACGGGAGATGAAAATCGGGATGGAAACGCTTTCTTTCTCTGCTGATACTCTGCGTGCATACCTCTTATGGTGGTCTGTGCGTCGATACCGGAGAAAACCACGGATGCTACGCCCTTTAAGGATCAGGATATCGGCAAAGGGCGCCTTCTTCTCTTTCTCGTCAGTGACGGGAAAAAGACGCAAACATTGCCCTATTCTCTCTGCTAAAAACCTTTGAACTGGCCCGCAACCCGGCTGATCGCGGACGAACTCCTCCCCTGACTGAATACTGCTGCCTGCATTACCCCAGCCAGTCCGTTAACGCGTCCCACTCCGTCAGGGTGGTAAACCGCCAGCTCAGTGTGGTCTCCTTGGACGACAAAATGCAGCAGTTGAGCGCCATGTCCGCTTCGTCAAACCAAACTTCCTTCATCTGCGCGTTCGCGGGGCGCGAGTCATCCACTACCTGAATCCGCCCGTTTTCTCGCGCCAGACAGCTGAACGAGTCCAACGGCTTGCTCAGACCAAGTCCCAGCGCCTTCAAATAGGCCTCTTTGCGAGTCCATAGCCGAATAAATGCCTGTATATACGCCTCTTCATCGCAATACTGATCCAGCCAGCAGGCTTCATCGGGATGGAAAAAGCGCTTCGCCACGCCGCGTTTATGCTCGACACGCCCGCGATTTCCCTCGACATCGACCCCCACCGCGCCATCCTGTGCGATGGCGAACGCAAAAGCAGCCTCGGTGTGGGAGAGGTTAAAATGAAGCTGGGGATGTCGAGGCAGGAACGGTTTACCTAATGGGGTACGAGCAAACGTCAGCTTATGCGGCAACACGCGACACAGCGGCGCCAGCAGGCCGCGTAGAATGCCCTCGGCCAGTTTGCTGGCGGTGAGCGTATCGTGCGGCGCCAGCCCACAGGCCAATCGCGCCTTGGCAGATATTTCCGGTCGATCCAACGTCTTCCGGTAGACCAAAATACACTGCGGGCCAGAAAGTTGTTTCACGCTATGCTCAGCGCTACCACAAAAATCCAACGAATTTTCCTGGCTCATTTTCACTCTCTGCGCCCAATTTATCGCGCTTTCCTTATCCATCTTGTCCATTTTCCATCCTTGCGGGTCACATCGGCTGACAGTCATCAGGTCGAGATCACGCACGCCTGATGGAAGCGCATACATGGCAACGCTTCACCGCGAGCATTTCTCTCTTTTTGATCACAGATCGATGCGTGGATTTTACGGCATGACCTTTAGAAACAAGTCTTAACGAAGTCTTGTTATTTAAATCCCGATCACGCTTAGAACGCTGACCATTTTCGAGACGAATAATCCCAATAACGAAATGTCGCCATCCCAAAAATGGAATGCTGAGTGGAAAAACCGTTACATATCCCTCTGAAAAAGGGCATTCCAAATATGGCACACAATTTGCGTGAGTCATCCTGTCAATGACAGCAATGACAATAATTAACAACCCAATACCAACGCCGTTTTTAGCATTTTTATTAACCGCTCCAGGCACGGTAAATACATTTTTGGATGACACCATGAATCTACATAATGCCTACCCCCACACCTTGGATAATGAAAGCTTCAACCATAATCTTATTCAAGATATGTATCGTCGTCACCCTAACCTAAAAAAGACCTTGGAAAACAATAATAAAGCAACCAGGCTGGTAGGAATCATCGACTATATCATTGAGAATATCGGCGATAACATCACGCTGGAACAACTCGAAACCGTGAGTGGCAAATCGAAGTTCGATATCTGCCGATTATTTAATCAGGTCTATAATATTACGCCCATGCGATGGATCTGGCGCGTACGCGTCACGCTGGCGAGAGAGATTATTCATATTTCGCCTAACTGGTCTCTGACCGATATTTGCTATGCGTGTGGTTTCTCCTCGTTGCCTCATTTTTCCCGCTGCTTTACGAAAACGTATAATATTCCGCCGCTGAAATACCGGAAAACCGTCTCGTCAGACCGCGAGCCGCCCCGTTTTATTAGCAATATGAGCTTCGATATTATTTTCGGAAAACAACGTCATCTGTTTTCTCGCCATGTATTGCTGGATAACATCCACAATTTGTCTAATTAACAATCTTATTCGAGTATACGAAAAAAGTCCTTCACGGAACTTTTATTGATAAAGGCAGGCACGACGGTGAGTCAGGTTCGGAATCGGAGGCGCCGTCCCATTCGACGAAGGTACCCTGCCTTTGACACAATCCTTCACGTTGATACGTCATTTGCCAAGAAACAGAGGTCGTTTTTATCCCTGATTGCCGCTCCGCCGCCGCTCATCGCGATTCATCTCGAAAATCAGAGGGGCGGAGGCGCCAGAAGACGACAGCGACAAAAAAGGCATACCTCGGTATGCCTTTTTATTACATCGGGCGGCGGTCCGCCGATTATTTTTTGTTTTTGTCCTGCAAGAGTTCACCGCTTTCCACCTGCGGCACACCGGCGTTGCCCGTAATCAACAAACCGCTTTCCATGTAGCTGAACAGCTTTTCACGCGTGTCGGTGATGTCCAAATTACGCATGGTCAGTTGGCCGATGCGGTCATCCGGTGAAAAGACCGAGTCGCCTTTTTCCATCGTCAGACGCTCAGCCTTGTAGGTCAGATTATCAGACACGGTATTGAGATAAGAGAAGTCGTTGCCGCGACGCAGCTCAACGGTGACCTCGCCGGTGATTTCACGGGCGACCCAACGCTGGAGCGCATCACGCAGCATCAGCGCCTGCGGATCGAACCAACGTCCCTGATACAGCAGGCGCCCCAACTGACGGCCGTGAGCATGATACTGCTCGATGGTGTCTTCATTGTGGATCCCGGTGACCAGACGCTCGTAGGCGAGGTGCAGCAGCGCCATTCCAGGCGCTTCATAGATGCCCCGGCTTTTCGCTTCGATGATGCGGTTTTCAATCTGATCGCTCATCCCAAGACCGTGACGGCCGCCGATGCGGTTGGCTTCCAGCATCAGTTCGACGTCGTCAGCGAAGGTTTTGCCGTTCAGCGCGACCGGATGCCCTTGTTCAAAGCGGATGGTGACCTCTTCCGCGGGCACTTTCACGTTTTCGTCCCAGAACTTGACGCCCATGATCGGATTAACGATTTTCAGGCTGGAGTTGAGGAACTCCAGGTCCTTCGCCTCGTGTGTCGCGCCCAGCATGTTGGAGTCGGTGGAATAAGCTTTTTCCGCCGACATTTTGTAGCTGAAGCCCGCCTCGGCCATAAACTCAGACATCTCCTGACGGCCGCCCAGTTCATTGATGAAGTCAGTATCGAGCCAGGGTTTGTAGATTTGCAGTTCCGCGTTGGTCAGCAGGCCATAGCGATAAAAACGCTCGATGTCGTTGCCTTTATAGGTGCTGCCGTCGCCCCAGATATTCACGCCGTCTTCTTTCATCGCGGCTACCAGCATGGTGCCGGTCACGGCGCGGCCCAGCGGCGTGGTATTGAAGTAGGTCATACCAGCGGTAGTGTTATGGAAAGCACCACACTGGATCGCGGCGATACCCTCTGCGACCAGCTGCTTGCGGCAGTCGATCAGACGCGCGTTTTCCGCGCCATACTCCTTGGCGTGACGAGGGATTGCGTCATAGTCCTCTTCGTCCGGCTGACCCAGGTTCGCAGTGTAAGCATAAGGCACCGCGCCTTTTTTACGCATCCACAGCAACGCGGCGCTGGTGTCCAGCCCACCGGAGAAAGCGATGCCGATACGTTGACCAACCGGAAGATGCTTCAAAATCGTCGTCATAACAATTAATCCCTGCTCGAGTTAGATGACATTGAGTGTAACCACTCCAACGCCGAATTACGTAGGTTACGTCGCGCTATATTGGACAAAATGCAGAAGAAGATCGCGGCGCTTCACGCGGTCGACGGCATTTTACCCGCGCACTCCATAATGAATATTTATGCAGAATATGTGATTTATAATTTAAACATCTTTTCAGTCGGACAGGAAGAGACTCGTTAGAATTTCGACAAAAAATTGAATCTGGACTTGCACCAGTTTTACGGCGAGGCGTCAGCATGGAAAAAGCGGCGCTGCTGGCTGGCTTCTCTTCGGCGCGCCGGCTGCGCCAGGCTCAGTCGCGTCAGGCCTAGCTCACCAGTCGGCGACGGTCGATGCGCTGTAGCCCCAACGAAAACAGCAGGCCTATCCCCAGCGCCATCGTAAAGACGTAAAAAATATCCGCCACCGGGGCGCTTTCGAGCGCCAGTTGATGCGTGCGCAAATAGTGGATTACCAGTGCGTGAACGCCGTAAATCGCCAGCGAATGGCGTGCTATCAGCGTCAATACCGGCAAAGGCGCCGCGTTGAGGTAGTATTTTCCACTGACCAATAAACCGGAGGCAGCCACGAACACCAGCGGTCCGCAGTAGAGATAATAGGTCTGATCGAAGTCGCCGTTGATGAGCGTCAGATGGCGTGTCCCGAGCGTCACCAGCGCTGTTCCTAACACAAAGACGCCGAACGCCGCGCGCGCCGCCCAGCGAGGGATCGTCATCATCCCGACGATCCTGCCGGTAATGGCGTACAGCAGGTAATAGATAGTATCGCCGAACATATACAGGTTCACCGGCAGCATCAGATGCTGACCGTTCATCAGCGCGGGCATATTGGGATTGGCGACCACCGCCAGCAGTACGATCGCCGCCGTCAGCGCATAACCCGACGCCTGACGCACTTTAATCAGCGGAGAAAACAGGTAAATGATGGTGATGGCATAGAAGAACCACAGGTGATAAAACACGGGTTTTTGCAGGCTGTCTCGGAGCGCCAGCCACGGATTGATGGGAGTGAGCCACGCCATATAACACAGCGCCAACAGGCTGTAGAACAGGAGACAGCAGCCGATGCGCAGATAGTGTTTACGCTGAGCTTGTCGCTCTCCAAAAAAGAGGTAGCCTGAAATCATGAAAAATAACGGCACGCAGACGCGAGAAGCGGAATCCAGCAGATTGGCGACGTCCCAATAGACCTTCCCCACCGCACTGCCATCGGTGACATACCCTGCGGCGCTGTGGACCATCACCACCATCAAGCACGCTATCGCCCGCAGGTTATCCACCCAGCCGATCCTGTCGGTCATCCACGCCCTCGCCCTATTTTTATACAATAATAAACAGCTTATAGGCTGCCCCGCAGCAACTCAATGTGATTACGGGGAAATGTGGGCAGATAAACAACAGGGCCGCCGAGGCAGCCCTGTGCACTTAACGTCGCACCCTTTGTTGCCTAGAACAGCCCCATGGGTTTGTCGGAGTAGCTGACCAACAGGCATTTGGTCTGCTGATAATGTTCCAGCATCATTTTGTGGTTTTCCCGCCCAATGCCGGACTGTTTGTAACCGCCGAACGCGGCATGCGCCGGATAGGCATGGTAGCAGTTGGTCCAGACTCGTCCGGCCTGAATGCCGCGTCCCATGCGGTAAGTGATGTTCGCATTACGGCTCCATACGCCCGCGCCCAGACCATAGGGGGAGTCGTTGGCGATTTCCAATGCGTCATCCAGCGTTTTGAACGTCGTCACCGCCAGCACGGGCCCGAAGATCTCTTCCTGGAAGACCCGCATATTGTTTTTGCCCTGCAACACCGTCGGCTCCAGATAGTAGCCCTCGGTCAGATCGCCGTTCAGCGACTTGCGACGTCCGCCGGTCAGCACCTGTGCGCCCTCTTGCTTGCCAATGTCGATGTAGTTGAGGATGGTATCCAGCTGTCCGGAAGACACCTGCGCGCCCATCATGGTATTGGCGTCCAGCGGGTTGCCGACGCGGATGGATTCCACCCGTTTGATGGCGCGCTCCATAAAGCGCTCGTAGATAGACTCCTGTACCAGCGCCCGACTCGGACAGGTACAGACTTCGCCCTGATTAAAGGCGAACAGAGAGAACCCTTCCAGCACTTTGTCGAAGAAGCTGTCTTCTTTGTCCATGACGTCGGCAAAGAAGATATTGGGGGATTTTCCGCCCAGCTCCAGCGTCACCGGAATGACGTTCTTCGCCGCATAGCCCATGATCTGCTGGCCGACTTCAGTCGAGCCGGTAAAGGCGACCTTGGCGATCCGCGGCGACGTCGCCAGATACTCGCCGATCTGTCCGCCCGCGCCGTTAACCACGTTGATCACGCCCGGCGGCAGCAGATCCTGAATCATCTCCATCATCAACAGGACGGATAGCGGAGTCAGCTTTGCAGGCTTCAGTACGATGCAGTTGCCCGCCGCCAGCGCCGGCGCCATTTTCCAGCACGCCATCAGCAGCGGAAAGTTCCATGGAATGATCTGCCCGACCACGCCGAGCGGCTCGTGAAAATGGTAGGCCACGGTGTCGTGATCGATTTCGCTGATCGCGCCTTCCTGCGCCCGGATACAGGCGGCGAAGTAGCGGAAGTGATCGATGCCGAGAGGGACGTCGGCATTGCGGGTTTCGCGGATCGGTTTGCCGTTATCCCAGGTTTCGGCGTTCGCCAGCAGATCGATATTTTCTTCCATGCGATCGGCAATACGGTTCAGGATCTGCGCGCGTTCGGCAGCCGACAGCGCGGCCCAGCCGGCTTTGGCTTTATGCGCAGCATCCAGCGCCAAATCCACGTCGCGGGTATTTGAGCTGGCCACTTCGCATAGCGGTTTCCCCGTAACGGGCGTCAGGTTGACATAATATTCGCCGCTGGAAGGAGGAACCCAGGTGCCGCCGATAAAGTTTTCGTAACGTTTTTTCAGGCTGACATCGAAGCCGTAGGCTCCAGGCGAAACACGGCTTGAGCTAGAGTTGGAAGAAGTGTCATAGGTCATTTCTGTCTCCTTTGTATGCTGATGCTGCGGACTGAGCGCGGTATTAGCAGTGACGACGCCCGGCCACCCGATACAGAATGGTAGGTTTACCTAAACAGAAAATTATTGGACCCATCCTAGAGGATGTTAATCAATTGTGATAGCTGCAACCGGTCTGAAAAACGCTGGGATTCGATTCAGCGCTCAGTTTTAGACAACGACCGGAACCCAATTAGAAACGACGCATCCGATGATGCCACGCCTATTCGTCGCCCTGCGAAAGGCGATAACAGTCGCATCTCGCCGCGCGCGGTGAAATACTCATTCATGACGTCACACTAGGACCGCAGGAGTACGGGTGAAAAACGACCATTCTCAGCGTGAAGATACGCAGGCTCCCTTAATCGGGGCCAGTCAGCGCACCATCTGGCATCAGGATGCGTTGGCGAAGCCTCGTCGCGACTGGCTGGCGGAAGAGGTGCCGGTAGCCCTGGTCTACAACGGCATATCACACGTGGTGATGATGGCCTCGCCCAAAGATCTGGAAGCATTCGCGCTGGGTTTTTCCCTGTCGGAAGGCATTATTCAGTCACCGAAGGACATCTACGGCATCGACGTCGTGCCAGCCTGTCACGGCATCGAAGTTCAGATTGAGCTTTCCAGCCGTCGCTTTGCCGGGCTGAAAGCCAGACGGCGCGCCATGGAAGGCCGCACCGGCTGCGGCGTCTGCGGCGTCGAGCAGTTGGAGGAGATCGGCAGGCCGATAGCGCCGCTCCCCTTCACCCAGACGTTTTCACTGTCGCGGCTGGCGTCCGCACTGGCCCGGTTGCCCGATATTCAGCTTGTCGGACAACGGACCGGCTGTACCCATGCCGCCGCGTGGATTTCGCCGGAAGGCTCGCTGTTAGGTGGCTGTGAAGATGTCGGCCGACACGTCGCGCTGGATAAACTGCTGGGGATGCGCGCTCGTCAGCCCTGGCAGCAAGGCGCAGCGTTGGTGTCCAGCCGCGCCAGCTATGAAATGGTGCAAAAATCCGCGCTTTGCGGCGTGGAAATTCTCTTCGCCGTCTCCGCCGCCACCGCGCTGGCCGTCGACGTCGCTCAACGCAGTCAGCTCACCCTGGTGGGATTTTGTCGGCCGGGGCGCGCGACGGTCTACACCCATCCCCAGCGCCTGCGCGACTAACCGCTTAGACCAATTGGTTGTTAGGCCCAACTATTCTCTTATAAGTGACTGTTGAAAAAGGATTAAAATCAGAGCGGAACGGCAGAAAGCCAAGAATAACCATTTTCAATATCATTTAATTAACTATAATGAACTTCATGCTTACGCGGGACTAACAAACCAAGTGCCGCTCCATCAATATCAATGCACGCCAACTATGGAGATGCAAAATATGAGTTACACACTGCCATCCCTGCCCTATGCCTATGACGCACTGGAACCGCATTTCGACAAGCAAACGATGGAAATCCATCACAGCAAACATCACCAGACCTACGTCAACAACAGCAACGCCGCGTTAGAATCTCTGCCGGAATTCGCGAAACTGTCTCCGGAAGAGCTGATCACCAAACTGGATCAGGTCCCGGCTGATAAGAAAACGGCGCTGCGCAACAACGTGGGCGGCCATGCTAACCACAGCCTGTTCTGGAAAGGCCTGAAGCTGAACACCACGCTAACCGGCGATCTGAAAACCGCCATCGAACGCGATTTCGGCAGCGTTGACGCCTTCAAAGAAACTTTTGAGAAAGCAGCGGCAACGCGTTTCGGTTCCGGCTGGGCCTGGCTGGTGCTGAAAGACGACGGCAAACTGGCGGTGGTTTCAACGGCTAACCAGGATAGCCCGCTGATGGGTGAAGCCATCTCCGGCGCATCCGGCTACCCGATCATCGCTCTTGATGTGTGGGAACATGCCTACTACCTGAAATTCCAGAACCGCCGCCCGGATTACATCAAAGCGTTCTGGAGTGTCGTCAACTGGGACGAAGCCGCAAAACGCTTTGCAGAAGCAAAAAAATAATCCGCCAGACAGATAGCCTGCCCCGCTAAGCGCGAGCTTATGCCTCAACCCGGAATAACCTTAATTATTCCGGGTTTTTTATTTCCGCATTTCATCCCTCAATACCGAAGTAAGCAGTAAAGCTTTTCTTTACCATGCCGATAATTTTCTCGAGTCCTCTTTGATTATTTTCCCCCATCCTGTACTGGCCGGGGGAGATATTCTTCTGGCTAAAAAAAATAGCAAATCAACACATTAGGGATCTCCCTTAATGACTGAGTTCATTAATAATGGAAGAGTAAAATGGCGATTAAAATAGAAAATATAAAGGTAGGTAAGAAGTTAGGATTAGGCTTCTCTCTAATTTTAGCGCTGACCCTCCTTATAGCTGCGGTTGGGATGATGTACATCGGGACGCTGAAGGATCGCTTCGATAAAGCGACTTTTAGCGCCCAAATCAACGATGAAGTCAATCAAGCCCGCTATTATCGCGTTCTCTACAGCGCAGGGTACAACCCCGATGCCATTAAAAACAATGGCAAACATATTAACAATATCGTCAATTTAGTCAGCGAAGCGAAAAATAAGTCCTGGTATTTAGATTACCAAGACCGCTTAGAAAAAATATCTGATGCCATAGTCGAATATCAGAAGAAACAAAAAGATTATGTGGATGCTGTAAATAAAAAAGATCAGGTAAGACAAAGTTGGAATATTTCAGACACGCAAACCGCATTAAATGCGTTTGAACAACAGACTAAAAATGAGGGTAATTTTCCGCTTCAACTTCAATTAGCCGATCTGGATCTAAAACTCACCTACATCCGCTACCAGGCCCGCGGCCTGCTGCTCGCTCTGAATGAGGATGCGGAGAAACCGCTTATCGCCGCAGTGGAAGACACCGAACAAACGCTAAACCAGTTGCTTCATTCGCTGCCCGTAGAACGTCAATCACAGCTGACGCCGATCCTCACATCGCTGTCGAGCTACAAATCTGAGGTGCTGGCCTACCTTCCAGCTTACCGGGAGGAGCTGAAACAAGTTGATTTGCTCGGCGTTCAGGCCAATAACCTGATTTCACAGATCACCGGCATGGTGGAGAACGAAACTCACGCGACCCAAAAAGATATCAACGAAGCCACGCTGTGGCTGTCTTTGACGTCACTGGTCACGCTGCTGCTCGGCATCGGCATCGCCCTGTATATCTCTCGCCAGATTACACAGCCCCTAAACCAGACCGTGGGTATCGCCGAAAGCATTGCTGCCGGCGACCTGACCATGCCAATCACCACGAGCCGTCGCGACGAACTTGGGATGCTGCTGAGTTCTATGGCGAAGATGAAAGCCAATCTGCACAACATCATTGACGATATCCGTCTGGGCGTCAGCCAGATCAACACCGCCGCCCGCGAAATTGTCGCAGGCAATGACGATCTCTCTTCCCGCACGGAGTCTCAGGCGGCCGCCGTGGAAGAAACCGCCGCCAGCATGGAACAGCTGACGTCGACCGTGAAACAGAACGCCGGCAACGCCCATCACGCCAATAAACTGGTGCTGGACGCCACCCAGACCGCGCAGTCCGGCGGCAAACTGGTGGAAGAAGTGGTCAAGACCATGTCTGAAATAGAAGGCAGCTCGAAACGCATTGCTGAAATCACTTCCGTGATCAACGGCATCGCTTTCCAGACGAATATTTTGGCGCTCAACGCCGCGGTCGAAGCCGCTCGCGCCGGTGAACAAGGCAGAGGATTCGCCGTGGTCGCCGGCGAAGTGCGTAATCTGGCGCAACGCAGTTCTCAAGCGGCGAAAGAGATTGAAGGGCTGATCTCCACCTCCGTGAATCAGGTCGGGCACGGCGCGAGACTGGTGAACGATGCAGGGAAAACGATGCACGACATCGTGACGTCGGTCACGCACGTCCATGACATCATGGGCGAAATTACGGTTGCTTCGGATGAGCAAAGCCGTGGGATTGCGCAGGTTAATGAAGCCATCGTGGATATGGACAGCAGCACACAGCAGAATGCCGCGTTAGTTCAGGAGTCCACCGCCGCCGCCAGCTCGCTTGAAGAGCAGGCGATTGTGTTGTCCAACGCCATTGCGGTCTTCCGTCTCTCCAGTACGCAGGATCGGGAAAACAATGGGCAGCAGGCGCTGACCAGCGATCATGCACAGCAGCTGACCTACAACCCGTAACATCACGCTCCGGCGACGCCGGAAGCGCAAGTCACTTCGACGGGCTAAGAGAAACTTCTCAGCCCGTCATTTACACCTAACGCACGGCAATCAGCGGTTGCGCCTTCAAGATCGTCGCCAGATTCTGCTGCTGCGAAGAAAGCTGAGTCATCATGCCGTTGTATTGGTCGACCTGCGCCTGCGTCTGGAACTGCACGCCATTGCCGTTGAACGTCACCTGAGCGCCCTGCGTTTGCAAATAGTCGCCGACCTGCACCAACGTCTGCGCAAAGGAAAGACTGACCGGCACCACCGCAGCAACGGCCGTCGCTGGCTTCGTCACCACACGCTCATACACCCGGTTATAAACCGCCTGAACGTCTTCCGGCTGCTTCAGCGCGCGCCGGGCGTTGTCCGCCTGCACTTTGGCGGTCTGCGTCTGCTGACTGAGCAGATTCAAAGCGCCGGTACTTTGACGCAGATTTTCCCGCTCAGTCAGGTAATCCTGCGGCACGCGAATGCGTGCGACCTGCTCCAGCATCGGCGTTAAGCTGCCCGCCAGCGCCTGATCCAACTGCTGACTAAAGCCCGTCAGAATCGCGTAATCCTGCGCATAACGACCGAAACTCTGCTTTTGCTGGTCCGTCAATCCCGGCAGCTGACGCCCCGGTTCCTGTTCCACACCCTGCAAGAATGCGTTGAACGCCTGGCGCTGCTCTTTGTCTTTATCACCACAGGCCGCTAGTTGCAGCGTCATCAAAACCATAATCACCGGCATCAGCCAGCGCGAACGGATATCCGCCAACATATCTACTACTCCTGTTTTTGTTTCGCCGTCTTGCTCATAGAAGGTTCCCCTGATAAGCATAGCCGAACGGCTTTCCCGCAAGATAAAAAACAGCGCGCAAAATCTGGCTGTTCTCCTCGTAGAGGCTGCGGTGAGATACCGCAACGCAGCCCATGTCACACTCAACCGCACCCACCTAAAAAAACAGGGCCATCAAGGCCCTGTCGTCATACAGCGAGCACCCATTCTTACTGCAACACCGAAATGTCCGCCACTTTCAGGAACAGGTTACGCAGTTCGTTGAGCAGCGTCAGGCGGTTAATTCGCACCTCCTGCTCTTCCGCGTTCACCATAACCTTGTCGAAGAAGCTATCCACCGGCTCACGCAGCTGCGCCAGCTCAACCAGCGCTTCCTGATAACGCCCTTCAGCGAACCACGGGGCCAGTTTACTGTTCAATGCGGTCACGTAGGTCGCCAGCTGAATCTCTTCTTTTTCCTTCAGCAGCGCGGCCTGCACGCTGTCATTCAGGCTTTCGGTCGACTTCGCCAGAATGTTGGACACGCGTTTGTTGGCTGCCGCCAACGCAACCGCCTGTTCCAGCGTGCGGAAGTGACTGACGGCCTTCACGCGGGCATCGAAGTCGGCCGGACGGGTCGGACGACGCGCCAGCACTGCCTGAATGGTATCTATCGTATGACCCTCTTCCTGATACCAGGCGCGGAAACGGCCCAACATGAATTCAATCACGTCATCAACGACATTGGCGTTAGTCAGCTTGTCGCCATACAGACGCACGGCTTCTTCCGTTAGCGTCTGTAGATCCAGCGGTAGCTGTTTCTCTACGATGATGCGCAGAGCGCCCAGCGCGGCGCGGCGCAGCGCGAACGGATCTTTATCGCCTTTCGGATGCTGACCAATGCCGAAGATCCCAGCGAGGGTATCCATTTTGTCAGCGATAGCTAACGCACACGCAACCGGAGATGAAGGCAAATCGTCGCCAGCGAAACGTGGCTGATATTGCTCGTTCAAGGCGACTGCGACATCTTCGTCTTCACCGTCATGACGCGCATAGTGCATGCCCATGACGCCCTGCGTATCGGTGAATTCGAACACCATGTTGGTCATCAGATCGCATTTGGACAGCAGGCCCGCACGCGTTGCATGATTGACGTCGGCGCCAATCTGCTCCGCCACCCATCCGGCCAGCGCCTGAATGCGGTCGGTTTTATCGCGCAGAGAACCCAACTGCTGCTGGAACAGAACGGTTTCCAGACGCGGAAGATGGTCTTCAAGACGTTTTTTACGGTCGGTATTGAAGAAGAATTCGGCATCCGCCAGACGCGGACGCACCACTTTTTCGTTACCCGCAATAATCTGCTGCGGATCTTTCGACTCGATATTGGCTACGAAGATGAAGTGCGGCAACAGCTTGCCCGCGTCATCGTAAACCGGGAAATATTTCTGGTCGCCTTTCATGGTATACACCAGCGCTTCCGCAGGCACGTCCAGGAATTTTTCTTCGAACGTCGCCGTTAGCACCACCGGCCATTCGACCAAAGACGCCACTTCTTCCAGCAGGCTTTCGCTCAGATCGGCTTTTCCGCCAATCTTCTGCGCGGCCTGTTCCGCATCGCGTTTGATCATCGCTTTACGCGCTTCGTAGTCTGCAACCACTTTGCCGCGTTCGAGCAAAATTTCAGGATAGTGATCGGCATTGTCGATGGTGAATTCGGCTTCGCCCATGAAGCGGTGCCCGCGCAGCGTGCGAGCAGATTCGATGCCCAGCACGGTGCCGGGGATCAGCTCGTCACCCAACAGCATCGTCACGGTGTGAACCGGACGGACGAACTGCACGTCTGAATTGCCCCAGCGCATCAGTTTCGGGATCGGCAGTTTGCCGAGCGCCACGCTCACCATGCCCGGCAGCAACGTTTGCGCCGCCTGGCCTTTGACCTGCGCACGGAACAGCAGCCATTCACCCTTGTCGGTGGTCAGTCGTTCGGCCTGATCGACGGTAATACCGCAACCACGCGCCCATCCTTCGGCCGCCTTAGTCGGCTGACCGCTGGCGTCGAACGCCTGCGAGATGGCTGGCCCGCGTTTTTCAACTTCACGATCCGGTTGAGACGCGCTAAGCGCGGTCACCTTGAGCGCCAGACGACGCGGCGCGGCGAACCAGTTCACCGCCTGGTAGGTCAGGCCTGCCGCATCCAGTTCAGCGCTGAAATTGGCGGCAAAAGATTGCGCTAGCTGACGGAGAGCCTTCGGCGGCAGCTCTTCCGTGCCGATTTCCACCAAAAAAGTTTTATCAGTCATGGCCTGTTAGCTCTCTTTTCTATTACACATCGGGAAGCCCAGCGCCTCGCGGGAGGCGTAGTAGGCTTCGGCTACCGCTTTGGTCAGCGTGCGAATGCGCAAAATGTAACGCTGACGTTCGGTAACGGAAATCGCCTTGCGCGCGTCCAGCAGGTTGAAGCTGTGGGCGGCTTTCAGAATACGTTCGTAGGCAGGCAGCGGCAGCGGGTTTTCCAGCGCCAGCAATTCCTGAGCCTCTTTTTCATACTGCGCAAAGCAGGTAAAGAGGAAATCGACGTCGGCATGTTCGAAGTTGTAGGTCGACTGTTCCACTTCATTCTGATGAAACACGTCGCCGTAGGTGGTTTTGCCGAGAGGCCCGTCGCTCCAGACCAGATCGTAGACGCTGTCCACGCCCTGGATATACATCGCCAGACGCTCCAGCCCGTAGGTGATCTCACCCGTGACCGGTTTGCATTCCAGACCGCCCACTTGCTGGAAGTAAGTGAACTGCGTCACTTCCATGCCGTTCAGCCACACTTCCCAACCCAGACCCCAGGCGCCCAGCGTCGGGTTTTCCCAGTTGTCTTCAACGAAGCGAATATCGTGGATCGTGGGGTCAAGACCCAGCGCCTTCAGCGAGCCGAGATACAACTCCTGAATGTTCTCCGGCGAAGGCTTGATGATCACCTGGAACTGATAGTAGTGCTGCAGACGGTTGGGGTTTTCGCCGTAGCGTCCATCGGTAGGACGACGTGACGGCTGGACATAGGCGGCGGCAATCGGCTCTGGGCCGAGCGCCCGCAGGCAGGTCATGGGGTGAGAGGTTCCCGCGCCAACTTCCATGTCCAACGGTTGAACAATGGTACAGCCCTGGCGCGCCCAATAATCCTGTAACGTCAGGATGAGGCCCTGGAAGGTCTTGGTATCAAACTTTTGCATTTGGATTCGCACGCGATACAAGTGGATTGACAATGAATGCGCCAGTATACCCTCTGAGTGCAAGATATACAGCCGGAATGCGGCAACAAGTTCATATCCGGACGAATTTACCATGCGGGGCGGGACGCGGTTTTTCAGCCCGAACGCGACGGCAATCCGGGCCAAAACCCATAGTTTCCGATCGGACTGCGGAAAGGGCTTACGGCATTCGCCGCCGTCCCTCACTCCCGCCAATCAATGCGAAACGGGCGGGAAGCAGAACGTTAACCGAAAAACACCGTTTGCAGCATTTTCAGGCTCAGCAACAGCAGCAGCGCCGCAAAAATCTTTCTCAGCGTCGCGACCGGCAGACGGTGCGCCAGTCGAGCGCCGACCGGCGCCGTGAAGAAACTCACCAGCGAGATCATCAGCACGGCGGGTAGCGATACGTAGCCCAGGCTATACTGCGGCAGTCCGGGGGCATCCCAACCATTGACCATATAACCCAACGCACCTGCCAGCGCGATCGGCAGCCCAACCGCCGCCGACGTACCAATTGCCTGCTGAATACGCACATTGCACCAGGTCAGAAACGGCACCGTCAGCGAACCGCCGCCAATCGCCACCAGCGCCGAAATACCGCCAATGCCAAGCCCCGCCAGCGAGGTTCCGACCGTGCCGGGCAGTTGACGATTGGGTTTTGGCTTGAAGTTCGTCACCATCTGAAACGCGATATAGGCCATAAAGCAGGAAAAGAAGATCGCCAGCGCCTGAGTCGGCAATAATGCGGCCAGCCAGGTGGCGCAGAATGTGCCCACCAGAATTCCCGGCGTAATACGCCAAACGACCGGCCACAACACGGCCTGATGCTGATGATGCGTGCGCAGACTGGACACGGCGGTAATCACGATGGAGGCCATCGACGTTCCCAATGCCAGATGGACCAGATGCTCGTTTTGTACGCCCTGTGCAGCAAACATGGCGGTCAATATCGGCACCATGATGCCGCCGCCGCCAATACCTAATAATCCCGCCATAAATCCAACGACGGCACCAAGCGCCAGATAAGCGATAATCCACTCTACAGCCATCCCTTCACCCCTGACATAGAATATTTTTGATTAATAGTTTTTAAATTTCAATGAAATACAGTAGCCACGGACGGATTGCCGCTTTCAGTCAGGCCCTGATGATACCGCTGGCTAAATCAGCCCCTTAAACTGCATACGACGGATTCCGCATTAGAGATTAAGTCAGGCGCTAACCGCCGCCAATACCCAATAGGTTCTGTTGCGCAGTCAGCCAATTCAACGGTATATATTGCATGTTCATTATTCATTTACGCTTAAATATTGAATTCCGCCACCACAAATCCCTGCCATCGGGCGTCATCGCTGAACTTTAACGCGGTTTATCTTTACCTTTTGCGATCGGCCCCACAAAGGCATGGTTGCCCATACAGTATTTGGCATGTGATGATACGGCGGTTCACGGGGCATACCGTGCGGCAAGCAGGCGTTATTCACGAGGGGCTGGGGTCATGAATCCATGACGAATGTTAGCGAAAATCAACAGAGGAGCATTCCATGAATCGTTGCGGTTGGGTGACGGCCGACCCGTTATATGTGGCCTATCATGACGAAGAGTGGGGCAAACCCTGCACCGATTGCGACAAGCTATTCGAAATGCTCTGTCTGGAAGGACAGCAGGCGGGCCTTTCCTGGATAACCATACTAAAAAAGCGCGAACGCTATCGCCACTGCTTTCACCAGTTTGACCCGGTTAAGATTGCCGCCATGAACGAAGACGATATTGCCCAACTCATGCAAGACAAGGGCATTATCCGCAACCGTCTCAAAATCGAGGCGATCATCGCTAACGCCCGGGCGCGTTTAGCGATGGAAGCCCAGGGCGAAAATTTTTCTGACTTCATCTGGTCTTTCGTCAACCACCGCCCTGTGACTCACTTCTACGCAACCCAGGCCGATGTGCCTGCTCAGACGCCCACCTCGGAGAGCCTGTCGAAGGCGCTCAAAAAACGCGGATTCAAATTCATCGGGCCCACAATTTGTTACGCCTACATGCAGGCGGTGGGACTGGTCAACGACCATACGACAGACTGTATTTTCCACACGGGAAAGCGTTAACACGCACCAAGGGCAACGACAGAGGCCATCGCGGCAAAGCCGGACAAGATAAACGGGTCAGTCCCGCAGGGGCGAAATCTCCCTCTTTTGATGTCATACTGACGTGATAATGTAGGTTGAAATAATGCAGGAAAGGATTGCCTCGCATTTTACGGTTTTGCTTATCGCGCTGGCCGCCGCTTTTTTCCTCGGGCCGTCACGCTGTAGGCATGGCTCACATCAGCGGCGGTATCTCAGCCATCGCTGATGTGTGACGACGGGAAGAAATACGGACCAGGAGTGCGTCAGTGCTGGTCCGTATTGGGTGTTTTACGTTAACGACAATAAAGGAATATTGTATGAATAAAACCATGGCTAAACTGGCCTTTATGATGATGATGGAATGGTTCATCTGGGGCGCTTGGTTCGTCACGCTCTGGCCTTTTCTCAATCATCACGGTTTCACTCCCACTCAAATTGCCTGGTGCTACTCCTGCACCGCCATTGCAGCCATCATTTCGCCTATCGTGGTGGGATCGCTGACCGATCGCTTTTTCCCGGCGCAAAAGGTGTTGGCGCTGCTGATGCTGGTCGGGGCGGCCCTCATGTTTTTCACCGCGCAACAAACCCATTTCAACAGCTTCTTTCCGCTGCTGCTGGCCTACTGCCTGACCTATATGCCGACCATCGCGTTAACCAACAGCATCGCGTTTTCCAACGTTGCGGACGTCGAGCGTGACTATCCGCAGATACGCGTCATGGGGACCTTGGGGTGGATTGCCGCGGGCATCGCCTGCGGATTTCTCCCTACGCTGCTGGGCTACGGCGATATCACCGCCACCAAAATACCGCTTCTGATTGCCGCCGCCAGCTCCGCCGTGCTCGGGCTGTTCGCCTTGTGTCTACCGCACACCCCGCCGAAAGGCCACGGAAAACTCAGCCTCTCCGTCATGCTAGGGTTGGATGCGCGCGTGTTGTTGAAAGATCGCAGTTTTCTGGTCTTCTTCATCTGCTCATTCCTGTTCAGCATGCCGCTCTCGTTTTATTACATCTTCGCCAACGGCTATCTCACTGAAATCGGTATGCCGAACGCCACCGGCTGGATGACGCTGGGACAGTTCTCGGAAATCTTTTTCATGCTGGCGCTGCCTTTCTTCATCAAGCGCTTCGGCATCAAATACGTGTTGATTCTGGGTCTGGCGACCGCGCTGCTTCGCTATCTGCTTTTTATTTTCGGCGGCACCGAACAGCTGTTCACCTACGCCCTGCTGTTTATCGGCATCCTGCTCCACGGCGTCAGCTATGACTTTTACTTTGTCACCGCTTACATCTACGTCGATAAAAAGTCGCCGGTCTACATGCGCACGGCGGCGCAGGGGCTGATCACGTTGGGATGCCAGGGAATCGGCAGTCTGTTGGGATATCGGCTGGGGGGACAGCTGATGGAAAAATGGTTCGCCTACCCCGAACCGGTACAGGGTTTGACCTTCCACTGGGCTGGTATCTGGGGTTTTGGCAGCGCCATGATTGCCATCATCTTTATCGCCTTTCTCGCACTGTTCAGAGAGCCTGCGCAAGGCGTTAAACCGGTCGAGATCAAGCAAAGTCAAAATGGGCGGGCAAAACCATGACATAACCCCGCCGTACATTAACATTTAAAGAATTCACAGAAGATAGCGTCTTTCCGCAGTGCGGAAAGACGCTATCCTGTTTTGAACAGGGAGACGCGGAAGGAATAATCATGTCGAATAAAAAAGAAAATCGCATCGCAGGGGCGCTCTACGGCCAGATGCTGGGCGATGCTATGGGTATGCCTTCTGAACTTTGGCCTCGTACGCGCGTCAAGGCACACTTTGGCTGGATAGATCGTTTTTTAGACGGCCCTAAGGACAATATCGTCGCTCGTTACTTTAAAGCCGGCGAGTACACTGACGACACTGCCATGGCACTGGCGTTAGCGGATGCGTTGATTGAATGCCAGGGTGAAGTGGTGCCTGATGCCATTGCCGCGCACATCCTCGCCTGGGCTGACCGGGTGGATGCCTATAGCAAAGTCATGCTTGGACCCAGCTCTAAAATCGCCCTAGCGGCGCTGAAAAATGGACAAGCTATCCGCGATCTGGAAAACAACGGCGTCACTAATGGTTCAGCCATGCGGATCTCGCCGCTAGGATGCGTGGTGCCGGCTCACTCGCTTGATCGCTTTATTACCGAGGTCGAACTCGCTTCCAGCCCGACGCATAAATCCGATGTCGCTATCGCAGGCGCAACCGTCATCGGCTGGGCGGTCTCTCAGGCGGTGGATGGCGTCCGCTGGGAAATGCTGCGCGACCAACTTCCGGCCGTCGCGAGAGCGGCCCAGGAAAAGCGGGTGACAACCTATCATGCGTCTATGGCCGCGCGTATCGAGTTGGCGCTGAGTATTGCCAAAGACTCCGGTGGGACGGAAAGTAAGATGGATCGCATTTACCAGCTGCTGGGCACGACCAGCGATATTCTGGACTCGGTCCCGGCGGCCATCGCCATGCTGGAACTAGCCGGAACGCAGCCCAATCGCTGCGCCGTGCTGTGCGCTAATCTGGGTGGCGATACCGACACAATCGGGGCGATGGCGACCGCGATTTGCGGCGCGCTGCATGGCGTGGAGGCGATCGATCCGCAATGGCGTCATCAACTTGATGACGTCAATCATTGCAATATCAACACTTATGCTCGCCAATTACTGACGCTGCGCTTGCAACGGGAAAAGAGGAAGGACGTTTAAGGGAACATTCGATAGCGGGACGGTCAATCACCGGTCCCGCTATCGGCGTTTATCGACGATGACTCAGATCGTCAGGTTCGTCGTTACTGCTCGGACACGAAGACGTATCGGTCGGCACGACAATGATTAATGCTGAACTCGATAGGTACGCCTGCCCTGTCACAGACCTGCTGTTTGAGCACCAGCATCGGTACGGATGCCTTAATATTCATCACAGAAATGAAGTGCTCATCCGACGCCTTGGCTGTCACCCAGTTACGCGTATGCTGCGGCGAAATATTCTGAGCTTTAAAGTAGGCATAGAGTGAAACCCCGATCTCTTCCGGATCGCCTATCAGCGTGGTAGGGACATAGGATGTCACGATTGAAACGGGTTCGTCTTCGATGAAACGATGGCGTAGCAGGCAATAAACCGGCGTATCCGGCGGTAGCGCCAGCTGTTCCGCCACCTCTTCGTTACACGGCACCACCTTCTTTTCCAGCCACATCGTACCCGGATTTTTACCCTTACCCGTCACCTGACAGCTAAAGCTGGCGGCGCTCCCGATTTGATATTCCATTTGGAAATTGATGTAGGTACCGTATCCCCGCGTCCGCACGACTACGTTACGTGATTCCAGTAGTTTCAATGCGTTGCGTACGGTGATGCGGGAAATGCCTAGCAGACGGCAGAATTCACGTTCGCTGGGTAGAAAATCTCCCTCGCGCAAATCGCCATTTTGAACAGCCTGTTGCAAAGCATCACTGAATTTCACGTAGAGGGGCGTATGGTCCCTCTGCTGTAAACGGTGCTGCAACCGCTCTACCAGGGCTGAATATGTGTCCATTTCTTCCTCCTATATCCATGGTGGATAAAGCGTCATCGACGCTTTCCTTGTTAAATAGTCCCTTGTAACTCAAAAGCTTAGCCATCCAGCCAGCTGTGTATTCCTTGCTTCTCTCCCACCTCCTAACAAATGTAATGCCCTAAAAAATGGGCAAAAGGTCAACCTATTGTAAAACCATGACGAGCGCGGTACTGATCATACGACACTATTTCTTTTAATTTGATTCACTAAATTTGCAGTATTCTTTAAGACTCAGTCCCCTTCTACGGGTTATTTCTCCAATCTTTCGACGATCCCCCGTCATAGCGGAGCTAAATCATGAAACCTGAAATTATCCTATACAGTCGCATCCCCGAAGATTTACACGCTCGCCTGTCGTCTCACTTCACAGTCAATGAGTTTCAGAGCCTTCCACCGACTGGCCACCCGGCCCTGGCAAACGCTGAAGGGCTGATCGGGGCCGGCGGTCAAATCGATCAAGCGTTCCTTTCCCACCTGCCGCGCCTGAGAGCGGTTTCGACCGTCTCTGTCGGGTATGACAATATCGACGTCGCCGCGTTAAATCAAAAAAATGCGCTGCTGATGCACACGCCTACCGTATTGACCGATACCGTGGCGGATACGGTAATCGCCCTCATGCTCATGACCGCCCGGCGTGCACTCGAGTCCGCAGAACGCGTCAAAGCCGGAGAGTGGCAACGCAGCATCGGCAGCGACTGGTTCGGCGTAGATGTTCATCACAAAACAATAGGCATACTGGGCATGGGCCGCATCGGCATGGCGGTCGCGCAACGCGCCCACCTGGGTTTCAACATGCCTGTCCGTTATCACGCCCGCCATCATCATCCTGAAGCCGAACAGCGCTTCAACGCCCAATACAACACGTTAGAGACCTTGCTGGCCGAGTCAGATTTCCTCTGCATCACGCTGCCGCTAACCCCGCAAACTCGCCACCTGCTCAATCGCGAACGACTGGCGAAAATGAAGCCTGGAGCCATCTTGATCAACATCGGGCGTGGTCCCGTCGTCGATGAAGCCGCCCTGATCGACGCGCTGCGTAACGGCCAACTGCGCGGCGCCGGCCTGGACGTCTTCGAAACCGAACCGCTGCCGGCGGACTCGCCGCTGCTGACGCTGCCCAACGTGGTTGCGCTGCCGCATATCGGTTCCGCCACCCACGAAACCCGTTATGCCATGGCCGCCTGTGCAGTGGATAACTTGATTGCCGCGCTGACCAGCGACGTAAAAGAAAACTGCGTCAATCCGCCCTCGTCACGTTCATGACCTGAATGTCCACATCCCCGGCAGCTTTCGCTGACCGGGGATGTCAGAAGAACCAAAACCGCAGAAATTATTCCACCGCCATCGGCGTCTCCGTGACCGCCGTCGGTTGACTCCCCTGGATCTCTTTTACCCGCTGTTCTGTTTTCTGCACCGCATCCGCGTTGCTCAACAAACTATAAGTCAGTTCAAACGTCGTACTTTGCCCAGGTTGCAACTGATTGACGCGACCCATTTTACGCTCGACGGTCACCGGATAGGCATAGCTGGTGCCTGGCTCAATACCAGTCACATAGCCCTGCTTTTCGGTATCCGTATTCTTCCATAGAGACAACACCGGCAGTTGGCGGGTATCGAACGCAATCGATACCCCCTTGTCACCCGCCTTGTTCACGAGTGCCGCCAGCGTCTTGCCATCTTTATCCGCATAAGGGGATACATTAAACACCATCTCATCAAAGTCTTTGGTCGGACCTTGATAGGTCGCCCAATCTTTAAGACCGGGCTTTGCATAGTCGTTGAAAGGAGAGATCTCTTTAACCGGCGCGACAAAGCGAGCGCCCTGTTCGAGAATCGGCTTGCCGAAGTTGCTGTGATAGATAATTTGGTAGTCGCGCGGATAATCCGCCTTATTGGTCAACACATCATGGATAGTAAACGACTCACTGCCGGGAACATAACGCAGTTCAGTCCATGTCTCCAGATTGGATTTCTTGAAGCTGTTTTCTTTCAGCAGGCCGCGTATAACAATCGTATGCGGCGCCTTGTCGTCGATGTCCACCACCACCTTGGATGCGGGCGTATTGCCTGCGCGACCGTGCAGGGTATACAGCATGCCGTCGCTGGTCACCGGGTGGCCGGTCCATTCATAACCGCAGCGCACCATCATTTCATTAAAACCTTCAAGCCACCCCAATCCGTTGCGGCTTTCCAGCGTGATTGTATTCGGGTTGACGACCTCATCGACCGGCGAATCCCACCCAAGGCGGATATTTTTGCCCGTCACATGCAGCAAATCCATACCGCGCGTCGGGCTTAGCGTAATTTGCAGTCCGTCAGGGCTGGTGATAGTGATAATTTTACTGCCCTCCTGACGCCCTCCGTGCAGCACTTTCTGCTCAATGCTGAAAGCCGAACCCTTCCCCTTCAGCGTATCACTACCGACCTTCCAGTTGCCCTTTTCGACGTTAGCTTCAGCATCAGTCAGCACAAACGTTTGCGCGGAAATCTGCCAGGACACCAACGCCAGGGACACGCCCAAAGCCAATAACTTTTTCATGCTATGCATCCTCAGTGGCTGAATTGATTTAGCTCTTACCAGTGAAGACTACAAATGCCGAACCGGCCAAAATGTGATTGCTATCACTGCGTGTCGTTATGCCGTTTTTTTGGCATGGATTTGCCGAAGGAGTCACAGAATTGTTAAGTGTTTTTGAATTTTTTGCACTAAAAGTGGGAGGTGAAACCGATCGTTGCTGACGCGGTTTCAGCCTCCAGCATCACACTCAGGAACGACCACAAAGCTAAATTAAACGCGACGATATTTTATGCTGCCATAAGAAATATCACTGGAATAAACGAAGAAAGCGATATGCATCCCGCGTTGCACCGGGATAATACACGGGGTAAGGTGGCGGCCTCATTCGTGTTTCAGCATTTATTGACAAGCTATGAACTTTTCCGTCTTTGGCAACAAATTCACCCGCCGCTCCGGTATTACTCAACTGATGGACGACCTGAACAATGGGCTGCGCACGCCCGGCGCCATCATGCTTGGCGGCGGAAACCCCGCACATATTCCGGCCATGGATGACTACTTCAAATCCCTGTGCGGCGACCTGCTGGAACAGGGCAGACTGACCGATGCGCTATGCAACTATGATGGCCCGCAGGGAAAAGATACGTTCCTGAATGCGCTGGCCGACCTGCTGCGCGAGACGTTGGGGTGGGAGATAGGCCCACAGAATATTGCTCTGACAAATGGCAGTCAGAGTGCATTTTTCCACTTATTTAATCTCTTTGGCGGACAAAAAAGCGACGGCAGCCGCAGCAAGGTGATGTTTCCGCTGGCGCCGGAGTATATCGGCTACGCCGATTCCGGCCTGGACGAAGACATGTTCGTCTCAGTGCGCCCGCAGATAGAGCTGCTGCCGGAAGGCCAGTTCAAATACCACGTCGATTTCGAACAGCTGCATATTACCGACGATATTGGGGCGATCTGCGTCTCACGCCCGACCAACCCGACCGGCAATGTGCTGACCGACGACGAACTGCGTCAGTTGGACGCGATGGCCCGCCAGCATGAAATCCCGCTGATTATCGACAACGCCTACGGCGTCCCGTTTCCCGGCATCATCTTCAGCGACGCCACGCCGCTATGGAACCAGAATATCATTCTGTGCATGAGCCTCTCCAAACTGGGCCTGCCCGGCTCGCGCTGCGGTATCGTCATCGCGGCCGAAGAGGTGATTGAAGCGATGAGCAATATGAACGGCATCATCAACCTGGCGCCCGGCTCTATCGGCCCCGCCATCGCGCATGAAATGATCCAGCGCGGCGACCTGCTAAGACTGTCTAACGACGTCGTGCGTCCGTTTTATCAACAGCGCGTTAAGCACACCATCGAGATTATCCGCCGTTATCTGCCGGAGGATCGCTGTCTGATCCACAAGCCGGAAGGGGCGATTTTCCTGTGGCTGTGGTTCAAAGATTTGCCCATCACCACCGAGTCGCTGTATCAGAGATTGAAGCAACGCGGCGTGTTGATGGTTCCCGGCCACCACTTCTTCCCCGGACTGGCGCAGGAGTGGCCGCACGCTTACCAGTGTCTGCGCATGAACTATGTGCCGGAGCCGGAGAAGATTGAGCAGGGGATCGCGGTTCTGGCGGAAGAAGTAGAACGCGCCATGCAGGAAACGGTGGTGTAAATACGCGCGCGCTCGGCGCTGTCGCCGGGTTGCGTCACGTGCGTCATCACGCGTATTGCAGAGCACGTTCGCATATACTCGCCATCCAGGCGCCCGTTCAGCCCACAGGCTCTCGCCGCCGTGGGCTGAATCTTTTATGCCGCGCCGACGCTTAACCGCGCCCTGCAACGCCCGCCGTCTCCAGCACCGCATGCAAGAGCACATTAGCGCCCGCCGTCACCTGCTCAGGCGAAGAGTATTCGATTTCGTTGTGGCTGATACCGTCCTTGCACGGGATGAAAATCATGCCCGTCGGCGCCAGCATACTCATGTAAACCGCGTCGTGGCCCGCGCCGGACACGATATCCATATGCGAATAGCCCAGCGCCTGCGCCGCACGCCGTACCGCGTCTTTACATTCCGGATGGAACGGCGCGGCGGGATAATCCGAGACCTGCGTCAGCTGAATATCCAGACCGGTTTCCGTCATCAGGCTCTCGATATAGGCTTTTAGCGCCTCATCCATCTGCGCCACCGATGCATCGTCAATATTGCGGAAATCGATGGAAAACTTCACGCTGCCGGGCACCACATTACGGCTGTTGGGATGCACCTGCACCATCCCGACCGTGCCGCGGCCGTGTGGCGAGAAGCGGTCGGCGATGTTGATCACCTCCTGCATGATGCGCGTGGCAACCTGCAACGCATCTTTGCGCATCGCCATCGGCGTCGGCCCCGCGTGAGACTCCATGCCCGTCACCACGCAGTCATACCAGCGAATCCCCAGCACCGCCTGCACGACGCCGATGTCGATGTCTTGATCCTCAAGAATCGGCCCCTGTTCGATATGCGCTTCAAAGTAGGCGCCGATGGGATGATCGCCCGGCGTTTGCGGCCCGACGTAGCCGATTTTCTCCAGCTCGTCCTTGACCGTCTTGCCGTCCACGTCCGTGGCGGCATAAGCGTATTCCAGCGGGAATACCCCGGCAAACACCCCTGACCCCATCATGACCGGCACGAAGCGGGAGCCTTCTTCGTTGGTCCAGGACACCACCTCGACCGGCGCTTCGGTTTCAATTTTCTGATCGTTCAGCGTGCGAATGACCTCCAGCGCAGACAGCACGCCGAAGTTGCCGTCGAACTTGCCGCCGGTCGGCTGAGTATCGATATGGCTGCCGGCGACAATCGGCGGCAGCGCGTTATTGCGTCCGGGACGGCGCATAAAGACGTTGCCGATGTTATCCACCACCACCGACAGTCCGGCGTCCTTGCCCCAGCTCACCAGCAGATCGCGGCCTTGCCGGTCGAGGTCGGTCAGCGTCAGACGGCACACGCCGCCTTTCGGGGTTGCGCCAATCTGCGCCAGTTCCATCAATGATTCCCACAGGCGTTCGCCGTTGACCCGCATGTCGGCCGTCGTCACGGTGTCCGCTACCGTAAATATGTCATTACTCATCGTCGCTTCCTCACGGTCAATGCTTCACTGTTTCTGTTCAGCCGTTAGCGCTGAACGCTCTGCGGCGCGCGGGCTTTTTCCCATGCGGCGGCCGCGCTGAAGTCCGGACCCAATGCCGGACGCTTGATGTAACGACCGGCCCCTTCCTGCGCCCGCAGGTCGCCATCGGCCCAGACCACAACGCCCTGGCTGATGGTGTACGCCGGTATCCCGGTCACCGTGCGCCCTTCAAACACGTTGAAATCGTTGCGGGAGTGATGGGTCTTGGCGGAGAGCGTTTTGCTGCCGTTCGGGTCCCACAGCACCAGATCGGCATCCGCGCCCGTCGTCACACAGCCTTTACGCGGATAGAGATTGAACAGCCGCGCGGTGTTGGCGGAGGTGACGGCCACGAATTCGCTGGGCGTCAGACGCCCGCTGTTAACACCGCCGTCCCACACCACCGCCATACGCTCTTCCACGCCGCCGCAGCCGTTGGGGATCTTGGTAAAATCGCCGCCGTCCGCCGCTTTCTGGCTGGCGCAAAACGTACAGTGATCCGTCGCCGTCGTGTGCAGTTGGCCGGATTGCAAGCCGCGCCACAGCGCCTCCTGGTGGCCTTTGGGGCGAAACGGCGGACTCATGACGTGCGCCGCCGCCTTGCGAATGTCCGGGTCGCGGTACACGCTGTCGTCGATCGTCAGGTGACCGGCCAGCACCTCGCCGTAGACCCGCTGACCTCGTGCGCGGGCGCGGGCAATGACCTCCGCCGACTCCTGGCAGGAAACATGCACCACGTAAATCGGCACGCCCAGCACGTTGGCGATGGTAATAGCGCGATTGGCGGCTTCACCCTCGACCTCCGGCGGTCGCGACAGAGGGTGTCCTTCCGGCCCGACAATCCCTTGCGACAAGACCTGCTGTTGCAACAGATGCACCATCTCGCCGTTTTCGGCGTGCACCGTCGGCATCGCCCCCAGTTCCAGCGCGCGGCGAAAACTGTTCATCAACGTTTCGTCGTCGCACATGATGGCGTTCTTATAGGCCATAAAGTGCTTGAAGCTGTTCACGCCCTCTTCCCGCACCAGCGTACCCATATCCCGGCGCACGCTTTCGTCCCACCAGGTGATCGCCACGTGGAAGCTATAGTCGGCCGCCGATTTTTCCGCCCAGCCGCGCCACTGACGGTAGGCTTCCATCAGCGACTGTTGGGGATTCGGGATCACAAAGTCGATGATGGTGGTCGTACCGCCCGCCAGCGCCGCCGCCGTGCCGCTGTAAAAATCATCCACCGTGACGGTGCCCATAAATGGGAAATTCATGTGCGTATGCGGGTCGATGCCCCCCGGCATGACGTACAGGCCGCCAGCGTCCACCACCTCGGCACCCGCCGGCACATCGAATTGGGCCGCATCGCCCACGGCCGCAATCACGCCGTCGACGCACAGGACGTCGGCGCGGAACTGGCGGTCGGCATTGACGACGGTGCCGCCTTTAATCAACAGAGTGTGACTCATCGTTATCTCCCTCTTTTTCGCCGGTGATCGCACCCGCTCGCCGCGGAAGCCGCCACCGTCAGTGATGAAAACGCGCGCGGCGGGTCAGAGCGCCTCGGTCGCCATCGGATTATTGGGATGCGTGGTCCAGTTGGCGTATTGCTCGCTGACGACGTGGCCGGTTCGCTCATCCACCTCGCCGGGCGCCAGGCTGCGCAGCGTGATGCACCCTTCCACCGGACAAATAGAGACGCACAGGTTGCAGCCCACGCAGTCTGCCTCTTTGACTTCAAAATGGCGTTCGCCCTCTTTCGTGTGGGTGATGGCCTGATGGGAGGTATCTTCACAGGCCAGATGGCAGCGCCCGCACTTGATGCACTTCGACTGATCAATCACCGCCTTGTCGACGTGGTTCAAATTGAGATAGCGCCAGTCCGTGACGCTGCTCACGGCGCGTCCGCGGAAGTCCTCCAGCGTGCGGTAGCCCTTCTCATCCATGAAGTGGCTTAACCCGTTGATCATGTCGCGCACGATTGGGAAGCCGTGCACCATGACCGCCGTACACACCTGCACCGTGCCGCAGCCCAGCGAGATGAATTCGGCGGCGTCGCGCCAGGTGGAAATGCCGCCGATGCCGGAGAGGGGTAATCCCACGGTGTCCGGATCGCGGGCGATTTCCGCCACCATGTTGAGCGCAATCGGCTTTACCGCCGGGCCGCAATAGCCGCCGTGTGAGCCTTTGCCGCCGGTGTTGGGGTGAATACTCATCTGATCGAGGTCCACCCCTATCACCGAATTGATGGTATTAATCAACGATACCGCATCAGCGCCGCCGCGCCGGGCCGCGCGAGCCGGATAGCGGATATCGGTAATGTTGGGCGTCAGTTTGACGAGGGTCGGCAGGCTACAGTACTGCTTGCACCAACGCGTCACCTGCTCGATGTACTCCGGCACCTGCCCCACCGCGGCCCCCATGCCGCGCTCGCTCATGCCGTGCGGGCAACCGAAGTTCAGCTCAATGCCGTCTGCGCCGGTTTGCTCCACCAGCGGCAGGATATATTTCCAGGACGCTTCTTCGCACGGCACCATAATCGACACAATCACGGCGCGATCCGGCCAGTTGCGCTTCACACGGGCGATCTCTTCCAGATTGACGTGCAGCGAGCGATCGGTGATCAGCTCGATGTTATTCAGGCCGAGCACCCGCCGGTCGGCCCCCAGCAAGGTGCCGTAGCGCGGGCCGCTGACGTTGACCACATGCGGGTCGATACCCAGCGTTTTCCACACCACGCCGCCCCAGCCGGCTTCGAACGCCCGCGCCACGTTGTACTCTTTGTCCGTCGGCGGCGCGGACGCCAGCCAGAAAGGATTCGGGCTTTTGATGCCCAGGAATTCGGTACTGAGATCAGCCATGCGCGCACCCCCGGTCCAGCAATACAGAAATCGATGCGTCGTTGACGACCTGGCGCCCCGACACGGTTAAGGCCAAATCGATATCGCGGGCGGCGATTTTGCCCTGCCGTACCGCATCCACCGTCAGATCCAGTCCGCCCGCGCAGCAGTCGCCGCCCGCCCAGACGCCCGGTAGGGACGTTCGCCCCGCGTCATCCGTCGCGATGCGCCGATCTATGAGCCGAATAGCGTCACCGGCGGGCGCCGGGTCGTAGGTCTGCCCGATCGCCTTCAGGACCATGTCCGCGGGCAGCGTATAGGTTTCCCCGCTGGCGACGAGCTTGCCGTCTTCCCGTTGCATCACGGTGAACGACACGCCCGTCACCACGCCGTTTTCACCGTGGATAGCCTGCGGCGCAGACCAGAAACGCAGGGTGACGCCGCACTGTTTGGCCCACGCCTGTTCGTGGGGCGAGGCTTTCATCTCCGCCTCGCTGCGGCGGTAGACCAGCGTGACCTCGCGAGCGCCCAGCTTTTTGGCCTGCACCGCCGCATCGACGGCGGTCATCCCGCCGCCAATCACCACCACCTCACGGCCAACGGGCACCCGGCTGAAATCGGCGGCCTGACGCAGCTCCGCAATAAAGTCGACCGCTTCCCGCACGCCAGACAGCGGCGTTTCTTGGATACCCAGCGCATTAACGCCCGCAAGCCCCATGCCAAGGAACACCGCATCGAACCCGGCGCGCAGCTGCTCCAGCGTCATGTCGCGACCCAGCCGCTGGCCGAGACGCAGCTCAATGCCGCCGACGGACAGCAGCCAGGCGATCTCTTTCTGGGCGAAGTCGTCGGTCGTCTTGTACGCCGCCAACCCGTATTCGTTCAGGCCGCCGGGTTTGGGCCGGGCGTCGAAGATCACCACGTGATGACCGCTCACCGCCAGCCGATGGGCGACGGTCAATCCGGCCGGTCCCGCCCCCACCACCGCGACTTTTTTGCCAGTGGCGGCGGCGCGCATAAATAGCGGCCGCCCCGGATTGGCGAAGTAGGCGTCGGTCGCGAAGCGTTGCAGCAGACCGATTTTCACCGGTTTGCCGTCCTGATCGTGGCGCACGCATGCCTGTTCGCACAGCGTCTCCGTCGGACAGACCCGGGCGCACATGCCGCCCAGCACGTTCTCACGCAAAATGGCCTCGGCGGCCCCACGCACGTTGTCCTGCGCGATGCGGTGAATGAAACTCGGTACGTCGATATCCGCCGGACATGAGCGCGTGCAGGGCGCGTCGAAGCAGTAGTAACAGCGGTCCGCTTCAATCACGGCCTGAGTGGCGGTCAGCGGCGGTGCGCTGTCGCCAAACTGGCGAGCGTACTCCTCCCGCCTGAGCCGTTCAGCTCGGATGCCGGGGGTATTTACCCCCACAGGGGTCTGGTTTTTCATGCGTCGAACTCCTCTGTCCAATCCCTGTCGGAAACAGGGGCGTGCAATGTTCTAAGCTGGCGCGCGCTATCGCCGGGTTGCCTCGTGATCGTCATGACCCTTGAGAGAACAGAGCGGCGTCGCTGGCGCGCCACGGCGCGAGAATAAATCCTGACCAACTGGTTAGGTTTTCTAAATAAATGATGCGATTTATGTGCCAGCTTTTGCCCAAGAGGCTAATCCGTGCAAAACAAGGGGTTATCAAGCCATAACTTTTCACGATGGCGACTTGATCGTCTCTATTTGGTGCATTTACCCCCTTTTTTGCAGCAAAAGTGGTCAACTACGATCTTTCGGGGGGGGCAATTAAACGAAGAGCGTGGGAAGGTTACAAAAAGCGATGTTCGTGGAAAATAACGACAGGTTGACGGCAACGCATCGACCCGTCCAGCACAGGGTATTCAGCGAAGTGTTTTTAATCTGCAAAACTGCTGCAAAAGAAGGACAGCACTAGGCCTCCAGCCCGCAGATGCGAAATACGCAGCTCAGCACATGATCGGTGGCGCGCTGCTGCGCGGCGGCAGATCCCACGTTTTCGCCCATCACGGCGGCGATCTGCACCGAGAAATCCGCGTAGGTCTGCGTCATCGACCAGACGGAGAAAAAGAAGTGACGGGCATCCAGCGACTTCATACGCCCGGCGGCGATCCAGCCTTCCAGCACCGCCGCTTTCTCGTCCACCAACTGGCGCAGCTCCGTCTGCAAACGCGCCTGCACCCTCGGTGCGCCCTGCAAGATTTCGTTGGCGAACAGCCGCGACGCCTCGGGATGTTCAAAACTAAAGCGAATCTTATGAATTATGTAGTGTTCAATCGCCGTTTTCGGATCGGCCTGCGGGTGAAAATCATCCAACGGCGCCAGCCAGTCATGCAGCGTGCCATCCAGCACTCTGTCATACAGCGTTTCTTTGTTGCCGAAGTAGTAGTGCAGGTTGGCCTTGGGCAAACCCGCCGCCTCGGCAATCAGCGACATCGTGGCCCCTTTGAAGCCAAAGCGCGCGAAGATCCGCTCCGCCGCCTGCAAAATGATGGCCTCATTATCCTGCCGGATGCGCCCTTTTTCCGTGTCTTCGCCGCGTTCGGCGATTCGCGACCCTATCGGACGCGAGGAGGTGTGTTCGTCTGACACTTTACTGTTCCACATCATTCACGTTCCCACGGCTATACTGCAACGACCGCCATCCCTGGCGGCGACAATCCGTCCTGAGTCACCTTCGCTATTTCGCCGCGGCGTCCCACACGACATGGCTCATGGCGGCATCGCCCGGATCTTTTTTGATGACCGGCGTGCCGCCGCTGTTGAGCAGCACGTCCACCGTACGGCGATAGGCCGCCGGGTCGAGGTAGCCGATTTGCGGTGTGTTGGCATGCGTGATCAGCTTGGCGACGTTCTCCATCTGACGCTGTTGCGCTTCTACCGTGGCCGCGCCCGACGCATCCTGCTCGACGATAATCTCCGCCGCTTCCTGCGGATGAGATACCGCGTAGTTCCAGCCCTGGTACGATGCCTTCAGGAATTTGGCCATTTTGGCGACGAACGCCGGATCGCCGAGGCTCGGTCCCAGTACGTACAGGCCATCCTCCAGCGTGGAAACGCCCTGATCCTCATACGGGAACGTGACCAGATCGTCCGGTTTCATGCCCGCGTCAATCAGCTGCCCGTACTCGTTATAGTTCATGGTGGAAATGCAGGCCGCCTGATTTTGCAGCAGCGGATCGACATTAAACCCTTGTTTCAGGACCTTGATATCCACATCGGGCTTGTAGCCCAGCTTGTTCATCCAGTTAAAGAACGGGTACTCGTTGCCGCCGAACCAGACGCCCAGCGTTTTCCCCTTTAGATCGGCCGGCGTGCTCACGCCGCTCGATTTTTTGCAGGTCAGCATCATGCCGGAGCGGTCGAATATCTGCGCGATGTTGACCAGCGGCACGCCCGCTTCACGCGCCGCCAGCGCATCCGGCATCCAGTTGACGATCACGTCCGCCGACTTGCCGGCGATCACCTGCACCGGCGAGATATCCGTACCGCCGGCTTTGATGACCACATCCAGCCCTTCATCCTGGTAGTAGCCCTTCTCCTGCGCAACGTAGTAACCCGCAAACTGCGCCTGCGGCACCCACTTCAGCTGGAGCGTGACTTTCTCGGCGGCATACGCCGACAAACAGCCGCATAGAGACAATGCGGTCAACCACAGTCCACGACGAATAGCAGAACGTTTGATCATCAGAGGTATCCTCAGCGTTAAGTGAACACACAGCGGCCGCACCGCGACTACGACATACCGCGTACGGCGGGGTGCCAGAAATTGATTTTTTTCTCCAGCCTGACCAGCAGAGCATACGCCAGCGACCCGACGACCGACGCCACGACAATCGCCGCCCAAACGGTCGCCATATGCATGCGCGCCGCCTCCGTCGAGATGCGGAACCCCAGTCCGGCCGTCGGCGAGCCGAAAAATTCCGCCACAATCGCACTGATCAGCGCCAGCGTGGCATTCACCTTCAGCGCGCCGAAAATGAACGGCAGCGCGGCGGGCAAACGCAATGAAAACAGCGTCTGACGCGGACTCGCGGCGTAGCAATACATCAGCTCACGCTCCATTTTCCCGCTGGCCTGCAGCCCCGCCAGTGTGCTGACCAGCGCCGGGAAGAACGTCACCAGCACGATCACCGCCGCCTTCGAAGGCCAGTCGAAGCCGAACCACATCACGGCGATAGGCGCAACGCCCACCAGCGGAATAGTGCTGGTCAGATTGGCCAGCGGCAGCAGCCCGCGTTGTAAAAACGGCAGCCGGTCGATCATCAGGGCGACGAGGAAACCCAGTCCGCAGCCCAGCGCATAGCCAATCAGCACCGATTTCACTACCGTCTGCATCACGTCGCCCGCCAGCAGATCCGCGCCCTCATACAGCGCACGCGCAATATCCAGCGGCGTGGGCAGCAGCACCTGCGGCACGGCGAATACGGTCACCAGCAGTTGCCAGAAGTAGAGCACCCACAGGCCAAACAGCGTCGCCACCAGACTGGACGGTAGGGCGACGTCGCTGACGCCCGCCAGCCGCTGTACGCTTAAACACGCCAGCAACGCGACCGCCGTCAGCGCAAGCCAGTAGGCGGCACCGCCGCCGCCTTGGACGATAAGCCAGCCCGCCGCGCCCTCGACAGGCACCATCAGCAGCAGCCAGCGCCACAGCGACGATGACGGAGAAAGTCCCAGCAGCACGCCAGTCAGCGCAAACACGATCACGCCGAGCAGAAGGTAACGGTCGGCGACATCGCCGGTCATCAGCCATTGACTGAACGCCAACAGCACCATCGTCAGCGCGGCGACCAGCATCACCACGCCTGATATCGCTTTGGCTTTCATCGTCCCCCCTTGCGCGACGTCATCACCAGACGCTCTGTCTGGCCGACCAACGCCGTCAGCGCCAGTCCTAGCAAAGACGCCATGACCAGCGCCGACCAGATCTGGATGGTGTTGCCGTAGTAAGAACCGGTCAGCAAACGTGCGCCCAGTCCGGCCTGCGCGCCGGTCGGCAGCTCGGCGACCATCGTACCCACCAGCCCGCTGGCAATGGCGACGCGAAAGGCGGGAAACAAATACGGCAGCGACGACGGCAGCCGCACCATCCAAAAGGTGTCGACCCGGCTGGCGGCATAGGTGCGCACCAGCTCCATCTCCATTTTCTGCGGCGACCGCAGTCCCTGAACGGCGGCGATCGTCACCGGGAAAAAGCACAGGTACATGGCGATGACGGCTTTCGGCAGCAGTCCCGTCATCCCCATGCTGCCCAAAATAATCAGCACGATGGGCGCGATGGCCAGCACGGGCACGGTTTGCGACGCCACAATCCACGGCAGCAGCGCTTTATCGAGCGTACGGGAGTGGACGATACACACCGCAAGCACCATGCCCAGCACGATCCCCATCGCAAAGCCGGTCAGCGCGGCGCTGGCCGTGACCCAGGTGTGGAGCAGCAGGTTGCGCGGCGAAGTGACCGGCCAGCGCGTCAGGCTGGTCCAGATATCCGCGATGATTTGATGCGGTGCGGGCAGCACCGGACGCGACATGGACAACGTGACGCTCACCAGATCGCGCCAGACCCAGTCGCCCTTCGGCGCCAGCGTGCGTTCAATCGCGCCCGGCGCATTGAGGACGATGGCGAGCAGATACCAGCTGATCACGGCGGCGACCAGAACCACGCCTATCGGCAGCGCGTGATAACGCAACGCGTTAATGTTCATGGTGCCCCTCCACCAACGCTTCCCGCACCTCTTGCGCCAGACGAATAAATTCAGGCGTGTCGCGCAGCGACAGATCTCGCTCAGGCGGCAGCGGCGACGTCAGCACGTTGACGATGCGGCCGGGACGCGGCGACATCACGACGATGCGGGTAGAGAGATAGACCGCTTCCGCGATCGAGTGGGTAACGAAGACCATCGTGCGCTGTTCGGCGTACCACAGCTGCTGTAGCTGCTGGTTGAGGTTGTCGCGCGTCAGTTCGTCCAGCGCGCCGAACGGCTCATCCATCATCAGGATCTGCGGTGAGAACCCTAACGCGCGGGCGATGGAGACGCGCTGCTGCATCCCGCCGGACAACTGCCACGGAAATTTCTTCTCGAAACCCGCCAGCCCGACCCGCGCCAGCTGTTCAAGCGCGATGGCCTCGCTCTGGACGGGCGGACGTCCCTGGATTTGCAGCGGCAGCATTACATTCGCCAGCACCGTGCGCCAGGGCAGCAGCACCGGCGACTGGAACACGTAGCCGTAGGCGCCTGCCTGCCGCGCCTCGGAAGGCGTCATGTCGTTGACCCGCACTTCGCCGGAAGTCAACGGTTCCAGATCGGCGATGGCGCGCAGCAACGTGGTTTTCCCACAGCCGGACGGCCCGATAAACGACACAAACTCGCCTTGCCGGATGGTCAGATTGATATCTTTTAGCGCATGCACTGGCCGATCGACCGAGGGATAGATGATGTTGGCGTCGCGCACCACCACGGCGGGTCTGGCCGTCGCGGACTTCAGCGTCAAAACGGAGGGTTCCTCAGCGGACAGAAATTGGCTCATGGCGGTTCTCCCTCTGGCAATGTTGACCGGGTGGTTAGCTTTTCCACTGCGAATGCATGCGATTTCCGTGCCATTATCTCTCCACGCCGGATAACCTTACGAAACACGCAGGATTGCTGACGTTGTCGGCAATATATCGATAATTTATGGCTAAATTGGTGCAAATAGCGGCACATTTGCGTTGATATAGAGCAAGAGAACACGGTGCGGGAAGCCGGAATACCCCGCTGCGACGCAGCAGCGGGATAAGCGGTAGAGATCAGTCGAGGGTTGCGGTCAGTGCGGCGAGCGCGTCGTCAATAATCGCCAGCCCCTGCCGGGCCTCGTTGGCCGTCACCACGCACGGCGGCACAACGTGTACGCGGTTTTCAGCCAGAAAACCGAGCAAGCCGCGCGCGTACAGGTCGGCCTTGAGCTGCGCCATTTTGTCGGCGGGCATCGGCGTTTTGGCTATCGGATCGGTCACCAATTCCAGCGCGTGGAACACGCCTTTTCCGCGCGTTTCGCCGACGATATCGTATTTTTCCGCCAGATGGCGCAATCCTGGTGCCAGCACGGTTTCGCCCACCTGCGCGGCGTTATCGACAATGCCTTCTTCCACCATCGCGTCCAACGTTGCGACAATCGCCGCCATCGCCAGCGGATGCCCGGAGTAGGTCAGCCCGCCGGGAAACACTCTGTCATCGAAGAAATGAGCGATCGGATCGGAAATGATCACCCCGCCCGCAGGCACATAGCCGGAGTTCACGCCCTTGGCGAAGGTGATCAGATCCGGCGTGATGCCGTAGTGGTCGAAGGTAAACCAGCGACCGGTACGACCGAACCCGGCCATCACCTCATCCATAATCAGGAGGATGCCGAACTCGCGCGCCAGTGCGGACACGCCCGCCAGATAGCCCGGCGGCGGCATCAAAATTCCCGCCGTGCCGGGGATGGTTTCCAGCAGAATGGCGGCGATGGTGCCGGGGCCTTCGCACTCGATAATTCGGCGCAGGTGATGCAGCGCCGCCTGGCACTCCTCTTCCTCGGTGGTGGCGTGAAACTCGCTGCGGTACAGGTACGGCGTGAAAAAGTGGATATGGCCGCGGAAATAGTCGTTCGGCAACCGCCGCCAGTCGCCGGTGGCGCCAATCGCGCTGCCGGTGTTGCCGTGATAGGAACGGTAGCTGGAAAGAATCTTGTCCCTTCCTGTGAACAGACGTGCCATACGAATGGCGTTCTCATTGGCGTCGGCACCCGCGTTGGTGAAGAACACCTTGCTGAAGTTCTCCGGCGCCAGCGAGACAATGCGTTTCGCCGCCTCGCCGCGTGCCAGATTGGCCGTCGCGGGCGCAATCGTCGTCAGCTGATCCGCCTGCGCTTTGATGGCGGCCACGACTTTTGGATGCTGAGCGCCGATATTGGTATTCACCAGCTGACTGCTGAAATCCAGGTAGGTCTTCCCGTCGTAATCCCACAGGCGGCAGCCCTCGCCGCCCGCAATCACCAGCGGGTTTAAGCCGCCCTGCGCCGACCAGGAGTGAAAAACATACTGTCTGTCGAGCTGACGGACCGTGGCGTTTGATGGTGCAGTCATCTTCGTATCCTCCTCTGCGACCCTTTTTACGGTCGGCGGCTATAGGGATGGTTCTCTCTCTGGCAGACTAAAAACAAATCCGGCGGATGCGATAGAGCCAGTTACGGATAATCGTCGGGTCAGAAGGTGTCCCGGCGCTTTTTCCCAACTGGCCCTATGACGCCGCCGCCGGGATTCGTAAAGTCATTTTTTCGCCGTGGCGCGCACCGCTGGCCCACGGACCATTTGATTGAGGGGAGAAAACGTTTCATGCCAAACATTGTTTTTATCACCGGCGCCACCTCCGGATTCGGACAGGCCGCCGCCCGCCACTTCGCCGCGCAGGGCTGGTCGTTGATCCTCACCGGGCGTCGGGCGGAGCGCCTGCAAACGCTGTACGACGAGCTATCCCCGAAAACGCCGACCTATATCGCGACGCTGGACGTCCGCGATGCCGCCGCCGTTCAGGCGCTGGTGGACAACTTGCCCGCCGACTTCAAGGCGGTGAAAACGCTGGTCAATAACGCCGGGCTGGCGCTGGCCCCGCAGCCTTCCCAGACGGTCGCGCTGGAAGACTGGCACACCATGATCGACACCAACGTCAAAGGGCTGGTGAACGTCACCCACGCGCTGCTGCCGACGCTGATCAACACCGGCAAAGGGGCCAGCATCATCAATCTCGGCTCCATCGCCGGCCAATGGCCTTACCCCGGCAGCCACGTCTACGGCGCCTCTAAGGCGTTTGTAAAACAGTTCAGCTATAACCTGCGCTGCGACCTGCAAGGCACCGGCGTGCGCGTCACCGATTTGGCCCCCGGCATCGCCGAAACCGAATTCACGCTGGTCAGGACCAAGGGCGATCAGGCCGCCTCCGACCAGCTGTACCGCAACACCACGCCGCTGACGGCGGAAGATATCGCAGAGCAGATCTTCTATATCGCCACGCTGCCGGACCATATCAATATCAACCGCGTGGAAGTGATGCCAGTGCGTCAGGCCTGGTCCGCGTTCGCTATTGACCGCGATCCCAGCTGACGGTGGGGTTTCCCCCTTGCTGTATGGGATGGCGCGGGGGAAGCTTTCAGGTGAGTGTAGACAGTTAATGCGGCGTTTTGATGTTTATTGGAGGGGAAGTTGCGGTTCGACAGGGATATAGTGTTGAAGTTTTTGTGTGGATGAGACTTTGACCTGATATTTGGTGCATACATTGAAGGTGATTAAAAATTATAACCTGTATCTTTGTACTAAATAAGTTCCTCCCAAATGTATCCCAATGTTATTTTCACAATGATATTTATTAGAAAATTTTTGTGTTATTAATCATCTATTGTTGATAATAGATATTTGTCCAGTTCACATTTAATGATAAAAGCATACGCGAGTAAAACATCTATTAGTTGATCCAATACGTCATAAAAGATAAATGGATATGGCCCTTCTTTTTCAAGGAGATATATAACATCAACGTCTTTCAATTTTCTTGTGTACTTGAGGATATACTGAATCGCTGCTTCGTGATTTTTTTTAGGCACACCTGAACAGGCTATAACTTGTCTAATAAATTCTTCTTTATCTCCAAAGTTGCCATTTCGGTGGACAATGACATGTCTAAAATTTTCTATCATTGTCACAGCAAGCCGATAGTTAGTAGACGTTTTGTTGTTTATCTCGATATCTACAAGTGCTGGTAGTTTTTCTCGGAATTGATTCAAGATACTCTTGGGTGCCTTTTTCTTTTTTGTTGCTTGTACATTAAACCACTTCAGATTCTGTGAGGGAATATCTTTAATAGCAATATCCCCGAAGTCACTGGCAGGCCAAAATGAAGGATTGATATAACCAACACATCCATATATCGATTTGATGAAATCTTCAAAAACCTCGTAAGCTTCTACTAATAGCCACTGATATTGCTTATTTTTATGAAGTAAGAGTAGATAGGTTTGCTCCTCAACAGCATCATTTCGATGACCAATAAATTCACGGATCCCTGAGTAAGGGGACGGAAAGGAAAAACAACGTAGTTGTAACCCAAAAAAGCTTTTTATGGATTCATCAATTTCAGGATCATTCTTCTTATCTTCAATACGCTTCTTTTTCTCACTTAAGTTGCTTAAAAGACTGGCCGTATTCCCCCTGATTACCGCCTGAAAGTTCTTCAGATGAGTTATCTTGTTATAAAATTCATCAAGTTGATTATTAAGGATTTCTTTATAATTAATTTTCATCACGTTCCTTTATGAAAGCTAATTAGTTTAGTTGGGATGATAAGTACGTGAATTATTGCGGACCAGCCCATTCTAAAGCATCACCATTCGAAAAATTAAAGAATACCTTTAATATTTTAATAAGCTTAACGTCATTATATTTTACCGATTTAATGTTAACTAGTGAACTGACGTCCGAGATAATATCATCTATGATGTAAGCAACGACCGTTTATAGTACTCAGCCGCTCAGTCCCGCATTAACAGGCGGCTATGAGCGAGGAGCGGACCTTGACACATATGATTGATATTCATATCAACTCATTAAAAAAATATCGAAGCTAAAGCGATTCTGCGGTTTCAACAGCTTGAATTGTCCATTACAATTACTATAAGTCATAGCGACTAGATAGCTGCGCGGAATAGTGCTCCACTTTCGGCCACCCCTTACAGGGCAAGGTATCAGCGTTGTTTCCTCTGCCTGACCGTGCTGCATAGGGCTTGAAATGTGTTGCCCATACGCAACATTCCACCTATCAGTAAACGGCAGGTTTAGCGGTATTAAGCGCAGCTATTCAGTGTTGAACAGTTTAATCCGTCATATTAAGACAAATTCTCAGCTGCTTATTTTATTATTACGGGTAAAGCAAGATTTTACTGTAAGAATTAATACACACACTTCAAAAGGATTGGCTATGCGTTTAAGTAAAGTTCGAGTGCAAAACTATCGGAGCATCCTAGATACCGGTGAGTTTGATATTGAAAGGCTTAAAACAATTCTAGTTGGCCCAAATGAAGCAGGTAAAACAGCAATTCTTCAAGCGATACAACAAATTAATCCACCAGTAGGTACAAAAAAATTCAAACCCCTACGCGACTACCCGAGAGCTCAATATACAAAAATCAGCCGAGGGGATCTAGATCCGAATAAGGTGAAAGTCGTCACCGCAGTCTTTGACCTTGAAGACTTTGATTTAGAGCATGCACCAGATCAAATCAAAGGCAGTTCAATCAGTTACACTTTTACTCGGTATTTAAACAATAATGCCAGTCATAGTTTAATAGGTTTCGAATCTCCAACTTATAATGATATAAAAAATGACCTAATAAGGCTAACTGCTCATTTAGATAGATCGAGTGCTACGGGTGAAGCAAAGCCGCATTCAGAAAGTCTTAGTAAAATAACGAATGGCTGGGCACAGGATAAATATTTAAACGCTGACTCTGAGATTTTAAAGAAGTGGCTGGAGGAAAAGCTTCCATTTATTGATGAAGAAGATGAAAAAGAATTAAAACGTTGGGAAATGATTGAGTCAAAACTGAATTTATCAATTGGCATCCGCAGTTTTCTTGAATATTTAGACCAGAATAAACCTGTATTTGTACTTTACAGCAATTACTTCCGAGTGAAGCCTATCATCCATTTAGGAAATCTCGCTAAACGGCTCGAATCTAATAGTCTCGATGATGATGCATATGATTACGGCAACAGTTGTCTGCTCAGATTGCTTGGTTTTACTGCACAGGAACTTTCTGAACTCGGAAAAGCAACCGATCCAAGCCACACTTCGACAGATCTTGAAGTTTTCAGAGAAAGGCTGGACCAGCGTAGCTATGAGCTCAATGCAGCCAGTGTTGAATTAACCCAGCAAGTAATCAGAGTATGGAATCCTGATGATAACAAAGCAGAGGCAAGCAGGCTCAAGCTGACTGCCGACGGACAATATCTTAAAGTAGTTGTCGAAGACAATATAGGCGTTGAGGTTGAACTCGACCAGCGCTCCGAGGGTTTTCAGTGGCTAGTATCGTTCTTCATAGTTTTCTTTGCTGAGGCAAAAGGTAAACATAAGAATACGATACTCCTATTAGATGAGCCAGGAGTTAGCCTCCATGCCCTGAAGCAAAGAGAGTTTAGAAAAACTATCTCATTACTTGCCGATAAAAATCAGACCTTGTACTCAACTCATTCACCATTTCTAGTTGGCCCGGATGAACTCGATATTGTTAGAGTTGTTGAACTGACTGATAGGACTGTTGGTACGAAAGTACACACAACTGTGTCCTCCAGTGATCCTGCAGCACTTTTACCGTTACAGGAAGCGCTTGGGTATGATTTAGCTCAGAGTCTATTTGCAAACCAGCGTAATTTGATTTTAGAAGGTTTGACAGATTATTGGTATGTCGAAGCCATATCCGGCCTACTTAAGGATGGAGGAAAAACATTCCTGCACGAAAAGATCGCGCTTGTACCAGCCAACACAGCAAGCAAAGTCGTTTACTTCGCGACAATTCTTACTTCACACAACTTAAAGGTCGCAGCATTACTTGACTCAGATAATGCTGGTGATCAAGCAGCAAATCAGGAAATTCTGGTCCATCGCCTTAGCAATAAAAGAATCCTTCGAACATCAGATTTTACAGTTCCTAAAATTGAAAAGGCAGAAATCGAAGATCTCCTCAGAGATACATTAATAGATATAGCAAAGTCGGAACTAAACTGGGACTTAACCACAGCGGTGGCAAGTGCTGAGGGTAAGCCTATTATTAATTTATTTCAAAATGAAATTGGAAAGGATTTTTCCAAGTATAAATTAGCTAAGGCTTTCTTGAGATGGTCTCGAAATCATTCGATCACTGACCTATCTGCTAATGAGATCCAAGGCTGCACGAATCTCATAAATGCTATAAACGCTGCACTGAAGTAATCATCTCAACTGGCTCATTTTCTTGGTATGAGCCAGTTTTTAGATCCCTTTGTGAGGGTATGAACTGCTACCCTAAATTAACACAGAACGACGTCAGCATCGTCCGCTCCTGGCACTTAGCGGCCCTTAAGATCGCGTATATTTCTATGAGCACTCAGATAAAAACAAACATATAGGCCATCGAAATAACCATTATGTTCAGTCACGGAGCGTAATATTAAATATCGTAATAATTTTTCTGATGCAGCCTATTCTTATTAGGGCCACTTTCTCGATTTCCTCTTTGCAATGTGGTCCGTATAAAGATCTACAGCCAGAGAGCTATAAGCACGGCCAAAACTATTACCGGATATAGAGCACACTCGGAACAAATCTACCGTCCCCATTATCCCGTTGCCTCAAGCGGTTTACCCCTTGGCTTAAGGGCATACAAATAATAAGGATTTATCACTAACCCCATGATTAACAACGCAGTATAATTTAGCCCCATAAGTTTATGATAAGGTTAAAGTTGTTAATGAAATATATCCCATTATTTACAGCCAGCTTATTTCTGGCCTGTTCATCACCGGTATTGAGCGCAGAGCATGCTCATTGGTCTTACGAAGGGGAACACGATCCGGCTCATTGGGGCGCTGATTTCCATACCTGCGGCGACGGTATGTATCAATCGCCCATTAATATCACCAGCGTTCAGCATACGCATCAGAAGCCGTTGCAGCTGCATTTCAGTCCGGAAGACAGCCTGCGCGTGATTAATAACGGCCATACGATCGAAGTCGAAGATAAAAAAGGCGACACCTTAACGGTCGACGGCGAAGCCTTTACCCTGCAACAGTTTCATTTTCACTCACCAAGTGAAAATCAAATTGATGGGAAAGCCTTTCCGTTTGAAGGGCACTTCGTGCATACCAACGCTCAGGGCGAAGCGGTTGTCGTCGCCGTCATGTATCGCTTAGGCGCACCCAACCCGGAGCTGGACAAAATCTGGCAGCAGATGCCGACCGAGGTGGCTCACGAAAACGCCCTGACCGCCCATATTCAGCTGCGTAAGCTGCTTCCGCAGAATCTGAGCTACTACCGCTATAGCGGCTCGCTGACCACCCCGCCCTGCACCGAAGGCGTGCGCTGGATGGTGCTAAAACATCCGCAAACCGTCTCCGAACAGCAGATCCAACGCTTTAGCGCCGTCATGCATCATCACAATAATCGTCCGCCTCAGCCGCTGCACGGACGTGTCGTGATCGATTAATTCCGGGCAGGCTCCGCCGCGGCGAGCGAGTCGGTATGGATATTGCTACTTTCATTCTAAGGCCGTTCAGACCCATGAGGACCACAGGATGATCGATCGCTGTCTGCATATCGATTTTGTCGCCAGCCGGAGCCTGCAAGAGCAGCTGCGCGAAAAGCTGATAGACGCCATTCTCACGGGCGTATTCCCAGTTGAAGAGGCGTTGCCGTCTTGTCGGAAGCTATCGAACCAGCTCGCCATTTCGCGCAACACCGTGGCGCTGGTGTATGAAAGCCTGCTGAACGACGGCTATCTGGTCAGCCGCCCCCGTAGCGGCTATTTTCTGCATCCGGACTATCACCAGCCCGAGACGCTCGCCGAGATCCGCCGCCAACAGACGCCCCCTGACGAAATACAGCAGTCGCCTGACTGGAGCAAACGGCTCAACGTCAGCCCAAGCGGTTTTTTCGCCATCATGAAACCGGCGCTCTGGATGGACTACCCCTTCCCGTTTATCTACGGCCAGCCGAATACCCAACTTTTTCCGCTCGAACAGTGGCGTGAAACCACCCGTCGCATCACCGGCCTGCACCGCGACCATCGCTGGCTGTACGACCATATCGATCAGGACGTGCCGCTGCTGATTGAACAGGTTCGACAGCGGATTTTGCCCAAGCGCGGCATCATCGCCCAAGCCGATGAAATCCTGATCACCCTCGGCTCGCAAAACGCGCTTTCGCTGCTGTCGCAGCTGCTGTTTAACCACCGCACGCGTGTGGCGGTGGAGAATCCTGTTTTTCGCGAAGCGGTGAACACCTTTGCGCTCCAGGGCGCGCAGATCGTGCCGCATAGCCTGGACCACGAAGGCCTGCAATTGAACGCCGCCTCTGACGGCTGCGACTACTTTTACGTCACGCCCAGCCATCAGGCGCCCACCGGCATTCGGATGAGCAACGCGCGCCGTACCAGGCTGCTGGAGTATGCGCGACTGCACGATCGGATCATTATCGAAGATGATTACGACTCGGAAACCAACCTTGACCCGCAGCCGCGCGCCGCGCTGAAGGCCAGCGATGTGCATAACCGGGTGATTTACGTCAGCAGTTTGTCCAAGTCGCTATCGCCCGGTCTACGGCTGGGGTATCTGGTGGCTCCCGCGGAGCTGATTGACGAGCTGCGGGCGCTGCGTCGCCTGTCCTACCGTCATCCGCCGACCAACATTCAACATCAGATGGCCCATTTTCTGGCGCAGGGCTATTACGAGGCCTATCTGCACCGCTATCGCGAAGACTCCGCGCGCCGGTGGCACAGGTTGAACGAAGCGCTGGAGCATGACTTGCCCGCCTGTCGTCGAATGGACGGGAGCGAACATGCCAACGCGTTTTGGCTACAGGCGCCGGAGGGTGTCGATACGCATCAGCTGGCGTGGCGGGCTGCGCATAGGGGGGTGTTGATTGAACCGGGACAGGCACATTTTTTGGGTTCCAATGCGCCAGACAACTTTTTCCGGTTAGGCTTTCACGCTATCGATGAGGTGCAGATCGCGCCGGGCATCGCCCGTTTGGCGGAAACTTTCCGCACGTTGGGCGACCCCGATATCGCGGCCAGCAAGCTTCAGAGGGTGTAGCCCAACTGCTGACGCAGATAGGCGCCGGCACCCAGCAGGCCGGGCTGTTTATGGGAGATCATGAAGACCGGGATCGGCGCAAGATAGTCTTTGAAGCGCCCCTTGTCTTCGAAGGCCGCCCGGAAGCCGGAGTGGCGGAAGAACTCCATAAAGCGAGGCACTATTCCCCCCGCAATATAGACGCCGCCGAACGTCCCCATCGTCAGCGCCAGATTGCCGCCGAAGCGCCCCAGCATCACGCAAAACAGCGACAGCGCACGACGACAATCCAGACAGTCGTCCGCCAGCGCCCGCTCCGACACCGCCTTCGGACTCAGTTCCTCCGGCGTACGGCCGTCGGACTTCACCACCGCGCGGTAGATATTGACCAGACCCGGACCGGAAAGCACCCGTTCCGCCGACACGTGACCGATGTCATGGCGCAGCACGGACAGAATGGCATCTTCTTCTTCGCTGTTCGGGGCGAAGTCCACATGGCCGCCTTCGCCGGGGAGGCTAATCCACCGACCTGCGACCGGCAAGAGGTGAGCCACGCCCAGTCCCGTTCCCGCACCGTACACCGCCACGGGTTTGCCCGCTTCGGCGCTACCGCCGCCGAGTTGGATCACGTCCTCTTCCCGCAGCACCGGGATCGCCATGCTGACCGCCGTGAAATCATTGATGACATCCAGACGGTCGAACCCTAGCTGCTGTTGCAGTTTGACTATCGAAAAGGCCCAGTCATGATTGGTCATCTCCACCCAGTCGTCGACGACCGGACAGGCAATGGCGATACAGCCGCTTTTGACCGTGAGTTCGCTATGCTCCGACAGAAAATCGTTGATCACCGCTTCCAGGCTCGGAAAGTCGTTGACCGAATACTGTTTGCTGCGCGAAATCGCCCCGTCATCCAACTGACAAAGCGCCAGGCGGGCGTTTGTTCCACCCACGTCACCCACCAATGCATACTGGTGCATATTTTCTATTCTCCGATTAGATGCCTGCGTATCCCGGCGGGAAAATGGCTGGCCGATAACCCGGCAGCGCAGCGAAACGCCGCGATTCTTGCGGGGAGAAGGCCTGAGCGCAGAAAGACGCATTCTGCGCGAAGCAATAAGATGGACGCTCAGCGTCTCCGCAAATAGGTACCGGTTTCACGACGGAATACGTTTCGATAAGGTTATCTCGCCCCTTGACACAAATCTAGCCGGATACGTCCGACTCCGCTGCGCCGCGATAAAATTTCCGTATCGCTTTACGCCCATCCTGCGTATCTTCATTTAAAAGAAAAATTAGCTCATTCCCTAAGGAGATACGCATGACGCTCACCATTCCGGAGGCCCTTATCCCCGCCGATCCTCGCTTCGGCTGCGGCCCTTCGCTCATTCACCTTGATGATTTAACGCGCCTGATGGACAAGGGTCCCCACCTGCTCGGCACCAGCCACCGTAAAGCGCCGGTTCGCGCACTGTGCGGCGACATTCAGGAAGGACTGCGTTCCCTGCTGTCCGTCCCGGACGACTACAGCATCGTGCTGGGCAACGGCGGCGCAACGCTACTGTTCGATATGGTCGGGCTGGGAATGGTGAAGCAGCGAATCGTTCACCACGTCTGCGGTGAGTTCTCAGGGAAATGGTTTAAAGCGTCCAAGCGCATTCCGTGGATTGAGGCGGCCAGCCTGGAGGTGCCTTACGGGCAAGGACACCACGAGTTCAGCACCGCTGACGCCGACGTCGTGACCTGTACGCTGAATGAGACCTCCACCGGCGTGATGAACACCACGCTGCCCGAAGTGGGTGATGATTGTCTATTGGCCGTGGATGCGACCAGCGGCGCCGGTCAGATCGCCTGCGACCTGTCGCGCGTCGACGTGTTCCTGTTCTCCCCGCAGAAGGTCTTCGCCAGCGAAGGCGGCCTGTTCGTCGCCATCCTGTCGCCAAAAGCGAGAGCGCGGATCGCGGAAATTGCCGCCGACAAGACGCGCTACATTCCCGTCTTCGCCGACTGGCAGATCGCGCTCAACAACAGCGAACAGCAGCAGACCTACAACACGCCGGCGACCGTTACGTTATTTCTGTTCGCCGAACAGCTGAAGCGGATGAACGCGCTCGGGTTTGCCGAAGTCCAGCGTCAGGCCGCCGCCAAGGCGGAGCATCTGTATCAGTGGGCCACCGACAGAGACTATCTGACGCCTTACGTGGAAGATCCTGCTTTCCGCTCCACCACCGTCGCGGCGATCGACGTGGCGGACGCCGTCTCCGTCGATAAGCTGACCCGCTATCTGGACGAGCAAGGGCTGGTGCATGGCATTGAGGGGTATCGGGCGCTGGGACGCAACCAGCTGCGTATCGCCCTGTTCCATAACATCGCGCTCGACGATGTGAAAAAACTGACCGCGCTGATCGACTTTCTGATTGCCAGCGGCGAGTTCAACGTCGCTTAATCGACGCCCGGCCCGCCAATGCCAGACAGCGCATCGTCTAGCGTTGGCGGGTGCTGGCCCGTACCACCAACGAGGCCGGAAGCGGCTGCCTCGCCTCAACCTCCTCCCCCGCCAACGCCGCCAGCAGCTGTTCACCCGCCAACCGGCCCATCTGTCGATACGGCAGCGCGACCGTGGTGAGCGGCGGCGAGCACACGGCGGAAAGGTCGCCGCCGCCGATGCTGGCCACCGCCAGCTGGCTGGGCACATCCACCCCTTCCGCATGGCAGGCCATGATCACTCCGCAGGCGACTTCGTCCGTGGTACAGATCAGCGCGTCCAGCTCCGGCCAGGTCATGCGGATTTCCGGCAGCCGCTGATGACCGGTGGCGAACGTCGGCGGCTCCGTGGCGGCGATAACCCGATGCGGCGAATGATTGACGGCCAGCATCGCGCTGTGCCAGCCGTGCATGATTTGTTTGAGGATCGTCGGGCTGGTCTGGCTGCACAACAATCCCAGATGCCGGTAGCCGCTCTGCGACAGTTGATGCGCCAGCGCCGCCACCGCCTCTGCATAGTCGACGCCCACGCCGACATTCAGCGGCTGCGCAGGGAGTGCTCCCACCTGCATCACCGGCAGTCCGGCATTGATCAGCAGTCGGCGTCCTTCGTCCGTGCTGTCAAAGTTGAAATGCACCATCGCGGCAGGATGGTAAGCGAGCAGGCGTTCGATGAGCTGTCGTTCGCCGCTGGCGGAGTGGTTCGCCTCGACCAGCATCATGCTGTACTCCGCTTCTTTCAGGACCGCTTGCAGTGCTTCCGACACCTGCGCGCATCCTGGCGTAGCGAACGAGGGCACCACCATGAGGATCAGTCGCGACGTGGCGGAAGCCAGCGCGCTCGCCGCCAGATTAGGCACGTAATCCAACTCCGCGATCGCCGTCGCGATTTTCTCGCGCAGCACGGGCGAGACTTTCTCCGGCATCCGCAGCGCCCGGGACGCCGTCATCGCGCTGACGCCCACCCGCCGGGCGACATCGGCCAGCGTGCTCTTCCCGGTGTTACGTCGCCGCTTTTCTCTCATCCTTACCGCCTCCCTTTTCTCGTCCGCCGTCGTTGCCGCTTCGCCGCCCTTGGGAACCGAAATGCCCCCTCAATCCGATGCGCTCGGTCTTAGGGTAACACCGCTACGGGCGAGATAACCGGCCTGGTCGTCACATTCGTCAGCGACGTCTCACTACGCGCATTATTCGCCTCTTCCCCACAATGTTAGCGCTAACTTTGCGAAACCTATCACAGAAAGGTGGTCGATATTTCACCTACATTGAGTCACCCCTTCCCAGAGTCAAGAGGTAGACATGCTCGCTACATGGCTGACGCCCAAGACCATTCACATCGTGGACCGTGTTTCCCACTGGCAGGAGGCTCTCATGCTGGCGGCGGAACCGCTGCTGGCCGACGACGCGATCACTCAGGACTATATCGAGGCGATTGTCGCGACCCATCAGACGTCAGGCCCCTACTATGTGATCGCGCCCGGACTGGCGCTGCCCCACGCGCGGCCCGAGCAGGGCGCCCGCAAGAACGGGCTGTCCTTGCTGTGTATCCGCAAGGGGGTGAATTTCGAATCGGCGGAAAACGATCCGGTGACGGTCGTGATCATGCTGTGCGCCTTATCTGGAGACGAACACATCAGGATGATTACCGAGCTGGCGGCGCTGTTCAGCGACGAAGAAAGTCTGCAACAGCTGCTGACCGCCTCTTCCCTTCCCGCTATTCAGGCGGTTATCGAAAACTATTGAGACGAGGCTTGTGATGAAAAAGATCCTTATTGTGTGCGGCAACGGGCTAGGCAGCAGCTTTATTGTCGAAATGAACGTCAAAAAACTTCTGGCGGAAATGGGTAAGGAAGCAGAAGTGAGCCATACCGATCTGACCTCCGCCAAGTCGGAACACCCGGATATCATTCTGGGCGCCAAGGACATCGTGGAACAGATACAAGGCTCCGACGCCCAAATATTCGGCCTGACCAACCTGTTGGATAACAACCAGATCAGAGAAATTCTGGCTGCCAACCTGTAACGGCGCGCCCAGTCGCGCTAACGGAGTCGCTTATGTTGCAGTTTATTATGAAGGATGTGCTGGGTACGCCCGCTATCCTGGTAGGGCTGTTTTCCCTGTTGGGGCTGATGCTGCAAAAGAAACCGTTCTCTGAGGTGGTTTCCGGCACGCTGAAAACCATCATGGGATTTTTGATTCTCATCGCCGGGGCCAATGTCATTGCCTCCACGCTGACGGTGTTCAGTCAGCTGTTCACGCACTCCTTTAATATGCACGGCGTCGTCCCCAACAACGACGTGGTGGCGGCGCTGGCGCAGGCCAATTTCGGCACGGAAACCGCCATGATCATGGTCTTCGGCATGATCGTGAACATTATTCTGGCGCGGATTACGCCGCTGAAATATATCTTCCTGACCGGCCACCACACGCTGTATATGGCGGCGATGCTGGCGGTGATTCTGTCCACCGGCGGGATGCGCGGCATCAGCCTGATCGCCACAGGCGCTTTGATTCTCGGCGCGCTGATGGTTATCAGCCCGGCCATCTTGCAGCCCTTTACCCGAAAAATCACCCAGTCGGATGATTTGGCTATCGGCCACTTCGGCTCCGCCGGTTATCTGCTGGCCGCGCTGGTGGGTAAGGTCGTCGGAAAAGGCAGCCCGTCCACGGAAGAGCTGAAGGTGCCGAAAACCCTGAACTTCCTGCGCGACTCTTCGGTAGCGATTTCGCTGACCATGATGATTCTGTTCATTGTGCTGACGCTGTTTGCGGGCAAGGCGTACACCGAAAGCCAGGTGAGCGGCGGACAGAATTACCTGATCTTCGCCATTATTCAGTCCATCACCTTCGCCGCCGGGGTCTACGTCATTCTGGCCGGGGTGCGGATGGTGATTGCGGAAATCGTGCCCGCGTTTAAGGGCATTGCGGACAAACTGGTGAAAGACGCCAAGCCCGCGCTGGACTGCCCGACCGTGTTCCCGTTCGCGCCGAACGCCGTAATTATCGGTTTCCTGTGTAGCTTCCTGGCCGGTCTGATCAGCATGTTCCTCTGCCCGCTGTTCGGCCTGAGCGTGATCGTCCCCGGGCTGGTCCCGCACTTCTTCTGCGGCGCGACCGCCGGAATTTACGGCAACATCACGGGCGGACGCCGCGGCGCGGTGATCGGCGCCTTCGTACAAGGTTTGCTGATCTCCTTCCTGCCCGCGATTCTGCTGCCGCTGATGGGTTCGCTGGGCCTGGCGGCCACCACCTTCGGCGACGCTGACTTCGGCATTGTGGGGATCATTCTCGGCAACGTGGTTACGCTGTTCCACTAAGCATGCCGCAGGCGGCGTGGACAGTGTCAGTCTGCGCCGCTCCCTTTCCATGAAGACATAATACGCATCACCGCCCGAGCAGCCCGGCTCTACCGCCATGTTAACCGGCTGATTAAGTTCAAAAAAAACTGAATCATCCCGCTTTTCGCAAACGCATCACACCCTATCAACGCTGCCCCACCTTGAGGGTCATAGCACAGGCAGATGTGCAGATCCTCCACGATAAAAAACCCTCCTGCGCAAGTCGTTCTAGCCTGCGCCAGCATCGGGTATTAAATCGGCAGATACCCCTGCCAGAGCGGAGCGGCAGGGGTGCCGTGCGCGTTGGGCGTCAGATGGATATGCCATCCGTTCAGCTGTTGCAGCAGCAGGCAATCATCCACATCCCGCAGGTCGTCTTTGTGCTGTTTGAACGTGTCTTGCAACAGGACTTTTTTGGCCTGCATCTTCGCCTCATCCGCCGTCGGGGCGACAAACAAGCCGAACTGGTGCAATTCCGCAGGCTCGCCCGGCAGGTAGCCGCCCATATTGATGAACCAGAGCCGCTGAGTCGATGTCGAGGGCGTCTTGCTCAGCGTGATGTCATAGCCGTTGGCCCACGGAATCGGCGTGTAGCTGTCGACGTGGATCTGTTTTTTGTCGCCGAACCAGGCTGCCTTAAGGAGGGGGAAAGCCTCTTCCGGTTGGTTTACCGCGGCAAACTGAACATCGTGCAATTCGATATTGGCGCCTGGCGCGCTACCGCCGACGTAGAAAAGAAAAAGCATGGGCATGAGATCCCGGTCTCCCTGATAGTGATGACATGGCAATCACGCGCGTGATCGGCAGACGCGTCGTTCTCCCCGAACATTGAAATCCCAAACGGGATAAAGCATTGCACAACACGGCGAGAACCGCATTTTTACACGGTCTTGGTGGCAAAAAGCCGGGCGCTGAAGCCCGGCTTTGATGATGACGAAGTCGTCGTCAGCGCCTGACGCGCGGCGTTTTGTTAGCGCATGGTGACGAACTCTTCCGCCCCGGTCGGATGAATGGCGACAGTGTTGTCGAAATCTTGCTTGGTGGCCCCCATTTTCACCGCGACGGCGAAGCCCTGTAGCATTTCATCCACGCCGAAACCGATGCCGTGAACGCCCACCACTTTCTCTTCCGGACCGACACACACCAATTTCATGCGGCACGGCTGACGGTGCTGCGTGACGGCGGTGTACATCGCGGTGAAGGAAGATTGATAGACATTGACCTGCTCGTCGCCGTACTTCTCGCGCGCCTGCGGTTCAGTCAACCCGACGGTGCCGATAGGCGGGTGGCTGAATACCACGGTAGGAATGTTGGTGTAGTCCAAGTGCTCGTTCGGCTTGTTGTTGAACAGGCGCTCCGACAGACGACGCCCCGCCGCCACCGCGACCGGCGTCAGCTCCACCGCGCCGGTGTTGTCGCCCACGGCGTAAATGCCGGAAACGTTGGTGTTCTGGAATTTATCGACCTGCACATAGCCGCGATCGTCCAGCGCGACGCCCGCCGCCTGAAGGTTGAGGTTATCGGTGGCGGGTTGACGCCCAATGGCCCAAATCAGGCAGTCCACCGTCTGCGATTTGCCGTCTTCCAGCTGCAACGTCAGGCTGCCGTCGGCATTTTTTACCACCGCTTTAGGCGTCGACTCCGTGTGCAGCGACGGGCCTTCGGCCTTCATGACTTCCACCAGCGTATCCACAATCAGCGGGTCGAACTGGCGCAGCGGCGCATGTTTACGTACGAACAGGTGAGTTTCCGCCCCCAGCGCGTTCAGCACGCCGGCGATTTCCACGGCGATGTAGCCTGCGCCGACAACGGCGACGCGACGCGGCAGCGCATCCAGTTCAAAGAACCCGTCGGAGTTAATGCCATATTCGGCACCGGGCACATCCGGCAACGTCGGACGGCCGCCGGTGGCGATCAGAATATGGTCGGCGGTGATCTCCTCGCCGTTCACTTCCACCGTGTGCGCATCCACAAATCGGGCAAAACCACGGATCACCTCAACCTGGTTCTTACCCAGCACGTTGTCATAAGAGTGATGAATACGGTCAATATAGGCACTGCGGTTTTTCACCAGCGTGTCCCAGTTGAAGCCGTTAACCGTGACGTCAAAACCATAGTCAGGGCCGTAGTTATGGATAGCCTCGGCGATCTGCGCCGCATGCCACATCACCTTTTTCGGTACGCAGCCCACGTTCACACAGGTCCCGCCCAGATATTTGGCTTCAATCAACGCGCATTTCTTGCCGTACATGGCCGCACGGTTAATGGAGGCAATGCCGCCGCTGCCGCCGCCAATGGCGAGATAGTCATAATGTTTAGTCATTGGGAAATCCAGGTTGTGTGAATGAAAAGTTATAGAGAGTGTAACGCCAGAGATCTGATTCCGGCAAAGATCGCAGCATGATTGTAGTCAGAAACGCCGAGCGCCTTGGGGAGATTTTTGAAATCAGTGCAATAGGCGAGGCCGCCTTACGGGGCCTCGCGCAACGTCAAACGCCTGTCATCACGGTTTCGAACAGCAGGCGATCCAACGCGGCATTGATGCGTTCATCCTTTGCCGGTTGCGATGTGACTATCGCGGTCTCCAGCGACCGTGCGATAAACGCATGGATATGCGGTTGCCGCTCGACCATATCCGTTTCCACCGCGCTGCATTTCAGTTTCAACAGCGCGCGAACCTCCGCCAGCAACGCCGGATCGGTCACCATCGCGTTCAGCAACACCTCGAACTGCATGGGCGGCGCCCCTTTCCCTTCGGCAATCCACTGCACCGCCAGCAGCGAGCGCAGGACGTAAAAGTACTTTTTCAGCCGCACGCGCTCATCCTGCAAATAGGTACGAAAGTTCTTACGCGCAATGGAGAGGTAATGATGACTTGCCTTGAGCGCGGAAAAACAGCCGGGGATTAACTGGCGCAGCCGGTCTGTCGCGACATCGTCCTGTCGGTAGATCACGGGTGAGTCCAGCCATTCGATCAGCGTGGGGTTGCCCCGGTTCAATAGCGCCAACGCCTTTCGCCATTCCCAACCGCACACGTCCAACTCCGACGTCAGCGGACGTTCGATCACATCACGCTGCGGCTCAACCCGCAGATACCACTCCGGCGGATGAACGTAGATGAATCGGACATCATAATCACTGTCCGGCGAGGCGAATCCCCAGCCGCGGCTGCCGGACTCGCAGGCGTACAGGATGCGGACATCAAATTCCTTTTCCACTTCGTCCAGCGCCGCTTTGATTTGGTGTTTCATTTTTTCGCTAACGCCCTGAGGTACTACTGTCATATCCCTGCTCTCCTTTTCGACATATCGCCGCTGCCCCGCAGCACGCTATGCGCCCTTTAAATTCACCAATCCGTTCAACACCTGATCCAATCCGCCGAACACGGAAATCTTATCAATGCGTTCCGCCACCCGTTCCAGCGTTTCCAGCTCTTTCAACCGCAGGGCGACCGGGTTGTTTTCCATCACTTTGGCGGTATTCAGCAGGGAACGCGTCGCCGACGTCTCTTCCCGGCGTCGTATCACGTTGGCCTGCGCCGCCTTTTCCGCTTCCACTACCTGAGACAAAATGGTTTTCATATCGCCCGGCAGCACGATGTCCTTCACGCCCAGCGAAACGACGTCGATGCCGTAACCGGCCATTTTTTCACAGACCAGGGCATTCACCCGTTCATCGATGGTGTGCTTGTTTTCCAGCAGCTCATCCAGCGTGCGAGTGCCCACGGCTTCACGCAACGCAAATTGCAGTTCGCGGTAAAGCGAATCCACCGGTTTCGTTAACTGACCGTACGCCGTCAAAATGTCGCTGTAGCGCCAGTTGGCCACCAGATTCAGCCGAAGATTGACCTTATCGCGCGTCAAAATCTCCTGCCCGCTCACCTCCAGCGCCTGCTGGCGGGTGTCCACCAGCTCCACTTCCACGCAGTGATTAAAACGCCAGTAGCCGCTGACGCCCGGCGGCAACAGTTCCTGCGCCGCGCCATCTACTTTTAAAAGGCCCAAATGCCAGGCCGGAACCTGCGCCAGCAAGACGCCAGCATGCCCAATGACCTGTCGCTGACGCAGCGTCGGCTGCAACAGGGCGGACACCAGCGCATCCGGCACCCGGATGTCGTCGGTTTTTACCTGATCGACGCGCTGATGCTCGTCCTTACGCCAGTAAAGTCGGCGCGTGGCAGGCGGCAAGATTTCCTGCAACACATCGTGATCGTAGCGAAGCCCGATCGCCTCTTCCGGCAACACGACGTCCAGGCAATACTGTTTTACCCACTCCGGATGGTACTGGCGCAGATAGTCGTCCAGCGGCGCCAGCACTTCAGCCCCATCCAAAGAAATAATGTCGATTTTCTGTCGGTTGAACCAACGGGAAAGCCGGTGTCGACCCGCTTCCAATACCCGCAGGTAATCGCCGTCTTGGCTTACCAAACCCAACTGACCTTTACGAATGGTGATGGTCTTAAACATGAATCTCTTTCTCCTGATGATCCCTCCGGCACACGTGAAGACGGACGTCGGGGCGAAGCCGCAGGGGGAAAGCGCACGGGTTCCTGATGGAACGCGTTAGCCTTCTGCCTGCCGCCCGGCGCGTCGGTCGGTCTCCCGTGAGGCCACCGTCAATGTCCCGGTGGCGGGAGGGTTATTTTTCATTATCAATATCGAGGTGCGATATTCGGGATTCGAACCCGAGTTAACCTTTCATTGCGTCTGCGATGCCTGACGGAACATCCACAGGAAAGCGGTACGAAGCCGCTCCTTGAATGCCGGCGTGGTGCTGAACCACTGCAAACTGGCGAATCGACGGGAAAGGTATTGCGAGATGCGTGCCAACAGGAAGGAAACCGCAAAATAAAAACTCAATATACTGATAATATTGAGTTTTTATTTTGTTTTTCTCGTGTCGTGCTGTTCGGGACAACCCGGATGAATTATCCTTATAGCTAAGGATTTATAAATTAGGATAAACATGAAACGTAGAGTGGTGATTGGCACGCTAGGCACCGTATTGGATAAACGCGGCAAACGGGCCAACCGCTGGAGCAAATGGCGGCCAACCGTCGCGCTATGCCAACAACCGGACATGCCGGTGGACCGGCTGGAGTTACTGTACCAACCGCGCAATAGCGGTCTGGCGGAACAGGTTCAAGCGGATATCAACGCGCTTTCGCCCGGCACGGAGGTGCGTCTGCATGCCATCGATTTGCAGGATGCCTGGGATTTCGAGGAGGTCTATACCACGTACCTTGACTTCGCCGCCCGTTATTCGTTCGACACGGAAAACGAAGAGTATCTGGTGCACATCACCACCGGCACCCACGTCGCACAGATCTGTTGGTTTCTGCTGACGGAGGCCCGCTACCTGCCTGCCAGCCTGTTGCAGACCAGTCCGGCCTCCCGTAAAGAAGGCTCGCCTTCTCCCGCTGGCGTTTATTCGATTATCGATCTCGATCTCAGTCGCTACGCCACGTTGACGAGCCGTTTTCAGCGTGAGCAGCAGGCTTCGACTTCGTTTTTAAAAGCGGGTATTGCGACACGGAATCCGGCGTACAACGCGTTGATCGACCAAATCGAACGCGTCGCGCTGCGCTCCTCCGCACCGTTGCTGCTCACCGGTCCGACCGGCGCGGGAAAATCCTTTCTGGCCCGGCGGATCTATGAATTAAAAGCCGCGCGCCATCAGGTTTCCGGGCGCTTTGTCGCCGTTAACTGCGCTACGCTGCGGGGAGACAATGCGATGTCAACGCTGTTTGGGCACGCTCGCGGGGCTTTTACCGGCGCCCAGCAGGCGCGCACCGGGCTGCTGAGGGAAGCGGACGGCGGCATCCTGTTTCTGGATGAAATCGGCGAGCTGGGGCTGGATGAACAGGCCATGCTGCTGAAAGCGATTGAAGAGAAAACTTTTTTTCCCTTCGGCTCGGATAAGGAAGTCAGCAGCGATTTTCAACTGATCGCCGGTACGCATCGCGATATGCCACGCTGGGTCGCGGCTGGCCGTTTCCGTGACGATCTCTACGCGCGCATCAACATGTGGACCTTTCCCCTTCCGGGACTGGCCGAGCGGCGTGAAGATATCGAGCCTAATATCGACTTTGAGCTACAGCGCTTTGCAGAGACCCAGCAGCTGCAAGTCCGTTTCGACCGTGAAGCGCGCCAGCGCTTTCTGGGGTTCGCCTGCTCGCCGCAGGCCCCGTGGCGCGGCAATTTTAGAGAATTGGGCGCCAGCGTCGTCAGAATGGCGACATTAGCGGATAATGGCCGCATTACACGCGCGCTGGTCGATGAAGAGATTCTGCGTCTCCAGCGGCAGTGGGCGCCCGGCGATGCCCCAAGCGCGCCGCTGCCTGAGAGCGTCGGCGAATGCGATCTGTTTGACCGCCTCCAGTTGGAAAGCGTGCTGAACGTTTGCCGTCAGGCCAGCAGCCTGTCGGAAGCGGGCCGCCAGCTCTTCGCCGTCTCTCGCCAGCAGAAAAAACAGCCGAATGACGCCGACCGGCTGCGCAAGTATCTGGCGCGGTTCGCTTTACGCTGGGATGACGTCAAACACCGTTAATTGATCGGAGTGTTTCACCATGGAACTGATATTTTTGGGCACCAGCGCAGGCGTCCCGACGAAAGCGCGCAACGTGGCCAGCCTGGCGCTGGACCTGCAAGGCCCGCGCCCCGCCTTCTGGCTGTTTGACTGCGGAGAAGGCACGCAGCATCAGATACTGCATACGCGTTTAAGCGCCAGCAAGATCGAGAAAATTTTCATCACGCACCTGCATGGCGACCACCTGTTTGGCCTGCCCGGCCTGCTGTGCTCCCGCTCTATGGCCGGTTGTCAGGCGCCGCTGACGCTCTACGGTCCCGCCGGCCTGAAAACGTTTGTCGACAATGCGCTGAGCCTGAGCGGCTCTTATCTCACCTATCCAATGGAGGTAGTCGAGGTCACCTCCGGGCCGGTTTGCGAGGACGAACACCGCGTGGTGACGGCCTATCCGATGTCGCATACGTTAACCTGCGTCGGCTATCGCATCGACGAGCGGCCCAAACCCGGCGCGCTGGATGTGGAGCGGCTGATGGAAGAGGGCATTCGCCCCGGTTCATGGTTTCAGACACTGAAGCGCGGCGAGTCCGTCACGCTGGAGGATGGACGTATCTTAAACGGCGCCGATTACCTCGGACCGTCCACGCCGGGCCGTTCGCTCGCGATATTCGGCGATACTCGCCCCTCGGAGGCGGGATGCTTGCTGGCCGCCGGGGTGGATGTGATGGTGCACGAAGCGACGGTGGAAGCCAGTATGGCCGATCGCGCCAGCGAGCGCGGCCATTCCACGACGGAACAGGCGGCGACGCTGGCCCGTGACGCGGGCGCAAAACGCTTGATTATCACCCATATCAGCGCGCGATACGGTCAGGAAGACAACGAACGGCTGCTGGCGGAGTGCCGCGCGATTTTCCCGGCCACGGAAATGGCCACCGACTTGGGGAGCTTTCGGGTGTGATTCACCGCCATTGCCCCGCAGCGCATTGGCTCAGCCGAGGTTACTCCGGCACGACCCATTCTACGCGCGTGTGCCCGGTGCCTTCCGGCACCAGCACTTGATGCAGCCACGGCAGCACGCTTTTCATCTGCGCTTCCAGCTTCCACGGCGGGTTGATGACGATCATGCCGGAGGCGGTCATGCCGTGGCGATCGCTGTCCGGCAGCACAGCCAGTTCGATTTGCAGGATCCGGCGGATGCCGGTCGCTTCCAGATCTTTCAGCAGCCGTTTAATCTGCTGACGCAATACGACCGGGTACCACAGCGCATACACGCCGGTGGCGAAGCGGCGGTAGCCCTCCTGAATGCCTTTCACCACCGCCTGATAATCGCTTTTTAGCTCGTAAGGCGGGTCGATCAGCACCAGCCCGCGGCGGGACGGCGGCGGCAGTTGGGCTTTCAGCTGCTGATAGCCGTCTTCACGCACTACGCGAGCGCGGTTGTCGCGCTGGAACTCCTGACGCAGCAGCGGGAAGTCGCTCGGGTGCAGTTCGCTCAGACTCAGGCGGTCATGATCGCGCAGCAGATGACGGGCGACCAGCGGGGAGCCGGGGTAGTAACGCAGCTGCCCCTGCGGGTTGTAGTTACGCACCACCTGCATATAGGCTTCCAGCTCGTCAGGCACGTCGTCCCGCTGCCAGATGCGGGCAATCCCCGCCTGATATTCGGCTGTGCGCTCGGCGTGTTCGCTTTGCAGCTTGTAGCGACCTGCCCCGGCGTGCGTATCGAGGTACAGGAACGGTTTATCTTTCTCCGCCAGAGCGCTGAGGATCAGGCTTTGAACGGTGTGCTTGAGCACGTCGGCGTGATTGCCGGCGTGAAAACTGTGGCGGTAGCTGAGCATGGGTAATGATTATCCAGTGATTAAGTCGTGGGTGGGGCCGACGCGCCGTCTTTCCCCCACCCTCGCCGCAGCGCGGCAAAAACAACGGGGTGCAGCGGGGGAGTATAAAACAGATTGGCCCTCTTCTGGTCATTGGATAAGATCTTAACGGGTTTATCGGCGCGGATCGTGAGGGTCAGCCCGGCGGGCACCTGAAAACCGGTTCCCTTTCCCGAAGCTGAAAGAACCGCAGCGTGGGCCACACGCCCGACGCCCTTCAGACCGTTACCCCCCTAGCAGAGACCAGTTGTCTCCCCCGACGAGATGCGCACGTCCATGATCGGCGAACAGTCGTAGCTCACGCCGGTCCGGCTGCGGGTAGATGCGCGAACTCAGGCAGCGTTCCCCCTCTCCGACAAAGACTTCTATCGAGGAGCGATCGATGAAAATCCGCAGCGATAGCTCGGACTGCGCCGGCAACGGCGCGCTGCGATAGCCGCTCAGGCCATATTCGGGGTAATTGCGCTCCAGCACCAGACGCCCGGACTGCGTGTCCACAAACAGGCGCATACCCTCCCCGAGCATCAGACCATAACGTTCGGCGGTGCTGTCGTTCAGATCCCAGCGCAACATCAGCTCCCGCACATCGCTATGTTCCGCTAGCGGCTGCGGCTGCGAGTCGATCCATTGCGGTTCGATAACCCGTCCGTCGCGCCGCAGCGACTCGACCTCCCGTACCGGGCGCACCCGCAGCTGCCCGTCTTCGAGGCTCAGCTCCCGGGGCAGCGTCATGCAGCCCGCCCAGTGATCACGCTGCGAGGGCATCGGCGACTCCCACATATCCATCCATCCCAGAACAATTCGGCGACCGTCAGCGGCCAGAAACGACTGCGGCGCATAGAAGTCATGGCCGAGGTCCACCTCAGCGAACGGCTCCGTGATGTCGAAATCATCTCCCGGCCGCCAGTGGCCGCGCAGACAGCCGCTCTGGAATAAATTGCGATAGTGATAACCGTTCGGCGAGACGCCCTGCGGCGAGAACATCAGCAGCCACTCGTCGCCCAGCGGGAAGAAGTCCGGGCACTCCCACATGTAACCCAGCGCGCCGTCGCTCTCCGCCAGCACGCGGTCGAACGTCCACTCGCGCAGGCTCTCGCCGCGATAGAGCAGCACCTGTCCCTGACCTTGTTCGTTGCGGGCACCGACGACCATCCACCAGACGCCGTTCTCACGCCACACTTTGGGATCGCGAAAGTGCATGATGCCGGGAGGCGGCAGCAGAATAGCGCCCTGTTTTTCGAAATGCAGGCCATCGTGGCTGATGGCGAGGCACTGCACCTGCCGTAATTTCTCGCCCTCTTCGGGAGAGGAAGGCAGGACGACATGGCCGGTATAAATCAGGCTCAGAACGCCATCATCATCCACGGCACAGCCGGAAAAGCAGCCGTCGCGGTCCGGCTCGTTCTCACCGCCGGGAAATAGCGCAATGGGCTGGTGCTGCCAGCGGATCATGTCCTCGCTGGTGGCGTGTCCCCAGTGCATCGGTCCCCATTTCGGCTCATAGGGGTAATGCTGATAGAACGCGTGGTAGCGCCCCTGATGGAAGATCAGCCCGTTGGGATCGTTCATCCATCCCGCCGGTGGCGCCAGATGGAATGTCGGATAAAAGGTGTGGTTGACGTTGGCGTATTCCGGCTGCGCCTCGCTGGCGCGATCGACGGGATTAATCATTGTTGTTCTCACTCTGTCTGACTTGCATGACGGCCTGTAAGGACGGCGAGACGCGCTGAACGCGATATCGCGGCAGACCTGAATCATCGCGTTCCGCTCCGCTCGTCAGGCCGATTTCGGCACGGCACACAAAAGCGGACGCGGAACCGGTAAAATGGGCGGCGCCTTTCATCAAGCGTGGCAGATAAACCCGGTTTTCAACAGGGAATAATCAAATTAGACATAAAAATCAACTTGATAAAAAGGAACATTCGACACAACAAAGGCGCGGCCTGACGCTATCTCTCCCTCTCCTTTCGTTATATCATCGAGCAAAAAACGCGATATTCAGCGAACCGATCGGGATCAGGTTTTATGCATTCCTGGCAGGGTTGCGATAGCGCCACCGCCCGAGCTTTCACCATTCTGCGCGAATCTTCTTCACTGTTTCCCTATGCCGGGCGCGGGTACTACGCCATTCTTGCCCAAACATTGATTTTCGTGGCCTGAAACCCCATCTTAGAATGTAATCTGCAAATTATGTCAGCCTTGTCGGCCACCGGGACAAGGGATCGATCATCATTACTATTCAGGACCGTGCCATGACAAATCCATTACTTACCCCGTTTACCCTGCCCCCGTTTTCTCAGATCAAAACCGACGATATTGTTCCCGCAATCCAAAGCGCGCTGGACGACTGTCGCAAAACGGTGGAACAGGTTGTGGCGCAGCCTGGTCCATTTACCTGGGAGAATCTTTGTCAGCCGCTGGCGGAAATCGACGATCGACTGGAGCGTATCTTCTCCCCTATCGGCCATCTGAATGCGGTACAGAACAGCCCCGAACTGCGCAGCGCTTACGAGCAGTGCCTGCCGCTGCTGTCCGAATACGGCACCTGGGTGGGACAGCATGCCGGCCTGTATCGCGCCCATCGCAATCTACGTGACGGCGAACATTTCGACTCCCTGGATACGGCACAGAAAAAAGCCGTGGAAAATGCGCTGATCGGCTTTGAACTGTCCGGTATCGCGCTGCCCGCCGAGAAGCAGAAACGCTACGGTGAAATCTCCGCGCGGCTTTCCGAACTGAGTTCAATCTTTAGCAACAACGTGCTGGACGCCACGATGGGCTGGTCCAAGCTGATCACCGACGTCAATGAGCTGGCCGGTCTGCCGGAAAGCGCGCTGGCGGCCGCCAAAGCGCAGGCCGAAGCCAAAGAACAAGACGGCTGGCTGCTGACGCTCGACATGCCGAGCTACCTGCCGGTCATGACCTACTGCTCCAACGCCGCGCTGCGCGAAGAGATGTATCGCGCGTACGCCACCCGCGCCTCCGATCAGGGGCCGAACGCCGGTAAGTGGGACAACACCGAAGTGATGGCTGAAAAAATGGCGCTGCGCCATGAACAGGCGCAGTTGCTCGGCTATTCGAGCTATGCCGATAAATCGCTGGTCACGAAAATGGCGGAAAACCCGCAGCAGGTGCTGGACTTCCTGACCGATCTGGCTAAACGCGCACGTCCGCAGGCCGAGCAGGAACTGGCCGAACTGCGCGCCTTCGCTAAGCAACATTATGGCGTGGACGAGCTGAATCCGTGGGACGTCAGCTACTACAGCGAACAGCAGAAACAGCATCTCTACGCCATCAGCGACGAGCAGTTGCGTCCCTATTTCCCGGAAGAGCGCGTGCTCAACGGACTGTTCGAAGTCGTCAACCGCATCTACGGCATCACGGCGAAAGAGCGCAAAGACGTCGATGTCTGGCATCCGGAAGTGCGTTTCTTCGATCTGTTCGATGAAAGCGGCGAACTGCGCGGCAGCTTCTACCTCGATCTATATGCGCGCGAAAACAAACGCGGCGGCGCCTGGATGAACGACTGCGTCAGCCGTATGCGCCTCGCCAACGGCGAGCTGCAAAAACCGGTCGCTTACCTGACCTGTAACTTCAACCGTCCGGTCAACGGCAAACCGGCGCTGTTCACGCATGATGAAGTGACAACGCTGTTCCACGAATTCGGTCACGGCCTGCACCACATGCTGACGCTGGTCGAAGCCGCGGGCGTCACCGGCATTAGCGGGGTGCCGTGGGATGCCGTCGAGCTGCCGAGCCAGTTCATGGAAAATTGGTGCTGGGAGCCTGATGCGCTGGCGTTTATCTCCGGCCACTACGAAACCGGCGAGCCGCTGCCGAAGGAGATGCTGGATAAAATGCTGGCGGCCAAGAACTATCAGGCGGCGCTGTTTATCCTGCGTCAGCTGGAGTTCGGCCTGTTCGACTTCCGCCTGCATACCGAATATGACCCGGCGAAAGGCGCGCAGATCCTGCCGACGCTGGCCGACGTCAAGGCTCAGGTCGCCGTTATGCCCAGCCCGAGCTGGAACCGTTTTCCGCACGCCTTCAGCCATATCTTCGCGGGCGGCTATGCCGCGGGCTACTACAGCTACCTGTGGGCCGACGTGCTGGCGGCGGACGCCTTCTCTCGCTTTGAAGAGGAAGGCATTTTCAACCGCACCACCGGCCAGTCGTTCCTCGACAACATCCTGTCTCGCGGCGGTTCCGAAGAGCCGATGGAGCTGTTCAAACGCTTCCGCGGCCGTGAACCGCAACTGGACGCCATGCTGAAACACTACGGCATCAAGGGATGAAGATCGGCCTGATGACCGAAGAGGGCGCCGATAAAGGCGCCCTCGACGCTCTGGCCGCGCGCTGGGGACTGACAGAGGATGACAGCCAGCCTTTCGCGCTGGTCTTAACGCCCGAACGACTTGAGCTGCGTAAGCAGGACGAGCCGAAGCTGGGCGCCATCTGCGTGGATTTCGTCGGCGGCACGTTGGCGCACCGGCGCCGCTTCGGCGGCGGGCGCGGCGAAGCGGTCGCCCGAGCCGTCGGCATCAAGAAAGGCTATCTGCCTGATGTCGTGGACGCCACCGCGGGGCTGGGACGCGACGCTTTCGTGCTGGCCTCGCTCGGCTGTCGGGTTCGTATGGTGGAGCGGCACCCGGTCGTCGCGGCGCTATTGGACGATGGTCTTCGGCGCGGTTATCAGGACGGAGAAATCGGCGGCTGGTTAAAGGAGCGTCTGACGCTGCTGCATGCTTCCAGCGCCGAGAGGCTGAAAGACATCGAGCCGCCGCCCGACGTTGTCTATCTCGATCCGATGTTTCCTCACCGGCAGAAAAGCGCGCTGGTGAAAAAGGAAATGCGGGTATTCCAGACGCTGGTCGGCGCCGACGACGATGCCGACGCGCTGCTGGCCCCGGCACGCTCACTGGCGAAAAAGCGCGTGGTGGTCAAACGCCCTGACTATGCGCCGCCGCTCGCGGGCGTTCCCGCGCAGTCCATGCTGGAAACAAAGAGCCATCGCTTCGACTTCTACCTGCCGACGCACTAAGTTTCCAACTGGTTTCCCAATATGCATTTCTTTGCCTTGGTCTAAAGCGACGGAAACGCCAGGACGACGAAGGAACGTGATACTCGATGCCGCCGGGATGTGCCAACCGCGCCCCGGCGAGCCGTTACTCTTCTCCCAGCGTAAACAGCAGCGTGCCATAGCCCAGCTGGTCAAAGCTCCCCGGATATGCGCCATAGAACCAGGGACCGCCTTCAGGCCGAATGTTGGTCGCTATCTCGGTGATATTGGGGCTGTTGAGGCCTTTCAGCACAATGTAGTGGTTATAGAGCAGTTCCCAAATCGCTCTGACCTCGCCTCTTGCGCGCTCAGAAATTTGCGTTTGGGTCACATCGCTATTGGTGTAGGTTGTGTAGGGAACCGATTTACCGAGATTATAGGCCGCGACATATTCCGCCCCCTTCATCAGCCGGTTGTCGTCATAACTGAATAAATCATCGCCCTGATTCCAGGCCATTTGGCATATCACGCCCGCCAGCGCGATATCTAATATTGAGTGTGCCTGATCTCTGCCGCTTTCCTGTATTTGTCCCATGCCCTGTTCGGGATAAAGTATCCAGACCAGTTTTCCAATCGCGCCATTTCCCTCGCCGTTTTTGTAATAGTCGACGGCGCGGTCGTAGAGATCTTTTCTGTCTAATAAAATACCGATAGCCATAATGGAACTTAACTGCGCTAAATCCCAGTTTGCCCAATAGTGGTCGATTTTCGTATTGTTATGACGCGCGATAAAATCCAAATTAATAGGGAGAAAGACCGTTTCCATCATCTTTTTGAAGGTGTCGAAATCGCTTGCGCTCCATCCCGGATAGTCCCGCATTATTTCTGCGGTATTCGCCAGTTCGTAGCCATAAATTCCCGCCGCGAGCGCGGCATCGGTGGAGCCTCTAATCGCTTTCAACGTGCTGCCCCAGGCGTTCAGAATGGCGACGGCGCTGTTGGCGTAAGCCTCATCACCCGTGACCTTCCAGTACAGCGCATGGGAGTAGGCGATGGCTATATCTCTGTATAATTGAGGATAATTTTCACTATGCTCGCTATTTCGTCCCCGATACACGATGTCGACGGCGCGAGGCTGCCAGCCAAGCGAAAGTTTCAGCTGCTGGAATCCCTTGAACCAAGGCTCGGACTGCTGATTCACCTGCGTCGCCATTCTGGCGAAATCGTCGCTGGTGCTGAGCATGCCCGGATGTTTGAATATCTCCGCAGACCAGCCGGAAAGAGGGGATAGCAACATAGCGAACGATAGCAGTAAACCTGCCGAGTTTTTGATGAGCATACGCAATTACGTCCCTGTGATATTATTTTCATCAAAAGAATATCACACGAGTATTAGATAATAATTTCATGCTCCGTAATTCGTGGAATTATGCTTTTAATATTCCCTAATTCAGGAGAGTGACCAATTATAAATAGAAAACGACGGTTCGCCCGATATGAACGCCCGTGGAATAACCACTTTCAGCCAAGCTCTTGTCTATTTCAATAAAAGAACCCGCAGCCGCTATCTCGCTCATGCCACATAACGTCATCGAAATGATGCCATTGTCATCTCCCCTTCGCCTCAAACGGCGATCCTTTGGATCCGCCGATGCCAAAGCGATCGCAGGTACAACAAGTAAGTTTCCATTGGTTTCCCAATAATACTGCGACACGCTGAGAGAAGAAACGTTGCGGTAAGGGCAAGTTGGCCTTACCGGCATGAGCCTGAGGCGAATCCTCTGGCGTGTAGGGAGATGCGGGCCATCAATTTGTCGGGGCGATCTTCCGTCTTCCCAAAATGCGCATTTGAGAGGGGTAATAAAAAAGCTCCGCACAGGGCGAAGCTTTTTTCGTATACAGATTGATTGCCTTTGAGCGCTATCAGATATCGATGTTTGCCGCCTTGAGGGCGTTTTCTTCGATAAAGGCGCGACGGGGTTCAACGGCATCCCCCATCAGCGTAGTGAACAACTCGTCGGCCGTAATCGCATCCTTCACGGTGACGCGCAACATACGACGACCTTCCGGATCCATCGTGGTTTCCCACAGCTGTTCCGGGTTCATCTCGCCCAGACCTTTATAGCGCTGAACCGCCAGACCACGACGAGACTCTTTCACCAGCCACTCCAGCGCCTGCTCGAAGCTGACGATAGGCAACTTGCGCTCGCCGCGTTCCACGAAAGCGTCTTCCTCAATCAGGCCGCGCAGCTTTTCGCCCAGTTGATTGATTTTGCGGTATTCGTTACCCGTCACAAACGCGGTATCCAGCGGATAGTCGGTATCGACACCGTGGGTACGCACACGCAGTCGCGGCTCGTGACGCCCTTCTTCAGTATCGTGGATCACGAAGCTGTAGGTGCTGCCGTGTTTTTCCTGCTCGGTCAGCCGCGTCACCAGCGTTTCCATCCAGTGCTGCACCTGCTCGCGGTCAGACAGCGTGGCTTCGGTCAGGGACGGCTGGTAGATCAACGCGTTCAGCAGCGGGCGCGGGTAACGACGCTCCATACGACCCATCATTTTCTGCACGGCGTAATGCTCGGCGACCAGTCGTTCCAGCGGCTCGCCCGCCATTGCCGGCGCATGAGCGTTGGTATGCAGAGTCGCGCCATCCAATGCCAACGCGATCTGATACTGATCCATCGCTTCGTCATCCTTGATGTACTGCTCCTGCTTCCCTTTCTTCACCTTGTACAGCGGCGGCTGAGCGATGTAGACATGCCCGCGTTCGATGATTTCCGGCATCTGACGATAGAAGAACGTCAACAGCAGCGTACGGATGTGCGAACCATCGACGTCGGCATCGGTCATGATGATGATGCTGTGGTAGCGCAGCTTGTCCGGATTGTATTCGTCACGACCGATGCCGCAACCTAACGCCGTAATCAACGTGGCGACTTCCTGCGACGACAGCATTTTGTCGAAACGCGCCTTCTCCACGTTCAGGATTTTACCCTTCAGCGGGAGAATCGCCTGGTTCCTGCGGTTACGCCCCTGCTTCGCAGAGCCGCCCGCGGAGTCCCCTTCCACCAGGTACAGTTCAGACAGCGCCGGATCGCGTTCCTGACAATCCGCCAGTTTGCCCGGCAGACCGGCCAGGTCGAGCGCGCCTTTGCGTCGCGTCATATCGCGGGCACGACGAGCAGCCTCGCGCGCTCGCGCGGCGTCGATGATTTTGCCGACCACGATTTTGGCGTCTGATGGATTCTCCATCAGGTAATCCACCAGTTTTTCGTTCATCAGCGACTCAACGGCCGTCTTCACTTCCGACGAAACCAGCTTGTCTTTGGTCTGAGAAGAGAACTTCGGATCGGGCACTTTCACCGAGACCACAGCAATCAGGCCTTCGCGGGCGTCATCGCCGGTCGCGCTGATTTTCGCTTTCTTGCTGTAGCCTTCTTTATCCATGTAGGTGTTTAGGGTACGCGTCATGGCGGCGCGGAAACCGGCCAGATGCGTACCGCCGTCACGCTGCGGAATGTTGTTGGTAAAACAGTAGATATTTTCCTGGAAACCGTCGTTCCACTGCAAAGCGACTTCCACCCCGATATCGTCTTTCACCGTGGAGAAATAGAACACGTTCGGGTGAATCGGCGTTTTATTGCGGTTCAGGTAATCGACAAACGCTTTGATGCCGCCATCGTAATGGAAGTGGTCGGATTTATCTTTTTCACGTTCGTCACGCAGACGGATGGAAACACCGGAATTAAGGAACGACAGCTCACGCAGACGCTTGGCCAGAATGTCGTATTCGAATTCCAGCACGTTGGTGAAGGTTTCGGTGCTCGGCCAGAAACGGACGGTAGTCCCGGATTTTTCAGCTTCACCCACCACGCTCAGGGGCGCGAACGGCACGCCGTGGTTGTAGGTCTGTTGATGAATTTTGCCTTCGCGGCGAATGGTCAGCTCAAGTTTTTCCGACAGGGCGTTGACCACGGAAACCCCTACACCGTGCAAACCGCCGGAAACTTTGTAGGAGTTATCATCAAATTTACCGCCGGCATGCAGCACCGTCATGATGACTTCAGCGGCTGACACGCCTTCTTCTTCGTGAAGACCGGTTGGGATCCCACGGCCATCATCCTGTACCGACACGGAATTGTCGCTATGGATGGTGACGATAATGTCTTTACAGTAGCCTGCGAGCGCTTCGTCGATAGCGTTGTCCACCACCTCGAATACCATATGATGCAGACCGGTTCCGTCATCCGTATCGCCGATATACATACCCGGGCGCTTACGAACTGCATCCAGCCCTTTTAATACCTTGATACTTGAGGAGTCATAAGAATTCGACATCAACGTTTCTCGCTCATTTTAGTCCTGTGATTGAACGGTTATTTTACCCTGTTCTACGCGGAACATCTTGCCATTTTCACCGACCATATCGCCTATCTGTTCAGCGCTGATTGCGCTGACGAAGACCTGTGCCTGTGTGGCTTTCAGCCGTTCCGCCAACAGGCGTCGTCGGGCGCTGTCCAGCTCCGAGGCGAAGTCGTCGATGAGGTAGACGCACTTGAGTCCGCTGTTGCGGGTCAGAAATTCACCCTGCGCCAATCTTAGAGCGCACATCAACAGCTTTAACTGACCGCGCGACAACATATCCTCTACCGCGACGCCGCCGGCGCGAATGCGGAAGTCCGCCTTGTGCGGTCCGAAGGCGGTATAGCCCAGCATTCGATCACGCTCGAAATGGCGCTCCAGCAGCTCTGCGTAATCACTCTCCCGATCCCAGCCGCGCTGGAAGGAAAAGCTCAGGGAAAACTCCGGTAAAAACTGGCCGCAGGTGGCTCCGATATCGTCCACAATGGCGTCGCTATATGCGGCTCTCCATTGGCTTATCTGCTCCGCCAGCGGTACTAACTCCTGATCCCATGCCCGCATCTGCCCATAGTGACTGGTTTGGCGCAGCGCTGCATTGCGCTGACGCAACAGACGTTTCAGATTGTTCCAGGCGTGGAAAAAACCAGGCTCCTGATGAAAGCAGCCCCAGTCCAGAAAGGCCCGGCGAAATTTCGGGCCGCCGTTGAGAAGGGTAAATCCTTCCGGGGTAATCAGCTGAATCGGCAGCAATTGCGCCAGTTCAGCGACGCGATGACCATCGCTGCCATCAATACGAACCTTACTGTCGCCTTGACGGTTCTTGCTCAGACCGACGGAGCGCTCTCGCTCGTGGCCGTCGATTCTGCCGTGCAACACGAATTCTGGCTGTTCATGACGAATCACCCGCCCCGCCTGAATACTGCGGAAGGCGCGGCCGTGGCCCAACGTGTAAATCGCTTCAAGCACGCTGGTTTTGCCGCTGCCGTTAGCGCCAACCAGAAAATTGAAACCGGGGAGCAACGCCAAATCGGCAGATTCAATATTGCGAAAATCTCGGATGAGAAGACGGGTCAGTGCCATTTTACAACCATTCAGCGTCGCTGCCTTTCAGCCTGATGCCAGGGACATACGATCGCATTTTGCGAACCGCATGCCGCCCGACACGCTGGCGTACCTAAAACGGCGCCTGGCCGTTTTCCACCCATCGCGCAACTACAGACGCATCGGCATGACCACATACGCTGCGGCCGGACTGGCGCTATCTTCAATCTGTACGCTGGAAACGGAGTCGGTCAGCAGCATACGCACGTCTTCGCATTTCAGTGCGTTCAGCACATCCAGTACGTAGCTGACGTTGAAGCCAATCTCCATTTCCGTACCGCCGTATTCGACGTCCAGAATTTCTTCAGCTTCTTCCTGCTCCGGGTTGTTCGCGGTAATTTTCAGCTGATCTTTGTTCAGATACAGACGAACGCCGCGAAACTTCTCGTTGGACAGAATCGCCGCGCGAGAAAACGCCTGTTTGAGCAGATCGCAGCTGGCTTCGAGCGTTTTGTCGGGGTTTTTCGGCAATACGCGACGATAGTCCGGGAAACGGCCGTCAACCAGCTTAGACGTAAAGATGAAATCGCCGACGTGCGCACGAATGTTGTTGCTGCCGATTTGCAGTTGCAACGGCGTATCGCCGCCGTCCAGCAAGCGCACCAGCTCCATCACGCCTTTACGCGGGACGATCACCGAATGGGACGGCAATTGCTGACCGACCGGCATCGAGCAAACCGCCAGACGGTGGCCGTCGGTCGACACGGTGCGCAGCTCTTCCCCTTCGGTCTCGAACAGCATACCGTTGAGGTAGTAACGCACATCCTGATGCGCCATGGAGAACTGGGTTGCTTCGATCAGGCGCTTCAACGTGGCCTGCGGCAGAGAAAACTCCACCTCGCTCTGCCAGTCATCCAGATTGGGAAAGTCTTCCGCCGGCAGCGTGGACAGCGAAAAGCGGCTGCGCCCGGAGCGCACCAACATACGATCGCCGTCCAGCATAATGGTGATTTCGGCGCCGTCCGGCAAACCGCGACAGATGTCGAACAGCTTGCGGGCCGGCACCGTGGTCGCGCCTGCTTCGTGGGGCTGAGTCAGCGCCACGTGCGCCACCATTTCCATTTCCAGATCGGTGCCGGTCAGCGACAGCCGACCTTCACTGACCTGCAATAACAGATTCCCCAGGATCGGCAACGTCGGCCGGCCTCCCAAGGGACTGCTAACCTGCTGTAGGGGTTTTAACAGATGCTCGCGTTCAATAATAAATTTCATGATATTAGGAAGATAATGTTCTGATTAAATTGGAAAAATCTTCTTTAATGTCGTGACTTTCCTCGCGCAGCTGCTCAATCTTGCGACAGGCATGCAGCACGGTGGTGTGGTCTCGACCGCCAAAAGCATCACCGATTTCCGGCAGGCTGTGATTCGTCAATTCTTTTGCCAACGCCATCGCCATCTGACGTGGACGAGCCACCGAGCGCGAGCGACGTTTGGACAAAAGATCGGCGACTTTGATTTTATAATATTCCGCTACGGTCTTCTGAATGTTGTCGATAGTGACCAGTTTTTCCTGCAACGCCAGCAGGTCGCGCAGCGCTTCACGCACGAAATCGATCGTGATGGAACGTCCGGTAAAGTTAGCGTTGGCGATGACGCGGTTCAGCGCCCCTTCCAGCTCACGTACGTTGGAACGCAGGCGCTTGGCAATAAAGAAGGCGACTTCTCCAGGCAGACGGATATCGTTCTCATCCGCCTTTTTCATCAAGATCGCCACGCGGGTTTCCAGCTCAGGCGGTTCGATGGCGACCGTCAGCCCCCAGCCGAAACGGGACTTCAGGCGATCTTCCACACCGTTGATCTCTTTTGGATAGCGGTCTGAAGTCAAAATAATCTGCTGATTTCCTTCCAGCAACGCATTAAACGTGTGGAAAAACTCTTCCTGAGAACGTTCTTTGTTGGCAAAAAACTGAATATCATCGATCAGCAGCGCATCGACCGAACGGTAGTACCGTTTGAACTCTTCTATCGCGTTGTTCTGCAAGGCTTTCACCATATCCTGCACGAAACGCTCCGAATGCATGTAGACCACTTTAGCATTGGCTTTGCGAGCCATGATGCCGTTCCCTACTGCATGTAATAAGTGCGTTTTACCTAAACCGGTGCCGCCATACAAAAACAGCGGGTTATAGGCCCCGCCCGGATTATCCGCCACTTGCCGCGCAGCGGCCCGCGCCAGCTGGTTGGATTTACCTTCGACGAAATTATCAAACGTGTGCTTCGGGTTAACGTTGGAGCGATAGGTGTGCTCGGCATGTAGGGACGGCGCATCCCAGCTCGGACGAACCGGAGAAGAAACCGGACGAGCCTGCGGCGCAGCTGCGGGGATCACGGTAGCAGCAGCGTTGCCCGCCGGAGCAACCGTTGCCATCGCCGGTTTGCTACCCACTTCGAACCGCAGCAGAGGAGCATCCAGACCACAGAAATCGTTCAGCAGTCCATTGATATTATTGAGATATTTGTCACGCACCCAATCCAGCACGAAGCGATTAGGGGCGTAAAGCGCCAGAGTGTTGTCACTCAGTTCCGCCTGCAATGGGCGTATCCACATACTGAATTCTGTGGCAGGTAATTCATCCTGCAAACGGGCAAGACACTGCTGCCAAAGCGAAAGTGACACGGCGGACTCCACTCGAACAAGATAAAACAAAGAAAAGAAACAGAATCGTTAGTTATGTAACTCATGATTTTTGGCACCCGCTCCCCGGATCAGAAGAGCCAGCGTGCGCCGCGCATTGATGCGGCATACCGTGACGATCCCGACGGAGGATCGCTAGCGGGACGGCGGATCATAACCTAAACGCCCACAGAGATCTTCCCCTTCTGCACAGTTTTGATCCTTTTTATCCACAGGCTATCCTTATTCCCTCTACCTGCCCGGACACTGAGGTACGGAGGTCATGATTGAGGTTACCCACACCCGGCGGGCTGCCCCCAAGCGTCTATAAGGATAGATGTATTTTTCACCATTGGCGGTGAGGGAGATCATGATCTTCTCACCAGGATCGAGGCTCGATCCTTGCGCTTTACCATGGAGTACGTATAATTCCCGCCCTGCGCGTGGCGCCTGCACGCTGTGCTGGGTTAGGCAGAGGTGTTTCCTTAAGCGGGAAACATTGGGTAGGTGAAACGCGGATGTTAATTGACTCGGGACTGTACAATTATTACAATCCCGCCTCTTTTTATATATATGTATATGCGATTGAGGCGTCGGTCATTTTCTTCACGCCGAGTAGCCAAACGCGTTAACTATGAAGTTTTAATCAAGTTTAGGTAGAAATCGCCATGAAACGCACTTTCCAACCGTCCGTACTGAAGCGTAACCGTAGCCACGGTTTCCGTGCTCGTATGGCCACCAAAAATGGTCGTCAGGTTCTGGCCCGCCGTCGTGCGAAAGGCCGTGCTCGTCTGTCCGTTTCTAAGTAATAAAAGCTAACCCAACGAGTGGTTAAGCTCGCTTTTCCCAGGGAGTTACGTTTGTTAACTCCCAGCCATTTCTCTTTCGTCTTCCAGCAACCTCAACGGGCTGGCACGCCGCAAATTACCATTCTCGGCCGCCTGAATACGCTGGGGCATCCCCGCATCGGTCTTACCGTCGCCAAAAAGCATGTTAAACGGGCTCATGAACGCAACCGCATCAAACGTCTGACGCGCGAAAGTTTCCGCCTGCATCAGCACCAGTTGCCTGCCATGGACTTTATCATCATCGCGAAAAAAGGCGTGGCCGACCTGGATAACCGAGCGCTGACGGAAGCGTTGGAAAAATTATGGCGTCGGCACTGTCGATTGGCTCCCGCCTGCTGATCGGGTTGATACGCGGATATCAGCGCTTTATCAGTCCACTGCTGGGACCGCACTGTCGTTTCCACCCGACGTGTTCCCAATATGGCATTGAGGCAATACGCAGATTCGGCATGATAAAAGGCTGTTGGTTGGCGCTGAAACGCGTATTAAAATGCCACCCTTTGAACCCTGGTGGTGATGACCCCGTACCGCCAAAAACCGACAATAACAGAGAACATTAACGATGGATTCGCAACGCAATCTTCTTCTCATCGCTCTGCTATTCGTAACGTTCATGATCTGGCAGGCCTGGGAAACGGACAAAAATCCGCCGGCCACAACACAGACCACGCAACAGTCTACGAACAATGCAGTCGGCGATGCCGCCAACCAGGGCGTCCCCGCCAGTGGTCAGGGTAAACTGATCACGGTGAAGACCGACGTACTGTCCCTGACGATCAACACCCGCGGCGGCGACATCGAGCAGGCCAAGCTGCTGTCTTACCCGGCAACGCTGGGCTCCAACGAGCCTTTCCAGCTGCTGGAAACGACACCGTCCTTCGTCTATCAGGCGCAGAGCGGTCTGACCGGGAAAAATGGTCCGGACAATCCGGCGAACGGCGCGCGTCCTCTGTATCAAGCGACTCAGGATCATTTCGAACTGACCGACGGTCAGAGTGAACTTCGCATCCCGCTGACCTATACCGACGCCAACGGCGCGACCTTCACCAAGACATTCGTGCTTAAACGCAGCGACTATGCGCTGGGCGTTGAATACGGCGTCAACAACGCCAGCGCTCAACCGCTGGAGCTGGCGCTGTTCGGCCAGTTGAAGCAGTCCATCGATCTGCCTTCGCACCGCGACACCGGAAGCAGCAACTTTGCGCTTCATACCTACCGCGGCGCCGCCTTCTCTTCCAGCGACGAGAAATACAAAAAATACAGCTTCAGTGATATGAAAGAGTCGCTGAACATCGTGACGCAGGGCGGCTGGGTCGCCATGCTGCAACAGTATTTCGCCACCGCGTGGGTTCCGCAGGCCAACAGCAACAACACGTTCTACAGCGCCAATCTGGGCAACGGTCAGGCGGCCATCGGCTTCAAAGCCGCCCCGGTCGTCGTTCAGCCTGGCAGCCAGCAACAGCTGCAAGCTACGCTGTGGGTCGGACCGGAAATTCAGGACAAAATGGCCGCGGTCGCGCCCCATCTGGACTTGACCGTTGACTACGGCTGGCTGTGGTTCATCTCTCAGCCGCTGTTCAAACTGCTGAAATTCCTGCACGGCTTTATCGGTAACTGGGGCTTCTCCATTATCGCCATCACCTTCATCGTGCGCGGCATCATGTACCCGCTGACCAAAGCGCAGTACACCTCAATGGCCAAAATGCGCATGCTGCAGCCGAAGCTGCAGGCGATGCGCGAGCGCATCGGTGACGACAAACAGCGTATGAGTCAGGAAATGATGGCGCTGTACAAGGCTGAGAAGGTCAACCCGTTGGGCGGCTGCTTCCCGCTGCTGATTCAGATGCCGATCTTCCTGGCGTTGTACTACATGCTGATGGGCTCCGTGGAGCTGCGTCATGCGCCGTTCGCGCTGTGGATCCATGACCTGTCTGCTCAGGACCCGTACTACGTGCTGCCGATCCTGATGGGTCTGACCATGTTCTTCATCCAGAAGATGTCGCCGACGACGGTCACCGATCCGATGCAGCAGAAGATCATGACCTACATGCCGGTCATCTTCACCGTGTTCTTCCTGTGGTTCCCATCAGGTCTGGTGCTGTACTATATCGTCAGCAACCTGGTGACCATCGCTCAGCAGCAGCTGATCTACCGCGGGCTGGAGAAACGGGGCTTACACAGCCGTGAGAAGAAATAACGCTGGCTGATTGCCAACCTCATTTCTAACGTAAGGCGGTCACTGACCGCCTTATTTTTTTATGTAATTTAGAGAGATGATCATGAGCCATACCGACACCATCGTCGCCCAAGCCACGCCTCCGGGACGCGGCGGCGTAGGTATTCTGCGTATTTCCGGTTCCGCCGCGTCGGCCGTGGCGCAAGCCGTGCTGGGAAAACTGCCGCGTCCGCGTTATGCAGACTACCTGCCTTTCATGGACGCCGACGGCAGCGTGCTCGATCAGGGCATTGCCCTGTGGTTTCCCAATCCGAACTCGTTCACCGGCGAAGACGTGCTGGAATTACAGGGACACGGCGGCCCGGTGATTCTGGACCTGCTGCTGAAGCGCATCCTGACGCTGCCGGGCGTACGCATCGCCCGTCCGGGCGAGTTCTCAGAGCGCGCTTTCCTCAACGATAAGCTGGATTTGGCGCAGGCGGAAGCCATCGCCGACCTGATCGACGCCAGCTCAGAACAGGCCGCACGCTCCGCCGTGAACTCCCTGCAGGGCGTTTTCTCCAGTCGAATTCATCAGTTGGTCGACGCGTTGACGCACCTTCGCATCTATGTTGAAGCGGCGATTGATTTCCCGGATGAGGAAATTGATTTCCTTTCCGACGGCAAAATTGAGGCTCAGCTCAACGCGGTCATCGCCGATTTGAATGGCGTCCGGGCCGAAGCCCGACAGGGCAGTCTGCTGCGCGAGGGCATGAAAGTGGTCATCGCCGGCCGCCCTAACGCCGGTAAGTCCAGCCTGCTGAACGCGCTGGCAGGCCGAGAGGCGGCTATCGTCACCGATATCGCAGGCACCACGCGCGACGTGCTGCGCGAACACATTCATATTGACGGCATGCCGCTGCACATCATCGATACCGCCGGTCTGCGCGATGCCAACGACGAAGTGGAACGTATCGGTATCGAGCGCGCCTGGCAGGAAATCGAGCAGGCCGATCGGGTGCTGTTTATGGTGGACGGCACCACCACCGAGGCCAGCGAACCTGCCGCCCTCTGGCCGGAGTTTATGGCGCGCCTACCGAAAACGTTGCCGATCACCGTGGTGCGCAACAAAGCGGACATCACCGGAGAAACGCTCGGTATCGAGGATATGAGCACCCACTCGCTCATCAGGCTGTCGGCGCGTACCGGGGAGGGCGTAGATCTGCTGCGCAATCATCTGAAAGAGAGCATGGGCTTTACCAGCAGCACTGAAAGCGGCTTTCTGGCCCGCCGCCGCCATCTACAAGCGTTGGAAAGCGCGGCCGAACATCTCGAACAAGGCCGTGAACAGCTGGTCAGCGCTTACGCGGGCGAGCTGTTAGCGGAAGAACTGAGGCTATCGCAACAGGCGCTCAGCGAGATCACCGGGGAATTCACCTCCGACGACTTATTGGGCCGCATATTCTCCAGCTTCTGCATCGGCAAGTAACGCTAAGTCCGTAAGCGTCCACTTACTTCCACTCATCCCGCACAGCGCCTTGTTATGCGGGATTTTTTATCGCTTCAACCACTGTTCAAGACCGTCATTACCACGCCAGTAGGTCAAACGGCTGGATAGAATCTGCGTGATGCCTAGAGACAATTCGTCTTCTGATATCCGGGTTATCCGGCAGCAAATTGTCAAAGAAGTTATAAACTTCGTCCCCTTTATAGGCCTGATGACGTAATGGCATAGAAAGTGAAATGGGGCGGCTGTCCGATAATCCCAGCCAGTTTTCGTCATAAGAAAAATGATGCGCCCCACTACCTGTTTTGGTGAAAACACCCACCCGGTAGCCATTCATATAAACATCGTGAGAAGCCATCACCACTCTTCCTTCCAGGATGATGTTGCAATAGAAACCCCGTCAGCAGCATCCGCATTTCTTGGGGAAACGGTGAGTTCTGAATTTAATGCTGACAGTATCTTGAAGAAGGTGTCCAGCTTGGTGGAGTCCGGACGGTGTTCAAGGCTGGATATCGTATCCTGACGAATGCCCACTGTTAGTCGCCACTTTCGCTTGTGAAAGCTTCTGCGTAATACGGACATCTTTCATATAACAACTGAGCTGTTTACTGTTGGTGACCTTCATTATTTCACCTTACCGGTTTTAGCGCGTGAATATCCTTCCAGCGAAACGCCGGTTTTCCGCCATTTATACAAAATTTTTATACCGCCCTTCCGCAATTTGACGACATTTTTATGTCCCTTTCTCTACCCTCCTCCGTGTTCCCTTCACACCTGGAGAATCACCGTGAGCGCAGGAATCATCGCCGGCATCGTGCTGGTCTTTTTGTTACTGGGCTACCTGTTTTACGCCCTGTTTCATGCGGAGGCGCTGTGATGGCCGCCGACGCTGTTTTACTCCTCGCCGTCTACCTGACGGCGCTGCTGCTATTGGCCCAACCGCTGGGACGCCTGCTGACGGGACTCATTCATGACAGAACGCTGCCGGGCACGGCGGGAACTGAGCGTGCTATCTGGCGACTGTGCGGCATCTCGGACGGCGACATGAACTGGCGTCAATATCTGGCGGCGGTGCTGGCGTTCAACCTGCTGGGCATCGTCATGTTGTTCGCCATCCTAATGCTTCAGGGATCGCTACCGCTTAATCCGCAAGGACTGTCGGGGCTGTCGTGGCATCTGGCGCTGAATACGGCCATCAGTTTCGTCAGCAACACCAACTGGCAGGCCTACGCCGGGGAAAGCACCCTCAGCCACTTCAGCACGATGATGGGGCTGACCGTGCAGAACTTCCTCTCGGCGGCGACCGGTTTCGCGGTGCTGTTCGCGCTGATTCGCGGGTTCGCCCGTCACGCCACCGACAAGCTGGGCAACGCGTGGCGCGACCTGACGCGAACGACGCTGTTCGTACTGCTGCCGCTGTCTCTGCTGACGGCGCTGTTGATGGTCAGTCAGGGCGTGCCGCAAAACCTCAGCCCTTATCTGACCTTCACTACGCTGGAAGGCGTGCAGCAAACACTGCCGATGGGGCCGGTAGCCTCGCAGGAAGCCATCAAAATGCTCGGCGTCAACGGCGGGGGGCTGTTTAACGCCAACTCGGCGCATCCGTTCGAGAATCCGACGGCGTTGACGAACTTCGTGCAAATGCTGGCGATGTTGCTGATCCCCGCCGCGCTGTGTCTGGCGTTTGGCCGGGCGATCCGCGATACCCGACAAGGGCACACCGTGCTGTGGGCGATGCTGACGATGTTCGTGGTCGCCGCCGCCGTGGTCATGTGGGCCGAAGTCGATGGCAATCCGCATCTGGCCGCCTACGGTGCGGACAGCGCGCTGAATTGGGAAGGCAAAGAGAGCCGCTTCGGCATCCTGCAATCCGCGTTGTTCGCGGTCATTACAACGGCGGCCTCAAGCGGCGCGGTGAACGCGATGCACGACTCCTTCACCGCGTTGGGCGGATTGGTGCCGCTGTGGCTGATGCAGATCGGCGAAGTGGTGTTCGGCGGCGTAGGTTCCGGCCTGTACGGCATGCTGATGAACGTGCTGCTGGCGGTGTTTGTCGCCGGACTGATGATTGGCCGCACGCCGGAGTATCTTGGGAAAAAAATCGGCGTACCGGAAATGAAAATGACGGCGATCGCCATCCTGATCGCCCCGACGCTGGTCCTGCTTGGCACCGCGTGGGCGATGATGACCGACGCAGGCCAAGCCGGCATATTCAACCCCGGCCCCCACGGTTTTACCGAGGTGCTGTATGCGCTCACGTCCGTCGCTAACAATAACGGCAGCGCGTTCGCCGGGCTGTCCGCGAACACGCCCTTCTACAACCTGTTGCTGGGGGCCGCCATGCTGATTGGCCGCTTCGCCCCCATTATCCCTGTCCTGGCGATCGCCGGCTCACTGGCAAGTCGACCTACGCAGCCCGCCAGCGTCGGGACGCTGCCGACCCACGGCGCGCTGTTTGTCGGGCTGATTATCGGCACCGTGCTGCTGGTCGGGGCGCTGACCTTCATTCCATCGCTGGCCCTGGGGCCAATTATCGAACATTTGCAGTGATGGCGTTATTCATTGCCGGAGACACATTTTATGGGACTTAACACGCTTTCCCAGCCTCGCAACCCGCTGTGGCGCGCCGCGCTGGTCGAGTCATTCAGGAAGCTGGACCCCCGGATGCAATATCGCAATCCGGTGATGTTTGTCGTATTCCTGGGCAGTATTCTGGCGACGCTGCTGGCCGTCGGCACGGGCATGGGTTGGCTGACGGGGGAACTGACGTTCACCGCGGCGATCGGCCTATGGCTGTGGTTTACCGTGCTGTTCGCCAACTACGCCGAAGCGCTGGCCGAGGGGCGCAGCAAGGCGCAGGCCGAGAGTCTGAAAGGCATCAAACGCACCCGCTGGGCGAAAAAACTGGCGGAGCCGAAACACGACGCGCCGAACCAGCAGGTCATGGCCGAAAGCCTGCGAAAAGGCGATGGGGTGCTGGTGGAAGCCGGCGACATCATCCCCTGCGACGGCGAAGTGTTGGCGGGCGGTGCTTCCGTGGATGAAAGCGCCATCACCGGCGAATCCGCGCCCGTTATTCGCGAGGCCGGGGGCGATTTCGCTTCCGTCACGGGCGGAACGCGCATCCTCTCCGACTGGCTGGTGATCCAGTGCAGCGTCAACCCCGGCGAAACTTTTCTGGACCGGATGATCGCGATGGTGGAAGGGGCCAAGCGTCGCAAAACGCCCAATGAGATCGCGCTTTCCATCCTGCTGATCGCGCTGACCATCGTCTTTTTGCTGGCGACCGCGACGCTCTACCCCTTCTCAGCCTGGAGCGGTACGCCGGTCAGCGTCATCGTGCTGGTGGCCCTGCTGGTCTGCCTGATCCCCACCACCATCGGCGCGCTGCTGTCGGCAATTGGGATTGCGGGAATGAGCCGGATGCTGGCCGCGAATGTAATCGCCACCAGCGGGCGCGCAGTAGAAGCGGCGGGAGATGTCGATGTGCTGCTGCTGGACAAAACCGGCACCATCACGCTGGGCAACCGACAGGCCAGCCAGTTTCTGCCCGCGCCCGGCATCACGGAAGAGGCGCTGGCGAACGCCGCTCAGCTCGCGTCGCTGGCGGATGAAACCCCGGAAGGCCGCAGCATCGTGGTGCTGGCCAAGCAGAAGTTCAACCTGCGCGAACGCGACCTGCAAAGCCTGAACGCCACGTTCATCCCCTTTTCCGCGCAGACCCGCATGAGCGGCGTGAATATCGGTTCGAAGAGATTGCGTAAAGGCGCGGCCGACGCCATTCGCCGTCACATCGAGAGACAGGGTGGGCAGTTCCCCGCGGCGGTCAACGCGCAGGTGGAGTCGGTCGCCCGCTCCGGCGGAACGCCGCTGATCGTGGCGGAGGATAACGCCGTGATGGGGGTGGTGGCGCTGAAAGACATCGTCAAAGGCGGCATCAGGGAACGCTTTGCGGAACTGCGCCGGATGGGGATCAAAACCGTGATGGTCACCGGCGACAACCCGCTGACCGCGGCCGCCATCGCCGCCGAGGCCGGGGTCGATGACTTTTTATCAGAGGCGACGCCGGAAGCCAAACTGGCCCTGATCCGCCAATATCAGGCCGAGGGCCGCATGGTCGCCATGACCGGCGACGGCACCAACGATGCGCCCGCGCTGGCGCAGGCAGACGTGGCGGTGGCGATGAACTCGGGCACGCAGGCGGCCAAGGAAGCGGGCAATATGGTGGATTTGGACTCCAATCCCACCAAGCTGCTGGAGGTCGTGCGTATCGGTAAACAAATGTTGATGACCCGAGGCTCGCTGACCACCTTCAGTATCGCCAACGATGTGGCCAAGTATTTCGCCATCATCCCTGCGGCGTTCGCAGCGACCTATCCGGCGCTCGACAAGCTGAATGTGATGCAACTGCATTCGCCGAACTCGGCCATCCTTTCTGCCGTGATCTTTAATGCGCTGATTATCGTGCTGCTGATCCCGCTTGCGCTCAAAGGCGTTCGCTACCGGCCGATGTCCGCGGCGTCGCTGCTGAGCCGTAACCTGTGGATTTACGGCGCGGGCGGACTCGCGACGCCGTTTATCGGCATCAAACTGATCGACATGCTGTTGACCGTTCTGGGTCTGGGCTGAGGAGCCAAAGTATGAACCTGATACGTCCCACGCTTACCCTGTTTTGCCTGCTGGCCGTCATCACCGGCGCAGCCTATCCGCTGTTGACGACGTCGTTATCCCTGTGGGCCTTTCCGGACACCGCCGGCGGGTCGCTGATCGTACGTGACGGGCAGCTTCGAGGCTCAGCGCTGATCGGCCAGCACTTCACTCGGGCGGATTATTTCCACGGTCGCCCGTCGGCAACCGTCGGCACGCCGTACAACCCGCTGGCCTCTTCCGGCAGCAATCTGGCGGTGAGCAATCCGGCGCAGGACGAAGCCATCAAACAGCGCGTGGCGGACCTGCGCGCCGCCAATCCGCAGGCGGGCGGCCCGGTTCCCGTCGAGCTGGTCACCGCCTCCGGCAGCGGTCTGGACCCGCAGATCTCGCCGCAGGCCGCGCTATGGCAGGCCCCCAGGGTGGCGTCGGCCCGCCATCTATCGGCAAGCGACGTACGGCGGCTGGTGGATGAGCATACGCAGCCGCCGCGCCCCGACTTTCTGGGCGAACCGGTGGTCAATGTGCTGGCGTTGAATATGGCGCTGGACGATATGCAGAAAGATTCGACTCAAAAACGGGAGTGAAATAGGACGAAACTCACGCGGCGACGTGAATCGAGCAACTCCGGGGAAGCGAAGAATCGAAAGAAGAAACAGGATCGCGCCGTCGTATTAACCCGCGACGGCGCGATGTCGTTCCACGATGGATGAACCTTAGTGTTGGCGCAGATCGCTCAAAAAGCGCTGCGCGCGGGGATGTTGCGGCGTTCGGAAGAAGTTTTCGGGCGCGGCCTTCTCCAGAATCTGCCCCTGATCCATGAACCAGACGGTGTCCGCCACTTCGCGGGCGAAATTCATCTCATGGGTCACGCACATCATCGTCATGCCTTCCTGCGCCAGCCCGCGCATCACGTTCAGCACCTCCCCCACCATCTCCGGGTCCAGCGCCGAGGTCGGTTCATCGAACAGCATGACCGGCGGCTTCATCGCCAACGCGCGCGCTATCGCCACGCGCTGCTGCTGCCCCCCGGAAAGCTGGGCCGGATAGGCATTCGCCTTGTGCGACAGCCCGACGCGCTCCAGCAGTTCGCCCGCATGTTTGCGCGCTTCCGAACGTTTGACGCCCAGCACCTTCACCGGCGACATCATGATGTTATCCATCACCGAGACATGCGGGAACAGATTGAAATTCTGGAACACAAAGCCAATGCGGGTGCGCAGCTGGTTGAGACGGGTGCTGGTGCCGTGTATATCAATGCCGTCGAACAGGATTTGTCCTTTTTCAATCGGCTCCAGTCGGTTGACCGTCCGGATCAGCGTTGATTTGCCAGACCCCGACGGCCCGCAGACCACCACGACCTCGCCGCTTTTGATCTCGGCATTCAATTCAGTCAACGCCTGATAATCGCCATACCATTTGCTGACCCGGTTAAACATAATCATCGGTCTCATCATGCATTCCTTATAGCGACGGTGTTTCGGTCAATAATTCGGTTTTCTGGGCTGGCGGGCCGGCGGGGGTTTCATTACGTCGCTTGCGCGCCACGCGCGCTTCCAGCCGGTTAGCCAGCCAGGTCAGGCTAAAACAAATGACGTAGTAACTCAGCGCCACAATCGCGAACACCTGAAACGGCTTGGTCAGCAGCTGGTTGTTGACCTGATTGGCGGCAAAGGTCAGCTCCGGCACATTGATCACATAGCCCAGCGTGCTGTCCTTGATGATGGACACCAGTTGGCTCACCAGACTGGGCAAGGTGTTGTAGAGCGCCTGCGGCAGGATCACCATGCGGAACGTTTTGACGTAACTCATGCCCAACGCGCGGGACGCTTCGTACTGCCCGGACGGCAGCGCCTGAATGCCGCCGCGAATGATCTCGGCGATGTAGGCGCTTTCATAAATCACCAGCGTGCACAGCATCGTCGCGAAGCCGCTGATGTTATGGCCGATCAGCAAAGGGACGCAGAAATAGGTCCAGAACACCACCATCAGCAGCGGAATGCCGCGCAGCGCGTAGACCCAGCAGGCCGCCGGCCAGCGTATCCAGCGAAAAGGAGAAATGCGCGCCATGCCCAACAGCATGCCGACCGGGAAAGCGAACAACATCGCCAGCACGGAGATCAATAACGTACACAGCACGCCGCCGAGGGGACCATTCGGATACTGGCCCATCAGAAACAGCATCCCGTTGTCGTGCAAAATCGTGAAGATATCAGCCACGGGATTACCTCGCATAGACGCGCTGGAAATGGCGAGCCAGCAGAGCGCCAGCCCCCATCAGCAGCAAAGAGAAGACCAAATAGCCGATAGAGGCCACCAGATAGGATTCGAAGGTGCGGAACGTCTGGTTTTCGATATCTCGGGTGACGTAGGTCAGCTCCGCGACGCCGATGACCATCGCCAGACTGGTGTTCTTAAACAACAGCACGGTGTGATTGATTAACGACGGCAGTGAATTGCGCAACCCCTGCGGCAGGATCACCAGTCGCATCGCACGACCGTAGCTCATGCCCAGCGCGCGCGCCGCCTCGTTCTGCCCGTCGGGGATCGCCCGCAGTCCGCTGCGGATGTCTTCGGAGAAATAGGCGGCCTGACATAGGCCAAGTGCGAACATGGAGAAGAGGAACTCCGCATTGAAGTCGTTGATCCACATCTGCACCGACTCCGGCAACAGCGTGGGAATAGCGAAGTACCACATCATCAGCTGAATTAGCGTCGGCACATTACGGTGGTAAGACACGTAGGCCGACACCAGGAAGACCGCCGTGCGCTTATGCGTCAGGCGGATCACGACCAATAATAGCGCCAGCATCATGGCCAGCAGCCAGGACCCCAGCGCTAGCTTCAGGGTAACGATGGCCCCCTCGCCGAGCATCGATCCAAATTGACCGGTGAAAACAGCGGAAAAATCGAGCGTCATCGTTTAATCTCCCTCAGCGCCTGATAGTACTTATATTTACTCGACGGAATCGCCCGGACGCATGGTCGACAAGCCGCCCATCACCTGCGTGGTCGGCGTAATTTCAATATGGCCGAAGTTCACGTTGACCGGTGCGGAGAGGACGAAAGCCACGGTATCCGCGATATCTTTCGGCGTCGGTAAATCGAAACCATCAATGTAGCGACGGCGAGCGTCTTCAATATCGCCCATCGCGATACCGATGATGTCGGTAGCCACACGGCCGGGACAAAGCTCGGTTACCCGCACCATTTTGCCGTAACAATCCAACCGCAGTTGGCGAGAGAGGGCATGGACGCCCGCTTTGGTCGCGTGATAAATGGAGTTGCCGTTGAAGTTGTAAACTGCGGCAATAGAACTGACGTTAATGACGTGTCCGCAGTTTCGCTCCTTCATACCTGGCACCACCAGGCGGCTGAGGTGCAGCACCGCTCGCAGGTTGACGTCCACCAGCGTGTCGATCACCTCTTCGTCGGCATCCAGAATGGAACCAGACCGGGAAACGCCGGCGTTGTTCACCAGCACATCGATTTGGATTTCACTGCACAGGCGCGTCAGGGCGTCCGTGTCGCTGACATCGATAGCATGAGGAATACAGCCGGTACGCGCGGCCAGCGCCGCCAGTTGCTCTTCACGACGCGCCACGGCATGCACCGTCAGTCCTTCCTGACACAGACGTTCGACAATCGCTTCGCCCATCCCGGCGGATGCGCCGGTCACCAGCGCGGTTTTGTAATCTGAAAACGGCATTTCAACTCTCCTGATCATCGGCGGGCCTTCCTGTATGGGAGACCGGCCCTTTTTTCGACTCTATCCAGTAAAGACAAGCAAGCATAAGACATAAACGGTTTGAGGCGATAAGGGCGACTTATAACGCGGTTTGCTCCCAGCTCTGCTGGCGAATTTGCTCGGAGACCGGCGCAATACGCAGGCCGGTTTCTTCAATCGTCGCGCGCAGCGTTTTGACCATCTCGATCGCCTCAGGCGTATCTCCGTGCACCAGAATCGAGGAGACGTCGAGCGTCAGCGTATCGCCATCGATGCTCTCAATGGTGCCTTCCGTCAGCAAACGGCGAACACGCGCCTTGACCTGTTCCGTATCGTGAATGACCGCGCCCGGCTTGGCGCGGCTGACCAGTAGTCCGTCGCTTTCATAGGCGCGATCGGCCAGAAAAACGCACACCACGCGTAAGCCAAGGCGTCGCGCCACGCGATCCACCGCATTTCCCGCCATCGTGCTGATAATCATATTCGGATCAAAGGTTTTGACCGCACGGAGCAGGACGTCCGCCAGCGCTTCATCCTCTGACACCATGTTGCCGAGAGCGCCGTGAAAGCTCATATGAGTCAGCGGGTAACGCGCCGCGTGCGCGAACGCCGACAGGGCGCCGAGCTGATAGGTGACGTAATGCGCCAGCGTGTCGTGTTCAATCTGCATCCGGCGGCGGCCGAATCCCATGAGATCGGGAAACCCGACGTGCGCGCCGAGATCGACATGATGCTGTTTGGCCAGCGCGACGGTTTTCGCCATGATCGCCGCGTCGCCAGCATGGAAACCACAGGCGACGTTGGCCGAGGTGATCAGCGGCATCAGCGCCGCATCGTCCGCAATCTGATAATCGCCGAAGCCTTCGCCGATATCGGCATTCAAATCTATCGATTTCATCATTAAGCCTCTGTTTTTCTCAGGGTGAGAATGACGCTGTCATACTCGACCGCATCCCCTTGTCTGACCGGCATCGACGTTACCGTGCCATCGGCCGGACTCAGCACAGGCAGGTAGGCCAGCCCAACCTTCAACAGCGCCAGCAGCGCGCCTTGCCGGACTGAGGCGCCGAGCGAAACAAACGTCTCTTCGCGTCCCGGATACTGCAAATAAACCGTGCCGGGCAGGCAGGCCCGCAGAATCTCCGTCTGCGGCCCCTCTTCGTCTGCCCGCGCGCTCGCGGACATCGCAGCCGAGGCATCGCAAGCCGGTTCAAACCTCAGGCGAACATGGTAATCGCTGCCGCCGAACTCTATCTGGGTTAACCCCGAGCGGCGCATCGTGTGGGCCACCGCACGTAGCTCCCGGAGTGCTAATGGGCTGTTTTGCATAAATATCCTGTCAACTCGTCCGACATCATTACGCCACGCGACGGGCGCTTCCCGTGGATAGCTGGACAGACAGGCGGTCACTACAGGAAGGAGGACGTTGGCAGGCAACACGTCAATATGACCGGAATCGTCGCCTGTCGCCGACGTCCGACAACCGCCCGTCGCCCCGGCTTACTGGGGATATCCGCACTCTAACGTGGCGACAGGTTGATTCGGTAAGAGGGTTTCGCTTTGCGACGATAAGGGAGACTTATTACCCCACCAGCGCCAGCGGACGGTTGTCCGTGGTGCGTTTCACCATCAGCGATAACAGGATGTCTTTGACGACTTTCGCGGGCTGCGAGAGCGGCAGATGGTCCGACATGCAAAACGTCAGGGAGACCTGAATGTTCGGATCGACGATCTTCGCCATCCAGGCGTTGCTGGCCTGTAGCATGCCGCGGGCGGCGGACTCGGGCATGATCGTACAGCCCAATCCTTCGCCCACGGCGGCATTCAGCGTGGTTTGCGACTCGATTTCACAGTTAACCTTGTAGGATACGCCCGCCTGAACAAAGGCATCGTCCACCCCCTTGCGCATCGTATTGTAGATTCGCGGCAGGAACAGGTCGTAGCGCGCGACGTCAGCCAGCGAAATGCTGCTTTTCGGCGCGTCCAGCACGTGCGGACAGACGAAATAGAGGTCTTCCTTCATCAGCGGCATAAAGCGCAGGCCGTGGATCTCGCGGCTACCGTAAATCACCGCCATATCCATACGCCCGTTCATGATGAGTTCACTCAGCGTCGTGCCGAAGTTTTCATTGAAATACAGCACGATGCCGGGATGCAGCCGATGCACTTCCTTCATCAGCGGCAGCGCCAGCTGCTGGGCGGCCGTCCCCGGGGCCAGACCGACGGACACGCTGCCCGACATGGTCAGCCCGGCGCCGTCGATGGCGACTTGCGCCTGATCGCACTGGCGCAGGATCGCCTGTGCGTGCGTGTAAAGAATTTTGCCCGCTTCGGTCGGCGTGACGCCGCGTTTGGTGCGGATTAACAGCTGCTGATTGACCTCGCCTTCCAGCGTCGCCAACTGCTGGCTGAGAGCGGGTTGCGCGATATGAAGAACATCGGCGGCCTGCGTCAGGCTGCCCACGTCAACGATCTTGATGAAGTATTTAAGTCGACGGAGATTCATAGTGGCTTCCTCACTGCGGGATCTTGACCTTAATCAAAGCAAGATTGGGGCCAACGCGAACGACCGTGCACAAGGCGCGATAGAGACCAGGGTTTCAGCCGGTTAGGCCCTATTGGCTCGCCGTATTTTGCGCGCTCCGCCCCTCCGTTTGCACCATGGTGAAGCAAGACGGCAACCCCTTCCGTTGCCCCAGCACGCACAACCATCGCGTTAAGTTATGTCACCACAACAAAGCGCTATTAGCCTCTGCGCTGAATTCACTTTTATGCTCTTCCCGACCTGGGTCATTCATCGACCTGCTTTCGCACCGTGCCGCTCGCCTGATCCTGCCGTGGCAGGCCTCACCGGCATGACGCCCCTGACTGACTGGAATCTCCGCACATGCCTGAAATTGCCGATCGCCTGAAAAATGTCACCGTTTCCGCTTCTGTGGCTATGACGCAGAAAGCGCGGGACCTCGCCGCACAAGGTATCCACGTTATTGGCTTATCGACCGGCGAGCCGGATTTTCCCACGCCGCCACATGCCACGGAGGCCGCCTACGCCGCCGCGCTGGCGGGCGATACCCGCTATCCGCCCACCGACGGGACACCGGCGCTGCGCGCGGCTATTCAGCGCAAGTTCAAGCGCGACAACCATCTGGACTACGACATCAGTCAGATCATTACCGCCGGCGGCGCCAAGCAGATAATCTTCAACGCCTTTATGGCGACGATCAATCCGGGCGACGAAGTGCTGCTGCCGTCTCCGTCGTGGATCAGCTATGCCGATATCGTGAAATTCGCAGGCGGCGTTCCGGTCTCCGTGGCCTGTCCGCAGGAAAACAACTTCAAGCCTTACCCGGAAGACATCGAAGCGGCCATCACCGCGAAAACCAAATGGCTGCTGCTTAATTACCCCAGCAACCCCACCGGTTCGGTCGCCAGCCGGGCCGATTTGCAGGGCATCGCGGACGTCATGCTGCGACATCCCGACATTTGGATCCTGAGCGACGATATTTATGAGCATTTGATTTACGACGACGTGACTTTTTATACGATGGCGGAAGTCGAACCCCGCCTGCAAGATCGCGTCCTGACGGTCAATGGCGTCTCAAAAGCCTGGTCGATGACCGGCTGGCGGCTGGGCTTCTGCGGCGGACCGAGCGCTCTGATTAAAGCGATGAGCAACGTCAATACACAGAACGCCGGCGGCGTGACCACGCTTACTCAGGCGGCGGCCGTCGCGGTCCTGAACGGCCCGCAGGATCTGCTGAAAGAACGCGCGGAGATTTATCGCCAGCGGCGCGACTATGTCCTGGAGCGCCTGACCTCCATTCACGGCCTGCTGTGCCACAAACCTCAGGGCGCGTTTTACCTGTTTGTGAACATCGCCGCGTTTATCGGCAAAACCACCCAAGGCGGCCGCTTTATCGCCAACGACGCCGACTTCGTGATGGCGCTGATGGAAGAGCACCACGTGGTGACGGTACAGGGCGCGGCCTACGGCATGAGTCCGTTCTTCCGCCTCTCTTATGCGACCAGCATGGAGATACTGCAAAAAGGCTGCGACCGTCTGGCGACCTTTTGCGAAGGGATGCGTTAAACGCCGTTTCAACGATGCCGACAAATTAACGGGGCCGATTTTGCGCCCCGTTTTTTATGCCCGCAGGTCGCAACCGACGCCCACAGGATCCCTTTCAGCGGCACGTCATGCCGCCAGACTCGGCGTTATTTATAAGGAGTCATTGGGGGAGCACGGCGCGGAAGCAGGGAGAAACGATCATCGAAAAGACGTGGCGGCAGCCCGCCAACGGTGGTGCTGCGGCCTGATGGACGGCTGCGCGGCATGAAAAGCTGACCCGCGGCGATCTATCCGTTCAGCGCCGCGGCAGCAACCTGATGACAACAGCGGGAGACGCCAAGCAGATACGCGTTCACTGCGCGGTTGACGGCAATCGCCTCGGCGGCATCGCTTTCAACCAATTGCAGGCGATCGCCCGCCTGCGCCTGGCCCAATCGCCAGAGGTCGTCTTCGATGACGCCCGCAATTTTAGGATAGCCGCCCGCCGTATTGGCGTCGCTCAGCTGAATAATGGGTTCTCCCGCCGGAGGCACCTGCACAATGCCGGGGATTAACCCGTAGGAGCGCATTTCCACCGTTCGGGACGGGACGAGCGGCTCGCCGCTCAGGCGATAGCCGGTACGGTCGCTGTGCCGGGATATGATCCACGACTGCGACCAGAACCGCGCGGCGTCGTGGGCAAACAGATCGAATTCGCCGGAGGGGATCGCCCGTAGTTGAATGACGCCTTCCGGGCTGACAGGAAAGATATCAGCCAGGGCCTCGTCAGGCGGCACCGCGCCAATACCGCCGGTTGGTAGCGAACACGACGTCGCGTTTCCCGCCGGCAAACGGTCGCCTTGCGTCAACGGGCGGCCATCCAGTCCGCCGAAGTTGCCGCGCAGCGCGGTGCTCCGCGATCCCATAACCACAGGCACATCAATCCCCCCCGCCACACACAGATAACCCCGAGCGCCACGGCGAGGATAGGACATCTCCAACACCTGCCCGGCCTGCACCTCGCAGGCCCACCAGGGCGGCAGCGCTTTGCCATCCAGCGCGGCGCGGCAATCGGCGCCGGTCAGGGCGATGGCGCCATCAGCGGTGAAACGGACGCGAAAAGGGAAAAGTTGAACCTCAATCCCGGCCGCATTTTCGTCATTGCCGAGCATAATATTGCCGACGCGCAGCGCCAGTGCATCCATCACCCCGCTGACCGAGACGCCGATATGGCGAAAGCCGGTGCGTCCAAGATCCTGAATGGTATTCAACGGACCGGTTTTCATCACCTCAATCACAGTTCAATCCTCTCAGGCAGAAAACGGACGTTGTCTCCGGGCGCCATGACCGCAGGCGTTTCCGCCCAAGGGTCGAACAGCGGCAGATCGGCGAAGCCGATCGCGTTCCAGCCGTTCGGTCCGGTTAACGCCGACACCCCCGTCTGCGCACCGCCGATGGTCACGGTACCTTTCAACATATTTAGCGACGGCACTTTTTTACGTGGCGTCGCCAGCGCCGGGTCCAGACCATGCAAATAGCCGAATCCCGGCGCGCTGCCGAGCGCAAAAACCGTGTACTCGCCCTGATAGTGACGGCGGATAACCTCTTTTGCCGTCAGCCCGGTAAAGGCGCACACGGCATCCAGATCCGTCGCGTGCTCCCCGCCGTAGCAGACAGGAATTTCAATCAGTTTTCCCTGAGAGGCAACGGCCCGCGCACGATCCCAACCGTCCCGCAGCAGATGGACGACGGTGGACGGCTCCGGCGGGATGTGCTTGAACAGCACCAGCAGGTTGGTCACGCCGGGGATCAGCGATTCGATATCGTCACGCTGCCGCAGTAACGCAGCCAGCGCCCAGATGCGCCTTTGCGCCGGCAGGTCGAACTCGCCCGGCGCATCGACCAGATAGGCCCGGCCGCCAATCGTAGACACGTTTACCTGCTCGCCCTGACTGACGAGCGTCAAGGAGACGCGCCCCGGCACGTCGCGCGACAGCATGGTCATGAGTTATTCCAGCGGTTCGAATTTCAGACTTGAAAGCGGCTGCACTTTTTCTTCGCGCACCATCTTGTACTCGGTGTTCGGCCCAATCCAGGTATTCCAGATAGCATCGATAGCGCCGGCGTCGTCCATCGCCTTCAGGCTGCGATTCACTTCCGCCAGCAGCGCAGGCTCGTCTTTTTTCATGCCGACGCCGATCGGCTCCAGCGCCATCGGCTCTTTAATCATACCCAGCTCGATACCGTCTTTTTTCGCCTGGGAGATCATTTTGATGGCGGTCATGGTGTTGGTGACGAAGCCCACCACCTTGTTCTGCTCCAGCGCCAGGAAAGCGGAGGCCGCATCCTGGAAGGTGACGGCTTTCGCGCCCGCCAGATGGATGGATTGTTCGGAGGTGGTGCCTTTGGTCGCGCTGATGCGTTTATCTTTAAAGTCCGCCCGCGTTTTATTTTCGTTCGGCTTCTTCACCACCAGCATCTCTTTCGCCACATAGTACGGGTCGCTGAACTGGATTTGGTTGCCGCGCGTTTTGGTATACGCCAGGTTGGCGACCAGCACATCGGCGCGGCCGGTGGCGATGACGGCGATACGCGCCTCAATCGAGGTCGGCATCAGATTGGCCTTAACCCCCATCTCCTTCGCCAGCGCATGACACAGATCGACATCCATTCCGGCCAACTGGCGCGTTTTGGGATCGGGAGAAGAGAATGGCGGCACGTCGGAGTAAACCGCACAGTTTAACTGGCCGCGAGCGTGGATATCCGCGAGTAAATCCGCCTGGGCGACGGGTGACAACACCGTCAACAAAGGCAGGGTCAATACGGCACCCGAAAGCAATTTCAATTTCATCACGAGCTCCCCGCTATTTTAATTAATTTTCAGTGTTCTTCTGCGCAGGCACGGCAGAAGCGATATGAAATAAGGTATTAAAAATAAAGAGATAACCGCTAAAACTTCGCGTGACTCTTCCAGCAGTCTGACTATAGAAGTGATGAAAGCCGATGTATAAGACGGAAAGTGTGTGTGGTGATATGCAATTTGTATGACGGGGATAAATATAAGGAAAAACTATCCAGACAGAACGAAATTATCTTAACGGCCGCGAAGACAGTCACTCTATGGTAAGGACGATTTCCCGCATCAGGAAAGCGAAAGCCGATATTGCAGCCAGAGAGTGAAAATAGACAATGAATTCCAGAATGGGCGTACTCCTGAAAATAATGTCGGCGCTGTGCGCGACATTAATGCTGGCATGCGTCAAAGGATTAAACGGCGCGATCCCCACCGGCGAAGTCATTTTTTTTCGTTCGTTCGTGGCGCTATTTCCCCTGCTTATCTGGCTCAAGTTTCAAGGCAATATTCTCGATTTAATCAAAACCCGCAATTTGTTTGGCCATCTCATCCGTGGTTTTTCCGGCACGGGCGGTATGTATTTCAACTATCTGGCGCTGGTCTATATTTCGTTGGCGGACGTGACCGCCATCAGCTACGCCGCGCCGTTATTTACCGTCATCATGGCGGCGATATTGTTGAAAGAGATCGTCCGCTTTTATCGTTGGCTGGCCGTCGTGGTCGGCTTCTCGGGCATTCTTGTGATGCTGTCGGCGTATCTCGGCGCCAACGGGTCTCTCTTTGCTTCGACCTCCGGCATCGGCACCGGCTCAGCCATCGGTGCCATTTTCGCGTTGCTGGCCGCGCTCTGCACCGCCGCTTCGTCGATACAAATTCGTTTCCTCAACGGCGTGGAAAAGCCCGGAGCCATCGTATTTTATTTCTCGCTGATGACGATGTTTATCGGTCTGGGGACACTGTATTTCGGCTGGCTGATGCCGACGTTTCCGCAGCTCCTCCTGCTGATTGGCTGCGGTTTTTTCGGCGGTATGGCGCAGATACTGATTACCCTGAGCCTGCGCTACGCCGACGCCTCGCTATTGGCTCCTTTCGATTACACCACGCTGGTCTGGTCAATGCTGATAGGGTATCTCTTCCTTGATAGCGTGCCGGGAGGCTCGACCATCGCCGGCGCGGCGATCATCGCCTGCGCCGGCATCTTCACCGTCTGGTGTGAACGGCGTCAGAAGAAAACGGGCATTCGGCGCTCCGTTGTTTAGTCGTGAATTTATTAAATAATCTCCCTCTTTTTACCCGCCACGCTGATTGATCCGCGGTGAGAAATCATCTCAACCTAATGTATTGATAATATTTTCACCCCAGGATCATTCTTCTTAAGAGTAATCACTGTTTTTTTATTTACAGCTCCGCCCATTAAAGTCATTCTCACTCCCTTCAACGAAAAATAATTTCATTCACCCTGAGTATGAAAAATATCAGTTTACAATTTATTACTTCTACTGGAGAGTTTTATCTTCTTATAAGAATAAGCTTGGGTTTTTGGAGGCCGGCCTGTTGTTAACTTTAGTTAAAAAAGATGCTATCCTCTCTATCCGTTGTTGGATGACATCATTTCATACCAGTGGAAATAGGGGTTTTCGCGATCGACAATTAACTTTATAACATAGAGGTTAATAGTGATTTAGCGGGTGCTTTTAAAAGAAAAGACCATGAAAGTAGAGAATTTACAATACAAATATTATCGCACCTTCCATGCGCTGCGCTTAACGATTTCTTTTATTTTCGCTTTACTCCTATTGGCAAAACTGGATTTGGTCAAAGACGTCTCATGGATCCTGATCACCATGGTCGTCATCATGGGCCCGATGTCCTATAAAGGCAGCGTCTATCCCCGGGCTATCCAGCGCTCGACCGGCACCTTGATTGGCATTATTTTCGGTATTCTTTCGTTTTATGCCGGGAAATATACCTTTTCGGGCATGATTGTGATCATCGCCCTCGGTATATTTACCTGCGGCTATTTGACGTTGAGTAAAATCCCTTATGCCGGGATACTGATTGGTATTACGCTTTCAGTGACCGTCAGCGCGTCGGGCGGGAATCTGGATATCGCGCTGTGGCGAATTTCCGACGTTTTTATCGGCTGCGTCATCGCCGTCATTTTTTCCAGTATTTTACCGCATAAAGCGAGTATTCACTGGAATATAGAGCTGTATAAACTCATATCCAATCTGCATCAGCTTTACTGCGCTAACTTATCGCGTAATCTATTCAACCGGCCCGAATTAAAAAATCTTAACAGTATTAATAAAAAAGCCATCTCCAATATATTAAAACTCTCCATACCTGCCCAGAAAGAAACCAGAATAGATAAAAAAACTTATGCTTCATTGCAGGAAACCATTCTCGATATCGTCTCTTATCTGAATTTGATTGAAAAAGCCTTCTGGGATTGTTCTGTGAGTCACCATATTATTTGTGCCTCTTCGCTGTCGAAAAAGACTAATTATGCGATCGATTACCGCTTCAAACTTTTACAGGCGCTTATTCGCGACGATATTAACGATCCTGATGCCATAAAGAAATTCCACCATAAAGAGTTCGAACAAGATGTGATGGAGGAACTGCGTTCGACGCTGCTAAATCAGCACGCCGGAAACGACATCGCGATAGAGAACAAAATTTACGGCTATTTCTATCTGGGTACCCAGATTATCGACAAGCTGGATGCGTTGGCCATGCTGCTGAGCACGATGAAGACGCAGCAGCGCAGGCATGTCCACCTGCGCGTCAGGAATCGCACCGAATAACGCTTTTCGCCTCCTGACCGCGCCCGCGGCTGGCTACGCGGCTCATCCAGACCTTAAGCGACCTCGAGAGACGCAGAATACCTTTGAAAGTCTCTACGCACTCATTCTCTTTTTTACGCGCCGGATTTGATGTACAAGATAATGACTCTCAATACGATAACGTACTGAATAAATTTGATTATTCTTCTTTTTGATTCTCTGTTTTATATCAAAATAGCACTAGCGGGTAGCCGCTAGGATAAAAATTCCATGCCAGACCACGAAGCCGCTATCCTTGATATGACTTCCACACCTGCCCCAAGCTTTTCGCTCTGGCTGGGCGATTAAAAAGTGTGACGGTCGTCACCCAAAAAGTAAGCAAGCGCTTACTTTTTGCTTTTTTATAGATAAAGTAAGACGCGGTATCGGCCTTAAAGCAATGCCGTATCCTGCTTCAACACGATCTTATCGGGAGAAGATATGAATCGGTTTATCGTCGCAAACGCCAAGGACTGCATCGGCTGTAAAGCCTGCGAGATTGCCTGTGTGATTACCCATAACCATGGCGCTTATCCTGAAAGCGCGGAAAACTTTTCCCCTCGTATTCACGTCTTTCATAAAGCCGAGCTACATACGGCGGTCACCTGCCATCATTGCGAAGACGCTCCCTGCGCCGCCATGTGCCCGACACAGGCATTGGTGAAAAAAGAGAACAGCGTTCAGGTTATCGCCGAGAAATGCATTGGGTGTAAGACCTGCGTCGTCGTCTGTCCCTTTGGCGCGATATCCGTGGAAACAACAGAAAAAACGCCGGATACCGCCTCCGCTCACAAATGCGACCTCTGTATCGGCAGAGCCGAAGGTCAGGCTTGCGTTGAAGCCTGCCCCACCCAAGCGCTGCATTTAGTTAGTGAGCACACACTAAAGCAACAGCGTCAGGAAAAACAACGCGAGACGGCTCTGCGTTCCGCGCCCGGTAACTGGCGCGCCGCGCCGCCCTATAACCCTTCGCGCCCCCCTCTGCTGAATAAACGCAAAGGCTGGCCGCGGATGGACGCCATCAAGAAACCGCTAAATGAGCGCGTTTCCACGTTCAATGAAATCTACCTGGGCTTTACGCCGGAGCAGGTCCAGGATCAAGGCGGACGCTGCATGACCTGCGGTCAGCACTCCGTCTGCGAATGGACTTGCCCGCTACATAACAACATCCCTGAACTTCTGCGCCTGGCGAAAGAAGGCCGCATCATGGAAGCCGTGGAGCTGTCGCATCGCACCAGCAGTCTGCCCGAGATCTGCGGGCGGGTCTGCCCGCAGGATCGTCTGTGCGAAGGCGCCTGTACGCTCGGAAAAGAAGCATATGGCGCGGTGACCATCGGCAACATCGAGCGTTACATCACAGACAGCGCGCTGAAAATGGGCTGGAAACCCGATCTGAATCAGGTCAAGCCGACCGGTAAACGGGCGGCGATTATCGGCGCTGGCCCCGCCGGGCTGGCTTGTGCAGATGTCCTCACGCGTAACGGCGTCAAAGCGGTGGTCTTCGATCGGCATCCCGAGATAGGCGGCCTGCTGACATTCGGTATCCCCTCCTTCAAGCTGGATAAAGATGTACTCATCCAGCGCCGAGTTCTGTTTGAGGGCATGGGCATCGAATTTCATCTCAATACCGAGGTCGGGCGCGATATCTCGCTGACGCAACTGTTGAATGAATTCGACACCGTTTTCGTCGGCGTCGGCACCTACCGCTCCATGAAAGCCGGTCTGGATAATGAAGACGCACCGGGCGTTTATGATGCGCTGCCGTTCCTGGTGGCCAATACCAAACGGGTTATGGGCTTGCCGGACCTGGAAGATGAACCTTATGTCTCGATGCAGGGCAAACGCGTGCTGGTGCTCGGCGGCGGCGATACCGCCATGGATTGCGTACGCACTTCAATCCGACAAGGGGCGGAGTCGGTCACCTGCGCCTATCGTCGCGACGAGGCGAATATGCCGGGGTCGAAAAAAGAGGTGAAAAATGCTCGCGAGGAAGGGGTGGAGTTCATGTTCAACGTACAGCCGCAGAAAATCTGCCTCAACGAACAGGGCGAAGTCTGCGGCGTCAGCCTCATCCGTACCGAGCTGGGAGAGCCGGATGCCAGCGGCCGCCGGCGTCCGCAGCCGGTTGAAGGCTCCGAGTTCATCCACCCGGTGGATGCGGTGATTACGGCGTTCGGCTTTCAGTCTCATGCGATGCCGTGGCTGGATGACGCACAGGTACAGCGCAACAAGTGGGGGCAGATCGAGGCTCAACCGGTCGGCCGCAATGCCTGCCAAACCAGTCATTCACGCATTTTCGCCGGCGGTGACGCCGTACGCGGCGCCGATCTGGTGGTCACGGCGATCGCTGACGGCCGTAAGGCGGCGCGCAGTATGATCAATGCGATGAGCGAACCGCAAACTGCCACGTCGACATCCCGCGTCGACTCGCAGGAGCTGGTGCGATGAATGCGTTCGTGATTGCCGACGCCAGCCAATGCATTGGCTGCCGCACCTGTGAAGTCGCCTGCGCCGTCGCCCACACGAGCGGCGGGCTAAGCAGCCTGAATACCGCGTCATTCGCCCCCAGGCTAACGGTGATCAAAAGCGCCGAGGTCAGCGTGCCGGTGCTCTGCCACCAGTGCGAGAACGCTCCCTGCGCCAGCGCCTGCCCGCAGGGAGCCTTGGTCGCCCAGAACGACAGCATTCAGGTGGTTTCATCACAATGTATCGGCTGTAAAAGCTGCGTCATTGCCTGTCCCTTCGGTGCGATTCGGGTGGTGACCTCGCCACAGGAGAAGGGAGAACCGCACGCCCGCAGCGAAGTGCACAAGTGCGACTTGTGCCATGACGTGGCAGATGGACCATCCTGCGTCAGAGTCTGCCCGACCTCGGCCCTGCGGCTGGTAACGCCCGACGGGCTGCGCCAACAAAGGGAAGAGCGGCAACGGCAGTCGGCTGGAGAGCGTTCCCATTCGCACACGCAGTAGCGTTACAGGCAGTTTTGGCGCCACGACAGCAGATTGGACATAAAAACATCGGTCATCCCATCAAGCCGTGCCCTTGTCTCCCGGGCGATCCTGCTGACGGCAACTCTCCTTGTTTCAACGAGGCAAGGAGAGAATTTTGGCGAAAACAACATACGCACTCACTGTTGAACATTAATCCGTTAATTTGTGCTTAGTTAATATTTTTGTCTGTGATATATAGCATCACAGCGTTTATATCGTCTCAGCTAACCTCGGACGCCCCGATTTGCGTCATTATCATGGAGTGAATTATGACCTGCCATTTCGTCAGGTGGACCAGCACGGAAGTTTTGCCCAGTCTGCAACGCCTGTCTGACGACCTGATCGCCTCAACGCAGAGTTTTTCGATGAAACGGCGCGAACGCTATCTGAAAAGCCGGGCGTTATTGGCAGAACTCATGTTTTATCTGTTTGGCTATCCGATGCTGCCCCCTTTGATGACCGCGCCTAACGGCCGCCCCTGCTTTAGCGATATCAACCTGCCCAGTTTCAGCCTGGGCTATGCGGGGAATACCATCGGACTGCTATTGAGCGAGACGGGCAGTGTGGGGATGAGTATGGAGATCGTTCACGTGCGAGCGTCGCAACAGCCGCAGTCGGTGTGGCAAACGCAGGCGGAGAAGGCGTGGGTAGACGCTCAGATCGATCCGCTGGAAGCCGCCTCTCAGCTCGCCGTCATCCGCCAGTCCGTGCTCAAAATACCGGGATTCAATCTGGACGGCAGTAAGTCGTTGAAGCTTCATCCGGCGTCAGGGCGACTGCGCGTGGCGTATTTGCCGGAAGTGGAGGCGATGAGCGACATTGACGATTATCTGGCGTGGGCCTGCGCCCGGACGCCGCAGCTAAACCGGCTGGTACTGTGGAACTACACGGTGGCGGGAGGGCTTAGTAAAACGTCGGAGATTATTCAACAACAGCGCCAATCAACGCGGTTTATGAAACTGACCAGCCGCTCGGCGGAGAAGAAATAACGCGGCTGTCGCCGCGTTAAGTTTGTCATACATTAATGCGCGTCGACGAAGACAATTTTCAGCAGGAACAGCACCGCGACCACCACCACGCAGGGGCTGATTTCACGCCAGCGTCCGGTCGCCGCTTTCATCACGCAGTAGGAGATAAACCCAAGGGCGATCCCTTCGGTGATAGAAAAGCTGAACGGCATCATGACGGCGGTGATAAACGCCGGCACGGCTTCCGTCAGGTCTTCCCATTTCACGCGTGACAGGCTGGACGTCATCAGTACGCCCACGTAGATCAGCGCGCCCGCAGCCGCGTAAGCCGGCACCATCCCCGCCAGCGGCGACAGGAACATCACCAGCAGGAACAACACGCCCACCACAACGGCCGTCAGGCCGGTGCGACCGCCGACAGAAACGCCGGAGGAGCTTTCGATATAAGCGGTAACCGAGGACGTTCCGATAAAGGCGCCCGCGACTGAGCTGATGCTGTCCACATAGAGCGCTCGCTTCATCCCAGGGAACTTGCCCTTTTCGTCCGCCAGCCCGGCTTTCTCGGTCACGCCGATCAGCGTACCGGAGGAGTCGAACAAGTTAACCAGCATGAAGGAGAAAATGACGCCGGAGAGTCCGAGATTCAACGCTCCCGCCAAATCGACCTGACCAACGACGTTAGTGACGCTCGGCGGAAGCGAGAAGACGCCGGTATATTTCACATCACCCAGCAGCAGGCCGATGGCCGTTGTGATAACGATGGAGATCAGCACCGCGGCATGAATGCTGCGGGAGGCAAGTACCACGATGATGAAGAAGCCGAGTACACCCAACAACACGCTGTGTGAGGTCAGTTTACCCACCGCAACCAACGTGTCCGCATTCGGCACGATGATCCCGGCGTTTTTCAGCCCCATCATCGCGATAAACAGGCCGATGCCGCTGGCGATACCCAGACGCAGACACTGTGGGATATTGGCGATCATCCAGTAGCGGATCTGGAACACGGACAAGAGCAGGAAACCGATTGCGCCCCAGAAAATAGCGCCCATCGCTACCTGCCAGGGCAGGCCCATCGCGCCGACCACGGCAAAAGCGAAAAAGGCGTTAAGCCCCATCGCAGGCGCCAACGCCACCGGCAAGTTCGCCAGCAGGCCCATCAGGATACTGCCGAAGGCGGCGATCAAACAGGTGGTGACAAAGACAGCCTGCGTATCCATACCGGCCACGCCGAGGATTTGCGGGTTAACAAAAACGATGTAGACCATCGTCAGGAACGTCGTAAAGCCCGCGATCGTTTCAGTACGCGCCGTGGTGCCGTGCTGACGTAATTTGAACACGCGTTGCAACAGCCCACGCTCAGACGCGGAGCCAGTTTGAGATTTATCCATGAGTCATAATAGCCTGAAGAAAGGGAAAGATTATCCGTCAGGTATCCTATACCAAAATTCTCAGCGGTTGACGCTGTTGCCCCGTTTTTTTATCTACCATAAGGACATCCTATGCATAGGCAAGAAAAGTCCGCAGAGTGACGCTGAGAACACGTCGCGTTTGCGGGCGAATCCGACCTTTTCCCGCGGACACAAGCCATTACAACCGCATCATTGTGCAGTAAAGTAAGGTTATCTTTTGTCTCCCCGGTAAGGACGCTCATGTCCCAGATTGAGTGCATTTTCTTTGACTGCGACGGAACGTTGGTCGATACCGAAGTTTTGTGCTGTCAGGCCTATGTCAATGTGTTTGCCGCCTACAACGTATCGCTGGCATTAGAACAATTCATCGCCGAGTTTAAAGGCGTCAGGCTCCACGACATTATTCTCCGCACCTGCGAACGTTATCATTTGACGCAAGACACGGCCGTGCTGGAGCAGGAGTACCGCGACGAGATAGCCCGTTTGTTTGATGCAGCCCTGCAACCCATTCCGGGCGTACGCGACCTGCTGGAAAAACTGCAGGTGCCGACGGCGGTCGTCTCGAACGGGCCGGTGAGTAAAATGCAGCGTACGCTGGGGAAGACGGCACTTCTGCCCTTTTTCGGCGACAATCTTTACAGCGGCTATGACATTCAGACCTGGAAACCGGATCCGGCGATCCTCTACTACGCCGCTGACCAGATGAAGGTGGCGATCGAACAGTGCATTTTAGTCGAGGACTCAGAGGCCGGCGTACAAGCCGGCATCTCCGCCGGGATCCCGGTGTTTTACTACTGCGCCGATGCGCTCAACCGGCCCATTCATCACCCGCTGGTCACCCAGTTCGACGATATGCGCCAACTGCCCACGCTCTGGCGTGAGCGTGGCTGGTCTCAGTTGACGCCAGAGCGCTGAGCCGTCAGGCCGTCGCCTTTCCTTCGGCGACTTTCTGGACCCGACGGCCGCCGTAGCGGCGGCTGATGCCGGTCGCCAGCACATCTAGCACCAAGCACATAACGAAATAAACCAATGCCACGAACAAGAAGACCTCCAGCGGATACACCATGCTGCGGTTGTTGACCTGCGTCGCCAGAAACGTCAGCTCGCCGACGCCCACGATATACGCCAGCGACGTATCTTTGATCAGGGAAATCCACTGGTTGATGAACGAAGGCACCATCATGCGGAGCGCCTGCGGCAAGATGATGTAGCCTAACGTCTGCCAGCGATTAAAGCCAAGCGATAGCCCCGCCTGCCACTGACCACGCCCAATAGCCACAATCCCGGCCTTAACCCCGTGCGCCAGATAAGCGGAGGCGATCAGCGCCAGCGCACAAACGACGGTGGTGATCTCCGGTATATCCACGCCGAACAGCACCGGGAGTAGGAAATAAGTCCAGAAAATCAGCATGATGACGGGAATAGCACGGAAAAATCCCAGCACCATCGCCAGCAGCGCGGCCAGCCAGCCCCGGGACATGGCGAGTGCGATGCCGAGCACCGTGCCCAGCACGGCCGAGGCAACGCCCGCCATCAGGCTGATCGCTAACGTCAGCGCCGCCCCGCCCAGTGGCCCTTCGGGAAACGTGCCCCACATCAGATAGGTAACGTTATCGCGGATGATCGTAAAATCCATTTCAGCGCCCCTCCGTCGACTGCCGCTGTTGACGCCACATGCCCCATCCTTCGAGCACGGCAATGGCGCCGATATAAAACACCGTGGCGACGCCGAAGGCCTGAAAGGTGCGGAGCGTTTCGGTTTCCACCTGACGTGATGCGTATGACAGTTCCGCCACGCCGATCGCCATCGCCAGCGACGAGTTCTTGATGACGTTCATGTACTGCCCCAGCAACGGCGGAAAGGCGATGCGCAGCGCCTGCGGCAACAGCACATAGCGCATCGCCTGCCAGCCGGTCAGGCCGAGCGCCTGCGCGGCATACTTCTGCCCTGTCGCGACGCCGGCCATCCCCGCGCGCAGTTCTTCAGCGATAAAGGCGCTGGAATAGAGCGTCAGTCCCAGCAGTCCGGCGAGAAATTCAAAGGAAGGCCACGGCAGTGCGAATCCCAACGCAGAAAGTTCATGCGGGGCGTTCAGCCACTGCATCACCGACGACGGAAACAGCTGCCCGGCCCCGAAGTACCAGAAAAATAGCTGAACCAGTAGCGGCGTGTTGCGAAACAGCGCGCTATAGGCGATAGCCAGCCAACGCATAACGTGCACGTGACTGTCGCGGGCGGCGGCCAGCACCATGCCAAATAGCGTAGCCATGACCACGGTGGCGGCGGAGAGGCCGAGGGTCATCAGGAAACCTTGCCACAGCCATGCCAGATAGTTCGGCGCAAGCAGCCACTGCGTCAGCCAGTGTTGTATCGGTTCAGGAAACATCATAAACAACGATGCCCTTCGAGGTACGGAGGGCGAATGAGAACGTCAGTCATCTGTGGGGAGATCAGCTTTTAGGTTGTTGATCTAACGGCGCGAATTTAAAGTCGCCGCGCGGCTGGGCGGAAAGCGAATCCGGCCCAAACCACCGGTTGTAGATCTTCTCTGCCTCGCCGCGCTTTTCCAGATCCGCCAGTGCTTCATTGACCTTTTGCGTCAGCGCCTCTTCCCCTTTGGGAATCCCCACCCCCTGATATTCGCGCGTGATGCTGAACGGAGAGATTTCAAACTCCGCCTTCTGCGCCGCCGGTACGTTCGCCAGCAGACCAACCAGTTTGGCGTCATCCTGCGTTATCGCCTGCACATTGCCGTTACGCAAAGCGGCGAAGGCCAGTGGGGTGTCGTCATAGGAAATGACTTTCGCCGTAGGGTAGTGCTCGCGCAGCGTAATTTCCTGCACGGTGCCTTTATCCGCCCCAATGCGCAGATTTTTGATGTCTTCCGGGGTTTTCAACACGCCTTTACGGGCAATGAATTTTTGTCCGGTGGAGAAATAAGGAATACTGAAGTTCACCTGTTTGGCGCGTTCGTCGGTGATGGTGAAGTTGGCGGCGATAAGATCGACTTTTTTGGACACCAGCAGAGGGATACGGTTAGCGGGGTTGGTCGCGCGCAGCTCGACTTTAACGCCCAACGCCTTGCCGACGGCTTCAGCAATATCGACATCGTAGCCCACCAGCTTTTTGCTCTGCGGGTCCACATAGCCAAACGGCGGATTACTGTCGAAAACGGCGACTTTCACCACGCCTGACTTCTGAATATCCGCCAATTTATCCGCCTGCGCGGTCCCTGAAATCGCGGCCAGTCCGGCCACCAGCGTTAACGCCAAAAAGCGATGTTTCATGTGTTATCCCTGCCCCATTTTTTATTGGTTATAGGCTAACACCCGACAAAATATAGGGAAATAACATATCCGACTATAATATAATGTTATGTTACATATCTCGCCGGTCACGCATTTCGTCTGACGGGAAAAGAAAAAGCCCCGCAATGCGGGGCTGATAGGTCATACCGGAACCAGGACGTTAGCGGTCTTTTTTCGCATCATTTTCGATGAGCAGTTTTTCCAGCGCATCGCCGCCGACATGGCGGAAATCCTGACCCTTGACGAAATAGAAAATAATTTCGCAAATGTTCTGGCAGCGATCGCCGATTCGTTCGATGGAGCGCGCGCAAAACAGGGCGGTCAGCACACTCGGGATGGTGCGTGAGTCTTCCATCATGTAAGTCATGAGCTGACGCACGATGCCCTCGTACTCCTTGTCCACCTTGCGATCTTCCCGATAGATGCGGATCGCTTCTTCCAGATCCATACGGGCAAACGCGTCCAGCACGTCGTGCAGCATCTGCACCGTGTGCAACCCCATAGACTCCAGGCTGACCAACAGCGGCTGGTGCTGGTGGGAAAATTTCTCCAGCGCCGTGCTGCAGATTTTGTCCGCCACGTCGCCGATGCGCTCCAGTTCGGAAATCGTCTTGATGATCGCCATGACCAGACGCAGATCGCTCGCCGTGGGCTGACGTTTGGCAATGATGCGCACGCAGGCCTCATCAATGCTCACTTCCATCATATTGACCTTGGCGTCGCCTTCGATGACGCGCTTGGCCAGGTCTTCGTCCTGGTTATGCATCGCCGTGATGGCGTCCGTCAGTTGCTGTTCGACCAGCCCGCCCATCGTCATCACCTGAGTGCGAATATGCTCAAGTTCCGCATTGAACTGACCGGAGATATGTTTATTCAGATTGAGGTTTTCCATCAAACTCCCCTGATCAACCGTAGCGACCGGTGATGTAGTCTTCGGTCTGTTTCTGCTGTGGCGCAGTAAACAGCGTGTCGGTGTCGCTGAATTCAATCAGCTCTCCCAGGTACATGAACGCCGTATGATCGGAACAGCGCGCTGCTTGCTGCATGTTATGGGTAACAATCACCACCGTGTAGTCTTTCTTCAATTCGGAGATCAGCTCTTCGATGCGACCCGTGGAGATCGGGTCCAGCGCCGAGCAGGGCTCATCCAGCAAAAGAACGTCAGGCCGGATGGCGATCCCGCGTGCGATGCACAGACGCTGCTGCTGACCGCCGGACAGGCTGTAACCGCTCTGGTGCAGCTTGTCTTTGGTTTCCTGCCACAGCGCCGCCTTGGTCAGCGCCCATTGCACACGTTCGTCCATCTCTACGCGAGACAGCTTCTCAAACAGACGAACGCCGAAGGCGATGTTGTCATAAATCGACATCGGGAACGGCGTCGGTTTCTGGAAAACCATGCCCACTTTGGCGCGTAACAGGGCGATATCCTGGCTATCAGTGAGGATGTTGTTTCCATCCAGCAGGATTTCTCCTTCGGCGCGCTGCTCCGGATAAAGCTGATACATTTTGTTCAATGTGCGCAACAGCGTCGATTTACCGCACCCTGACGGACCGATAAACGCAGTGACCTGATTCTGGGCGATATCCAGCGTGATGTTTTTCAGCGCGTGAAATTTTCCATAATAGAAATTCAGATCACGCACCTGGATTTTGCTGGTGGATGTCTCAGTAACGATACTCATCAAGACTTCTCTCTTATAGCGGTGCTGCTGCTTCGCAACACTCGACAGGGTTTTAGGCGCTTTTCTTAGCGAACAGCACGCGCGCCACAATATTCAGCAACAGAACGCAGAGCGTAATCAGCAACACCCCCGCCCAGGCCAAATCCTGCCACTCTTTGAACGGACTCATGGCGAACTTGAAGATCGTCACCGGCAGGTTAGCTATCGGGTTCATCAGGTCGGTGCTCCAGAACTGATTCGACAACGAGGTGAACAGCAGCGGCGCCGTTTCCCCGGCAATACGCGCCACCGCCAGCAAAATCCCGGTGATGATGCCTGACACGGAGGCTTTCAGGGTGATGGCGGAAATCATTTTCCACTTCGGCGTTCCCAGCGCATAGGCGGCTTCGCGCAGACTGTCCGGCACCAGCTTCAGCATGTTTTCAGTCGTGCGGATCACGATCGGCACCTGCAACAGCGCCAATGCGATCACGCCAGCCCAGCCGGAGAAATGCTCCATCTTCGCCACGACCAGCGTATAGACGAAGAGACCCACCACGATGGAAGGCGCCGACAGCAAAATATCGTTAATGAAGCGAATCACTTCGGCAATCAGTGATTTACGGCCGTACTCCGCCAGGTAGATCCCGGCCAGAATGCCCAGCGGCGTGCCGAACAATGTGGCCCATAAGATGAGCAACCCGCTGCCGACGATCGCATTCGCCAAACCGCCTCCAGGGGTATTGGGCGGCGGCGTCATCTCAGTGAACAGCGCCATCGACATGCCGTCGAATCCCCGGGTAAAGGTGGAGAACAAAATCCAGATCAGCCAGAACAGCCCAAACGCCATGGTCAACATCGACAAGCACAGCGCAATGCGGTTTTTCTGGCGACGCCAGGACTGCATTTTGCGTCGATTACGCGCGACCTCGTCGCTGCGTTCGATATCCATCGTCGCCATCAGCTCGCTCCCTCATTTTTCGCCAGTCGCATGACCATGAATTTTGAGCAGGCCAGGACAATGAACGTAATCACAAACAGAATCAGCCCCAGCTCCATCAGCGCCGCGGTATGCAGGCCGGTATCCGCCTCGGCGAATTCGTTGGCCAACGCGGAGGTGATGCTGTTACCGGGCATAAACAGCGAAACGCTGTCCAACTGATAGGTATTACCGATAATGAAGGTCACCGCCATGGTCTCGCCCAGCGCGCGCCCCAGCCCCAGCATGACGCCGCCAATGACCCCATTTTTAGTGAATGGCAGCACGATGTGCCAGATCACTTCCCAGGTGGTGCACCCAATGCCGTAAGCCGACTCTTTCATCATCACCGGCGTCTGCTCGAAGACGTCGCGCATGACGGCGGCGATATAAGGGATGATCATAATGGCCAGAATCACGCCTGCGGCCAGAATACCAATGCCGAAGGCAGGACCGGAGAACAAGGAACCCACGAACGGGATCGCGGACAACACGTTTCCTACCGGCTGTTGGAAATATTGCGCGAACAGCGGCGCAAAAATAAACAGCCCCCACATGCCGTACACAATGCTGGGGATAGCCGCCAGCAGCTCGATGGCGACGCCCAGCGGACGCCTCAACCAGCCGGGAGCCAGCTCCGTCAGAAACAACGCGATGCCGAAACTGATGGGAATCGCGATGATGAGCGCGATCAGGGAGGTGACGACAGTGCCGTAAATCGGCACCAAAGCGCCGAATTTCCCCGCAGGCGCATCCCACTCTTTCGTCCATAGGAATGAAAAACCGAAGGTTTGAATACTGGGCCACGACGCAATAATCAGCGAAACGATAATACCGCCCAGCAGCAGCAACGTTAACAGCGCCGCCAACCGGACCACCGCGCCGAAGATCACGTCGCCATGTTTTCCTGGTGGAGTAATGGTTGGCTTATATTCAGCCATACAACTCTCTTCCTAATAAACTGGGATAACCCAATGAAATGTTCAAAGGTGGATAGGCCGTTTCCGGTTTATCCACCTCTCAGTGACCGCCTAATGGGAAACGTTCTATCGTACAACGTACGATTAGTACAGGGCTTTACCCTCACTGTCTTTAATCTGGGTTTTCCATGCGGCGCGAACCTGTTCAACCACTTCTTTCGGCAGCGTCGCGTAATCCAGCGCTTCCGCCTGAGCGGCGCCTTTATCGTATGCCCAGTCGAAGAACTTCAGCACTTCTTTGCCGATCTCAGGTTTACCCTGGGTTTTTTGCAGCAAGATGAAGGTGGTAGAGGTAATCGGCCACACATCGTCGCCTTTCTGGTCCGTCAGATCCTGCGCGAAGGACTTGCTCCAGTCCACGCCTTTCGCCGCGTTGCTGAACGAGGCGCCTGATGGGCTGACCGCTTTGCCATCTGCGGAGATCAGCTTGGTGTAAACCAGGTTATTCTGTTTGGCGTAAGCGTATTCAACGTAGCCGATCGACCCCGGCAGGCGCTGTACGAAAGCGGCGATCCCATCGTTGCCTTTACCGCCCAGACCGGTCGGCCAGTTCACCGTGTTGCCGGAACCGACTTTCTCTTTCCATTGCGCATTCACTTTCGCCAGGTAGCTGGTGAAGACATACGACGTGCCTGACCCATCGGCGCGGCGGACCACGGCGATATCCTGGTTCGGCAGCGTCACATTCGGGTTCAGCTTGGCGATGGCCGGATCGTTCCATTTTTTGATGGTGCCCAGGTAGATATCACCCAGCGTTTTGCCGTCCAGCGTCAATTCGCCCTGCTTCACGCCCTGAACGTTGACCGCCAGCACGATACCGCCAATGACGGTCGGGAACTGAAACAGATGATCCTGAGCCAGCTTCTCATCCTTCAGCGGAGCGTCGGATGCGCCGAAGTCTACGGTTTTAGCCGTCACCTGCTTCACCCCGCCGGAAGAACCAATGCCTTGATAGTTGACTTTATTGCCGGTTTCTTTCTGGTAGGAGTCAGCCCATTTGGCATAGACCGGAGCGGGAAAAGTCGCGCCTGCGCCGGTAATGTTAACGGCAGCGAAGGCAGAAACGGCGGTCAGAGAAACACCTGCTGCAACAAGACCGGCAACAGTGGTACGAATCAGTTTCATAATCCCTCCTGTGGGATATTATCGACATGTAGACCCAGAGCGAGCGTGTATTATCAGAGTGTAGTTTGCTGCAGCAAAAAATAGGTCAATTCGGTGACAGTAAAATGTACGAAATATGACATTTTTATGACAGCCCCGGTATTTAAAAGAACGAATTAATGAATGCTCTATTTCGCCGCTAATTTCCGTTTTTTTTCGCTTTTCTACGCTCATTTCTCTTCACTATCTTCAGGGCATGAACGCCGAATTAAACGCTACGTCGATTTATTTCCTTTCCCCCCTCATCATGCGGTGAATAATGCCTTTCACGGTAGCGATGACGAATTAATGTCACTCATTAAGGAAAATAAAATCGCTATATTGACTCGCCAAGAGAAGAACTATAATCATCCATAAAATCAACCACTAGCAGCAAAACCATTCGAGACATTACGTAACTGAAATATCAAAATAATGGCGTCAACGCCTTTCGAATCGATGAATGGGCGTAAGAATGGAAAGGCGCTGCTTAAGTTCTTATAAAAAACGGAGGGGATTAAAATTAGACTAAATCGCGATGTCGGATAACCTGCGGGTGAAACAGGTTATCCGGTAAATAAGAACTCGTTTTACTTCCAGCGGTGGAAAATCAGCGAGGTATTGATGCCGCCGAACGCAAAATTATTCGACTGCACATAATCCGCCTCAATACGCCGAGGTTCACTCATGATGTAGTCCAACTCGCCACACTCTTCGGCTGGTTGCCGTAAATTCAGCGTCGGCGCAAACCACCCTTCGCGCATCATTTCAATCGACATCCAGGCTTCCAGCGAACCGCAGGCTCCCAGCGTATGTCCGAAGTAGCTTTTCAATGAGGAGATCGGCGTAGTTCGACCAAATACCGCCGCCGTCGCCAGGCTTTCCGCGATATCGCCGCGATCCGTCGCCGTGCCATGCGCATTGATATAGCCGATATCTTCCGGCGACAAACCGGCGACGCGCAGGGCGCCCTCAATGCACAGTTGCATGGTTTCGCGCTGAGGTTGGGTGATATGCGCCGCATCGCAGTTAGTGCAGAAGCCCACCAGTTCCGCATAGATGGTCGCACCGCGCGCCACGGCATGGTCCAGTTCTTCCAGAATTAACGTCCCAGCCCCTTCGCCGATCACCAGACCATCGCGTCCGGCATCGAACGGCGCCGGGGTCGTTTCCGGGGCGTCGTTGCGCTGGCTGGTGGCAAACAGCGTATCGAAAACGGCCGCTTCCGACGGACACAGTTCTTCAGCGCCGCCCGCCACCATGACGGTCTGATAGCCATGCCGGATGGCTTCCCATGCATAACCGATGGCCTGACTGCCGGACGTACAGGCGCTGGATGTCGGGATCACCCGTCCCCGCAGGCCGAAGAACAAGCCGGCGTTGACCGCCGTAGTATGAGGCATCATCTGGACATACGTCGTTCCAGTGATGTTGTTGGTGTGTTTCTCCGTCAGCATGGTGGCGAATTCGCTGACCGGCCCGGTGCTGCCAGTGGAAGAGCCGTAGGCAATGCCGGTCTCGCCGTTGGTCAGGACAGGATTCCCCAGCAGACCCGCCTGTTCCAACGCCAGCTCCGTCGCCCGCGTCGCCAATAACGACACCCGGCCCATTGAGCGGATGCGCTTGCGCGTATAGTGCTCAGGCAGCTGGAACGACTTTATGGGCGCGCCCAGCAGCGTGTTCAGGCCGTCATAGACCTGCCATTCCGGCATTTTACTTACCGCGTTGCGACCGGACAACAAACCGCGGGAGACGCTTGCCCAGGATTCGCCAAACGCGGTTACCCCGCCCATTCCCGTCACCACCACACGACGCATTACAGCATGCCTCCATTAATCGAAATCACCTGTCGGGTCACATAAGCTGCGATATCCGACATCAGGTAGCTCGCCAATCCGGCGACCTCTTCTGCTTGCCCCATGCGCTTCATGGGGATCATTTTCATCGCCTCGTCCACCGCAACGGGCTCCATTTGAATCATGCCGGTATCAATCAACCCCGGCGCGATGCAGTTCACCGTGATCTTGCGTTTAGCCAGTTCGATGGCCAGCGCTTTCGTCGCGCCGATAATGCCGGCCTTGGCGGCGCTGTAGTTTACCTGACCGCGGTTTCCCATCAGGCCGGAGACGGAAGATAGCGTAATGATGCGGCCCCCCTGACGCAGGCCGATCATTGGCATGACGCAGGGGTGTATCACGTTGTAGAAGCTATCGAGGTTTGTGTGAATGACCCGATCCCACGCGTCTTCATCGAGCGCGGGAAAGGCGCCGTCACAGGTGATGCCCGCATTATTGACGAGGCCATAATAAGCCCCGTGACGCTCGATATCCTGCTCAATCTCCGTGCGGCATTGCTCACGATCGGCGATATCGAATCCGATAATGCGGCCCTGACCGCCCGATTCAACCATCTGGCGCAGCGTCTGCTCGGCGCCTTCCCGATCGCGATGATAATGCACCGCCACCGTAAACCCGTCCGCCGCCAGACTCAAAGCGATGGCCTGGCCAATCCCTTTGCTGGCGCCTGTTACCAAGACTGAACGACTCATTCGTTTTCTTCCTGCTCTAATAATTGTTGCAACTCGGCTTTGTCCGGCTGGTAGGTATTCAGCCTGCCGGAAGCGAACGGCGTTCCCGCGATCGAGATATCCCCTTCGAAGCTGCCTATCTTCTCATCGCGCATCAGTAGCCTGACGCGAATATCCAGCAGCGATCCAGCGGGAAAGTACTCCTGCTGACAACGATAACCGCGTCCGCCCAAAAGCATGCCGGGCTGTGGCTTAACGTCCTGAACCTGTCGCTGATGCCAGCCGGACCAAACGCCGACGGTCTGGGCGATAATCTCAATGCCGAACCAGGCAGGCAGATTCCCCTCAGTATCCAGAAAAGGCGCCAGTAGGCCGTTATCCGAGACGCTCACCCGGCAATGGGCGCTGTCGTCGTGAATGGCGACCACCTCTTCCACCATCACCATCGGCGTCTGGTGAGGCAGGTAACGCTCTGCGCCAGCATATTCAGCCATCATTCCTCCCCAGTATCAGGCAGGCATTGTTGCCGCCAAAGGCGAAAGAGTTGGACAGAATGACGGGACGCGCCAATTCCGCGGGTTCAGTCAGGACACCGCACGGCGGGAGTTCATCGTCCCGCTCGCTCTGCGAAAAATCCTGCGGCGGCAGCGGCAGGCCGCGCATCAACAGCAGCCAGCACAAGGCGGCCTCGCCAATCCCCGCCGCCCCCAACATGTGGCCGGTCAGATGTTTGGTGGAGCTGCTGGGGACCGTGCAGCCAAACACGCGGTGAACCACATGAGATTCAATCTGATCGTTAAGCTTCGTCGCCGTACCGTGCAGATTGATGTAGCCCAAATCTTGCGGATTCAGGCCGGCGTCGTCCAACGCCATGCGGATCGCCCGTTCGGCGCCCTCGCCCTCCGGGTGCGGCGCGGACATATGATAAGCATCCGACGACTCGCCAACGCCGAGCACGGCTATCTCGGCCGGTTCCCGGCCAATCAACATCAGCGCTCCGCCTTCTCCGATGGTAATGCCGTCGCGCTGTTTTCCGAACGGCGTACAGCGTTTCTCGGACAGCGATTCCAAACTGTCGAACCCATTTAGCGGCATCCGGCTCAGCGTGTCTGCCCCGCCGACGATGGCGACATCAGCCAGCCCCGCATCGATCAGCCGTTTTCCGCTGATGAGCGCACGCGAGCTGGAGGAGCAGGCGGTGGATATGGTGTAAGCCGGCCCGTGCAGACCGAGGTAAGAGGCTAGAAAACGCGACGGATCGCCCAGCTCCTGCTGTTCATAGTGATAATCCACCGTCTGGTCGCTAACGTAGCAATCCGCCTCATCCAAGCCAGAGGTGCTGGTTCCCATCACGACGGCCACGCGTTCCGCCCCAAACCGGGCTATCGCCGCGTTAACCTGCGGAAGTATCTGTTGCAACGCAGCCAGCAGCAGCTGGTTATTGCGGGTTTTATGCTTCGCCAGCGCATCGGGGATCGCCGGTAATTCAGCCATCACCTTACCCGTCCAGCAGGCCTTGTCGTGCAATAACCAGCGGTGATCGGGGCTCATACCGGGCGCGACGGAGCGCGACAGATTCCGGGCAATATCGTCATTATCGTTGCCCAAGGCATTCAACATGCCCGCAGCATGGATATATATCATGACTCGCCATCCAACGGTTGAATGCCAATCTTATAGCCGAAGACGAACTGCTGAACGCTGACCGGCTCGCGCAGGTTATTTCTGGTCATATAACGAATTTCCGTAATCAGATTGCCGCGATTATCGCGCAGCTGCCTGACGTCGCCGCTATCGCGTAACGACCATCCCGCCGGAAGCTGCGGCAGCCAGACGGCGATAGGCCAGTGGCTGAGCATGATGTCCGCCAGCACCTGATTGGCGGGCGGCATTTCGGGCAGGACGAGGGCTTGTTCGGTGTGGATGCCCGCCGAATCATACGTGATAAGGAAAAGACGAATCCCCAAAGAGGACAATCCGGCCAGCGAAAGACGCTGTTCATCCGCACTCAGCATCACCAACAACGACTGCTGTTTTCCCTTGTAAGTACTGGTCAGCAGTTGCTGCTGATTGACCGCGGACGTTATCGCCGGCGCGGGCAGAGTGACCCTCACGCCCGGTTTAAGCCAGGCCTGAGGGCGGTTGTCCTGCGATTTACCGGCGCAGGCGGCCAATAACAGGCTAAAAAATACCAGCACCACATTGCGTAATAACATTATTTTTTCTTTCCTTTCGAATCCGGTAAAGCCAGCGGCGCCAGTAAAAAGGCGATAAAAATACCACCGCACAGAACGATGCCAAAGCTGCTAATGGCCTGTGTGCCGCTAAAGACCAGCATGCCGAGCGTCAGCAACGTCGTGCACATCGCCAGCACCACCGCCAACAACGAGGTCATCGGCGTGCCGCGTGGGTTGCTGAAGAACAGCGTGTAGTTGATGCCAATGCCGAGCACGAGCACGAGCGCGAGCAGAGAAAACAGGTTAAGCGCATGGCCGCTCAGCGCCAGCAGGGCGAGGGCGCCGCCCAAAGACAGGACTGACGGCACCACGCTCAGCAAGCCCTTGCGTACGCCGAGACGCACCACATAGCTCAACGTGATCACCGCGACCGCCGCGATCAGCAGCCAGCTCAGCATGACGCGATAGAAGCCGAACAGGTGATCAAAGCTGCTTTTGCGGTCGATCCAGATAACACCCGTCGTTTCCTCGGCCAGACGCGCCAACGCCGCGCCGTCGCGAACGCCATTGACCGGTACCAGAGCACCGCTACGGCCGTCAGGCAATGTCAGCCAGAGCAGCCGCCATCCCTCGCTCAGGGGACTGTTCAACCAGACCTCCGGCGACACCGGCATCGGCTTCACATCCGGCGCAGACACGCTCACGCCCGCCTCTTGCAGTCGCGTCACCACGGTCGGCGCGGCGGCGGCGATGAGTCGTTCATCCTGCTGTTGCTGCGCCCGCGAGACCAGCGGCAGCAACCGGTAGGACATCAGCCAGCGCTGATGTTGAGCCTCTCGGAGCCGGGGAGCCAACTGTTCCAGGCGCTGCAGCGTTTGCTCAGCGTTGTCGCCGTACACGACGAACCAGGTTTGATCCCCGCCCTGTCCGGTTAACGCGGTGACCTGGCGCTCCTGCTGCATCAGCGCGGCGGGCATCGACTGCAACTGCGAGATATCGTCGTCGATCTTGAGCTGCCACATGCCGATAACGGCGAACACCAGCAGGGCGAAGGGGATCCCCCAACGCACCCGCCGATTTCGACGCCATGCCGCCAGCCAGCGTCCCAGCAGCGCCATCGCCGGAATCGGACGCACTGGCAGCCCCCGAACCAAGCGCGGATACCAGCAAACGACCGTCAGGCAGGAGGCGGCCAGCCCCGTCGCGGCGAAGATCGCCAGTTGCTGCAATCCGGGGAACGGCGCCAGCACCATGATCAGATAGGCCACCACGGCTGTCCCTAACGCCAACAGCAGGGACGGCAGAACCTTACGTAAACTCTCCAGCGGCGATACCGCGCCGCCATGCACCATGCGCTCGGTCAGGTAGTACAGCGTGTAGTCGGCCGAAATGCCGACAATACTGACGCTCATCACCAGCGTCATCAGGTGCAGTTCGCCGAACAGCAGCAGCGTAAAGACCGTTCCGGCCAGCGCGCCAATCGCCACGGAGAGCGCGCACAGCAACAGCGGCCGGGGCGAGCGGAAGACGGAAAACACCAACAGCAGCACGCCCACAATGGTCGCCGAGCCCAGCGTAGAGACATCCTGCTTCGCCTGCTGGCTGGCATGGTGGCTGAAAAGCACGGTGCCGCGCGTCAGCACCTGCGCGTCGGGATATCGGGTTTTCAGCCCCTCCTGTAAACGCGTCAACTTCTCGACCAGCCGCTGCCCCTGCGCCATATCGAACGAGTCGCCGTTCAGCTCGCCATGTAAAAAGTACCAGCGCTGACCGTTCTTATCCTGCGCGCTCAGCCATCCTTGCGATAGCCCAAGCTGGCTGGCCTGCTGCTGCAACGCTAATTGCGAACCTCGAACCAGCATCAGCGGATCGTGCGCCAGCTCCTGACCGCTGACCCCGGAGAAGGCGGAATAGAGCTGCGCCAGCACCCAGTCAGCCTGCGCGCCGCCGCTCTGCTGTAGGCGCTGGCGCGTGGCGTTGTCGATCAAGCCGTTACGATGTTCGTAAGCAAACTTGCCCCACGCCTTCTGCTGCTCGGCGTCGATAGGGCCTTTGACCTGCTTGAGCTCCGGCCACGTCCGCAGTTGCTGGAGCCACCACGCGGCGGGAGCCGGATCGTCCTGTTGCCCCGCCGCGACGAGCCAGACCATCTGCTGATCGAGCCGCTGCATAAACCCCGCCTGCAGTTCCGGCGGGATGTCGCCCATCGACTTATCGGGCAATAACGCCAGCACGCTGCTGTTGATGCGGGCCTGCGGCCACAGCAGCGTCAGCGCCACCAATAACGCCACGCAGCATCCGCCCCAGACGAACGCCGCCCGGCGATGCCATTTAGAAAACGAATCGTTTTTGCTCATCATCGCTCAATGTCCGGGGCGTCAGACGCTGGTTGCTAAGGGTTATCCGGGTGAGATCGCCCTGACGGTCGTTGAGCTCTATCTGGTCCAGATATTCACGGCCATTGAGGGTGATGGCGTTGAATAATTTATCCAGCGGCGAGGTTTTCGGCGTTAATACCAGCCGCCACCGCCGATCGCCCAGGTCGGCGAAATCAAGCGTGAAGTTTTGCTCCAGCACCTGACGGTCGGCCTGAAACAGCGCGCGCAGCAGGTGGTTGAACTGAAACATCTGCGGATTGCTCTCCGCGGTCACAATCTGCGGCGCCTGCCCGTTCATGACCTGCACCATTCGTTGCTCGTCCAGCACCAGCGTCAGCGGGAAAGGCTTGGCCTGATGCCACCACAGCCCTTTTTGCTGTGCGATCAGCATTTCTCCGCTGGATTTAAGCGGTTGCGCCATCCCCTTGATTTCACGCGTCTGGGTAAACGCCGCCCGCACGACCGGCTGACTGCTGAAACGCTGCTGTAGCGCTTCCAGCGTAATGGCCTGCGCCGTCAGGCTGAACATCATCATCACGGCAAAACCGACTATTTTCACAGTGTTACTCCCAGTCGTTCCAGCAGGATATCGGGCGAGACAAAGCTCAGCGTTTGGCTTCCTTCCTCCACCGCCACCTGAATGGTGTAGCCGGTAGTGGTGCGTTGTCCGCTCTCTACATCGAAAATTTGGTAGGCGATCCGCAGCCGGTTCTCCACTTCCTCCACCGTCGCGCGAACGCGAATACGCTGTTCGTAGGTCAGCGGCGAGCGGTATTTAACGCGGGTATCCACGACCGGCCAGACATAGCCGGATGCCTTCATTTCCCGGTAGCCATAGTTGAACTTGCTCAACAGCGCTTCACGCGCCACCTCGAAAAAGCGGAAGTAGTGGCCATGCCACACCACGCCCATAGGGTCGCAATCGTGGAATGAAACCGTTATCTCCACATCGTGACTCAGGCGGGGATCGTTCAGTGCACTCATTGTTTTTTCCTATCTGCCGACGTCTCGTCCGGCAAACTCCAAAAATCAAAAAAATTAAACCAGTCGAGAGGGGCTTTCAGCGCATAGTGCGCCAGCCTCCCGGCATAGCGGTCGATAACCTGTTGCAACGCTTCCTGGCGCGACCTTCTGGGCAGCACAATCGGATCGGCGAATGGCTCGCAGTAAACCCGAAGCTGGTTCTGCTCACGAAGGACAAACATACATAACACCGGGCAGCGCAGCGCGGCCGCGAGAATAAACGGCCCCTGCGGGAAAGGGGCGGGACGTCCCATAAAATCACTCCAGACGACGCGCTGCTGAACGCCGCGATGACGATGGACGGCAAGGCGGTCGCCGACTATCGCGACCCACTCGCCCGCATCCAGTTTTTGCTGCAACAGCATCGCGGTTTCGGGTCCGATGTCGCGAATGGGGATCAGATTCACACCCGCCTGCGGCGCCATGCTCTCCTGAATCTGCCGGAAACGTTGGGCATTATCGGTAAACACCAGGGCGTTTATCACCAATCCACTGACCTGTTGGGCCATACCACGACACACTTCGATGTCGCCGAGATGGGAGGCCAGGATCAATTGCCCCCGCTCCCGTCCTTGATGGATGACGTCCAGCGCGCCCGGCGCAAAGTCGATCTCCTTACCCCAGTGCAGCTCCCCGCGCCAGCTGGCGATTTTATCCAGCATCGCGTAGCCAAAACGCAGAAAATGGCGATAGCTGTTCAAGGGACGCGGCAGCGCAATGCCCTGCCCATCCGCATAGTCATGAACCTGGGCCAACCACTGGGTAGACGCCTGCCGCTGCGCCTTTCCAGTCAACCAGTAAAAAGCGATGACGGGCCACAGCAGCAGGGAAAAACCTCGCCGTCCCAGCCATTGATAGACGGTCAACATGATGCGCATGCCCAGCAGACCTTTACGTTCGGCAATCCGCGCCCAGTGAGTGCGGCGACGGCGGAACAAGAGAGAGGGTATGCGCGGCAACATGCCGAAAAACAGACGGGTGTGCATCCAGGAGATACGAAGATTGTCTCGCAGCGCGTCAAAATGCGAGAGACCGTTGTCTGGATAGGTGACGCGCGTCTCAATGAAACGGCTGGCGGTGCCTTGCCAGTAAAGCCGGACCATGATTTCCGTGTCGAAATCCATCCGTCGGCCTATCGTCTTTTGAGACGTCAGCTCCAGCGTAGCTGCCAACGGGTAAACCCGAAATCCACACATGCTGTCTTTGATCGAGAGGGAAAGCGTCTCGACCCAGACCCAGAAATGGGTGACGTAGCGGCCGTAGAGGCGAGATTTAGGCACGGAGGCATCATAACGCGGACGGCCCGAAATCAGGCTATCGGGGTGTTCGCGGGCGTCGTCCAGCAGACGAGGAATATCCTCTATCTGATGCTGTCCGTCCGCATCCACCTGCAACGCGTGCGTATAGCCTGCGGCGGCGGCGGTTTCGAACCCCACGATCACCGCCGCGCCTTTACCCTGATTCTTCGCAAGGCGCACCAGCGCCACGCGATCGTTTTCGCGGGCCAGTTGCGCCAACTGCTGCTGCGTGGCCGTCTCGCTGCCGTCATCCACGATAAAAACGGGCAGATCGAAAGACGCCAGTCGCGCCAGGACGCCGGGCACCATGCCCCCGTGGTTATAGCAGGGGATCACTACGCAGGGTAAGAAATCGCGGTTCATTGACATAGGGTGATTTTCCCGTTGCTCGCCGGCAGTTCGTCACCTCGCGCCCGCACAATGTGATAGCTGAACGCCAGCTGTCGCTTGTCTTCCCTCCAGTTCAAGGTAAGACGCAACGAGTTGCCCGGGAGTACGGGGCGTTGAAATTTAAGGCTTTCCACCGCGCTGAAACGCCACTGCGGCGCCAGGATCTCCACGCCATAACGCATCGCCCAGTCGAGCTGAGCGATGCCGGGGAGCAGCGGTTGTTCGGGGAAATGGCCGCGGAACCAAAACAGACGCTCGTCGGCGCGCAGCATCAGCTCCGCCTGGCCCTCATGGGTTGTCCGGGAGATCTCAACGGGCAGCATGGAAAAGCTCCTGTATTTGTGGCCAGGCGCGCTTGCTCTGCGTGTTGACGGGAATGGCCTCGACGATGCGCCATAACCGCGGCATCGCGACCGGTTCCAGCCACTGGTGCAGCTCATGACGCCATTTTCGTTTCAAATTCGGCAGGTCGGCGGCCAGATGAGAGGCTTTGAGGACCAGCACCACGCCGATACATGCACGGTCGCCCCGCTTGACCTGCACCGCTACCGCGTCTTCGATTTCAGGCAGTGACAGCAGTCGGCGTTCGATTTCACTGAGAGAAATACGCTTATCTTCGACTTTCAAAATACGATCGTGACGACCGCACAGTTCGAATCGCCCGTCGCCGGTGAACGCCAGCTTGTCATCCAGTCGAATCCCTTCCGGCTGTGGAATCAGGGCCGAACGTACCCACCAGTCGCCCGAATCATCCGCCTGATGCGTCACGCCGTCGAACGGTGTCCAGACGGTCTTTTCTCCGTCACGCGAACACCATGCCATAACGCCGGTTTCAGTACTGCCGTAGATCTCGTCGATCGGATGGCCTAACCCCTGAGCTGCTTTCTGCGCGGCCCCCCAGGGCAGCGCGCCTCCTGCGGAAACAATCAGCTGACAGCGCGGCACCGCCAATGCGTAATCCAGACGCCGCAAGAAGGCCGGACTGCTGATAAAAGCGTAGCGCTGTTCGCAGGGGAATGCCGCCAGCTGTTCGGTGTACATGATTTGTCGACTCTCGAAACTCAGGCCCAATGCCATGGGCAACCAGATGCAGAATGTCAGGCCGTACATGTGCTGATGCGTAACGGAGGCCACGACGTGGCAATCTTGCAAACGCTCGCCCCACAGCGCCCCCAGCCAACGCGACTCCTCATCGAGGCAGCTGACCGGCTTAACCACCTGCCGGGGTTTGCCGGTAGATCCCGAGGTGAACAGGACCACGCAGGCGTTATCCGGCATCGTCGGCAGATCGCCGGCGGGCGATGCCGGATGCGTTTCGGCGTTGAGGGTCACAACGGGACAATCCAAAGGCAGCGCGATATCCGTGAGTACGCCATCGAAATCGCTCATCTGCTCTTGCAGCACCGACGAACGGCAGTGGCCGGGAATAATGGGTGTCTTACCCGCATGCAGCGACGCCAGCAACCCCACGGTAAACAGATAGCTGTCTTCAAAACACAGCGCCCACCGCTGGGCGTTGTGAGCCAACAGCTGCTCGCACAATAAAGTCACCTGCTGACGCAGCATGGCAAGCGTAAACACCTGCGAACCTTGGCTGGCCACTCGGCGTTGCGCACCATTCTTCAGCGATAACCAGTCGCTGACCGGAGAGACTTTTATCGTCTTCATCATCTCTTTCTCAGGCGTTGGCGTATCAACCATTCTCCACCCATCACTATCCCTATCAACACGTAACTCATCAGCCCATTCCACAGAGCCCACCAGCGGAGATTGCCCGCCAGACAGGTCCATGCCGCTACGCTGCCGTTAAACACGAAAAACAAACACCACATCTGCGTTACTTTGCGCGTATAGCGAATGGCCTGAGGGGGCAGGTCAGGTTCTTTCAAGCGAGCCAGCCGTTCAACGAGCGGCATGCGGCTGTACAGCGATCCGCCAAATAACCCCAGCATCACTAGATTCACCACCACCGGATACCCCATTAGCCACTGGGTATCCTGCAACCACAGGCTCGTCAGGCAAAGGAGCGCCCCGATGCCCGCCAACAGGCCCCCGGTTTCTCTGAACAGCCGCTTATCTCTGGATAACGCGTAAAAACGCAGTAGAAAAACCAGGACCAGCAGAGGCAGGATCCAGCGTTGATGGGGGTGCGTGACACTAAACCACACCAGAAAAGGCCAGCTCAGCGTAAGCAGTGCGCTCAGCCCGGCCGTCAACCGGGAGAGGATTTTCCCTGACGGTGAACCACTATTGCCCTTCATTGAGTAGATGTTCAACCGCAGTAACGACGTCCTGTACGGTTCGTACAGACTTAAAGGTTTCTGGAGATATTTTCCGTCCAATACGTTTTTGCAGGTGAACCACCATATCCACAGCATCGATGCTGTCGAGTTCCAGATCCTCATACAAGCGGGATTCAGGGGTGATATCATCCGCATCAAGCTCGAAAAGCTTAACCAGCAACCCGGTGACTTCCTGATAAATATCGCTCTTATCCATAATTAACCCATTGTTTTATTATCAGAATTAATGGAACTCTGTGCGTTGATGAACGCAGCCAGAGTGGCGACAGAGAAGAAATGCTGACGCATCTCTTCACTTTCTGCGGAAAGCGCGACGCCATAACGGTTTTTAACCGCCAACCCTAGTTCAAGTGCATCAATAGAATCCAAACCGAGCCCATCGCCAAATAAAGGCGCATCGTTCTCAATCTCATCGACGCTCACCTCTTCGAGATTCAGTGCATCAATAATCATCTGTTTGATTTCAATAAAAAGACTATCCATAACTCATACCTGTTTTTTTTGAATAATAATGAAATTAAAGCGTTAACGAATCCCGTAAAAAACGAGTCAGGCGTCGCGCGGCCAAAGAGGGTTCGTCGCCCTGTCCGACAAAATCCTGGCTGCGAATACGCTCCTGAACCGTGACGGTCAAAAACGGTTTTACGCGGGGAATGTGGTACCAGCGGTCGTGTTTACCCAACGTCTGCTGGGTACTACGAATATGGACGACGCGGAGATCGCAGCCGCAGCGAACGGCGATGTTCGCCGCGCCGCGTTGCAACACCAGCGGCCGACCGGGGTCGGTTCGAGTCCCTTCGGGGAAAATCATGATGGCCTCGCCGCGCTTCAAACGCCGTTCGCACTCCGGCAATAATGTGTATGACTGACTGTTGATCAGGTAGTCTGCCGAACGGATCACCCCGCGAAAGAACACATTTTTCTGCAACTCCGCCTTCACGAGACAATCCACCTCAGGCATGACCGATGCCAACATGACGTAGTCAATCAGCGTTGGGTGATTGGCGACAACGAGACAACCGCGGTCTCTCCTGAGCGTTTCCACCCCTTCTATTTTGTAGTCCAGCACGCCCAATGAACGAACGCACCAGAGGAAAAACCGAAAGCTCGCGGAGATGCTGCGGCGCGCCAGCTGCCGGCGGCGTAATGCGCCGCAGGGCATCAGCAGCAGTAAGTTGAACCACACCAACGAAAGCAGTAGTCCGCCCAGGCTGAACATGGCGAAACAGAACCCGGTCATCGCCAGCCGCCAGGCTCGGTTTAGCCAGGAAGAGGGAGCCATTGGCGCAATAGCATCATCACTCATAGCGCGCCTTCCACTGCCAGCTCACGTTGGCGCCCTCAATGTTGAATGCCCTTTTTTGCGCTAATACTGCCTGCAAAAATTGCAGACTCTGGGGCGTTCCAGGCTCTTCCGCCTCACTTAAAGGAGAGGATGCACACGTCAGGTCATCGCCGGGAGCCAAGAGCAGCGCAACCGCATAAGGGTAACGCGGCACCTGTTCCGGCAGTTTATCGTCGAAAAAGGCAGGTACCGCGCCATCGAAATCCACCAGCACGACATGACGATATCCCGCCTTATGCAGCGCGGCGACTTCCAGTAGCCCCTGCTGAAAGGAGTCCAGCCCTGCCGCAATCGACGTCGATACTAATGATGATCGGGCGGCGATGGTCAGACTTCCCACAGCGGAGTTATGCACAGACATCGTGAAGTCGGTAGGAGACAGGCTTTCCTGCTGCGACAGCGCCAACAGGATGCGCAGGTTACGCTCCAGTTCGCCGTGACGGCTGGTAAATACGACGGCGTCGCCGCCATGCTGTTGTAACAAAGACAATCCGCAGTCGACCGAGAGCCGGCTACCGCTATTGAGACGTCTCGCCGTCATCATCGGCAGATGACGGCATTTGCCCACGGGTAGCTCAGGATCGATGGCACAGGACGTTTTCCCCCAACGCTGCCAGTCGGCAAGATCATTTAAGCCCGGCGCTCTCGCTTGCCAGTCAAGGAGTGTAAAAGCAAAATTCATACTTGGTTTTCTTCTATTCGTGTCACGATCACTCGCTTTCCCTGACGTTAATTTATTGATACATCGGCTTTTTTACAGACCAATAGCGTATGTCCCACGCCGATATTGTCGACCTGCTGCTCTACGTCCAGCCCCGCCTGAGCCAACAACGGTATAAAGCGCTTCGCGGCATAGAAACGGCTGTTACCGTTGGCAAGACAGGTAAAGTAAAGCGACGACATATTGAGGCTGAATGCGGCCGCTTCCCATTTCTGTCGATCCCAGAATATTTCCAGAATGCAAATCCTGGCTTCCGGCTGCATACTCCGCGTGATCTTGCGTAAAATCCACACAATCTGCTCTTCGCTGAAGCAATCGAGAAATTGGCTCATCCACCAGATATCGGCCTCTGTCGGCAGAACATCGTCAGAAAGGATGTCGGCGGCCACGCCGCTGATGCGGCCAGACTTGCCGGCTTGCGCCACGGCCGTTTCCGCTAACGCTATCTGTTCAGGTAAATCGACCAAAGTGATGTGGACATCCGGGTTGTAGTCATGGCACAACATCGCCCATTTACCGGTATTGCCACCCACGTCATACAACTGTCGGGGACCATAATGAAACACGTAGGGCAGCGCGGCTTTAAACGCCGCATCCGAGTAAAAGTGATCGAAAGCAAACCAACTTTCCCGCGCCTTAGGCGGTAACACGCTCAAAGCCGGATAGATCGTCGGCCAATCGCCAAAAACGCGTAATCCCGCCGGTTTGTTTTCTGATAAGGCTTTATCGAGATAGAACATGCCCTGATAACAAACGTCTTGGGTGAAATCCATATTCACTCGCGTCATGCGATCGTGAAGGAGGAAATAACCGGTTTTACTCAGAATATAATGTTCATTTTTCAGGTAAATAAGACGGCCGCTTAATCCCGCATCCAACAAATTCGCGACAGCATAGCGTTCTAAATTAACGGCGGAGATAATATCATCCAATAAAGCGCCCGTCTGTCCACGCTCATCTAAGAAAGACAAGATGCCATAATTGCGCAAATTAACGGCTGCCTGAAACAGCATCGGGGCAAATGCGATACGCTGAGCTTCGGTAATCGCGTCTAAAGCGCTGATATTATCTTTATCGTATCCGTGAAACACCGCATTTCCCTGAAAAATGAACAGAAAGCAAAAGGCCGAATGATAAATATTCGGCCCTGATTGTTATTTAATAAGCTGGGCAGACAGGCGCAATTGAATTTCGCGATCCAAATTGTTTATCCAGCGATTGTAATTACGATGGATTTTTCCATTGGCAGCCCTGAGATTCTGGCTACTGACGTAGTTGATGGAATAACTGCTGGTCGAGTAGTTGATGCGGATATCCGCGATATGGCCGCGCTGGTTGATATGACCGTTGATCACGCCAGGAGCGACAGGCGTCATGACCCACTCACGCTGCTGCCCTGCCTGAATAATGGCTGTTTTTACCTGTTCAATGCTGTAATGGGCTGCGATGGGTTGATTCACATTCATAATATAGGCGCTTCGGGAAGAACACCCCACCAACGTGAAAAAACACACCAGACACGCGGCCAAAATACGAAACTTTTTCATAGAATCCCTGTAAGAATGTCACCATTAGGTCTGCCTGGGTTAAGACGGCAGTCATGGATGCGAAGCCTGAAACGACCATGCATCATTGCGCACATTTTACCCAAGATTAAAATATTTTTACAAAAGTTATCCTAAAACAGACAACCAATTGCGCTTAAAACAACCAACTCAACGGGAAGCCCCCAATAAAATCGAGTCGGTCAGGCATAAAACGGCGGCGGCAGGGAAAAATTTATAAAGAAGTTAAAGAAAAGGGGAAAATAACGCCAGCCAGAGAATATGAACATGATTTCTCTGGCTGGCGAGGCAGATTTAATTACTCCACGGTGACCGACTTCGCCAGATTACGTGGCTGGTCAACATCGGTGCCTTTTATTAAGGCAACATGGTAAGCCAGCAGTTGAAGCGGCACGGTGTAGAAGATGGGGGCAATAACCTCTTCTACATGTGGCAGAGAAATGATTTTCATCATATCGTTGTCCGAGGTGAATCCCGCTTCTTCATCCGCAAAGACATATAGCTCACCGCCTCGGGCGCGTACTTCCTCAATGTTAGATTTGAGTTTTTCCAGCAAATCATTGTTAGGCGCAACCACTACAACGGGCATATCCGTATCAATCAACGCCAGCGGACCATGTTTTAATTCGCCGGCTGCGTACGCTTCCGCGTGAATGTAGGAGATTTCTTTCAGCTTGAGCGCCCCTTCCATCGCTATCGGATACTGGTCGCCACGACCCAGGAATAGCGCGTGGTGCTTGTCTGAGAAGCCTTCCGCCAGCGATTCAATCAGCTTGTCCTGAGACAGGATCTGCTCTAGACGCGCGGGCAAGGCCTGCAGGGCGTGCACGATATCGTGCTCAACCTGAGGTTCCATACCGCGCAGGCGCCCAATTCGCGCCACCAGCATCAGCAATACCGTCAGCTGAGTAGTGAAAGCCTTGGTCGACGCCACGCCGATTTCCGTGCCGGCTTTGGTCATGAGCGCCAAATCGGACTCGCGCACCAGCGATGAACTGGCCACGTTGCAGATCGCCAGCGAACCTAGATAGCCGAGCGACTTGGACAAACGCAGCGCGGCCAGCGTATCGGCGGTTTCCCCGGACTGGGACAGCGTAATCATCATGCTGTTACGCCGCACAGCCGGCTTGCGGTAACGAAATTCAGAAGCGATTTCGACGTCGCATGGAATACCCGCCAGCGACTCAAACCAGTAGCGGGACACCATTCCAGAGTTGTAGGAGGTTCCACAGGCGATAATCTGCAAATGCTCGACTTTCGACAGCAGTTCGTCTGCATGCGCGCCCAGCTCGGACAAATCAATCTCGCCATGGCTGAAGCGGCCTTCCAGCGTGTTTTTGATCGCCAGAGGCTGTTCGTAAATCTCTTTCTGCATGTAGTGACGGTAGGCGCCTTTGTCTCCGGCATCGTACTGCACGTTGGATTCGATCTCTTCGCGCGTCACTTCCGCACCCTGACGATCGAAAATACGTACCGTACGGCGAGTGACTTCAGCAATATCGCCTTCTTCCAGGAAGATGAAGCGGCGGGTTACCGGCAGCAGCGCCAGCTGATCGGAAGCGATGAAGTTTTCCCCTACGCCGCGACCAATGACCAGGGGACTGCCGGAACGCGCGGCCACCAGAACGTTGGGATCGGAGCTGTCCATCAGCACCATGCCATAAGCGCCACGCAGCTGAGGAATGACGCGTTTGACGATATCAATCAGCGATCCGCCGTTTTCTTTCTGTTCCCAACGCACTAAATGCGCGACGACTTCCGTATCTGTTTCGGAAACGAATTCAAAACCCCGCGCGGTCAGCGTTTCACGCAGCGGCTCATAGTTTTCAATGATGCCGTTGTGCACGACAACGATGTTTTCGGACACATGCGGATGCGCATTCGCTTCCGACGGTTCGCCGTGCGTCGCCCAACGCGTATGGGCGATCCCGGTGCCGCCGTGCAGCGGATGTTCGTCCGCCGCCTGGGCCAGCATCTGGACTTTCCCTAAACGACGCAGACGGGTCATATGCCCTTCGTTATCGACAACCGCCAGACCGGCCGAATCATAGCCCCGGTATTCCAGACGGCGTAACCCTTCCAGCAGGATTTCAGCAATATCTCGTTGCGCGACTGCGCCTACAATTCCACACATACAATGGTATTCCTATAGAGGCGACATACTGTGTCGCCGATGAAGTCTTTGACCTGATTAATCCGGTGTATTCCGGGCTCCCCGAGCCTTGTAGAGTGGGGAATTATTATGTTTTGGCCTGCCAGTTCGCGCATCAATAAGAAAATGCAGGACAAAACCGTCTTTCATCAAGACAATGCTCATCCCGCCCTGCTGGGACGGGATGAGCTGTTTGACGAGGGCGCGTATATCCACCGCCGCCATCACAACGTTTTACTTCTTTTTCACCGGCCTATGCCAACCCGCGATGCTTGTCTGTTTGACGCGGCTAAGTACCAGCTCATTTTCGCCCACATCGCGAGTCACCGTGGTGCCAGCGCCAAGAGTCGCTCCATTGGCAATGCGAACCGGCGCCACCAGCTGGGTATCCGAACCGACAAAGACATCATCGCCGATGAGGGTTTGATGCTTGTTGGCCCCGTCATAATTACAGGTGATAGTACCCGCGCCAATATTCACGTTCGCGCCGATATCCGCATCGCCCAAATAGGTCAGGTGGCCGGCTTTAGAGCCTTTCCCCAAACGCGCTTTTTTCATTTCAACGAAATTGCCGACGTGAGCGCCTTCCGCCAGCTCGGCGCCAGGCCTCAGACGCGCAAAAGGCCCGATAGTGCACTTCGCTTCCAGCACGGCGTCTTCCAACACCGAGTATGGACTGACTTCACAATCATCACCAATGACGCTGTTTTTGATCACGCAGCCCGCACCAATCGTCACGCGATCCCCCAAAGTGACGTGGCCTTCCAGTATGACATTGCTGTCAATGGTGACGTCACGGCCAAACTTCACGTCGCCGCGCAGATCGAACCGCGCCGGATCCTGCAACATGACCCCTGCCATCAACAGCTTTTCCGCCTGTTCCTGCTGATAGATGCGCTCCAGACGCGCCAGTTGGAGGCGATTGTTGACGCCTTCCACCTCGCTGGGGCGTTCTGGGTGTACTGCGGCGACGTGACGGCCTTCTTGAGCAGCCATCGCGATGATATCGGTGATATAAAATTCGCCTTGCGCATTGTCGTTGCTCAGTTGGCTCAGCCAACGCTTCAGATCGCGGCCGCCCGCCACCAGAATTCCGGTATTGATTTCGCAGATTTCACGCTGCGCTTCGCTGGCGTCTTTATGTTCCACGATACCGACCACCGCCTGGTCCTGCCGTACAATGCGGCCGTATCCGGTAGGATCGTCGACTTGTACGGTCAGCAGGCCGATGCCGCCCTCGGGTTTCGCCTGCACGAGATGCTTTAACGTCGCTTCGGCGATCAACGGCACATCGCCGTACAACATCAAGACATCTTCGTCATCGGTAAATGCTGGCGCCGCCTGCTGCATCGCATGCCCCGTCCCCAGCTGTTCGGCCTGCAACACCCAGTTCAGCGCTTCGCCGGACAACATCTTTTTCAGGCGATCGCCGCCGTGACCATAAACCAAATGAATACGCTCGGCGCCCACCTTCATGGCGGTATCAATCACGTGTTGAACCATCGGCTTGCCAGCCAGCGGGTGGAGAACTTTGGGAAGATCGGAATACATGCGCGTTCCCTTGCCGGCGGCAAGAATGACGACGCTGATAGCACTGTTCGACATAGGCATCCTGACTGAAACTGATTGGTGCCCACCAAGTGGGACGAATGAAAGTTAACCCTATTATTACACCGGATTACTACATATTTTTCAGCGAAAAATCCCGCTTGGCCGCTTTTTGCGTGATAACGCCGACGAATTGGCGGATTCAACCTCAAAGGCGTCCATTTAGCGACGGTTTTGAGTCTTAACCACCTTAAACATCGCCCGGGCCACGGGTATAAAAAAAGCCAGCAGGTAAACACCGGCCGGCTTTTTGGAGATTGTTTCTGTTACATCGATTTTCTGGTCAGCTCGATAACGCGCAGTTTGGCAATGGCTTTGCTCAGTTCAGCAGAGGCCTGAGCGTAATCCACGTCACCGTGTGAACTGCGGATATGTTCTTCAGCCTTGCGCTTCGCTTCCAAAGCCCGCGCTTCATCAAGATCCTGCCCACGGATGGCGGTATCAGCCAAAACGGTGACCGCGTTCGGCTGTACCTCAAGGGTACCACCAGACAGGTAGATGAACTCTTCATCACCGTGTTGCTTAACAATACGCACCATACCAGGCTTAATGGCCGTCAGCAGGGGGGCGTGACCAGGGTAAATCCCCAGCTCGCCTTCGCTACCGGTCACCTGAATTTTCTGTACCAGACCGGCGAACATTGCCTGTTCCGCACTCACGACATCCAGATGGTAAGTCATAGCAGCCATGTCACCCTCCTATCAAGGCGTTACAGTTTCTTGGCTTTTTCCACGGCTTCGTCAATGGAACCCACCATGTAGAACGCCTGCTCCGGCAGGTGGTCGTATTCGCCGTCCATGATGCCTTTGAAGCCACGGATGGTCTCTTTCAGAGAAACGAATTTACCCGGAGAACCCGTAAACACTTCTGCCACGAAGAATGGCTGAGACAGGAAGCGCTGAATCTTACGAGCTCGGGATACAACCAGTTTGTCTTCTTCAGACAGTTCGTCCATACCCAGAATCGCGATGATGTCTTTCAGTTCCTGGTAACGCTGCAGAATGGACTGCACGCCACGAGCGACATCATAGTGTTCCTGACCCACAACCAGCGGATCCAACTGACGACTGGTGGAATCCAGCGGGTCAACGGCCGGGTAGATCCCCAGAGACGCGATCTGACGGCTCAGTACCACGGTTGCATCCAAGTGAGCAAAGGTGGTGGCTGGCGACGGGTCGGTCAAGTCATCCGCAGGGACGTAAACGGCCTGTACGGATGTGATGGAACCGGTTTTCGTGGAAGTGATACGTTCCTGCAACACACCCATTTCTTCCGCCAGCGTCGGCTGGTAGCCCACCGCGGAAGGCATACGTCCCAGCAGAGCGGACACTTCGGTACCGGCCAGCGTATAACGGTAGATATTATCGACGAACAGCAGAACGTCGCGGCCTTCATCACGGAATTTTTCCGCCATGGTCAGGCCGGTCAGTGCTACGCGCAGACGGTTACCCGGCGGCTCGTTCATCTGACCATACACGAGCGATACTTTATCCAAAACGTTGGATTCGCTCATTTCGTGGTAGAAGTCATTACCTTCACGGGTACGTTCCCCTACGCCCGCAAAGACGGAGTAACCGGAGTGCTCGATAGCGATGTTACGGATCAGTTCCATCATGTTGACGGTCTTACCCACACCCGCGCCGCCGAGCAGGCCGACTTTACCGCCTTTGGCGAATGGGCACATCAGGTCGATAACCTTGATACCCGTTTCCAGCAGTTCCTGTGAGTTGGACAGATCTTCGTAAACCGGCGCTTCACGGTGGATAGCCCAACGCTCTTCTTCGCCGATGTCGCCCTTCATGTCGACTGGCTCGCCCAGTACGTTCATGATACGACCCAGCGTCGCTTTACCTACCGGCACTTCGATAGGGTGACCGAGGTTAGCAACGTCCAGGCCGCGACGCAGACCGTCTGAAGAACCCATTGCAATACAACGAACAACGCCGCCGCCTAACTGCTGCTGTACTTCCAGCACCAGTTTTTCAGCACCGTTTTCAACCTCAAGCGCATCGTACACCTTCGGTACGGCATCCTGAGGGAACTCGACGTCCACCACGGCGCCGATTACCTGGATAATCTTTCCAGTAGCCATCTTGAATCCTCTACGTAATTCGACAATACGTAATTCGTAAACCTGCTTAAACCGCGGAGGCTCCCCCGACGATCTCGGTGAGTTCCTGAGTGATGCTGGCCTGACGAGCTTTGTTGTATACCAACTGCAGCTCTTTAATCAGATTGCCGCCGTTATCGGTGGCGGCCTTCATCGCAACCATTCGCGCGGCCTGCTCGCTGGCCAGGTTCTCTACGACGCCCTGATAAACCTGAGACTCCACATAACGGCGCAGCAGGGTATCCAGCAGTGCTTTAGGGTCCGGCTCATACAGGTAATCCCAGGATTTCTTCTTCAGCGCGCTGTCTTCCGCCGGGGGCAGAGGCAGAAGCTGAACAACCTGAGGCTCCTGAGACATGGTATTGATGAACTTGTTGCTCACCACATACAGCCTGTCCAGACGACCTTCGTCATAGGCCTGCAGCATGACTTTTACCGATCCGATCAATTCAGATAGGCTGGGGGTATCGCCCATTCCAGTCACCTGAGCGACAATGTTTCCGCCAACGGAATTGAAGAAAGAGACGCCTTTTGCCCCTACCAGCGCCAGATCGCTTTCGACGCCCTTGTCGCCCCACTCTTTCATCTCGGCCAGAAGCTTTTTGAACAGGTTAATATTCAAGCCACCACACAGGCCACGGTCCGTAGACACTACAAAATACCCGACGCGCTTCACTTCGCGCTCTTCCAGGTACGGATGTCTATATTCCAAATTACCTAACGCAAGGTGACCAATCACTTTGCGAATAGTTTCAGCATAAGGACGGCTGGCCACCATACGATCCTGCGATTTACGCATTTTGGAAGCGGCGACCATCTCCATCGCTTTAGTGATCTTCTGCGTATTCTGGACGCTTCCGATCTTACTACGTATCTCTTTTGCGCCGGCCATCTTAGCTTCTCCTCAATAGCCTAGCGGTCTGCTGTGAGGCAGACCGCGGGCGATTACCAGGACTGGGTTGCTTTAAAGGTATCGAGGATAGTTTTGAATTGCCCCTCGATTTCATCGTTATAAGCACCCGTCTGGTCGATCTGCTGCAGAAGTTCGCCGTGCTCACGGCTGGCATAGGCCAGCAGCGCTGCTTCGAAACTTCCCACTTTAGACAGCTCAACGTCTTCCAGGTAACCGCGTTCTGCCGAGAACAGTACCAGAGACTGCTGCGCGATAGACATCGGCGCATACTGTTTCTGTTTCAGCAGTTCAGTGACTTTCTGACCGTGGTTCAGCTGCTTACGCGTTGCATCATCCAGATCGGAAGCAAACTGAGAAAACGCCGCCAGTTCGCGATACTGTGCCAGTGCGGTACGAATACCACCGGACAGTTTCTTCATGATCTTGCTCTGAGCCGCACCACCTACACGGGATACGGAAATCCCCGGGTTAACCGCAGGACGAATACCGGCGTTGAACAGGGTGGATTCCAGGAAGATCTGACCATCGGTAATGGAAATGACGTTGGTCGGTACGAACGCGGAAACGTCTCCAGCCTGGGTTTCAATGATAGGCAGCGCCGTCAGAGAACCCGTTTTGTCCTTCACTTCACCGTTGGTGAATTTTTCTACGTACTCGGCGTTGACGCGCGCAGCACGTTCCAGCAGGCGGGAGTGCAGATAAAACACATCGCCCGGGAATGCTTCACGGCCCGGCGGACGGCGCAGCAGCAGAGAAATCTGACGATAAGCGACAGCCTGTTTGGACAGGTCATCGTAAATGATCAGCGCATCTTCACCACGGTCACGGAAATATTCTCCCATAGCGCAACCGGCATAAGGCGCCAGGTACTGCAGAGCGGCAGATTCGGAAGCCGTAGCCACAACCACGATGGTGTTATCCAGCGCGCCGTGCTCTTCCAGTTTGCGCACCACGTTGGAAATAGTGGATGCTTTCTGACCGATAGCGACGTAGATACATTTGATGCCGGAATCACGCTGGTTGATGATGGCATCAACGGCCAGTGCGGTTTTACCCGTCTGACGGTCGCCGATGATCAGCTCACGCTGACCCCGGCCGATCGGAATCATCGCATCGACGGATTTGTAACCGGTCTGAACCGGCTGGTCGACAGACTGACGTTCGATAACGCCCGGCGCAATCGCCTCAACTGCGGCGAAACCGTCGTGCTCTACCGGACCTTTGCCGTCGATAGGCGCACCCAGAGTGTTAACCACTCGGCCCAGCAGGCCGCGGCCGACCGGAACTTCCAGAATACGGCCGGTACATTTCACTTTCATGCCTTCGGCCAGGTCCGCATAAGGACCCATAACCACAGCCCCTACGGAGTCGCGCTCCAGGTTCAGGGCGATGGCATAACGGTTGCCGGGCAGGGAAATCATTTCCCCCTGCATCACATCGGCCAGACCGTGTACGCGGATGATCCCGTCACTGACGGAAACGATAGTACCTTCGTTATGAGCTTCGCTCACAACATTGAACTGAGCAATCCGCTGCTTGATCAGTTCACTGATTTCGGTGGAATTCAGTTGCATGCTCCAGTCCCCTTAAGACTGCAAGACGTCTGCCAGACGATCCAGACGACCACGAATACTGCCGTCTATCACCATATCGCCTGCGCGAATGATCACGCCGGCCATAACAGACTTATCAATTTTGCAATTCAGCTTCACTTTACGTGACAGACGTTGTTCCATTGCAACCGCTATCTTGGATAGCTGCTGCTCGCTCAGCGTCGCGGCAGAAATCACATCGACATCAACTGTCGATTCCTGTGCCGCGCGAAGTTGAACAAACTGTTCCAGTACTTCAGTAAGCACCGGTAAACGCCCGTTTTCGGCCATAACCCTAATCAGGTTCTGGCCCGCATCATCTAGTTGATCACCGCAGACCTCAATGAAGGTATTCGCCAGCGTATGCGGCGCGACAGCGCCGGAAAGCAGTTCGGCGATCTGTTCATCTCGGCTTACTTCCGCAGCAAATGCCAGCATGTACTGCCAGTGTTCAACCGCCTGATGTTCTGCGGCAAAGTCAAAAGCTGCTTTGGCGTAGGGGCGAGCTACCGTGACAAATTCAGACATCAGCCCCTTCCTCCTTACAGTTCAGCGACCAGTTTATCGACGATGTCGCTGTTGGCAGCTTCATCCACGGAACGTTCAATGATTCTCTCGGCACCCGCAATGGCCAGCGAAGCGACCTGCTTACGCAGTTCTTCGCGAGCGCGCTTGCGTTCAGCGTCAATCTCAGCCTGGGCCTGCGCCACAATTTTGTTGCGTTCCGTTTCTGCTTCCACTTTCGCTTCTTCCAGAATCTGAGCGCGCTGCTTATTCGCCTGCTCAATAATGACCTGAGCATCCGCTTTAGCTTTCTTCAGTTGATCGGTCGCATTGGCCTGCGCTAGGTTCAGATCGTTCTTGGCGCGTTCTGCAGAAGACAGACCGTCAGCAATTTCTTTTTGACGCTTCTCGATGGCAGCCATAATCGGCGGCCATATGAACTTCATGCAGAACAGGACAAACAGGACAAACGCAATGGCCTGGCCGAGGATTGTAGCGTTAATATTCACAGCACAATGCCTCTTCGTAAGTTAAATGGTTGATGTTCCATCACCGGGCAAGCACAAGCTTGCTTAGGCGACCGCAAACATCACATACAGACCCAAACCAACAGCGATCATCGGGATTGCATCCACCAGACCCATTACGATAAAGAACTGTGTACGCAGCAGAGGAATCAGATCGGGCTGACGTGCAGCGCCTTCCAAAAATTTACCACCCAGAATGCCGATACCGATCGCAGCACCGATAGCCGCCAAACCCATCATCAACGCGGCAGCCATGTACAGCAGATCCACACTCAGGTTTTCCATGACAGTCTCCAGTTTGTTTCAGTTAAAACGTTATTGTGTTGAAAGAAAATCAATGCTCTTCAGATGCCATCGAGAGATAAACAACCGTCAGAACCATGAAAATAAAAGCCTGAAGCGTAATGATCAGGATGTGGAAAATGGCCCAAGGGACATTCAACAACCATTGAGACCACCACGGCAACAAGCCGGCAATCAGGATGAAAATCAACTCACCCGCATACATGTTGCCAAACAGTCGCAATCCCAGTGAAACGGGTTTGGACAGCAGGCTGACACCTTCAAGAATCAGGTTGATAGGGATAAAGACAGGATGATTAAACGGCTGTAGAGTCAGCTCTTTGACAAAGCCGCCTATGCCTTTCATTTTGATGCTGTAGAACAGAATCAGAATGAAAACGCCTAACGCCATCGAAAGCGTAATGTTCACGTCGGCAGAAGGTACCACGCGCAAATAAGCATGGGCCGGATCGTGCCCGGCGACGCTATAAATCTTCGCCCAAATTTGCGGCAGCAAATCGATCGGCAGCAGGTCCATAAAGTTCATCAGGAAAACCCAGACGAAAATGGTCAGCGCCAAAGGAGCAATCAATTTGCTCTTGCCGTGATACATATCACGCACGCTGCTATCCACGAAACCGACGACCAGCTCAACTGCTGTCTGCAGCTTGCCAGGCACGCCACTGGTTGCGTTTTTAGCGACTGAACGAAAGATGACCAGAAAGAGTATACCGAGAGCGACTGAGAAAAACATCGAATCGATGTTGATCGCCCAGAAGCCCGAACCCACCTGTAAATGCGTCAGATGATGGCCGATATACTCTTGCGGAGTAGAGATTTCTCCTGAAGCAGACATGATGTCCCTTACCCTTTTTGTTGTTAACTACGGTAACGGTTAATGACAGCGGGTGCCACGATTTGGATAACCAACACCGACAAGTATGTCAGGCCAAGCGGAAGGAACGCCGCATGTAACCCGCCTAACGCCACCACCAACAATGCCATGGTGAAGAGCATTTTCAGCGCCTCGCCCACAGCAAATGACCAGGCAATGCGTCCTGCTGACGGTGTCTGCACGTTCTGCCGTAAGGCAAACAGCATAAACACCATATTCGGCAACCAGGCTGCCAATCCCCCGCCTAATGCGGAAACCGCCGCTTTCTGGCTGACCGTGGCGAAAATAGCGCTCAACGTTATCATCGCCACGCATTGTATCAGCAACGAATGCAACGCGACTTTCCCATTGTAAAGGGGTACAGACATGACGCTTGCTCTCCCCGTACCTTTTTTCAGAGGTATGCTGAACAAAGTCGTATAAAACTGCCTTTAGAGCATCGAGTCAAGCAGCAAAAAACGAGCAAATTATACGTTTCAGCCAAGCGAATTCAATCAATAAGTAGCCAAAAGGTGAACGATTATTTAAATTTATTTCAGAAGCCTTATTTTTACTAACTATGCTGTTAACACCGCTTTAATAAAACCAGCACTAAATCGGCTACATTGTGTGATATTACTCACATAAAACGCGCTACAGGGTTTTATATACGATCGGCTTTTTTTTTGTCTTTAGCAAAAATAGCTATTTTTATTTATTTAATTTCAAATAGTTAAAAACCAACACTCAGCAAACATAACAAAACCACAGCGAAAACCGGTTATTGACATTCCGGATAATTTTATCTCACATCATTAACACATATCCGTCACTTAAAACGGCACCGAAATTGCTCGACTGTTTAAAAAAAACACAGCCACTTTCCCGTCAAAATGCATCAAAGACACCGCTGTGTAACATCACATTAAAAATTACTGAGGCCGCTAATTTATCACGCGCACGGCCCTGACTATCGTGTGAAAAGTGCAATTACTTCGTGCTTATTTGATAAAAAACAACATTAAAGCTAACGCAATATCACCAGATGACGCTCCCCTTCTTGCTCGGGGACGCTCAATTTGACGATCGACTCGGCAGAAACGCCCTCCGGCAGCGCATGCAGCTCATCATCGGGAAGCACGCCTTTAAGGGCGTAAAAACGCCCCTGAGGACGCGCGGGAAGATGGTGACACCATTTCACCATATCCTGCAGCGAAGCGAAGGCGCGGCTAATGACGCCGTCAAAAGCAGGCTCCGCGGGGAAGTCCTCTACGCGGCTCTGTACCGGTTCGATGTTTTCCAACTGTAGCTCATGCTGCACCTGACGCAGAAAGCGTACGCGCTTACCCAAACTGTCTAACAGAACGAAATGGGAATCAGGACGGACGATGGCCAACGGAATGCCAGGCAGGCCGGGGCCAGTGCCGACATCTATGAACCGTTGCCCTTCCAGATGGGGTTCTACCACCAAGCTATCCATGATGTGGCGCACCAGCATTTGGTCGGTGTCGCGCACCGAAGTCAAATTGTAGGCCTTGTTCCACTTATTCAGCAGTTCGACATACTGGATCAGCTGCGTTTTCTGGCGATCGGTCAACGTTATGCCAGCGCTGTCCAACAGGTGGTTTAATTTCGTAAGCACGCAAAAATCCTGGTTTTTCGTTCTGTTAGCTTGATAGACATGATGAAGCGCGGCCGACGTCATGCGGTCGGCCGCGCTCTTTTAGGCGCTGCGACGCAGCATCCCTTGTTTCTTCAGCCACACCAGCAAAATGGAGATGGCGGCAGGCGTGACGCCAGAGATACGAGACGCCTGGCCGATGGAGCCAGGCTTGTGATCGTTGAGCTTGGCGACCACTTCGTTCGAGAGGCCGCTGACCTGACGATAGTCCAGCTCAGCCGGCAGCACCGTATTTTCATTACGCAGCTGTTTTTCGATCTCTTCCAGCTGACGGGCGATATAACCTTCGTATTTGACCTGAATCTCGACCTGTTCAGCCGCTTTGGCATCGGCCAGCGCCGGAGCGAACATCGGCAGCTGGGTCAGCAGCGCGTAGTCGATTTCAGGGCGACGCAACAGATCTTCGCCGTTGGCTTCACGCGACAGCGGCGCCTTCAGCAGCGTGTTGATCTGGGCGACCTGCTCAGAATGTGGGTGGACGAAAACATCGCGCAGACGCTGACGCTCTTTTTCGATGCTCTCCAGCTTCTCGTTGAAGTGCGCCCAGCGCATATCGTCCACCATGCCCAGCTGTCGACCTTGCTCGGTCAAACGCAGGTCTGCGTTGTCTTCACGCAGCATCAGACGATACTCCGCTCGTGAAGTGAACATGCGGTATGGCTCTTTCGTGCCCAGCGTGCAGAGATCGTCCACCAGCACGCCGATATAGGCCTGATCGCGACGAGGCGTCCACCCTTCCTGCTCGAAGGCCAGTCGTGCGGCGTTTAGCCCCGCCAACATACCCTGAGCGGCGGCTTCTTCGTAACCGGTGGTGCCATTGATTTGACCGGCGAAGAACAAGCCGTGGATAAATTTGTTTTCCAGCGTCGGTTTGAGATCGCGCGGATCGAAAAAGTCATATTCGATCGCATAGCCCGGACGAATGATGCGTGCGTTTTCCAACCCGGCCATCGAGCGAACAATCTGCCATTGCACGTCGAAAGGAAGGCTGGTGGAAATGCCGTTCGGGTAAATCTCGTTACTGGTCAGCCCTTCCGGCTCCAGGAAAATCTGGTGAGCATTGCGGTCAGCAAAGCGCATGACTTTGTCTTCGATCGACGGACAGTAGCGAGGACCAATGCCTTCGATAACGCCAGCGTACATTGGGCTGCGATCCAGATTGTTGCGGATCACTTCATGCGTACGTTCGTTGGTGTGCGTGATGTAGCACGGCATCTGCGCCGGATGCTGACTGGCCTTTCCCATGAAGGAGAAGACCGGCATCGGCGTATCGCCATGCTGTTGACCCAAAACGCTGAAGTCGATAGTGCGTGCGTCGATACGCGGCGGCGTCCCGGTTTTCAGCCGACCGACACGAAGCGGCAACTCCCGCAGACGTTTGGCGAGCGGTATGGATGGCGGATCGCCCGCTCGGCCACCGCTATAGTTATCCATTCCGATATGAATTTTACCGTCAAGGAAAGTTCCGACGGTCAGGACGACGGATTTGGCGCGGAATTTCAGCCCCATCTGGGTCACGACACCCACCACGCGATCGTTCTCCACGATGAGATCGTCAACGGCCTGCTGGAAGATCGTCAGGTTTTCCTGATTCTCCAACGCCGTTCTTACCGCTTGCCGATACAGGACGCGGTCTGCCTGAGCACGAGTCGCTCGCACCGCAGGCCCTTTGCTGATGTTTAGTATCCTAAACTGAATACCCGCCTGGTCGATAGCGCTGGCCATCAGGCCGCCCATGGCGTCGATCTCTTTGACCAGATGACCTTTTCCGATCCCGCCGATGGCTGGATTGCATGACATTTGTCCTAACGTATCAATGTTATGCGTCAGTAAAAGGGTTTGACGTCCCATTCGAGCAGAAGCCATCGCGGCTTCTGTGCCGGCGTGACCTCCGCCGATCACAATGACGTCAAAAGGATCTGGATAAAACATGGTACTGCACCTCGCGTGGTTGCGAACGATCGTTACGGCCCTGGGGTGGGGGATTCTACTCAAGTTTGTTCGAACGACCAAGCGCGGTTGATCGTCAGGTAATTAAAGAAAGATCTTTTTATTTAAAGATCTCTTTATTAGATCTCTTATTAGGATCGACCATATCTGTGGATAACCCTAAATAAGCGAGAATGATCATGCGATTAAGCGGGATCATTAGCTGTGAAAGATCGGTGATCCCACTCCGTATAAGCTGGGATCTGAATGGGACTTTATGCACAGGTCAGAAAACAAACAGTAGTTGTTACTGGGATAACTACCGGTTTTACCCGTGATATAACGTGTTTTATCCACAGGTAAAGGTGTAAAAAAAGGCATTATCTGAGTAAATTAATCCACGATCCCAGCCATTCTTCCGCCGGATCTTCCGGTATTTCGTGTTCGGTGATGTCGATCTTGAGGATTTCACCGATCCTTTTCGCGCCACGATCCTGCAAAACGCGGTCAGCGGTCAGGATCGCGCCGCAGTATGTGTCGTACTCTTTACTGCCGATCCCGATAGCGCCAAACCCGATCTCCGAGAGGTCGGGTTTATTCACTTCTATTTCTTCAAACAACGTTTTCAGGTTGTCAGGCAGGTCGCCAGCGCCGTGCGTAGAGGTGATCACCAGCCATAACCCTTCCGTAGGCACTTCACTGAGTTCTGGGCCATGCAACAGCGTGGTGGAAAAGTCAGCCTGTTGCAGCAGGGTTTCCAAATGCTCTGCGACGTACTCCGCGCTGCCAAGCGTGCTACCGCTAATAAGAGTGATATGGGTCATACACGATCCCGTCGGATGAAAAGACGGGACATTGTACGCTGTGATTTTGGTGGGATCTACCTGTGGATAATAGGGGGATAGTAAAAAAGGGTTAGGGCGTGATGGTCCGCATGATGGGGTTTTGCAGGGAGATCAAGGTCTCCGTGGACTGAATTTCATCAATGGTTTGGATCTTGTTGATAAGTACATCCTGCAATGCGTCGATAGAGCGGCACATCACCTTGATGAACACGCTGTAGTGCCCAGTGGTGTAATAGGCTTCCACCACTTCTTCCAGGTTATTCAGCTTTTCGAGCGCGGCGGGGTAATCTTTGGCGCTCTTCAAGATAATGCCGATAAAACAGCATACGTCGTAACCCAGCTGCTTGGGATTTACGTCCAGACGCGTGCCGACAATGATGCCCGCCTGCTTCATTTTTTCTACCCGAACGTGGATGGTGCCGGGGCTGACAGCGAACTGCTTGGCAAGCTCCGCATAGGGCGTACGCGCATTTTCCATTAGCGCGCTGAGGATACTGCGGTCGAGTTCGTCCATTGAATAGGTGTCGGCCATATCTCGTCTCTATTGTTGTCTGTTTCTGCGTTTTACTGCGAATGCTGGATTGAAGCAACGTCTATCACGGAGGAGTCGGAAAAAACCGAGCGGGTGTTCAGTTTTTCGTATGATGCAGGCGACGTTGCAAACGGCTTTTCAGACCGGTATTGAAGCGCCAGATATGGTCGAAAATAGTTAAGATGCCCGGTTTCCCGTGATCGGACATCGCCACCGCATGAAAACGATGATGATACTGACGCTGGCGCCGACGGACTTCCGTGATCAACGGCTCGGGAAGACGCTGGGCGATAAAGTCCGAGATCATGACGGCATCCGCATCCTGCCATTGCCGACTGGCCATGATATCTAGCAGGGCGGCGATGCAGTCCGCCATGTCCGTACCGCCGCGGAACGACTGATTAAGAAAACGAATCGCTTCATCCAGACCGTTGGCGGACGTCAGCTCGTAGCTCACGACGCCCGTCGAGAACAGAATGATGTAGCAGCGGCGGTTATCTTCCAGCGCGATACGCATCAACGCCAGACAGAAGGCTTTGGCGCAGCGTTCATTGAAACCGCCCATCGAGCCGGAGGTATCCACGCAGACGATGAAGGGGCCGCGCGGCTGCTGCTCCTGATTTTGATGAACGACTGGACGCTCCTGAATCTTTTCGCGCCAGCCTTCGCCCTGCAACCGGTAAGTGAGCAGTCGGTGTTCCGCCAGGCGGCGATAAAACTCGTACTCCAGTTCGTCGACGCCAAGCGTCGACAGTTCAGTCGGGATCAGCCGCAGAATATCGTCACTCTGGTGGATGCCGCTGACCTGTTCCGGCGTCAAGGACGGCTCGCGAATCCTCACCTTGAACGGTTCGAGCGGCGTCGTCTGGCTGAGTACCGTTTTGGTTGCATTGCTGCGGCCCAGGCGTTCCGCCAATTGCTGAAGCTCGGGCTGTTGCTGCAAGAAGGCGCTGGTGGCGAGCAGCGGTTGCAGAGCCGGGGTCAGGCGCTTTCCAACGCTGAGATCCCATAGACGGCCGGCGGCGGTGTCGTTTTCCGCCAGCACCGGAATCAGTGATTCGGTGACGGTGAGACGCTGCTGTAACTCCTCCAAAAGCGTATCCCGCTCCTGATCGACGATTCGATGATGCAGTTCCAGCGTCTGCTGTGTCAGGCTGGCGCGCCAGCGCTGGATAAATAACGTGTGTAATCCCGCGCTCATCTCATGGTCGGCGGCATCCGGCGAGTGGCGTAGTTTGTCCGCCTGAGCCAGAAACGGCGAATTGACTTCTTTCAGCAGGGTCATCAGCTCCGGCAGGCGGGATGGCAAAGTATGGCGACTGGTGGCCAGCGCCCGTTGGTAGCCTTCCACTTCCTTTTCGAGTTCTTCCGGGGCCGCGGTGGTATGGAGCCGCTGCTGCAACAGCGTTTTCCACCTGGGGAGATCGTTCATGACGGCGGATTTTAGTCGCGGGTGCTTTTCGAAGAACATCGCCAGTTGCGGCGTCGACAGCAGCGTGACGAGCATATCGTCCAGGAGATGGTTTTCATCGATTGAAAGCAGGAGTTCCAGCGATTCCAGCGTCAGCATTGGGGATTACTCCTGTCGAGACTGTTCTATCTGTTCATCGACCAGCCGCAGGCTTTCTTCAATCCTTGCGAACCACTCTTTAGGGACGAACAGACAAGGCTGATGCTGCGAGAAGCGGCGCTGCTGTTCCTTGAGCTGAAGTTTTAGCGTGTCGTACTGCTGTACCAAAGACTCGGGCAGCTTGATGTTGTTTTTGTCCGGCAATGAAAGCGTGGTGCTCTGGAGGCTGATGTCATGGACCACCAGATGCTGGGCGTCGTCCACTTTCATATCAATACGCTGCCCGAATCCAAGCCCATTGAGTTTGGCGCGAATCTCTCCTCCGGCATTCAGCCAGTGCGACAAAGCCTTGGTCTCGAAGACCAGATGGGTGACCGTTCGGTCATTCAGCACCAGCGGGGTTCGCAGCACCAGCGTCAGTGTCTCGTCGGCGAGGGTTTCAGGCAGCGTGTAATGCGGCTTGCGAGCGAAGAAATTCCCCTGTTTTTCCACCCGAAAGGCCTGAAGCTCACTCTGTTGCTGTTCATACTGCTGCCGTTCGAGATTGAGCTGCTGGAGTCGGTAAAGCAGCGTCTGCTGCTGGTAGGCATGCTCGGTCATCAGTTGAATCATCAGCTGTTTCACCAGATCGTACGAGGTATTGTCGTGCCACAGGCAATCTTTGAGCAGGATGATATCCACCGGCGTGATGTTGTCCCGCCCGCTGAAGAAGGCGCTGGCCTGAAGCAGACGAATAGCTTTTTTCCACCGGCGATCGGAGACGTAGGGCGCGTTTTCCTGCGAGTCCAGCAGCTGGCGTAGTTGGAAAATTAAATCGAAGCACGCATCCGGCAACGTTATCTGATTAATAAGTGATTGCCACTTCACATACTCTTCGCCGCTGATGCTCAAGGCGTCGCTGACCGGATTCTCGCGTTCCCCGTTGCTGGTGGTCAGCATGGCCCGGAAGTTCTGTTTATCCTGCACGCGGCCGAGCCACAGGCGGATCAACATACGGTCGTATAGCGCTTCCAGACTGCTGTCGGCTTCTGGCAGTTCGTTAGAGGCGGTGACCAGCAGGCGCATGGGAATAGGCTCTTCGCTGTCGCCATTGCGAAAACGTCGTTCGTTGATGGCGGTCAGCAGGGTATTCAGTATTGCCGGACCCGCCTTCCATATCTCATCCAGAAAAACGATTTCCGCTTCCGGCAGGTAGCCTGAGGTCAGACGCTCGTAGCGTCCTTCGTCTTTCAGCGCCTGGATAGACAACGGTCCGAAGACTTCTTCCGGCGTGGAAAAACGCGTCATCAGATATTCGAAAGCCCGGGAGTCCCTGAACGCATATTTCAGACGGCGGGCGATAAGGCTTTTCGCAATCCCCGGCGGACCAAGTAAAAAGACGCTTTCTCCGCTGAGCGCGGCCAGCAGGCATAAGCGTATGGCATGTTGTCTTTCATACAGACCGTGTTCGAGGGCTTGGCTCAGGCGGGCGATTCGGTCAGCCAGCGCGGTGGGTTGTATCATTATTTATCCATCATTGCCGTCAATCACGGTTTGAGATTACCAGTCTGGCAGGAGAATTATTAGCTGATTATGGGCATTGTTAGCCGCGTTAATCAATAATTGTCCCGTAAACGAAACGGTAAGGCGGGTTTTAAAAATGGGCTTTTAGCGTGATTTGTGCATACTGAGCGTTTTTGGGGCCGCTCAACGAACGGGTGGTTCTATGTGTTAATGGACTATAGAAGATAGGCTTTATGAATTCAGAACATAAACGTCCATTGCCAGCAATTACGCTGGCAGCTATAGGGGTAGTATACGGCGATATCGGTACTAGTCCTCTCTATACGCTCAGGGAATGTTTGTCCGGGCAGTTCGGTTTCGGGGTGGGATCAGATTCTGTCTACGGGTTTCTGTCGCTGATTTTCTGGTTGTTGATACTCGTCGTTTCAATGAAATACCTGAGTTACGTCATGCGGGCGGACAACGCCGGGGAAGGGGGCATATTGACGTTGATGTCTCTGGCCGGGCGCAACACCACGGACCGGGTCACGGCGATAGTCGTTATTATGGGGTTGATCGGCGGCAGCTTTTTCTACGGCGAAGTCGTCATAACACCGGCTATCTCAGTGATGTCGGCGATAGAGGGGTTGGATATCGTCGCGCCCTCATTAGAATCTTATATTGTCCCCGTTTCCATCGCCGTTCTGACGCTGCTGTTCATGATCCAAAAACACGGTACTGGACGCGTGGGGAGTCTGTTTGCGCCGGTGATGCTGGTATGGTTCCTGACGCTCGGCATTCTCGGCGCGCGCAGCGTGATCGATAATCCGCAGGTCTTGCAGGCGCTAAACCCGATGTGGGCCGTGAATTTCTTCGTCAAATATAAGATGGTGTCGTTCTTCGCGCTGGGCGCCGTGGTGCTGGCCATCACCGGGGTGGAAGCCTTATATGCCGATATGGGCCACTTCGGCAAACTCCCTATTCGTATCGCCTGGTTCCTGGTGGTGCTGCCATCATTGATACTTAACTATTTCGGTCAGGGCGCGCTGCTGCTGAAAGATCCCGAAGCCATTAAAAACCCCTTCTTCCTGCTGGCCCCTGACTGGGCGCTGATCCCGCTGTTGGTACTGGCCGCCTTAGCGACCATCATCGCCTCGCAGGCGGTCATCTCTGGCGTTTTCTCCCTTACCCGTCAGGCGGTTCGTCTCGGTTATTTGCCGCCGATGAAGATTGTGCACACCTCCGATATGGAGTCCGGGCAAATCTATATTCCGGTGATCAACTGGCTGCTGTATGTGGCGGTCGTGTTAGTGATCGTCAGCTTCGAACACTCGAGCCGATTGGCTGCGGCGTATGGGATTGCGGTGACTGGCACGATGGTGCTGACCAGTATTCTGGTGTGTATCGTCGCGGTCAAAAACTGGCACTGGTATCGCTATGTGGTCTATCTGATGTTGGCGTTACTGCTGATGATCGATGTGCCGATGTTCCTGGCCAACGCCGTGAAAATTTTCTCTGGCGGCTGGTTGCCTCTGGCGCTGGGCATGGTGATGTTCATCATCATGACCACCTGGAAGAGTGAGCGTTTCCGGTTGATGAGGCGGTTAAATGAACACGGCAACTCGCTGGAGGCGATGATTGCTTCACTGGAGAAAAACCCGCCGGTACGGGTGCCGGGCACGGCGGTTTATTTTTCCCGCGCCACGCACGTCATCCCCTTTGCGTTGCTGCATAACTTGAAACATAACAAGGTGTTGCATGAACGCGTGGTTCTGCTGACGATGAGGACCGAAGATGCGCCGTACGTGCATAACGCTCGCCGGGTAACGGTCGAACAGCTTTCTCCGTCCTTCTGGCGCGTTATCGCCAGCTATGGGTGGCGGGAAACGCCTAATGTGGAAGAGGTCTTCCACCGCTGCTGGCAGGACGGCCTGACCTGTCAGATGCTGGAAACCACTTTCTTCATGTCTAACGAATCGCTGATTATGGGAAAACGGCCTTGGTATATGCGCGGTCGCGGCAAGCTGTTCATGATGCTGAGCCGCAACGCGCTGAGAGCTGCAGACCAGTTCGAAATACCGCCTAACCGGCTGATTGAGCTTGGTATCCAGGTGGAAATCTAGTGACCTCGGGTTAGTGGCCAGGTCAGCTGGGCGGAGAATCCGCCGCCCGGCAGATTAGCGAACCGTGTCGTCATACCATGCAGGTGGGCGATCCGGTTCACTATCGACAGGCCCAGTCCGCTTCCCGAAGCTTCCTGACCGGGCGGACGAAAGAAGCGTTCGCCCAATCGCTGCAAAATCTCCTCATGTACGCCCGGCCCTTCGTCGGCCACTTCCAAACCCTCCCTCGTTAACATGATGCGCACGACGCCGCCTGTGCCGTTACTGCCATAACGAAGGGCATTATCCAGCAAATTGCGCACCAGCAGCGTCAACAACAACGCATTGCCCGCCGTTTCTACGGGCGTTTCCGGCATAGTGAGCTTCAGCATCATGCCCTGACGCCGGGCTTCCTCGGTCTGATCGGCGACGGCCTGCTGAAGCAGCGGCTGCCAATGCACCGTTTCCGAAGAGGCAGGATTGTCGTCGACGTCGAGACGAGAAAGGGTCAGCAACTGATCGACCAACCGGGCCGCCCGGTCGATGCCCGCGTCCAACTGACCGAGCGCGCGTCGACGCATCGCGTCATCGTCATGAGCCAACTGGACCACTTCGGCCTGCACCTTCAGCGCGGCTAACGGGCTGCGCAGTTCATGGGCGGCATCGGAGGTGAAACGACGCTCCCGCGTCAGCATGGCGTTGATGCGGGCGAACAGGCCGTTCAGCGCATCTACCAGCGGGCGCACCTCTGGCGGAACTCTCTGCGCACTGATGGGCGAGTCGTCGTCGGGACGGCGCTGTCCGAGCTGGCGCGCGATAGGCGTCAGCGGCCGCAGCTCATAGGTGACCAGCAGGAACAGCAGGATCAGCATCACTGGCAGGGCGGCCAGCCAGGGCGTGAGATTGGTTTTTACGATATCGAGCGCCATATCGTGACGATATTCCACCTCCTGCCCGACGGCCACCACATAGCGTTTATCCGGCATGGTCAGCCAGACCAGCCGCCAGAGATCATCGTCGTCGTGCAATTGGCCGGTGGTGAAGCCATCGTGTCGATAGTCCGAGAACAGAAACCGTTTGCCGTTATCGTCATCACTCAGTACCCGCTGTCCGTCGGTCCGGAAAATGGCGAAGGCCAGCGCATCCTCATCCTGTTCGCCTCGCGCCTTTTTCGTGATTTGCCGGGCGGCCGGTAGCGCCTGAGGTTGGAGATCCTGCGGCGTGAGGGTGGCCAGCCGTTTGGCGAACAGGAGTTGCTGGGTATCGAACAGCTCGTTGATGTTATGCCGAGTCTGTTGCCAGGCCAGTATGGCGGCTGCGCCCCAGCACAGCAGCGTTAGCAGCATAAATCCCAGCAGCAGACGCAGGCGCAGATTCAAACGGCTCATGGGGCCTCTCCCAGTCGGTAACCCACGCCGTGGACGGTTCGAATGACATGGCTGCCCAGTTTTTTGCGCAGATGATGAATGTGGACTTCCACGGCGTTGCTGGAGACGTCATCGTCCCAGCCGTACAGCTTTTCCTCCAACTGAGCGCGCGTCAGGATCCGACCTGCGTTCATCATGAACAGCTCCAGCAGCGCCAGTTCGCGCGACTTCAGCTCGACCGGCCGACCGTCGACGGTGACGGCGCGCGTTCCCGGCTCTAACGCCACGTTATCGTAGACGAGCTTTGGCCGCAGCTCGCCGTGACGGCGGCGGATCAGCGCCTGTAGCCGAGCGGCCACTTCGGTGAGGGCGAACGGTTTGCACAGGTAGTCGTCTGCGCCCTCCTGCAATCCCTGAACCCGATTTTCCAGCGCGTCGCGCGCGGTCAGAATCAGTACGGGGATTGTCTCCCCGGCCTGCCGCCAGCGTCGCAGAATGACCAGACCATCGATTTCGGGCAGGCTCAGGTCCAGCACCACCGCGTCGTAAGGGGCGGCGTGCAGCGCCTGCATACCCTGTTCGCCTTGCACGAACCAGTCGACGCTAAACCCCAGTTTGGTCAATCCGGCTTTGATGCCGTCGCCTATCAGCCGGTCATCTTCTATCAGCAGTATTCTCATTTTTTTCCACCTTGCGTTGGGGGGATGTTATCGGGGGACGGTACTGACAGAACAGCCCAAAGGTTCGGAAATGTGGCGCAGACCACCGTATGGATAAAGATAACGGATGATTGGCTATCCTTAAGATCCTGTTAAGAAGATTTTGTTTAAGTGGCGCTGTAAGGCAAATGAAACGCAGTTTTACCCTACGGCAATCAAATATTAATAAGGAGTCTTTATATGAAAAAAACAGCAGCGTTATTCGCTATCACCGCACTGTGCGCCGCCCCGGCTTTTGCCGCTCAGACCGGCGGATTTGTGGAACCTAATGCCTCCTCATCCCCGGCACATTCCGCCGGCGGGTTTTCCGGTCCCGACGGTAGCGTGACGACGGTAGCGAAAGCCAAAGAGCTGAAAGACGACAGTTGGGTGACGGTGCGCGGCCATATTGAACGCCGCGTCGGCAGCGAGGATTATCAGTTCCGCGACGAAACCGGCACGATAACGGTCGAGATCGACGACAAATACTGGAACGGCCAGAACGTGACGCCGACCGACAAGGTGGAGCTGCAAGGCGAGATGGATAAAGGCTTCAATTCGGCAGAGCTGGATGTCAAACAGGTGAAGAAAATCCAGAACTGACACGTCTCGAACACCTCTCCTTTCCGGGCGGGTTACCCCGCCCCTCTTCGCATCCTTTCACTTTCCTCCACCTTTCTTACGGTCTCTCCGCTGTTTTTATGGTGTGAGCGAAACGTTTCGATAGCGATCACATTTTGGTTACATCATGATTGTCTTCCCAGCCCCGTTTGCTCATTATCCGGGCAAGCGAAACGTTTCGCTGAGGGGGAATGATGAAAAAAGGTGTGTTGCTGAATACCGCGATTTCTGAGGTGATAGCTCGTCTGGGTCATACCGACAGCATCGCGATCGCGGATGCCGGACTGCCGGTGGCGGAGAAGATTCTCCGCATCGATCTGGCGCTCACCCACAACGTGCCCGAGTTTATGCAGGTCGTGGCGGCCGTGACTGAAGAAATGCAGGTGGAAGCGGCCATTCTGGCCAAAGAGATCATCGAGAACAATCCTCGTATTCACGATGCGCTATTGCAGCATTTACTCCAGCTTGAACAACGTCAAGGCAATACGATTTCGCTTCATTACGTCACCCATGACGCATTCAAACAGCAAAGCGCTCAAAGCCGGGCCGTGATCCGCAGCGGGGAGTGCTCCCCTTATGCGAACGTCATCCTGCGCGCGGGCGTCACTTTCTGAGGCCGCTATGCAACCTTTACTGCAACTGCACGGCATCACCAAATCTTTTCCGGGCGTTAAAGCGCTGTCTGGCGCGGGACTGAACGTTTATCCGGGCAAAGTCATGGCGCTGGTGGGCGAGAACGGCGCGGGTAAGTCCACGCTGATGAAGGTGTTGACCGGGATATACCGCAAAGACGCCGGGAGCGTGTGTTTCCTCGGCGAAGAGGTGGCCTTCAGCGGGCCTAAAGCGTCGCAGGAAGCGGGGATTGGCATCATCCATCAGGAACTGAATTTGATCCCGCAGCTCACCATCGCGGAAAACATCTTCCTGGGGCGTGAATTCACGACGCCGCTGGGCCGCATCGACTGGAAGCGAATGTATGCCGAAGCGGATCGCCTGTTGCAGCGTTTGAATCTGCGTTATGACAGCCGTCGTCCGGTGGGAGAGCTGTCTATCGGCGACCAGCAAATGGTGGAAATCGCCAAGGTGCTCAGCTTCAAATCCCGGGTTATCGTGATGGATGAACCCACGGATGCGTTAACCGATACCGAAACCGCCTCCTTATTCAGCGTCATCGGCGAGTTGACAGCGCAGGGCTGTGGGCTGGTTTACATCTCTCATCGCCTCAAGGAGATCTTCGAGGTCTGCGATGACGTAACGGTGATGCGTGACGGGCAATTCATCAGTGAGCTGCCCGTGGGCGATCTGCAGGAAGAGCGGCTGATCGAGATGATGGTGGGCCGCAAGCTGGAAGATCAATATCCCCGCCTGGCTCAGGCGCCGGGCGCGATCCGGATGAACGTCGATCGGGTCTCCGGGCCGGGCGTACTGCCGGTCAGCTTTACCTTGCACAGAGGCGAAATTCTCGGTGTTTCCGGCCTGATGGGCGCGGGACGCACAGAGTTGATGAAAATCCTCTACGGCGCCCTTCCCCGCACCGGCGGCACGCTGACGCTGGAGGGGCGGGACGTGGTGACTCACTCACCGCAGGACGGTTTGGCGAACGGCATCGTCTATATTTCCGAGGATCGCAAGCGCGACGGTCTGGTGCTCGGTATGTCGGTAAAGGAAAACATGTCTCTGACGGCGCTGCGTTATTTCAGCCATACCGGCGGAACGCTGAAACACGGTGAAGAAGCGCAGGCCGTGAGCGACTTTATCCGCCTGTTTCATATCCGAACCCCATCGATGGAGCAGCCTATCGGATTGCTCTCCGGCGGCAATCAGCAAAAAGTGGCGATAGCGCGCGGACTGATGACGCGGCCGAAGGTCCTGATCCTCGATGAGCCGACGCGCGGCGTGGACGTCGGCGCCAAAAAAGAAATCTACCAGTTGATTAACCAGTTCAAGCAAGAAGGGCTGAGCATCATTTTGGTGTCGTCCGAAATGCCCGAAGTTCTGGGGATGAGCGATCGTATCATCGTGATGCACGAAGGGCGGCTGAGCGGCGAGTTCTCCCGCGATGAAGCGACGCAGGAAGCGCTGATGGCGGCCGCCGTCGGAAAACAACACTACCGCATAGAGCAGGAGTAAGGCCGATATGAGCACTCACACTATCATCGCAAAGCGCCGGTTCGGCAAAGCGTGGCTGCTGGAACAAAAGTCGCTGATCGCGCTGCTGATCCTCATTGCTGTGGTGTCGGCGCTAAGCCCCAACTTTTTCACTTTGAACAATCTGTTCAATATTCTCCAGCAGACGTCGGTGAACGCCATTATGGCGGTGGGAATGACGCTGGTGATCCTCTCTTCGGGCATTGATTTGTCCGTCGGGTCGCTGCTGGCGTTGACCGGCGCGGTGGCGGCGTCGCTGGTGGGAATGGAGGTCAATGCGCTGGTGGCGGTGTTCGTCGCGCTGGGGTTGGGGGCGGCGATCGGCGCTGGCACTGGCTTTATTGTTGCTAAAGGTCGCGTACAGGCTTTTATCGCGACGTTGGTCATGATGTTGCTGTTGCGTGGCGTCACCCTGGTTTATACCAACGGCAGCCCGATCAACGCCGGGTTTTCAGCGTCGGCGGACGTGTTGGGTTGGTTCGGCATCGGGCGTCCGCTGGGCGTGCCTACGCCTATCTGGCTGATGGCAGGCGTGTTTCTGGCGGCGTGGTATGTCCTTCATCATACCCGTTTCGGACGCTACATCTATGCACTGGGCGGCAATGAGGCGGCGACGCGTCTCTCCGGCATCAGCGTGGATAAGGTCAAAATTGCGGTATACGCGGTGTGCGGTCTGCTGTCGGCGCTGGCGGGCATTATCGAAGTCGCGCGTCTGTCGTCCGCGCAGCCTACGGCGGGATCGGGCTATGAACTGGATGCGATCGCCGCCGTTGTTCTGGGCGGCACCAGCCTGGCCGGTGGCAAAGGGCGAGTCATGGGGACGCTGATCGGTGCATTGATTCTGGGGTTCTTGAACAATGGGCTGAATCTGCTGGGCGTGTCGTCTTACTACCAAATGATCGTCAAAGCGGCCGTGATTCTGCTGGCGGTTCTGGTAGACAACAAAAGCAGTAAATAACCGTCATCTATATAGGAATCATCAAGATGAAAATTAAAATGCTTGTGACGTTGATGACCGCCGTTGCCTTAAGCGCAACGCTTGCCACGCAGGCGGCGGCCAAAGAGACCATCGCGCTGGTGGTGTCGACCTTAAACAATCCCTTCTTTGTTTCACTAAAGGATGGCGTCCAGAAGGAGGCGGATAAGCAGGGCTACAACCTGGTGGTGCTGGATTCGCAGAATAATCCAGCGAAAGAGCTATCGAACGTGCAGGACCTGACCGTTCGCGGCGCCCGGTTGTTGTTGATTAACCCCACGGACTCTGATGCCGTGGGAAATGCCATCAAGATGGCCAATCAGGCCAACATCCCGGTGATTACGCTGGATCGCGTTTCCAGCAGCGGTCAGGTCGTCAGCCACGTGGCGTCGGACAATGCCGCAGGCGGAGCCGCCGCGGCAGACTTTATCTCCGATAAGCTGGGTGAGGGGGCGAAGGTCATCCAGTTGGAAGGGCTGGCGGGAACCTCGGCGGCCCGCGAGCGCGGTCGCGGTTTCATGACCTCGGCGAAGCGACACCAGTTTGACATTTTGGCCAGCCAGCCAGCGGACTTTGACCGCACTAAGGGGTTAAATGTCATGCAAAATCTGCTGACGGCGCATCCGACGGTGAAAGCGGTATTCGCACAAAATGATGAAATGGCGCTGGGCGCGCTGCGCGCCTTGCAGACGGCGGGCAGGGATGATGTGCTGGTCGTGGGATTTGATGGCACCGAGGACGGGATAAAAGCGGTGAACGGTGGCAAGCTGGCCGCCACGGTGGCTCAGCGACCGGATCAGATTGGTATCATCGGCGTTCAGACGGCGGATAAAGTCCTGAAAGGTGAACAAGTGCCTGCGGTGATCCCCGTCGATTTGAAATTAACGACCAAACCCTAACGTCAAAGGGATGTATTGACGATACGTCGCGGCTTACGCGGCGTTTTCATTCGGAGAGCGTGTTATGAAAGCCGGAAAACTGGTGGTGCTGGGCAGCATCAATGCGGATCATATTCTCAATCTGACGCAGTTTCCTTTGCCTGGTGAAACGGTGATCGGTAAGCATTATCACGTGGCTTTCGGCGGCAAAGGGGCTAATCAGGCCGTCGCGGCCGGGCGCTGTGGGGCGGATATCGCTTTTATCGCCTGCGTGGGGGCCGACGATATCGGTCAACGTATTCGCCAGCAGCTGGCGGAAGACCGCGTCGACATTTCCGCCGTGGAAGCGGTTCCCGGCCAGACGACCGGCGTGGCGCTGATTTGGGTCAACGATGATGCTGAAAATATGATTGCCATTCACTCGGGGGCGAACGCGGCCTTAAGCCCAAGTGTGATGGCGCGGTTTCAGCAGAAAATTGCTGAGGCGTCCGCGCTGTTGATGCAATTGGAATCACCGTTGGAAACCGTGATGGCCGCTGCGGCGTTAGCGCGGCGACACGGCACCCGCGTCATCCTCAACCCCGCGCCTGCGCGTTCGCTGCCGGACGAACTCCTGACGCAGGTGGATATAATGACGCCCAACGAAACCGAGGCGCAGCATCTCACCGGTATCTGTGTTGAAACGGAGCACGATGCCCGACACGCCGCTCAAGTGTTGCATGACAAAGGCGTGAGCAGCGTCATTATTACGTTGGGACGTCGCGGCGCATGGGTGAGCGAACAGGGGCGCGGACGGCTGATCCCGGGCTTTCAGGTAGAGGCTGTCGATACCATTGCCGCAGGGGACACCTTTAACGGCGCGTTGCTGACGGCGCTATTGGAGGAAAAGTCGATGCTGGAAGCCGTTCGTTTCGCTCATGCTGCTGCTGCGATCGCAGTAACGCGACGTGGGGGTCAGCCGTCAGTACCGTGGCGTAATGAAGTTGAGGCTTTTTTGCAGGAACAGGAGTAATTCTTGGCAACGATGAAAGATGTCGCCAGAGTGGCGGGCGTATCCACGTCAACGGTGTCTCACGTTATCAATGGCGACCGTTTTGTCAGCGAAGCCGTGCGCGGGAAAGTCTTGCTGGCGGTTAAGCAGTTGAACTATGCGCCGTCCGCGCTGGCCCGCAGTCTTAAAATCAATCAAACCCGCACCATCGGTATGCTGTTGACGGCGAGCAGCAACCCCTTTTATGCAGAGGTTGTGCGCGGGGTGGAACGCAGCTGCTATGAGCGAGGCTACAGCCTGATCCTGTGTAATACGGAAGGCGACTCCGAGCGTATGAGCCGCAGTCTGGAGACGCTGTTGCAAAAACGGGTGGATGGTCTGCTGTTGATGTGCTCGGAGAGCTGCCCCCTCTCTCCGGACATGATGAGCCGATACCCTACAATGCCGACGGTCATGATGGACTGGGCGCCTTTCGAAGGGTGCGGCGGAGTCATTAAAGACAATTCGCTGCAGGGCAGTGAGATCGCAGTACAGTACCTGATAGCGCAAGGATATCGCCGTATTGCCTGTATCACGGGGCCGCTGGATAAAACCACGGCGCATAATCGTCTGGAGGGTTACCGGAAAGCGATGGACGATGCGGGATTGCCTCGTTTTCCTTTCTATGAGGTCTCCGGTGATTTCGAATTTGACTCCGGTTATCGCGCAATGCAGCAGTTGCTAACGTTAGATCAACCACCGGAAGCCGTTTTTGCCTGTAACGATGCAATGGCGGTGGGCGTTTACCGTGCGTTGCATCAGGCCGGGTTGTCCATTCCCGAGGATATGGCTGTGATGGGGTACGACGATATAGAACTGGCGCGCTATCTCTCTCCTCCGTTGACCACGATTCATCAGCCTAAGGATGAATTGGGTGAACTCGCTATCGATACACTGCTGTATCGAATGACGGATCCGGACTCTCCGCCGAATGTTTTGACGTTGACGCCGGAGCTGGCAGTCCGGGAGTCGGTAGGGACATATCGTCATCGTTGCTGACGGTGCGTGATTTATAGACGATATGGCGGTAAATCGCGGTTTTTACATCCGCTTTGGGTAAAAAAAATCCACTCGATAATATTTTTCATATTAACGCTTGTCAGCCCGAAATAACTCCCTATAATGCGCTCCCACTGACACGGCAAAGCGGACAACGCGACGCGGTGACAGTCGGAGAAAAACGAAGAAAGTCGTTGACTCTGAATGAGGCAAGCGTAGTATACGCGGCCTCACGTTAGTCGCCACGGCGGCAACGAAACGCTCTTTAACAATTTAATCAGACAATCTGTGTGGGCACTCACAAGACACTATCGCAATCAGATACGAAAAAGTCTTGAAGAGTGAACAACAGTTAATTCATTACGAATGAACAGTAAATTCTTTGAGCATCGCTATTAACTTAGCAAATCAAGCTTTTAATTGAAGAGTTTGATCATGGCTCAGATTGAACGCTGGCGGCAGGC
>NZ_FNQS01000008.1:0-159562 GCF_900107885.1 Lonsdalea quercina | reverse complement strand
CCCCCTCTGTCAGGATAGATGGCACCCCCATCGAAAACATTAATGACAAGATGGAACCATATCGTGAAGCACATTTCACCAGAACGTAAATCGGCCGCACTGGCTAAACTACTGCCGCCCTACAACATGACCGTCACCGCAGTTGCACAGATGGAAGGGATATCAGAAGCTACGCTCTATAACTGGCGTAACAAGGCGAAAGCAGAGGGAATACCGGTGCCGGGTGCAGACAAAACCACAGACCAATGGTCAGCCGATGCCCGGCTGGCTGTGATTATCGAAACCGCCACACTCAGTGAAGCGGAACTGGCGCAATACTGCCGTAAGAAAGGGATTTATCCTGAGCAGATTAGTCAGTGGAAACAAGGCTTTTTGCAGGTCTCTTCGCCTAATGATAAAGCCGCGCTCAGACAAAGCCAGAAAGAAGTCAGTCAACTCAAACGCGAACTGGTTCGTAAGGAAAAAGCCCTGGCGGAGGCGGCAGCGATACTGGTGCTGCGAAAGCAGTTGCGGGACTACTACGGAATAACCGACGAGGACGACTGACATCAGGTGCGGAACGGCAGACGCTGATGGGATATGTGCGCAACGCGATGGCGTCAGGCGCCCGGTTAGCGGTGTCGCTCACGGAAGCCGGGTTAAGTGAACGGACGTGGCGACGCTGGCAAAGTTCGATGGAGGACAAGCGTGCCAGAGCGGTCAGGCCCTCCCCGTCGAACCGGTTAAGCGCGCAAGAAGAGCAACAGATACTGGCAGTGTGCCACCGTCACAAATCGTACCGGCGTTGGCCGATAAGGGGATTTATCTGGCGAGTGAGTCAACCTTTTACCGGGTGCTACGTCGTCATGGAGGAAGGACATCGGCGTGGACGGCAACGTGCGGCACAGAAAATCACGCCGGCCACGACCTGGCAGGCCAGCGGCCCGAATCAGGTGTGGACGTGGGACATCACATGGATGCCGTCAACCGTGAAGGGTCGCTGGTTTTACCTGTATCTGGTGGAAGACCTCTACAGCCGAAAAATCGTGGGATATGAAGTGAATGAAACAGAAAGTGGCGAGCAGGCAGCCGCCCTGATAGAGCGCACGGTACGTCGGGAAGGATGCTGGCAATACCCGCCGGTACTGCATGCGGACAATGGGGCGGCGATGAAGTCGCAGACGTTGCAGATGAAGCTGCATGAGTTGGCAATAACGCCGTCTCACAGCCGGCCAGGGGTCAGTAACGACAACGCGTATGTGGAGTCGTTGTTCAGGACGCTGAAATATGTGCCGCAGTGGCCGTCATCGGGGTTCGACAAGTTAGAGGATACGCGCGAATGGGTAGAGAGTTTTACCCGGTGGTATAACGAAACGCATCGACATAGCGGCATCAGGTACGTAACGCCAGGCCAACGGCACCGGGGCGAAGATGGCAGGGTGCTGAAGAAGCGGGATAAGGTGTACCAGATGGCAAAAGCGCAACGGCCTGAACGTTGGTCAGGCAGGACACGGAACTGGCAGCCGTCAGGTGAGGTTATGCTGAATCCAGGGCGGGAAAAGCAGGCAGCCTAAATCAACCGGGGGTGCCAACTATCTTGACACTTACCGCTCCTTAAGTACTTCAACTTCTTTTTGTATATAAGAAATTGATGCCCTTGAAGTGGCTTCACTTATCTTAATTACAACCTCACCCCAGCTATCACACCCTTCGGGTCCCAGTTCATCTTTATGGCTAAACTCACCAAAAAATACAACTCGTTGACCAGACGCTTTAGCCACTCTATTTATTCGGAAGCTAGGGTTGATTTGCCTTAAAACTCGCGAAGTTCAGGGTTATCATTCGACATATTTTAGCCTTAAAGGGCTGACTTAATGAGCTTACTGTTTTAACCTAACGCTAGCATCAGCCTGACAAATTTTAAAGTGATATTTAGACTTAGTGAGATATAAATCTCGTATGAATACACATTCAATCTTCTTATGGGGCAGTTTAAAGAAACTGTGTATCAAGAAAAACTACTCACAATAAAAAATCACGACTTTATATTTTCTCATAAGAAAAAATGATCGAGCTATTAATTAGTAGTTATGGGCTTTATCCTTTATCATCTATTGTTGAGAAAATTAATTTTCTACACCAACACCTTCAACCCATGCTTCCGCACCACGGTAAGCAGTTTCAGCGATAATCCGCTGGGGCGTTTTACGCCGCTTTCCCATTTCTGTACCGTCGAAACACTGGTGTTCAGGTAGCGGGCGAAAACCGGCTGGCTGACGTTCAGCTTTTCACGTAGCGCCTTAATCTCAAGAGGTTGAAGATCGTCCACGCTGTTGAGACACGCTTTGTCAAAGTTGCGCATCGTTTCCTGTGGAATAGCATCGACGCTGAATAATCCAGAAGCCGCGCTGTGGATAGCTTCAAATGCAGGACTCTTGAATTTACTTTTTGCGGTCATGGCAAATCTCCACCAGTTCTTTACTCTTAAGCAGTGCCGTAATCTTTTCATCGGCAAGGGCAGCGTAGTGCTTCGCTAATTCGCGGAATCCGGCCAGTTCGCGATTATCGATGTTCGCCATATCCTGCTTGGCATACAGGAATGTGTAAAATCAATGCTGCCCACCTTTAGCCAGTATGATGGCGCGATCGCGGTTCTGGTTCAGCCGTTTCTTATAAACGCCGCCGCCGAGATCGTCAGCCTTCCCTTGCATTACCGCCTCAATAGCCTGACATAACTCGCTATCCTTGATGGCGTGGGATTTAGCTGCCTTAGTGAACCATTTGGTTTTGAATACGCGCATCAGGCCGACATCCTGTAACCCTAACTATAGCACTAAGTGCTAGGTTACTCTCTTTTCTGGCTGAGTCAAAGTGCTTGAAACCTGCAAAACTCTGTCGTATTTTTGACCATAAAACCTGCTGTCGATGACAGCCACCAATGTTTCCAGTATCGGGATGATACGAGTGACCTGTGAGAAACGCCTTCGGGTGGTCACACTGTCAAAGTCATAGGAATGGAGCGTGGTCTGAGACTGACGCCTTCGGGCGACCACAAACACTTCCGTAGCCTGCAAGGAAGAACGCGCACAGTTGCGTGTGGTAAATCTGCCAGCCTTTGCAAGCAGATATCACCGGGTAGTTTGAACGCCGTTGCGAGCGTGGTGATGAAGGTCTGTTTTGACTAAACCTCAAGCCCAACATTGCTGTGGGCTTCACTATACCCAGCCAGAGAGCTGGCTTCCATACCGTAGGAGACTGGCCATAGTTGCAACGTTTATCGTTGCGGTGATTTCACTTCATAGGCGGCTTAAACAGCTCTTACCTTCGTAAGTTCACGTTATCGTGTAACTTCGATTTTACTCGTCTCAATGATTTGCGTCTGCGCGTGTAAACGTGCTGGCTGAGCGTTGCTATGCCGTCGGGCATCAGCTGCGCACCTGCCGGCAACGTCTGCACCGGCGTCACTTTTTCCGTGTCAACGGATGAAAGTGACGCCGCAGCCGAAGAGCCCATCAGCCCCTGAGACATGCACCTCAACCACTGCGTCATGAATCTGACACACCCGTTTGTGCCGGACTGACCGCTTTTTTACAGGAGATTGAACCGATACCGAGGCAGGCCTAACCGCCTGAGAGGAAATCCTGCAACCGCAGGCGGCCGCACCGAGTGCATCGCCGACACCTCCCAAGACCTCAACTGCTGTCCGCTCTGGCGCACAGGTATCGTTCAAGGCAGGTCAATTGCGATTGTTTCTGCCCTTTCCCATGCGCCAGAGAAAAGCATCCAGTTGAATTATGAGAGGTAAGTTGCATGAGTAAATTAAGTCGTGAAATGACCACGCTGGCGAAACAGGCTGGCGGGAGCTACAAGACGGTTCATGATCGTATTCGCATCATGGACAGGCTGTGCCGTCACCTGCTGGCGCTGAATATTCAGGTGCGTGACGTTAAGTATCTCAAAGCCAGACATATCGAAAGCTATGTCGCCGAACGCCTGTCACAGCGGATTGCCCTTCGTACCCTGCACAATGAAATGGCGGCGTTGCGCACGGTGTTTAAGCAGGGAGGACGGGAAAAGCTCGCCGCGTCCGACCGCCTGACCAATAACGCGCAGGGGCTGAGCGGGGCAAGCCGTGCCGGGACAAAATTCGCCATCCCGGACGAACGTTATCAGGCCGTTCTGCTCGCGGCACAACAGCATGATAAAGGGCTGGCCTGCGCACTTCAGCTTGCCCGATTGCTGGGGCTGCGTTCTCAGGAAGCGGTGCAATGCGCCAGTTCCTTGAAAACGTGGAAAAAGCAGCTTGAGCGCCATCAACAGACGCTGACCGTGGTGTTTGGCACCAAAGGCGGCAGGCCACGCGAAACCCGGATTATCGATCGCGAAACCATTCAACGGGCGGTAAAAGCGGCGCTAAAGGTGACTGAGGCGCGTAACGGCAGGCTGATCGATAAACCCGACCTGAAAACCGCCATGAATTTCTGGCGCACGCAGACCACCCGCTTGGGGTTGACCAGCCACTATTCCCCGCACAGCCAGCGCTACGCATGGGCGCAGGATGCCATACGTTATTACCTGTCACAGGGCTTTTCCCGCAGTGAAGCCAGAGCATTAACCTCTATGGATCTCGGCCACGGTGATGGCCGGGGGCGCTATGTCGAGCGGGTTTACACCCGGAAGGAGGATTGAACATGAAGGATAACACGTTGATTCGCTTATCGGGTGTGATGAAAAAAACCGGCCTCAGGAAATCATGGATTTACCTGCTGATGAAGCAGGGGGAATTCCCTCAGACGGTCAAAATCGGCGCTCGCTCAGTGGCGTGGGTGGAAAGTGAAGTGAATGACTGGATCGCGGCACGTATTAGCCAGCGCGGGGAGGCTAAATCATGATGCATTGTTATTTTTTTCTGGCGGGCAATTTACGATATACTGCTGATGCTGCGGCAAAATCCGTAGCCGGAATTGGCGTTCCGACACTTACCACGTTGCCTAAAAGACACGGATTTATTACGTGTCTTTTATTAGGCGATGCCTGCGCATACCTGTCAATGGTGGCTCAGGCGGGGGCTCCGCAAGGAGCGCCGGGCTACGTGGTAACCGGTTACGCCAACCCCGTCTGGGCTACCACCATAGAGGTTGGCGTCTCAGGTGGTAGTGATACCCTGCTTACCACGGAGGCTGCCTTATGGCGACGACCCTTCTCTTTTTCTACCCGCAATCTTTCTTTTTTTCTGCGGGGGTACATCATGTATGACCCCACACCCCTGACATTAGAAGAACTCGTCGATCACTGTCGGGCGCTGGCCTACGCCATCATTGAACTGGACAACCCGCTCGCGAAAGAACTGCTGATCTTTATCCTATGGGAGCGTCTGAACCAGTTAAATGACGCGCTGCAAGCAGAGGTGGCTGACGATGAGTAAGTTCGTTTCAGACATTACCGCTCAGTCGCGCCACCGGTGGGGTGCCATTCTGGCCGCTCTGGCTATTCCAGTGCCTTCCGGCGACAAACACGGCGCTTGTCCTGCCTGCGGCGGCAAAGATCGCTTTCGTTTTGACGACAAGGAGGGACGGGGAACGTGGTTTTGCAATCAGTGTGGTCATGGCGATGGCCTTGATCTGGTCACACGGGTCAAAAACTGTGATCTATCAGACGCGGCAAAACAGGTGGCCGCGCTGACGCTTCCCGCCTTAACAGCGCCAGCCAGGGAAAAAGCTGCTAAACGCCCGCCGCTGGCTGATAAAATCAAGCATATGCTGATCCATTCGAGGAATGGCGAGAGCACCTACCTGAAAGCCAAAGGGTTCTCTATCGTTCATGCCCGCCTGACCGCACAGCAAAAAATGCGTATCGGCGGCGTGTTGTTTGATGAGGGAAGCCTGCTGCTGAAGCTGCATCGCGTTTCCGGTGAACTGGCCGGCGCACAGTTGATCAACGACGATGGAGAAAAACGCCTGCTACCGGGTTCACAGTTGAAAGGCTCTTTCATTGCGGTGCATTGCCCGAAAGAGCCGGGCACCATCGTGATCACCGAAGGGTACGCCACCGGCCTGACCATCAGCCAGATCACCACGGCGGCGGTGGTCGCGGCGGTATCGGCCAATAACCTGATGAACGTCGCACAAGCTCTGCGTAGCTGGTATCCCAATGCCACTATCATTCTGGCGGGCGATCATGACCTGCATGCCGATGGTTCAACCAATATCGGTAAGGAGCAGGCTGAAAAAGCCGCGCTCGCGGTGGACGGCTGGGTGTCGTTACCGCCCACCACAACACTCTGTGACTGGGATGATTACCGCCAGCAATATGGGCTTGAGGCCACCAAATCCGCGTTCAATAAACAACGCTATCAGCCTGACACAATGTATACGTCTTTAGTTCGCACCGATTCCGCAACACCGGGCTTCAATACTTCATTGCCCCTGCGCAAAGGCTCTGACGGCTTTGATACGCGGCAGGACTACCTGATTAAAGGCTATCTGCCGAGTTCATCTGTTGCCAGCGCTTACGGTGCCAGTGGCTCGTATAAGTCTTTTCTGGCGGTATCGTGGGGATGCCATATCGCCACCGGCAAACCGTGGGAGGGCAAGCCGGTTACGCAGGGCGCGGTGATTTATGTCGTTGGTGAAGGTGGCATCGGCGTTCCCCGCCGTATCCGGGCATGGGAGCAGACACTAAACGGTGGTAGCCCGATTGATGCGCTTTATCGCGTCGATTGCCCGATTTTTCCGGCCAGCCCCGAGAGCGTGCAGCAGGTGATATGCGCCGCCCGCGATGTGAAAGTCGCCTCGGGTATGCCAGTTCGCCTGATTATTCTGGATACGCTTGCCCGTTGTTTTGGCGGTTCGGATGAGAACGCGGCTAAAGATATGGGTGCATTCATTCAGGGATGTGACGCGATTAAAGCAGCGACACAGGCGACGGTGCTGATTATTCATCATTCCGGTAAAGATCAGGACAAAGGGGCACGCGGCTCCAGCGCCTTCCGTGCTGCGCTGGACGTAGAATTTAACGTCAGACGTGAAGGTGACGGCAGCGCGTTGATCCTCAGTTGCACCAAAATGAAGGATGCAGAAGAGCGCCCTCGTCGTGCCTATGACCTGAATACCGTCAATCTATACGTGGACGATGATGGCGATCAGATTACTTCGCTGGTGCTGAACGATGAGGGGCGTGAAGTCAGAGAGGATGTTGCCAACGACCCCGATTTAGCCGGTATCTCTCGGCTGACGGAAAACCATGTCGCCTTATGGCAGGCCATTCGCTCACGCAGGGCCAACGGTGAAGGCTGTACCCGTTCATTGGTGCGAGACGACATGCGGGCAATGGGCTTTGATGTGAACAAGAAGTTCACCCGCTGGCTGGACAAGCTGGAAAAGGATGGCCTAATCGCCTTTGAGGGGGAGCGGATTACACCGCTATCGCAACGGAATAAGGTGGGGGATTAAACGGGGGAAAGTGGGGGCGAACGGATAATGAATCTCTCAATCCGGCATTTTCCCCCACTTCCTACGCATATATAGGCGCGAAGTGGGGGAAGCCGTTATCCCTGAGTAAGTGGGGGAAAAGTGGGGGAAACTCCTAACTGGCTTAACAAATTATTGTTTAGTTATATCCTTGACCGCACCAGCGTAAAGCGCCTCAATATTTATATCCTCATCAAGCGTTTCCCAATGTATGCCACTGAAACTAAAGGTGAAATTATCCCGCTGCTCAGCCGTAGCACGTTCGAGACGTGGGAAGTTTTTAAGTGGAACGTCTAACAGTTTTTTCCCCTCAGCCTGTAGATGCAGGTATTCATTTGAAAAATAGATAGTTATTGGGGGTTTATCAGATAACAGTTTTTTCACCCTTTTCATCTGGCTCTTTTCCTTTTCGCGCTTTCCTGTCCTTTACCGTACCAAAATCATCAAAATTGATGAAGCGACGGCCAGCGCTCGTATGAATCAATGTGAGTGCGGTATTCCCACGTTGGATTTTGAGCTGGATTGTCGATTAGCATCGGTGCTACAGGTTCCGGCTTGCTACTTCTGTACGGTGGAAGACGATCTGGCGGAAATGATTCTTGGATATTATGAGTCGCAGGGAAAATCATCCACATAAGAAAAATGAGCGCCAGCCCCTCCTAAAAAAGGGGCTGGCGCGGTACATAGGTAAATAACAGCTACCCAATAGAAAGTATTACCTGGGCACTCTGTTGTTTAATATAGCTATCGATGGTCTATTCTTTAAACCACTGAGGCATATTTGACTGTTCCACAAGCACGCGGGTAAACGAGTCCTGATTTTTGTCATCTTTAGCACATTGAAGTTCTTCAAATCCCCATTTCCCATCGCGATTAGAGAAATAAACTGTGTACTTGTCTGTATTGAATCCAAAATATCGCTCAGTTGAGTCACTAATCCTCAAAGAACCACACATTGCTGAATTATGCCATTCACTACTTGTTGCCCAATCAAGTACTAGCACTATGAAATTTTCTGCCCAGCGAGGCACTGCAAATAATAGCAGCGATGTAACCATGAGAATCCCGAAAAAAGTAATTAACTGATGGCCGATCAATTTATTTGATATCGATAGAAAAACAAAATATGAAACTGGTTGTAGTATCATAAAAAAATATATAGTAAAGAAAGCCAGTTTCCATCCAAATTCAAGCAATGGGGAGTCACTTACATCCATGTTACTAAATTGCATGAAATAACTAGCCGCATAAGCACTTGTAATTAAATAAAGTAAAGATACAGCACTACCAAAAACAAATTTCATTTTATTAAAAACAATATGACCGCTGCGTTCAAGATCAAAGAAAACAAGTATTCCACTAACAGCAACATTAATAATAAATATTAAAATAAACCATCTAGCAAACCATATCAAACCCATGTTTAGGGAAAATAATGATAATATAAAAAACAACAAGGAAAGTAATGACATTATCCCTGATATCTTTTTAACAATCTTATCATTATTAAAATAGATAAAATACCTTATTATTCCTTCAAGTTTTCCCTTCTGAAAGAAGCAAGCAGAAACAGTAATAACAAGAAAAGAAATAATAAGTAATTTTTTGAGGTAAAACGCCTGATTAATTAAAAACATATTACCAATTAAAAAAAATGACAAAACAATATAAATAAAGTTATCTTTTGTTTTTTTAAATAGCATTGCAATTCATCCATAAAATAATTTCAGATTAAAAATTAATGTATGAGTAATTTTAATACCTTCTAAACTCATACGGCACCACATACTCTTTCCGGTTCGCATCCAGATAATCTGCCCACCATTGCAGCATTAGCCTGCGCTCATCCAGATGCTCCGCTTTGTGGATATAGGCAGCACGGACGCCGTTGCGTTCCTGATGACTCATTTGCCTTTCTACCGCATCCCGTGACCACTGGCCGGATTCGACCAGTGCACTACAGGCCATAGTGCGGAAGCCGTGTCCGCAAACCTCGGCGGTGGTGTCATAACCCATGGTTCGTAATGCATTGTTGACGGTGTTTTCACTCATCGGTTTAGTTGGCCGACGATCGCCGGGGAAGATCAGTTCATGAGCGCCGCTGATGGTCTTAATCTCTTCCAGCAGCGCTAAAGCCTGTCGGGATAATGGCACCAGATGTTCAGAGCGCATCTTTGCGCCGCGCTGCGAATGCTTCACACCGGGGATGACTGCACGTTCAGCCGGTATCGTCCACATCGCGCGTTTAAAATCGATTTCCGGCCAGCGGGCAAAACGTAGCTCGCTGGAGCGGATGAAAACGCACAGAGTAAGTTTTAACGCCAGCTTGGTTAATGCCCGCCCTTTGTGGTGTTCAATCCTTGCCAGAAAATCCGGTAGCTTGTTCAGTTTCAACGCTGGCCGATGGGTGGCTTTTGGCGTGGCTATCGCCCCGGAGAGGTCTTGCGCGGGGTTACGCTCTATCAGATCGTTCTGCACCGCGTAGCGCATGATATCGGTGACGCGCTGGCGCAGTCGTGACGCCAAATCAAGATGACCGTTCTGTTCCACGACTTTCAGCGGCTCCAGCAGGTCTTTGGTTTTCAGGTCGGCAATATGGCGATGCCCGATAGCAGGCAGTAAATTTCGTTCCATATCGCGCCATACCCTTCCGGCGTGTGTTTCTGACCACCGGTTTTGGCTAATGTTTCGGTGCCAGTCCTGCGCGATCTTCGCAAAAGTATTCAACGCCTCTTGCGCCTGCTCTTTTTGTTCTTCGCGCTTTTCCGTTGGGTGGATGCCCTCCAACAGCAGCAATCGCACCTCGTCACGCTTCTCTCTGGCCTTTGCCAGCGAGACTAGCGGATAGGCACCGAACGCAATCCGGCTTTCCTTACCTTCAAAACGGTACTTAAGATACCAGCGCTTAGAGCCGTTAGGACTCACCAAAAGATACAGGCCGTGCGCGTCCGCGAGCTTATAGGCTTTGTCGCGGGGCTTGGCGGTACGGGCAACAACGTCAGTCAGCGCCATAATTTGGGGGTCAACTCCTAATCGAAGTGAACTGACCCTCATCTTGACCCCCAAATCATCTGGATGTCAATGGACGAAAAAAGACCAATGTGGATAAAGCATGTAAATCAGAGAATAGACAGATAAGCAAAAATCACTTATTTAACAAAGAAATATGGACATTGACGGAAGATTATGGACATAAAAAAAGCCACCCGAAGGTGACTGATTTTTCCACAATGGTGCCGAAGGCCGGACTCGAACCGGCACGTATTTCTACGGTTGATTTTGAATCAACTGCGTCTACCGATTTCGCCACTTCGGCACTGAAGTAGTATGCGGAAAACGGGGGGATTATACCGTGCAGCCACGTCCGTGCAACCTTAATCCATCAATCCGCGACTGAGTGATGAAAAATTCGTCTTATCACCGCCCTGCACGATGACAACCCGGTTCCACAGAGGCGTCTGCGGCTTGAATGCATAATCGCTTGGCCTGTTCAGAGCAAAACAGGGTAACCTTAACGCATGAATAAAGAAGCTGAACTGAAACGCGCCAAACGTCTGGCGCTGTCGTTGCTCGCTCTTGCGGCCGCCATCTTTGTGGTAACCCTGTGTCTCCCCCCCAACTTCTGGGTGAGTGGGGCGAAGGCGATCGCCGAAGCGTCGATGGTCGGCGCTCTGGCGGACTGGTTCGCCGTTGTAGCGCTATTCCGCCGGGTCCCGCTACCATTGATATCCCGCCATACCGCGATTATTCCACGTAATAAAACGCGGATAGCAGACAATCTCGCCCGCTTTGTTCAGGAGAAGTTCCTCGATACCGAATCACTCTTAACACTGATTCGTCGACATAATCCCGCTCAAATCGTAGGCCGGTGGCTGCAGACCCCCGAGAACGCCGAACGGCTAGGTAGCTACCTGCTGCAATTTATGCGCGGCATTTTAGATATGGCGGATGACCAGCGTATTCAGCGATTTATTCGCCGTGCGGTCCACAAAGCTATAGATAAAGTGGACCTCACCCAGTCCGTCGCCGCTCTATTGGACAGTCTGACTAAAAATAATCGCCACCAACAGTTGCTGGACACGATCATTGAACAACTGCTGAGGATGGTGAACAAGCCCTCGACACGCGAATTTATTGCGGTCCAGATCGTCCGTTGGCTGAAACGCGAGCATCCGGTCACGGAAAAGATCCTGCCCTCGGAATGGCTGGGTGAACGCAGCGCCGAGGTGGTCGCCAATGCGGTTAACACGCTGCTGGACGAGGTAGTGCGCGACGAGGGTCACGAACTGCGTCAGCACTTTAATCGTAGCGTCGCACGGCTGATTGAACGACTTCGCACAGACCCGGAAATGGCGCGGCGAGCCGAAGCGATTAAGCGCTATTTGAAAAACGACGAAGCGCTGAATCACTATCTGAGCGACCTTTGGGGCGACCTGCGCGCCTGGCTCAAGGCCGACCTCAATCAAAGCGACTCCGCCGTACAGGCCCACATCAGCGCCATCGGTCAGTGGCTGGGGCAAACGTTGATGGAGGATGAGGGACTGCGAACGTCGCTGAATCAGCATTTGGAAGAGGCGGTGCGCACTCTTGCGCCAGAGTTCGCAGACTTTCTGACGCGCCATATCAGCGATACGGTGAAAAGCTGGGATGCTCAAGAGATGTCGTATTTGATCGAACTGAATATCGGTAAAGATCTACAGTTCATTCGCATCAACGGCACGCTGGTGGGGGGAAGTATTGGATTGGGACTGTATCTGCTGTCGCAACTGCCTGACCTGATTGTCATACTGCGCGCTTCAGCCGCGCTTTAGCCGATGATTCGTTACAAAAGACAACGGGCCAACAGGCCCGTTTAAATCAACAACTGAGAACGTCTAGCGCCGTTTCAGCAGTAGCATCACACTGATGGTCAGGAACAGGAGGCTCGGGAGCAAAGCCCCCAACACTGGCGGCATATGGTACACCAGGCTCAACGGACCAAAGATCTGGTCCAGCACGTAAAACAGGAAGCCGAAGCTGATACCAATGACGATACGCATACCCGCTGGCACGTTTCTCAACGGGCCGAAAATAAACGACAGCGCCATCAGCATCATCACCGCCACCGATAGCGGAGAAAAGATTTTGCTCCACATATTGAGCTGGTAACGGCCCGACTCTTGTCCGCTCTGCTTCAGGTAACTAATGTAATTATGCAGGCCGCTGATGGAAAGCGCGCTGGGTTCCAGCGCCACCACGCCCAGCTTGTCGGGCGTCAGGCTCGTATGCCATTCACCGCTCAAGGTCTGGCTGCCGCCGATCTTTTTGCTGTCGGTCAGTTCAGACGTATCGACCTGCGACAGTTTCCATACGCCGCCGTCAAAGGTGGCAGAGGCCGCATAACGGACCGACAGCAGCTTACGGTCGTAATCGAAGTGATAAATACTCACGCCCGCCAGCTCTTTCTCGCCCACAACGCGCTGAATGAAAACGAAATCAGCTCCATCTTTGGCCCACATCCCGTTCTGGGTAGACAGCATCGAACCGCCGAACATCATCTGCGAACGGAAATTACGCGCCATCTGTTCGCCCTGCGGCGCCACCCACTCGCCGATAGCCATAGTCAGCAGCACTAGCGGGATAGCCGTCTTCATGACCGCACCTGCAATCTGCAGGCGGGAAAAGCCGGAAGCTTGCATGACGACCAGTTCGCTGCGCGTCGCCAGCGTTCCCAATCCCAGCAGTGCGCCTAACAGCGCCGCCATCGGGAAAAACGTTTCAATATCTTTCGGAACGCTAAGCAAGGTATAGAACCCCGCGCCCAAGGCCGAATAACCGCCCTGCCCGACTTTACGCAGCTGCTCGACAAATTTGATGATGCCGGATAGCGATACCAGCATGAACAGCGTCATCATGATGGTATTGAAAATAGTTCTACCGATATAGCGGTCTAAAACACCAAACATCAGGCCGCTCCTCTTTGTGTCAGGCGGTATCTCAGTTTACGCAATGGAACGCTGTCCCACAGGTTGAGCGCTACGGCAATCGCCACATAAACCGCATTGGTGAGCCACATCCATACCAGCGGATCGAGCTTGCCCTTACCGGCATTAGATCGCAGCGAAGTCTGCAGCAGAAAGAAAATCAGATAGAGCAACATGGCAGGCAACATGCTCAGCACGCGACCCTGGCGAGGATTCACCACGCTAAGCGGTACGACGATAATCGCCATCACCAGTACAGACAAGATCAGCGTCAGGCGCCAGTGAAACTCGGCACGAGCGCCGATATCATCGGAACGCCACAGCGACCTCATATCCATCTGCTCAACGTTGTTAGGGTCGACCGTGACCGCCTGATGTCCTATCAACGCTTGATAGTCCGAGAAGTCCGTGATGCGGAAGTCACGCATCATGGCCGTCCCTTCATAGCGAGTGCCTTTATTCAACGTCACTATCTGCGAACCGTCGTCGCCCTGTGAGACAGTGCCGTGATCGGCCACCACCACGGAAGGCCGCGCGTTGTCACGTGGACGCATCTGAGCCAGGAATACGTGTTCGAACTCCTTGCCGCTGACGTTACCCACGAATAACACTGAATTGCCGTCCTGAGACTGCTGGAACTGCCCTTCCGCCAACGTAGCCATACCAGGATTCGCTCTGGCCTCGGCCAGCACCTCGTCCTGATGCCGCGACGACCAGGGGCTGAGCCACAGCACGTTGACCGTCGCCACCACGGCTGTCGCTAACGCCAGCCAGGCCGCAGACTTCAGCAGCACGTTTCTGCTCAGTCCGCATGCGTGCATCACGGTGATTTCACTTTCGGCATACAGTCGCCCAAAGGTCATCAGCAACCCGAGAAACAGGCTCAACGGCAAAATAAGCTGCGCCATTTCCGGCACGCCCAGCCCCAATAGGGATAAAACCAGATTAGTCGGGATGTCACCGTCCACCGCCGCGCCCAGTATTCGCACTAATTTCTGACAGAAAAAAATCAGCAGCAGAATAAACAGGATAGCCAGCTGGCTTTTAAAGGTTTCCCGTACCAGATATCGAATGATGATCACGCTCAATACGCCTGTGAAAACTTGTCTTTTTGCAGGAAAGTCGATAGTTTTTTCGCTAACTCGCCATTTATACTCATTTGTGGCAACCTTCTCGTAGCTAAACCGGTATTACAACATCCTGCGTTCGGGATGTGCTATCAGAACCTGCAAAGCCTTATTACAGATTCGCTACGTCGTTCAGATTAACACAGGTTATGTTAACGCGACGGCGGGAAAGTATTACGGAGTGCCACATTCTAACCGTAGCACCCGCTGTTGTCTTTAAAGATTCAGGAGAGTACATGGAGTTCAGCGTAAAAAGCGGTAGCCCGGAAAAACAGCGCAGTGCCTGCATTGTCGTCGGTGTATTCGAACCGCGTCGTCTGTCACCTATCGCCGAACAACTGGATAAAATCAGTGACGGCTACATCAGCGCCCTGCTGCGCCGTGGCGAGCTGGAAGGCAAAGTCGGCCAATCATTGCTCCTGCACCATGTACCGAACATTCTTTCCGAGCGCATCCTGCTGATCGGTTGCGGAAAGGAGCGCGAGCTCGACGAGCGCCAGTACAAGCAGGTGGTCCAGCGCACCATCAACGCCCTTAACGATACCGGCTCTATGGAAGCCGTCTGCTTCCTGACCGAGCTGCATGTAAAAGGTCGTAACACTTATTGGAAAGTGCGTCAGGCCGTTGAAACAGCGAAAGAGACGCTGTACACGTTCGATCAACTGAAAACCAACAAGGTGGAACCGCGCCGTCCACTGCGCAAAATGGTCTTCAACGTCCCGACCCGCCGCGAGCTCACCTCCGGCGAACGCGCCATTCAGCACGGTCTGGCGATTGCCTCCGGCATCAAAGCCGCCAAAGACCTCGGCAACATGCCGCCTAATATCTGCAACGCCGCCTATCTGGCATCGCAAGCCCGTCAGTTGGCTGACGCCTACGGCCACGTCACCACCCGCGTCATCGGCGAACAGCAGATGAAAGAGCTGGGGATGAACGCCTATCTAGCCGTGGGACAAGGCTCTCAAAACGAGTCGCTGATGTCGGTGATTGAATATAAAGGCAACCCCGACGCCGACGCTAAACCCATCGTGCTGGTCGGCAAAGGACTGACGTTCGACTCCGGCGGCATCTCCATCAAACCCGCCGACAGCATGGACGAAATGAAATACGACATGTGCGGCGCCGCCACGGTATATGGCGTCATGCGGATGGCGGCGGAGCTGGAACTGCCGCTGAACATCATCGGCGTACTGGCGGGCTGTGAGAACATGGTCGACGGGCGCGCTTACCGGCCGGGCGATATCCTGACCACCATGTCAGGTCAGACGGTGGAAGTCCTGAATACCGATGCGGAAGGCCGACTGGTCTTGTGCGACGCCCTGACCTACGTCGAACGTTACGAACCGGATGTGGTTATCGATATCGCCACGCTCACCGGCGCCTGCGTGATTGCGCTGGGTCACCACATCACCGGCCTGATGTCCAATCACAATCCGCTGGCGCATGAGCTACTGGGCGCTTCAGAACAGGCTGGCGACCGGGCATGGCGCTTGCCGATGCAGGACGAATATCAGGAACAGCTGGAGTCCAATTTCGCCGATATGGCGAACATCGGCGGTCGTCCCGGCGGCGCCATTACGGCGGCCTGTTTCCTGTCTCGCTTCACGCGTAAATACAGCTGGGCGCACCTGGACATCGCCGGTACCGCTTGGCGTTCCGGCAAAGCCAAAGGTGCGACGGGCCGTCCGGTGGCGCTGTTGTCACAGTTCTTACTCAACCGTGCCGGTCTGAACGACGTCGAGTAAGGGTACCTACCCGCGCTGACAGTGCATCCGGCGCATCACGACACTTAGGCGATTCCCGCGCAGGCGGGAATCTGCGTTTAACGCAAGCCTTGTCTACCCGCTCCAGTCAGAAACCAGCGACGGAAATTTAGGTAATCATGAAAAACGCAACGTTCTATCTTCTCGAAACAGAAGACCAAAGCGGAGAACTTAACGCGGTGGAAGCACTGACCTGCGAGCTGGCCGCCACACTGTGGCGAGCGGGCAAACGGGTGCTCGTTGCCTGTGAAGACGAGGCGCAGGCGCAGCGGCTGGATGAAGCCTTGTGGCAGCGTCCGCCACACACCTTCGTGCCGCACAACCTGGCGGGGGAAGGTCCGCGTCAGGGGGCTGCTGTCGAGTTGGCCTGGCCCCACAAGCGAGGCAACGCGCCGCGCGAGGTCTTGATCAACCTGCAACCGCAGTTCGCAGATTTTGCCACCGCTTTCCATGAAGTGATAGACTTTGTCCCTTACGAAGAATCCCTGAAACAGTTGGCGCGCGACCGCTATAAAGCCTATCGCAGCGTCGGCTTCCGATTGACCACGGCTACACCGCCAACCCACTGAATTTTGAGCATAATGGAAAAGACATACAACCCGCACGATATAGAGCAGCCGCTTTACGAGCACTGGGAAAAACAAGGCTACTTCAAGCCAAACGGCGATACCGAGCAAGAAAGCTTCAGCATCATGATTCCGCCGCCCAACGTCACCGGCAGCCTGCACATGGGTCATGCTTTTCAACAAACCATTATGGATACTCTGATCCGCTATCAGCGCATGCAGGGCAAAAATACGCTGTGGCAAGCGGGGACCGACCATGCCGGTATCGCCACGCAGATGGTGGTTGAGCGTAAAATCGCCGCCGAAGAAGGCAAAACGCGCCACGATTACGGCCGCGAAGCCTTCATCGACAAAATCTGGCAGTGGAAAGAAGAATCCGGCGGCACCATCACGCGCCAGATGCGACGTCTGGGCAACTCCGTGGACTGGGAGCGCGAACGCTTCACCATGGATAAAGGCCTGTCCGACGCCGTGAAGGAAGTCTTCGTCCGCCTTTACAAAGAAGATCTGATCTATCGCGGCAAACGCCTGGTGAACTGGGATCCGAAACTGCGCACCGCCATCTCCGATCTGGAAGTGGAGAACCGCGACGTCAAAGGCTCCATGTGGCACCTGCGTTACCCGCTGGCCGACGGCGCCAAAACGGCGGAAGGCAAAGACTATCTGATCGTCGCCACCACCCGTCCCGAGACCGTATTGGGTGATACCGGCGTGGCGGTAAACCCGGAAGATCCTCGCTATAAAGATCTGATCGGCAAAGACGTCATTCTGCCGCTGATCGGCCGCCGCATCCCTATCCTCGCGGACGAACATGCCGACATGGAAAAAGGCACTGGCTGCGTAAAAATCACGCCAGCCCACGACTTCAACGACTATGAAGTCGGTAAACGTCACGCGCTGCCCATGATCAACATCCTGACCTTCGACGGCGATATCCGTGAGCAGGCGGAAGTGTTCGACACCAACGGTAATGCCTCCGATGTCTATGACGGCACCATCCCGGAAGCCTTCCGCGGCATGGAACGCTTTGCCGCGCGCAAAGCGACCGTGGCCGCTTTCGACGAATTGGGCCTGCTGGAAGAGATCAAAGCGCATGACCTGACGGTGCCTTACGGCGACCGCGGCGGCGTGGTGATCGAACCGATGCTGACCGACCAGTGGTACGTCCGCACGGCGCCGCTGGCCAAACAGGCGGTGGAAGCCGTGGAAGAGGGTCGTATCCAGTTCGTACCGAAGCAGTATGAAAACATGTACTTCAGCTGGATGCGCGATATCCAGGACTGGTGTATCTCCCGTCAGTTGTGGTGGGGCCACCGTATTCCGGCCTGGTACGATGCCAACGGCAACGTCTACGTCGGCCGCGATGAAGCCGAAGTGCGCCGCGAAAACCATCTGGCGGAGGATGTCGCGCTGACTCAGGACGAAGACGTGCTGGACACCTGGTTCTCCTCCGGGCTGTGGACCTTCTCCACGCTGGGTTGGCCGGAACAGACGCCAGAGCTGAAAGCGTTCCATCCAAGCAGCGTGATGGTCAGCGGCTTCGACATCATTTTCTTCTGGATCGCCCGCATGATTATGCTGACGATGCATTTCATCAAAGATGAAAACGGCCAGCCGCAGGTGCCGTTCAACACCGTCTACATGACCGGTCTGATTCGTGATGACGAAGGCCAGAAAATGTCCAAATCCAAGGGTAACGTCATCGACCCGCTGGATATGGTCGACGGCATCTCTCTGGAAGCGCTGCTGGAAAAACGTACCGGCAATATGATGCAGCCGCAGCTGGCGGAAAAAATCCGCAAGCGCACAGAGAAGCAGTTCCCGAACGGTATCGAACCGCACGGTACCGACGCCCTGCGCTTCACGCTGGCGGCGCTGGCCTCCACGGGTCGCGACATCAACTGGGACATGAAGCGCCTGGAAGGCTATCGCAACTTCTGTAACAAGCTGTGGAACGCCAGCCGTTTCGTCCTGATGAACACCGAAGGACAGGATTGCGGTATGCAAGGCGGCGAACGTGTCCTGTCTCTGGCCGACCGCTGGATTCTGGCTGAATTCAATCGCACGGTGAAAGCCTACCGTGAGGCGCTCGACAGCTACCGCTTCGATCTCGCGGCCAACATCCTCTATGAGTTCACCTGGAACCAGTTCTGCGACTGGTATCTGGAACTGGCCAAGCCGGTCATGAACGGCGGCAGCGAAGCGGAACTTCGCGGCACCCGTCACACGTTGGTACAGGTGCTGGAAGCGCTGCTGCGTCTGGCGCACCCGATTATTCCGTTCATCACGGAAACGATCTGGCAGCGCGTGAAAACGCTGAAAGGCATCGATGCCGATACCATCATGCTGCAGCCGTTCCCGGCCTTCGATGTCGCGCTGGAAGACAGTCAGGCGCTGCACGATCTGGAGTGGATTAAACAAACCATTATCGCCGTGCGTAACATTCGCGCCGAGATGAATATTGCTCCCAGCAAACCGTTGGAAATGCTGCTGCGCGACAGCAACGCCGACGCGCAGCGCCGGGTAGCAGAGAACCTCAGCTTCATCAAAACGCTGGCGCGACTAGAGAGCATCGACGTCCTGCCTGCCGGCGATAAAGGCCCGGTTTCCGTCGCCAAGCTGGTGGACGGCGCCGAGCTGCTGATCCCGATGGCCGGTCTGATCGACAAGGTCAGCGAGCTGGATCGCTTAGCGAAAGAGGTCGCGAAGATCGATGGCGAGATCTCGCGTATCGAAAGCAAACTGGCGAATGAAGGTTTTGTGGCGCGCGCCCCGGAAGCGGTCGTCGCCAAAGAGCGCGAGAAGCTGACCCACTACGCTGACGCGAAAGCGAAGTTGCTGGAGCAGCAGGCAACCATCGCCGCGCTGTAAGCAAAATCATCTTCGACCCCGTGCGATCTGCTCGCGGTCGACAAAAAGGGAGATCGTCCAGATCTCCCTTTTTATTGCATTGCGTCCCCCTTTAAACAATACCTCTACAGTCCGTTTGTCGGATATCGAAACGCATAACGCAATCCCTTATACAATCGTCGCAGCCAGCCTGTGTACGGACGGCTGCGACGATTGCATTCGAGCCGAATAAAGTGTTATTACAGTCAGTGTATCCACTTTCCTCATTTGGCCACGACGGTAAACTGAAAAGCGAGCATTGAAGCACCATGACAATCGCAACTCCCGTTCAACTTTTGATTCGCCCCATCACTGCGGCCGACAACGCCGCGATGGCTGGCGTGATCCGCCGCGTGTCGGCTGAGTTCGGGTTGACGGCGGACAAAGGCTACACCATCGCCGATCCCGATCTGGACTCGCTGTTCCAACTGTACGACCGCCCGCAGTGTGCTTATTGGGTGGTGGAGTGCGGCGGCGAAGTGGTTGGCGGCGGCGGCGTGGCCCCGCTGTCAGGAGGAGATGCGGATATTTGCGAGCTACAAAAGATGTATTTTTTACCGGTGGCGCGTGGACGGGGGCTCGCCAGACAGCTTGCACAGCAAGCCCTGGAATTTGGCCGTCAGCACGGCTTTAGCCGCTGCTATCTGGAGACGACCGGCCACCTTACCAGCGCCATTCGGCTCTATGAAAAGTTGGGATTTCGCCAAATTCCCTATGCCTTAGGGAGCACCGGTCATGTGGACTGTGAAGTGAGAATGATGAAGCCGCTGTAAGAAATGGCTGACGGCGGTGACGCCGCCGGCAACATCGCGAGGCCCGGAGAAGAGGGCCTCGCAGAGATCGAAGAATTAGTGACGCTTGCCGTCATCATCCTCGTCGTAAAATTCACCTTCGCCTTCATCATCTTCGTCAGAGCCGTTCGGGTCTTCGAAGTAAGTGCCCCAGCCATCGTAATTGATCTCATGACGCTCGGCCAATGCCAGCAGCTGTTCGACCTGGCCGTCGATGATTTCGGCTTTGAGCGACACTTCGCTGATCACGTCGCAGCACATCAGCAGCAAGCCTTCTTCAACTTCCAGCTCTTCCGCATCCGTGACTTCGTAGCCCAGCTTGAAGGCGTCAACCGCCACCTTTTCCAGGTCTTCGAACTTCTCGGCGGAGAAGTGATGCTCGATAGTGTAGACCGCGTCAGGATCGCTGCCATCCTCCAGCAACTCTTCAATAATCAGCCGCGTTTCTTCACGCTGCTCTTCCAACAATTCACGGTTTACCATGACTCAGTCCTCATTAATCGGCGAGATATCGTCGCATTGTCCCACAGCCCCGCACCCGGCTCCACCACAAAGTTTGACCCTGGCACTTGAAATTGAATATTTACACATATAAAGTGAATTTTAATTCAATCACAAGGATTGTCCGCACGGAGATAAGCACAATGAACCCGTTCTACAAACGTCATTTTTTGAGACTCATGGATTTTACGCCAGCAGAAATCAGCAGCCTGTTATCCCTGTCAGCAAAACTGAAATCAGACAAAAAAAAGGGGGCAGAAACCCGTCACCTGCAAGGGAAAAACATCGCACTCATCTTCGAAAAAGATTCGACCCGCACTCGCTGCTCTTTCGAAGTTGCTGCGTACGATCAGGGTGCGCAGGTCACCTATCTGGCCCCAAGCGGCAGCCAGATTGGTCATAAGGAGTCCATGAAGGATACGGCGCGCGTGCTGGGACGGATGTACGACGGTATTCAGTACCGTGGCTATGGTCAGGCGCGAGTCGAAACGCTGGCGGAGCTGTCCGGCGTCCCCGTATGGAACGGGTTAACCGATGAATTTCATCCCACCCAGCTGCTGGCGGACCTGCTGACGATGCAGGAGCACACGCCTGGCCGCCCGCTGTCCGGGCTGAAGCTGGCCTACGTCGGCGATGCCCGTAACAATATGGGTAACACCATGCTGGAAGCGGCAGCGTTAACCGGACTGGATCTGCGTCTGATCGCCCCGAAAAGCTGCTGGCCGGAAACGGGTCTGGTCGCGGAATGTCAGGCCGCAGCAGAGAAAACCGGCGGCAGCATCACACTGACGGAAGACATTGCGATGGGCGTCAAAGACGTCGATTTCATCTATACCGACGTGTGGGTCTCCATGGGAGAACCCAAAGACGTGTGGGCGCAGCGCATCGATTTGCTAAAACCCTATCAGGTCAATATGGCCATGATCGCAGCATCGGGCAATCCGCAGGTTAAATTCCTGCACTGCCTGCCCGCCTTTCATGACGACCAAACGGCTATCGGCAAGCAGATGGCCGAACAGTACGGGTTGCACGGCGGCATGGAAGTCACCGATGAGGTATTCGAGTCCAGACACAGCATTGTGTTCGATCAGGCGGAAAACCGGATGCACACGATTAAAGCCGTGATGGTCGCCACTCTGAGTCCCAGCCTGTAGCGCATCGTTTCACTGTCGTCCCGGCCCCATAATCGGTCCGTCGACGGCAGTGGAGCACAATCCATTCGCAACCGATTGCTGACAGGCAAAAGCTGCGTTTTTCGCTTGAAATCACCTCTTCCGCGCGTATAATTCCGGGCAGTTTGCCGGGAGGAACCATGTACAACGCAGCCATCTTTGTCGGTCATCAACCGCAACTGCCTTCTGGCAGCCACGCCGCGTTTTTTCTCCCTGTACATCCTGTTTCATTGAAAAAAGCCCCTCGTTGAGGGGCTTTTTTTTGTCTGTCGAAAAGGGCGTCAGGCCGCCACCCTGTAGACCGTGCCGAACCGTTAGGAGAATCGCCAAATGGTCAATCCGCTTTATAAAAGACACATTATCTCAATCAACGATCTCAGCCGGGACGATCTGCTGCTGACGCTGAAAGTCGCCGCCAGCCTGAAAGCCAACCCACAGCCCGAGCTGTTGAAACATAAAGTGATTGCCAGCTGCTTCTTCGAGGCTTCCACGCGCACCCGTCTTTCGTTCGAAACCGCTATGCACCGTCTGGGCGCCTCCGTGGTAGGCTTCGCCGACAGCAGCAACACGTCGCTCGGAAAAAAAGGCGAGACGCTGGCGGACACGATTTCCGTGGTCAGCAACTACGTGGACGCCATCGTGATGCGCCATCCGCAGGAAGGCGCGGCTCGTCTGGCAGCGGAGTTCTCTCAGGGCATTCCCGTCCTGAATGCCGGGGACGGCGCCAACCAGCACCCTTCTCAGACGCTGCTCGACCTGTTCACCATTCAGGAAACGCAGGGGCGGTTGGATAACATCAACATCGCGATGGTCGGGGATCTGAAATACGGCCGCACCGTCCACTCTCTGACGCAGGCGCTGGCCAAGTTCGAGGGCAACCGCTTCTACTTTATCGCGCCCGATGCGTTGGCCATGCCGGACTATATTTTGAAAATGCTGGACGATCGGAACATTCCTTATAGCCTGCATAACAGTATCGAAGAAGTCGTGCCGGCGCTGGATATCCTCTACATGACGCGCGTCCAGAAAGAGCGGCTCGACCCGTCCGAATACATCAACATCAAAGCGCAGTACATCCTGCATGCCGTGGATCTCGCCGAGGCGCGCGCGAATCTGAAAGTGCTGCATCCCCTGCCACGCATCGATGAAATCACTACCGACGTCGATGACACGCCCTACGCCTACTATTTCCAGCAGGCCGGCAACGGCATTTTCGCGCGTCAAGCTCTGCTGGCCCTGGTGCTGAACAGCGAACTGGTTCTGTAAGAGAGGAAGACACATGACTCACGACAACAAATTACAGGTGGAAGCCATCAAACGCGGTACGGTGATCGACCACATTCCGGCGCAAATCGGCTTTAAGCTGCTCACCCTGTTCAAGTTCACCGACACCGACCAGCGCATCACCATCGGTCTGAATCTGCCGTCTAACGAGCTAGGCCGCAAAGACCTGATCAAGATCGAGAACGTTTTCCTGACGGAAGAACAGGCCAATCAGCTGGCGATGTACGCGCCGCAGGCAACCGTCAATCAGATCGACCAGTACAACGTCGTGCGCAAGCTGCATCCGCAACTCCCTGAGCATGTCCACGGCATCCTGACCTGCCCGAACACCAACTGCATCAGCCACAGCGAACCGGTCACCTCTTCCTTCACCGTGAAATCTCATGAAGACGAAGTGCTGCTGAAGTGCAAATACTGCGAAAAAGAGTTTGAACGTCAGGCGGTGCTGAACAGCCGCTGAGCGACCGGATATCAGAAACCTATTGCCTCGTGAAGCGACTCACGGGGTAGAATGGGGTTATGTTTCAGGAATAATGGATGCTGCAAGCACGCATTCGGACTCAATCAGGAGAAAACATGTCTCGCATTATCAGTACGGAACACGCTCCGGCCGCTATCGGTCCTTATGTTCAGGCCGTCGATCTCGGCAATATGGTACTTACCTCGGGTCAGATCCCCGTCGATCCTAAAACCGGTCTGGTTCCTGACGACGTCGCCGCGCAGGCACGCCAGTCGCTGGAAAACGTCAAAGCCATTGTTGAAGCCGCCGGTCTGAAGGTGAGCGACGTGGTGAAAATGACAGTATTCGTCAAAGACCTGAACGACTTTGCGACGGTGAACGCGACTTATGAAGCTTTCTTCAATGAAAACGATGCCCCGTTCCCGGCCCGCTCCTGCGTGGAAGTCGCTCGCCTGCCGAAAGACGTGAAGATCGAAATCGAGGCCATTGCCGTTCGCCGCTAAGCGCGCCGCCTCCTCGCCAATAAAAAAGACGCGCCCCGAAAGGCGCGTCTTTTTCGATCTTAACTCCAAGTATTAATTCATCATACCCGTCCAGAAAAGCAGCGCGGAATCGCGCGCATCCCTTAATCGGCGTCGCTCTCGTTCTGCGCCATCACTTCCTGCAACCAGCCGCCGCGCATCTCCGGTACGGCGATCAGCAACTCGCGGGTATACTCGTCGAGCGGCGGAGACAGCGCTTCTTCCACCCGGCCCTGACGGACAATCCGCCCCTGACGTAACACCGCGACGCTGTCCGCGACTTCCCGCACCACATGCAAATCATGCGTGATGAACAGGTAGGAGACGCCGGTTTCCTGCTGGATGCGACGCAACAGCGCCAGCACATCGCGCGCCACCAGCGGGTCCAGCGCAGACGTTGGTTCATCGCAGATAATCAGTTCCGGCTGTGCGGCCAGCGCGCGAGCGATGCACACACGCTGCTTCTGGCCGCCCGAGAGCGACGTCGGCAGACGATGTGCGATGTCGGCGGAGAGTCCGACCTGCTCAAGCAACGCATTGACACGCCCGCGGCGCGCGGCAGGGTCAAGATCCGTCAGGCAGACCATCGCTCGCTCGATTTGCACGCTCACACTGAGACGCGGATTCAGCGCCATGTCCGGGTGCTGGTGAATCATTTGAATGGACTGCAGCTGTCGTCGGCTACGCTTCGCCAGCGTCGCAGGCAGCGTTTCTCCCCGCAGTCGGATATCTCCCTGACTGGGCGCCAGTAATCCGCACACCGTGCGCCCGAGCGTCGATTTGCCCGACCCGGACTCGCCGATCACCGCCAGCGTGCGCCCTCGCGCCAAACGGAGCGAAATGTCATGAAGCACCGGCTGACGCTGATAGCGCGCCTCTAACTGCTCGATGTCCAGCAGCACCTCGCCCTCATCCGGCTGCGGCATTTTCGGTTCGCCGCGCGCCTGCAACAGCTGACGGGTGTACTCCTGCGACGGGCGCGCCAGGATCGCCTCCGTCGCGCCGACTTCCACCTGCCGCCCCCGGCGCAGCACCATGATGCGCTGGCTCAGCTGCGCCACCACCGCCAGATCGTGACTGATGTAAAGTGCCGCCACGCCGGTCATACGGATGATGTCGTCGATGGCTTTGAGCACGCCAAGTTGAGTCGTGACGTCCAGCGCCGTGGTCGGTTCATCGAAGATAATCAGCTCCGGTCCCGCGCACATCGCCATCGCGATCATCGCCCGCTGCAACTGCCCGCCGGACACCTGATGCGGATAACGCTGGAAGAAGCTCGACGGGTCGGGCAACGACAGCTGAGCGAACAGCGTCATCGCCCGTTCGATCGCCTGTCGACGCGACATCACACGATGGCGCACCGCCGTTTCGATCACTTGCTCGCCGATCTTGCGGGCTGGATTAAAAGCCGTACTGGCCGACTGGGCAACGTAGGCGATGCGGGGACCGCGCACCCGGCGCAGCTGGCGCTCGGATAACGCCGCCAGATCTGTTCCCTGAAACCAGATATGACCGCCCTGAATCTGCATCCCGTGGCGGCAGTGACCGAGAATCGCCTGACCAATGGTGGACTTGCCCGCGCCGGACTCGCCAATCAGCCCCAGCACCTCGCCTTTTTTCAGCGAGAACGAAATGTCCTGAACCAGCGTGCTATCACCCGCCACCACTTTTAATGCTTCGACTCGCAGCAGCTCAACCATGTCGACCTCCCTGCCAGCGACGGCCGTCGCGACTCAGCAGCCAGTCGGCCACCACGCTGAGCGATATCGCCAGCAGCGCGATCGCCGCGCCCGGCACCAGCGCAGCCCAGACGCCAAACAGAATGCCGTCTTTATTATCCCGCGCCAGCCCGCCCCAATCGGCGGTCGGCGGCTGGATGCCCATCCCCAGAAACGACAGGGCGGAGAGGAACAACAGAATGAAAATAAAACGCAGTGCGAACTCCGCGATCAGCGTGGTCAGCGCGTTCGGCAAGATTTCCCGCCACAGGATCCAGCGCATCGATTCGCCGCGCATCCGCGCGGCTTCAATAAACTCCTGCGTCGCCAGATCGACCGCCAACGCCCGCGCCACACGCAGTACCTGAGTCGCTTCGAGCACGCCCAGCACGACGATAATGACGAACAGGCTTTTCGGGAGCAGCGCGAGCACCACCAGCGCCAGGATCAGGGTCGGGATCGCCATCAGCACATCGTTGACGCGAGAGATGACCTGATCGATCACGCCGCCGCACACTCCGGCCAGAAAACCGAGCAGCGTGCCGAGAACAAATGCCAACGCGGCCGCCAGCGCCGTCACGGTCAGCGACGTCCTCGTCCCCCAAATCAATCGGGAAAACAGGTCTCGGCCCAAATTATCGGTGCCCAGCCATGCGCGATCCATCGGCCCTGACCACGCGCCGCCGATCACCTGATCGGCCGGGAAAGGCGCGATCCAGGGGGCGAAAACGGCCACCAGAATAAACAGGCTCAGCCCTGACAGGCCGAGTACAACGGAAGGTTTCACAGGAGGCATGTGCTCTTATCCATTACCATCAAGACGATCTTGTGGGCCGCGCCGGCTCATCCGTTCGACGGCCGGGAGTGGCGTAAACGCGGGTTGGCCATCAACGCCACCACGTCCGCCAGCAGGTTTAGCAAAATATAAATGGCGGCCAGCACCAGCGCGCAGTCCTGAATCACCGGAATATCGCGTTTGCTGATGCTGTCGACCATATATTGTCCCAGTCCGGGGTAAACAAAGACGTTTTCCACAATCACCACGCCCACCATCAGGTAGGCCAGATTCAACACGATCACGTTGATGATCGGCCCCCAGGCGTTGGGCAGCACGTGGCGCAAGAGGATGCGGGAAGGCGACAGCCCTTTCAGCAGCGCGGTATCGACATACGCGGCATTCTGGGCGCTGATCAGCGCGGCGCGCGTCATGTTGCTCATATGACCCAGCACCGCCAGCAGCAGCGTCATGGCGGGCAGCGCGACGGCGGTTAAACGGTCCGCGAACGGCATCCCCTCATTCACGCTGCTGTTGCTCGGCAGCCAATAAAGCGTGATGGAGAACACGAGAATCAACAGATAGCCCGAGAAAAACTCCGGCAGCGCCACCGCCGTGCGCGTAAACAGGTTCAAGAGCTGGTCGAGCCAGCTGCCCTGATAACGCACCGATAGAAAACCGATGAGCAGCGCCAACGGCACTGCCACCGCAGACGTGCAGGCGGCCAGAAACAGCGTGTTTTCAAGCCGATAGGCCAGCACCGGTCCGACCGGCTGGCGGCTGGTGAAGCTATGACCGAAGTCGCCGTGGGCGATGCCCGACAGCCAGCTGACATAGCGCGTCAACGCCGGTTGGTCCAGCCCGAGCTGAAGATTGAGCGCCTTCACGGCGTCCGGCGTGGCCGTCTGTCCCAGGATGGCGGTCGCCGCATTCCCCGGCAACAGCTGGATCCCGGCGAAAATCAGCGCCGACACCACCACGATCATCACCCCGCCAGCCAGCAAACGACGCAAAATCATCGTCAGCAGCGGCATGCGGGTACTTACGCTATCAAGCACGCTCACCTCGTTTTACCTGTCGGCCCGGCGATCCTTATGCCAGCCACAATTTTTCTGCGGCGCGATTGCCGCTCAGCGGGAAGCCCGGAATGGCCGTCAGCCCTTTCACGCGTTGACTGCACGCGTCGAGAGAGTCGGCGTACAGCGGAATGATTTCGCTGCCCTTTTCCACCAGCATCAGCTGAATATCATGATAAATCTGACGGCGTTTGTCTTCGTTGACTTCACCGCGCGCCGCCTGCACCAGTTGGTCGAAAGACGGTTCTTTCCACCCGGACTCATTCCACGGCGCGGTGCTGGTGAAGACCAGCGATAACAGCGCATCCGTCGTCGGGCGCATAGACCAGTTGGAAGACACGAACGGTTTTTTCATCCAGACATTGTCCCAGAATGCATCGTCAGGCACACGCTCCACCTTTAACGGAATGCCCGCTCGCTGAGCGGAGGCCTGATAGAGCTGGCCCGCATCCACCGCGCCGGGAAAGCCCGCATCGGCGACCGACAGCACCAGCGGCGCGTTGAATCCGGCTTTCTGCCAGTGCCATTTGGCCTTCTCCGGGTCGTACGGACGCTGCGGAATATCTTTCGCAAAGTCGCGGCTGGAGGGGAACACCGGATTATCGTTGGCGACGGTGCCATAACCGCCCAGCACGGTGTCGATGATCTGCTGGCGATCGATCGCGTATTTGAGCGCCAGTCGACCGTCCTGCGAGGTGAACGGCGGCAGATTGCCGAGGCCTGGGAAAGTGAAGATCTGGCTATCATGCGACCGCAGCAGCTGTAGATTCGGCATCTTCTCAATGCGCCCGACGATACGCGGATTCACGCGGTTGATGAGATGCGCGGAGCCACTCACCAGCGCCGCGACGCGGGCCGTAGAGTCGTTCATCGCCAGCGTTTCGACCGAGTCGACGTGGCCGCGCCCGCTGTTCCAGTGATTCGGGTTGCGTTTGACCAGCGTACGCACGCCGGGCTGGAAGCTTTCCAGAATAAAAGCGCCGGTGCCGATGCCTTTATCGAACGATTCGTTCTCCGGCGTGATAGCGAAATGCACATCGCTCAGCAGCGCCACGAACTCCACGTTCGGCGCATTTAAGCGGATCGTCACTTCGTGCGTGCCGGTCGCTTCCAGCGCCGTGACCGGCTCCAGATAGCCTTTGACTGACGAGCTGGAGTCTGCGCTACGGTGATGATTCAGCGAATAGATGACGTCTTTGGCGGTCAACGTGCGGCCGTCATGGAACTGTACGCCCTGCCGGATTTTCAGCACCCAGACGCGGCCGCCTTCTTGGCTGTCCCAGGACTCCGCCAACGACGGGCTGAGTTCGCCGCGTTCATCCAGCTCGACCAGATTATTAAACAGCTGGGAGCCGACGAAATACATGTAGGTTTCGAACCAAAATGCAGGATCGAGGCGGTCGGTGCTGGACGCATTATCCACGCCGACGACCAAATGCCCGCCTTTCTTCGGCGTTTCGGTCGCATCCGCGCCCCACGCATGGCCGAGCGGCCAGCCCGCGGTGGCGGTGGCCACCGAAAGCGCGCAGGCGTTCTTGATAAAGTGACGACGATTCATGATGTATTCCCCTGTAGTCCCCTGCGCGTGGCGAGAGGTTATTATCGTTATAGACGCCGGTCGGGGTTTAGTCCCGATGCGGCAACGCCTGCGCCAGGCGGGCAATATGTTCAGGACCGATGCCGCAGCAACCGCCGACCAGCGTCGCGCCCTGCGCCACCCATTCGGCGGCCCACTGCTGATACCCTTCAGGATGCGTATCGGCACGCAGTCGGCTGAGGCCTTCATTCGCTTCCCGGCGATTGTCTTCCGGCTCAAACGCGTTAGCGTACACGCCGATGCCGAGGGTCGCGCCCTGCTCGCTTAACTGGGCGCGGGCCTCCGCGACGGCGGGCGCCATGACTTCCGGGCGGCTACAGTTAAACAGCACGTTCGCGGCGCCCAGCGCGAATGCGCCTTTGGCCGCCTCGGCGATGGTCTCTCCGGAGCGCAACCGCGCGCGGCCCTGCTCATCCAGTTCGTCCTGTAGCGTAAAGGAAAGCCACAGTTCGCGCGGGTCGTCCGCCAGCAGTTGACGCACCAGCGTCACCTCCGCCAGCGAACTCTGGGTTTCAGCCAGCCAGACGTCAACATAGGGATCAAGGGCGTCGATCAACACCCGTAAGATAGGTTCAGCGGCATCGGCGGAAAATAGATCGGGACGATAAGAGCCCAGCGCCGGAGGCAGCGAACCGGCGACCCGCACGGAGTGCGGTGCGGCGTCCGCCGCTTCACGCGCCAGCTTTCCAGCCAGCGCAGCCAGTTCATGGCCGCGCTGGTAAAACCGATCATCGCCAAGATGGAACGGCACGACGGCGTAGCTGTTCGCCGTGATCACCTGCGAACCGGCGGCGATATAGCTATCATGCACTTGCCGTACATGTTGCGGAGACTCCAGCAGCGCTAACGCCGACCACTCGGGTTGGCGGAAAGGCGCGCCAATCCGCGCCAGTTCACGGCCCATGCCGCCGTCCAGAATCAGCACGTTGTCTGACATCGTCCTTCCTTACTCAGCGAAACTGAAAAAATGGTGGTCCACCTTACAAAAAAAGTCATATAGATGTCTAGAAGCCTTGATAGCTAAAAAGCGGAGAGCTTCTACGCCTTACATCTATTTCGCCTTGCCGCCGAGCGCCCCCTCCCGACGGTAATACGGCAAGCCCTTTGCGGTTTGAACGCACACGGGAAAGCGCGCCTTTCCTCCCTCGCACAGACCAGGGAAAAATGCAGTCAATAGCGGAATACCATCACCCGTGTAGAACACGATCGGCCCGGAAACATGTTCCACGACGAAGGCAAAAAGCGTGCGCAAGAGGGCCAGGCGACGTGATGAAGTCGTCATTGGAACAAAGTCGTTAAAAAAACGGCTGACAAAGGACACAAAACCCTATCCTTTTAATGCCTTTTTGGGCGTTTAAAGACGGTTTCCACCTCTATGTCGAACGTTTACAAAAAAGGCATCACGCTATTCGTCTCTAATTTAAGCTGTTTAGAAATTTCTTTGTTCTGCATCAACCTCAGCATGAAATTGGAGATAAACCTCCCAATCAAAATCACTATAATCCCGCCTGGCAAAATTCAATATATAGTGTCTATACTCTCAATAAGACCTACATATAGCGTTTATCCACAAAATCATCCACAACCTCGTGAAGCCCTTACGCGACGCGGTTGTGCCTGTGGATAACTACTGCACAGACATTAATGAGGACGCGAACGTGAAACCAGTGGTGATTAAACGGAACGGCTGTCAGGTACCTTTTGATGAAATTCGTATCCGTGAGGCGGTGGAACGAGCCGCCAGCGCTACGGGCGTTAACGATTTCGATTTTTGCGCCACCGTGGCGGCAGCCGTCACCGAGCAGATGCGGGACCGCTCCCGCGTTGAAATCCGCGAAATTCAGGACGCTGTCGAAAACCTGCTGATGTCGAGCAACTACAAGCCCGTTGCCCGCGCCTATATCGAATATCGCCACGACCGCGACGTCTCGCGCGAACGTCAGGGTCGCCTGACGCAAGAAATCCGTGGTCTGGTCGAACAGAGCAACGTTTCCCTGCTGAATGAGAACGCCAACAAAGACAGCAAGGTGATCCCGACTCAGCGCGACCTGCTGGCCGGTATCGTCGCCAAACACTATGCCAAGTTGCACATCCTGCCGCGCGACGTGGTGCTGGCGCATGAGCGTGGGGAAATCCACTACCACGATCTGGATTATTCGCCGTTCTTCCCGATGTTCAACTGCATGCTGATCGACCTGAACGGGATGCTGACGCAGGGCTTCAAGATGGGCAATGCCGAGATTGAGCCGCCTCGCTCCATCTCCACCGCGACAGCGGTCACCGCCCAGATCATCGCGCAGGTCGCCAGCCATATTTACGGCGGTACCACCATCAACCGCATTGACGAAATTCTGGCCCCGTTCGTCGCCGCCAGTTACAAGAAGCATCAGGCCGTGGCGGAAGAGTGGAATATCCCCGATGCCGAACGCTATGCGCACAGCCGCACCGAAAAAGAGTGTTATGACGCCTTCCAGTCGCTGGAATACGAAGTCAACACGCTGCACACCGCCAACGGTCAGACGCCGTTCGTCACCTTCGGCTTCGGGCTGGGCACCAGCTGGGAATCACGCCTGATTCAGGAATCCATCCTGCGTAACCGCATCGCCGGGTTGGGTAAAAATCGCAAAACCGCCGTGTTTCCGAAGTTGGTCTTCGCCGTGCGCGACGGTCTCAACCACAAACCGAGCGATCCGAGCTACGACATCAAACAGCTGGCGCTGGAGTGCGCCAGCAAACGCATGTACCCGGATATCCTGAACTACGATCAGGTGGTTAAAGTCACTGGTTCATTCAAGACGCCGATGGGCTGCCGCAGCTTCCTCAACGTCTATGAAGAGGACGGCGAGCAGATCCACGACGGCCGCAACAACCTCGGCGTCATCAGCCTGAACCTGCCGCGCATCGCCCTGGAAGCCAAAGGAGATGAGTCTCAGTTCTGGAAACTGCTCGACCAGCGACTGGAGCTGGCGAAGAAAGCGCTGATGACCCGCGTGGCGCGCCTGGAAAACGTAAAAGCCCGCGTCGCGCCAATCCTCTATATGGAAGGCGCCTGCGGCGTACGTCTGAAAGCCGACGACAATATCGCTGAAATCTTTAAAAACGGCCGCGCATCCATATCTCTCGGCTATATCGGCGTGCATGAAACCATCAACGCGCTGTTCGGCAACGAAAAACACGTCTTCGACGACGAAACGCTGCGTGAAAAGGCCGTCGCGATCGTCGCGCATCTGAAAGCCGCGACCGACCGCTGGAAAGAAGAAACCGGCTATGGTTTCAGCCTGTACAGCACGCCGAGCGAGAACCTGTGCGACCGTTTCTGCCGTCTGGACACCGCGGAGTTCGGCGTGGTCCCAGGCGTGACCGACAAAGGTTATTACACCAATAGCTTCCATCTCGACGTCGAGAAGAAGGTGAACCCGTACGAAAAAATCAATTTCGAAGCGCCCTATCCGGCGTTGGCGAACGGCGGCTTCATCTGTTACGGCGAATACCCCAACCTGCAGCACAACCTTAAAGCGTTGGAAGACGTCTGGGATTACAGCTATAGCCGCGTCCCTTATTACGGGACCAACACGCCGATCGACGAATGCTACGAGTGCGGCTTCACCGGCGAGTTCGCCTGTACCAGCAAAGGCTTCACCTGCCCGAAATGCGGTAACCACGACTCCTCCCGTGTTTCCGTCACCCGCCGTGTGTGCGGCTATCTGGGCAGCCCGGACGCGCGTCCGTTTAACGCGGGCAAACAGGAAGAAGTGAAACGCAGAATCAAGCACCTGGCCAACGGACAGCTGGGTTAACCCCGCGTCCTCAGCGCCTGACCGACAACGCTTATGCCGCGGTCAGGCGCTGACTCTCCCCGCTGTGCATCCAGTGCCAATACGCAGTCGCCTTAAGATTCGAACCACACGCATATCAAGACAGGCCGTCTCCGGACGACCCCGGATAGGGACACCGTGATGAATTATCTTCAGTACTACCCCGTGGATGTCGTCAATGGACCCGGCACGCGCTGCACCCTGTTTGTCGCCGGGTGCGAACATCAATGTCCCGGCTGCTATAACAAATGCACCTGGCGTCTCAGCGCCGGTCAGCCGTTTACGCAGGTCGAAGAGGATCGGCTCATCGCCGATCTGCAAGACACCGACATCCCGCGTCAGGGCGTGACGCTCTCCGGCGGCGACCCGCTGCATCCGCAGAACGTGCCGGACATTTTGCGTCTGGTGCAACGCATTCGCCGCGAGTGCGAGGGCAAGGATATCTGGATGTGGACGGGCTATGTGCTGGCGGACCTGACGCCGGAGCAGCGTCAGGTGGTAGATCTCATCAACGTGCTGGTGGACGGTAAATTTGTGCAGGATTTGAAAGATCCCTCACTCATCTGGCGGGGCAGCAGCAATCAGGTCATCCATCGCCTGCGCTAAAGCGTCATCGTGAATGCGCGTCTACCTCGTCCCGTTGCCACAGTAAACAGGCGCCAAATCTGAGCCGGTTATCGGTCATCTTCAATTCCGTCAACGTCAAGCGCCATAGCGGCGCACTGGACCGTCGAGCAAGGGCGAAGCGCGCATTGTATCGATCGCGAGCGATGTGGGCCTCCGCCCCCTGAAGCAATCGGGCCTCGGCCCGGAACTGTACACCCTGAATCAACATCTCATTCTTCTGCTGATCGCTAACGGTGCCCGCCACCTGCGGGGAGTGCCGCATGAGTTGGGCGTGTCGCGTATCGGTCGGGGTCATGATGTCGAAGGCCGCTATGTCGGCATCGTAGATATAGAAGCTGTTGGCGCACCATAAATTAGCCGCGTCACCCGCGCACAGCGTCAGGACGTGATGCCGACGCAAATAGCGTGATATTGACGCCAAGATAGCTTCTGAATTCATCCTGATGTCCCTCCCTTCACCTATTTCTTTAGAGTAGCAGCACTTTCGCTACAGCGGCATTGAAGCATCTTCAGAAAAATGGCGTGTTCATAAGGTCAGTGGGCGGCGACTCACCCCACATTTTGTTCTCGCACAGGGTTTAGCAATACGTCCTTTTTCTCCCGGCTCACGTGTGGAAAACCCACATCAGCCAACCCTTTCACTCGCAACATTCACGATAAGTAATGACTTCGTCGCGTCATTAATTTCGGCGAAAATACCGGTTTTTTTCACCGACTGGTACCTAATTTAAGGATCAATGTGTGCGATTGGTAACATTCGTCACAGGAAGGTGTTGATTAGCTAAACCGATTCTTCTATTTTAGCGGCCGGTTTATCAATCCCAGTAAAGAGCATAGTTATGTCACATAAAGTGTGGGTCATGGGCGATGCCGTGGTTGACCTGATTCCTGAAGGCACGGATCGTTATCTGAAATGTCCCGGCGGCGCACCGGCGAACGTCGCCGTGGGGGTGGCCCGTCTCGGCGGTGAGAGCGCATTTATCGGCCGTGTGGGCGAAGACGCCTTCGGCCGATTCCTGCGTACGGTGCTTATCGAGGAGCAGGTGGATACCGGTTTCATGCAGTTGGACCTCAAGCATCGGACCTCTACCGTACTGGTAGAGCTGGACGATCAGGGGGAGCGTTCCTTCACCTTCATGGTGCGCCCGAGCGCCGACCTGTTTATTCAGTCGCACGACCTGCCTGATTTTCAGCGAGGCGAATGGCTGCACTTGTGCTCTATCGCTCTTTCTCAGGAACCTTCACGCGGGACCGCGCTGGAGGCCATGAAGCGCATCCGGGAAGCCAAGGGCTGGGTCAGCTTCGATCCGAATATCCGCGAAGACCTGTGGGAAAGTGAGCAGGAACTACGTGACTGTCTCGACCAGGCGCTGTCTCTTTCCGATGCCGTGAAACTTTCCGAAGATGAATTCCTGTTCCTGAGCGGCACGTCAGAAATCGAACAAGGAACGGAAGCGCTGATGTCCCGCTACGGCCTGAAACTGCTGCTGGTCACGCAGGGCGGCAACGGCGTGTGGCTGCGCGACAGCAAAAACCTGAAACACTTCGACGCGCCGTACGTGACGCCCGTCGACACGACGGGCGCTGGCGACGCCTTTGTCGCCGGCCTGCTGCAAGGCTTGGCACAGCACGACGATTTGAACAATATCGCCCAATGGATGGATATTGTGGATCAGGCGCAGCGCTGCGGCGCGCTCGCGACCACCGCCAAAGGCGCGATGACAGCGCTCCCTTACGCGCACCAGTTAGCTACGCCGCTTTCCTAAAACTTTCCTGTTCCCGCGTAAAAAAGCGACGTGGGAACAGGTATTTTGTAGCCAGGATCACAGATAAAGAATCGAGTTAGCAAAAACCCTTGCCAACCCCCTCTCTCCCCTTTAATTTCGCTGCGCAACCGGTTTAGCAATTTAGCAAAAATAATATCGCTCAACCTAAAAAGAGAATAAAAACCATGAAACTCAACTACCTCTCTGCAACGATAGGGCTTCTTCTGTGTTCCCATTATGCCACTGGGGCGGAAACCACCACGCTTGAAGATCGGCTCAATGCGTTGGAACAGCGTGTACAGCAGGCCGAACTGCGCGCTCAGCGGGCGGAAGCCCGCGCCGACGCGGCGGAAAAGCAAGCGCAGACGCTCTCTACCCGCACGGCGCTAATCGAACAGCAGGCGCATCAGGTCGAACAACGCACCACGCAAAACGAGCAGCAAACGCGACAGGTCGCGGAACGCACCACCGCGCTGGCTGACAAAAGCAGCCTCGCCGATGGCTTCGAATTCCACGGCTATGCGCGATCCGGGTTGGCGATACATGATTCCGCCACCAGCAGCAAAGCGGATATCGGTCCGGGCATGTCGCCCGCAGGCAGCGTAGGCGGCAACATCGGCCGTCTGGGCAACGAAGACGACACATACCTGGAACTCAAGCTGGAGCACAAAACCAAGCTGGATAACGGCGCGACCACGCGTTTCAGGGTAATGATGGCCGACGGACAGCGCAGCTATAATGACTGGACGGCGGACAGCAGCGACCTGAATATCCGCGAAGCTTTCGTGGAGCTAGGCTCTCTGCCGACGTTCACCGGCGCGTTCAAGGACACTACGTTGTGGGCGGGTAAACGTTTCGATCGGGACAACTTCGATATCCACTGGCTGGACTCCGACGTCGTCTTCCTGGCCGGCACCGGCGGCGGCATCTACGATGTTCAACCCGTCGACGGCTGGAAAACCAACTTTTCCCTCTACGGCCGTAGCCTGGGCGACAACGAAGCGCTGGATAACGAAATTCAGAACTACATCGTGACCAGCAACAACTTTGTCGGTCCGTTCCAGTTCATGCTGAGTGGTCTGAGAGCGAAGAACAACGATCTCACCACCAACACCGGCGCCAACAGCGCCAGCCATATCGTCAACAGCAATGCTGGCGATTCCGGCCTACACGCCGCGGTGGCATGGCGCGGTGACAACTTTTACGGCCTGCGGGACGGCAGCTCGCTCGTCGCATTGCTGTACGGTCATGGGTTGGGCGCGGAAGTCAAAGGGATCGGCTCCGACGGCAACCTGACGCAAAACGCCGATACCTGGCGTCTGGCGACCTACGGCACCACCGCCATCAACAAGACCTGGAGCTTCGCGCCGTCGCTGATGGCGCAGAGCAGCAAAGATCGTTACGTCTCCGGAGATGATTATCAGTGGGTGACATTCAACGCACGCTTTATTCAGGAAATCACCCCCAATTTCGCACTGGCGTATGAAGGTAGCTATCAGTACATGGATCTCGATCCGCAAGGCTATTTAGCGCGCAATCAGGTCAGCGGCGGTTTTTACAAGCTGACCTTTGCACCGACCTTCAAGGTTGGCGATATCGCCAACTTTTTCAGCCGGCCCGAGCTGCGCGTTTTCGCCAGCTACATGGACTGGGATAAACGTCTGGACAACTACTCCAACGAAGATGCTTTCGGCGCCACCGGCTTTAGCGCTGGCGGCGAATGGACCTTCGGCGTTCAGATGGAAACCTGGTTTTAATTGATTCAGCCTTTACCCGCGGCCTTCTTTGAATTGCCGCGGTTTCAGCTGATGTAGTGTTGTTTGATTTATGAGGAAACTTATGGACATTAAAGCCACTGCGGCTTCTCTTCTTACCCTGCTGGGCGGGAAGGACAATATTGCCAGCGCGGCCCACTGTGCTACACGTCTGCGTCTGGTATTAAAAGATGATAATAAGGCAGACAAAGCCGCTATCGAGAAACTGGACGGCGTTAAAGGCTGTTTCCAGAACTCAGGGCAAATGCAGGTCATTTTCGGCTCCGGATTGGTCAACAAGGTTCATGCGGAGTTCATCAAAGCCGCGGGCGTCAATGAGTCCAGCAAAGCAGAGGCCGCGTCGGCCGCCGCCAAAAAGCTAAACCCGCTTCAGCGTCTGGCGCGTCTGCTGTCCAATATCTTTGTTCCTATCATTCCGGCTATTGTCGCCTCCGGCCTGCTGATGGGCCTGTTGGGGATGATCAAAACCTATAACTGGGTGAACCCTGATAGCGCCATTTTCATCCTGCTGGATATCTTCAGCTCCGCCGCCTTCATCATTCTGCCGATCCTGATTGGTTTCACCTCCGCGCGCGAATTCGGCGGTAACCCCTATCTGGGTGCGACGCTCGGGGGGATCCTGACCCACCCCGCGCTGACCAACGCCTGGGGCGTTACCGAAGGGTTCAAGACCATGCACCTGTTCGGTTACGACGTCGCCATGATCGGCTATCAGGGCACCGTGTTCCCGGTACTGCTGGCGGTCTGGTTCATGAGCATGGTGGAAAAACGCCTGCGCAAAATTATCCCTAACGCGCTGGATATTATCCTGACGCCGTTCCTGACCGTCATTATCTCCGGCTTCGTCGCCATGCTGGTGATTGGTCCTGCGGGCCGGATGCTGGGCGACGGTATCTCCATGGTACTGAGCACCCTGATCTCGCATGCTGGATGGCTTGCGGGCCTACTCTTCGGCGGTCTCTACTCCGTTATCGTGATCACCGGGGTACACCACAGTTTCCACGCCATCGAAGCAGGTCTGCTGGGCAATCCAAACATCGGCGTCAACTTTCTGCTACCGATCTGGTGTATGGCCAACATCGCTCAAGGCGGAGCTTGTCTGGCGGTTTACTTTAAGACCAAAGATGCCCGCATCAAAGCCATCGCCATTCCTTCCGGTTTCTCGGCACTGCTGGGGATCACCGAAGCGGCGCTGTTCGGCATCAACCTACGCTTCGTGAAACCGTTCCTGGCTGCCATCGCTGGTGGTGCGCTGGGCGGTGCCTGGGTCGTAGCGAACCACGTCGGCATGACCGCCGTAGGCCTGACCGGTATTCCGGGTATGGCGATCGTAAAACCCGACTCATTTATCAGTTATGTGATCGGCATGCTGATAGCCTTCGGGACAGCCTTCGTGCTTTCACTGTTCCTGAGATACAAAACGGATAGCAAATAATGAGAGAAACCCACTTATTAAAACGTATGGCTCATGCCTTGATGTCGGCTCAATCGCGCCAGTGCTATGACCCTTACCGTCCGCAGTGGCACCTGTCACCGAATGTCGGTTTGCTGAACGATCCCAACGGATTCATTCAGCATAAAGGGCGTTACCATCTGTTTTATCAGTGGAATCCATTAGCTTGCGCCCACGGAGCCAAATTCTGGGGGCATTGGAGCTCGGCCGATCTGGTCAACTGGCGCCACGAACCCGTGGCGCTGATACCGGCGGAAAATTATGAAAGCCACGGTTGCTACTCCGGTTCCGCGGTAGAAGACGACGACGGCACGCTGACGTTGGTATATACCGGCAACGTGAAGTACGACGACGGCTCCCGTACGGCCAACCAGTGTCTGGCGCGGGAAAATGCCGACGGCGGCTTCGACAAGCTCGGCACCGTTTTGCCACTGCCGGAAGGCTATACCGGCCACGTACGCGATCCCAAAGTTTGGCGTCATGACGGCAAGTGGTACATGGTGCTCGGCGCTCAGGACACCGACTTGCAGGGCAAGGTGCTGCTGTTCTCCTCCGACGATTTGCACCAGTGGCAGTCTCTGGGTGAAATCGCCGGTTCCCGCCTCGGCGGACTGGGCGATTTCGGCTACATGTGGGAATGTCCGGATCTGTTCCCGTTAGGGCAGCACGACGTGCTGATTTGCAGTCCGCAAGGTCTGGCGGCCGAAGAAGAACGCTACCTGAACATCTTTCAGGCGGGCTACTTCGTCGGTAAGCTTGATTATGACCAAGGGCAGTTTACCCACGGAGACTTCCAGGAGCTGGATCTGGGATTTGAGTTCTATGCGCCGCAGACCACGACGAGTCAGGACGGCCGTCGCCTGATGTTCGGCTGGATGGCAGTGCCGGATCAGGATGAGTTCCAACAACCGACCATCGAATACGGCTGGGTACACACCATGACCTGCCCGCGTGAGCTAACGCTGCAGGACGGCATGCTTTATCAGCAGCCCGCTCGAGAGCTGCAGAGCCTGCGAACGCAGAAACACGTTTGGAAAGGCGTAGCGGATTACGCGCCAATCCTGCCTGCGAGCAGCGCCGAACTGATGGTGGATACGCAGGGCGAGTTCCAGATCAACTTCGCCAATCTGATGGTCTTATGCTGGGATGGCGAACGGCTGACGTTGAGTCGTCATAACCTGCGGACGGGCGAACCGGAACATCGTTACTGGCGCGGCGAATTGCACCGCCTACATATCCTGTGCGATCGCTCCAGCGTGGAGATTTTCATCAACCACGGCGCTGCCGTAATGTCGGCCCGCTATTTCCCACTGCGGGATGCCACCGTCAGTTTCAGCGGTTCAGGGAGGTTAACGCTGCAGCACTGGCTGTTAGCGCCATGCGTGATAGAATAGTTTCCCTTTTTTCTACCATTAAGAACGAGTGGTGAAACAAACTAAGCGCGTAACCATCAGTGATATCGCCAAGCTGGCGGGGGTTTCCAAATCCACCGCTAGCTTGGTCTTAAATGGGCGTAGTAAGGAGTTTCGCGTCTCGGACGCCACACGCGACCGCATTCTCGCTCTCGCTCAACAGCATCGTTACCTTCCCAGTATTCACGCCCGCTCGCTTCGCTCTACCCGCAGCAACACGCTCGGCCTGGTCGTGCCGGAAATGACCAACTACGGCTTTGCGTTAATTTCTCACGAGCTGGAAATGCTGTGCCGCGAGGCGGGTCTGCAACTGCTTATCGCCTGTACCGATGAGAATCCCAGCCAGGAAATCATGGCGGTGAATAGCCTGATTCAGCGTCAGGTGGACGGGCTGATTGTCGCCTCCAGCATGCTTAACGACGCTGAATATCAGAAGATCAACCAGCAACTGCCTGTCGTACAGTTCGACCGCATGATAGGTGATTCCGATCTGCCGCTGGTGATCACCGAGTCGATCGAGCCGACAGCTAAACTGGTGGAAACCGTCGCACGTCAGCATCAGGGCGAGTTCTATTTCATTGGCGGCCAGTCCCGCATTTCGCCCACCCGCGACCGTCTCGCCGGTTTCCAACTAGGGCTGGAACGTGCCGGAATCAGTTGCCATCCCGACTGGATCATGCAGGGCAACTATCGCCCCAGCTCCGGCTACGAAATGTTCGCCGAGCTGTGCGCAAGGCTGGGGCGACCTCCCAAAACGCTATTTGTCGCCGCCTGCGGCCTGCTGGAAGGGGTGCTGCGCTACCTGAACCAGCACAACCTGATGAACAACGAGATCCGACTGTGCAGCTTCGACGATCACTATCTGTTCGACTGTCTGCCGCTACGAATCGACACCGTCGCGCAAGATTGCGAAACGCTGGCCAGCAGGAGCTTCGATATGATCACTGCGCTGATTGACGGGCGCACTCTCCCCGAAAAGCGCGTTTACGTACCCAGCCGCATCCATTGGCGGCATCCTGACTCTCGCGGATAAACGCTTCCCACAACGGGTTTTCCGCAGTAGACCTTTCAGCAATACCGCGAACCAGGCCAGCAAACGCTTGGTTCGATAGGATTATCTATCCACTATCACCGATAGAACCGGGATTTAGCACGACCTAAACGCGCTATATCACCCGTTTTGTTTCGTCGCTGACAGCTCAGCAAACCGCAGAAACAAAAAAGCGCGGCAAAAGCCGCGCTTAACGTGAAGCATGTTTCATGAGTCCTTAACGAGAAACTTTTTCCATCCCCATTAACCCCACTTTGAGATATCCGGCGGAACGCAGCGCGTCCATCACCTGCATCATGGTCTCGTAGTCGACGCTTTTATCTGCCTGGAAGTAGATGGTGTTCTCTTTATTGCCGTTGGTTTTCGCATTCAGCGTCTGCGCCAGCGTGTCCTGCGTGACAGGATCTTCACCCAAATAAAGCTGCTTATCGGCTTTTATCGTCAGATAGACCGGCTTTTCACGCGGCTGAGGCGCGGCGGAAGAGGCAGGCAGATTGACGCGAACGTCGACCGTCGCCAGCGGCGCCGCCACCATAAAGATAATTAGCAGCACCAGCATGACATCAATAAACGGCGTAACGTTGATGTCATGCATTTCGCCGTTTTCGTTCTGTCCGTCGTTCAGATGCATCGCCATGCCTTAGCCCGCCCGCAGTGTCTGCGTCGAAGTAGACGCCGCGCTGTTTTCGCTGGCGGCGATATCCAAATCGCGGCTCTGAAGCAGCAGCACCTGCGCCGCCACATCGCCGACTAGCGCTTTGTAGCTGGTTGTGGAACGGGCGAACACGTTGTAGATGACCACCGCCGGAATAGCCGCAATCAGACCGATGGCCGTCGCCAGTAACGCTTCGGCGATACCCGGAGCGACAACAGCCAGATTCGTGGTCTGCGTGTGGGCGATGCCGATGAAGCTGTTCATGATGCCCCAAACCGTGCCAAACAAACCGATAAACGGCGCGATGGCACCGACGGTCGCCAGGTATCCGGTCCCACGCGACATATGACGTCCGTTAGCGGCGACGCGGCGCTCAAAGCGGAACGCGGTGCGCTCTTTGACACCTTGATTGTCGTCGGAACGGGCCGACAGTGAGATTTCGTCCTGCGCATCAACGACGAACTGTTGCGCGACGCTGCCCGTCTTGCAAAGCCGCGTCATTTCCGCCGCTTCGTCCAGCGAGCGCACGTTGCTCAAGGCATCATGCTCGCGACGCAGACGGCGCTTGGCGCCGATTAACTCGGCGCTTTTGCCAAAGAAGATGGCCCAGGTCACCACCGATGCCAGTATCAAGCCGATCATCACGATCTTGACCACGATGTCCGCATGTTGGTACATCCCCAGCACGGATAAATCCATCTGCATCAAATTGCCCGGCGCGGTGGATTCGGAACCGGGCGGCAACGAGAGGGGTGATGTCGTCGCCGCATCGCCACCGTTCGTGGAGAGAGGTAAAGATGACGGTGCGGCAAACGCATAGCCGCTGAAGCCCGCCACCAGCAATAACGCCAGCAGGCTTCGGTACACTGCGCCAAAGGCGCCCCCGATCGTCCGCCAGGCTGATGAAACCTGCTGCTTTCCTTTAATGTCAGCCGTATTCACGCTGTTCCTCCGCCAATCATTCAGTGCTATTCATTAGTCAACCATTTTGGTCAAAATGATACCAAAGCCAAAATTAATTGATAGCTATTCTCATTATTATTGCGCATATATCTCCGTGGCAGTCGGCGCTTCTGGCCAAAACCCCGCCTTTCCTTACAGCACAATCCCCTTTTACTGCCCTCGCTGGCAGCAAGAGTGTGCTTTTTAGCCTTCCGCCCGACACACTCGGTGTCAGCCATGATAACGTAAAGATAAAGGTGTTAAAGAGATAAAACCGCCGCACTCCTTAATGACAGGAGCCATCAAGACCGATGAGCAACAGGTGAAGCATGACTAGCAAAAAAACCGCCACAGCACTGGTATCCGCGGGAAGACAGAAGAAATTTACCCAGGGTTCGGTTAACCCCGTGATTCAGCGAGCCTCCTCGCTCGTCTTCGACAGCGTGCAAGAGAAGAAACAGGCAACGATAAATCGCGCCAAAGGCGCCCTGTTCTACGGCCGCCGTGGGACGCTGACGCACTTTTCTCTACAGGAAGCCATGACCGAGCTGGAAAACGGCGCGGGCTGCGCGTTATATCCTTGCGGTGCAGCGGCCATCGCCAACGCTATCCTGTCATTCGTTTCATCGGGCGATCATCTGCTGGTTACCGGCTCCGCCTATGAACCGACGCAGGACTTTTGTAACAAAGTGCTGGGTAGAATGAACGTCAGCACCACCTATTTCGATCCCATGATCGGCAGCGATATCGCCGGGTTAATCCAGCCGGAAACCAAAGTGGTCTTTTTGGAATCGCCTGGCTCCATCACGATGGAAGTGCAGGATGTCCCCGCCATTGTCGCCGCCGTCCGCCGTATCAATCCAGAGATCGTCATCATCATGGACAACACCTGGGCGGCGGGCATTCTGTTTAAGGCGCTGGATGCCGGCGTGGATATCTCCGTTCAGTCAGGCACCAAGTACATTGTGGGGCACTCCGACAGCATGCTGGGCACCGCGGTCGCGAATGCGCGCTGCTGGGACAGGCTGCGCGAGCAGTCTTATCTGATGGGTCAGATGGCGGACGCCGACAGCGCCTATATCGCGAGCCGCGGCCTGCGTACGCTGGGGGTGCGCCTGAAGCAGCATCAGGAAAGCAGTTTGCGCATCGCGCGCTGGCTGGCGGAACGTCCGGAAGTCGACGTCGTCAATCATCCCGCTTTGCCGGGATGTAAAGGCCACGCGACCTTCGCGCGCGATTTCAGCGGCTGCAACGGGCTTTTTTCGTTTGTGTTGAAACAAAAACTCTCATCAGCGCAGTTAGCCAGCTATCTTGATAACTTCAATCACTTCAGCATGGCCTACTCCTGGGGCGGTTTCGAATCGCTGATTCTGGCTAGTCAGCCGGAAGAATTAGCCAAAATCCGACCGGCCGGCGGCGTTGGTTTTAACGGAACGTTGATTCGGTTACATATCGGACTGGAAGATTGCGACGATCTGATCGAGGATCTCACCGACGGGTTCAGAAGAATTCAGGAATCGTAAAGGTTCCTGTCGCGCTATATCCCTTGTTTCTCTGCGATTGAATAGGGAAAACGTGTATTATGGTCGTTACACGGCAGTTCTAACGACAAACCCACGTTTTTCACCCTATTACGTACCCGAATCGCGGCACGGAGCAGCAATACGTTGTTCATTTCAGAGGGTTCCAGCAAAACCAGACAGGACGCAAAATGAGTGTTGTTCACGAAATAATTCAGGCGCTATGGCAGCAGGACTTCAGCGCGCTGGCCGATCCTCACGTTATTTGGGTGGTCTACGGCATTCTCTTCGTCACCTTATTTCTTGAGAATGGGCTGCTGCCGGCGTCCTTCCTACCGGGAGACAGCTTGTTGCTGCTGGCGGGCGCAATGATCGCGAAAGGCGTGATGAGTTTTGTCCCGACCATGGTGCTGCTGACCATTGCGGCCAGCCTTGGCTGCTGGCTCAGTTACCTGCAAGGGCGCTGGCTGGGCCACACCCGGCTGGTCAAAACCTGGCTGGGACAACTGCCGGTGCATTATCACCAGCGCGCCTATTCGCTGTTTCACCGGCATGGACTGGTGGCGCTGCTGATCGGTCGTTTTCTGGCCTTTGTGCGTACGCTGCTTCCGACCATCGCCGGGATTTCCGGGCTGAGCAATACCCGTTTTCAGGTTTTCAATTGGCTGAGCGGAATGCTGTGGGTCTGCGGCATCGTATCGCTGGGCTACGCCATCAGCCATATACCCCTGGTGAAACGCTACGAAGACCAGGTGATGACCGGACTGTGCCTGCTGCCCGTCGTGCTGCTGCTCAGCAGTTTGGTCGGTATCGCCATCATGCTATGGCGTAAAAAACGCGTCAGCGTTTAATGCCGCCTTTCGCCGCCGGGCTGAACGCCTGCGCGGCGACGTCTGTTAATTACCTTCCACCAGCGCGCTGCCCGACCGTAGCCGCACCACCTCGTCGCCCGGCGTCGTGCCGAAATAGCGTTTAAACTCCCGGCTGAACTGCGACGGGCTTTCATACCCGACCCGCAGCGCGGCGGCGCTGGCCTTTAGTCCATCATGCAGCATCATTAATCGCGCCTTGTGCAAACGATAAGATTTCAGATATTGCAGCGGCGAGGTATTCGTCACCGCCTTGAAATTGTGATGGAAGGCCGACACGCTCATATTCACGTCCGCAGCCAACTGCTCGACGTTCAGGCTGTCCGCATAGTCGTGTTCGATGCGCCGCAACGCGCGCGCGATCTGGCTGAAGTGGGTATGCCGGTTGACCACCGCTTGCAGCGCCGCCCCGCCTACGCCGCAGAGCACGTAATAGATGATCTCACGCACGATGCCCGGCCCCAGCACTTTGGCGTCTTTGGGCGTCGCCATCGCCTCCAGCAACCGTTCCGCCGCACACAGCATTTTGTCGCCAAGCGGTACGCTGCATACCCCGGTGGTGTCGGCGCTCGGACGTTCCGGGCACTCATCGTCGCCAATGTCCATCAGCAGATCCTGCAACATCGCGCTTTCCATACGTATCGAAAGGCCAATCAGCGGTTGCTCCGGCGTAGCGAAGGTTTCGCATTCAAACGGCAACGGCACCGTCATCAGCAAATAGTTGTCCGGATCATAGCGGAAGGTCTTTTCGCCCATGAAACCCACTTTGTGGCCCTGAAACATCATGACGATACTGGGGTCATACATCACCGGCCGACGCACACAGTGCTCTTCGGCATAGATGACCCTGACCTGCGGGATCGGCGTGACGGTGACGCAGCTTTGTCCCACATATTGCCTGGCCATGCGCGCCAGCCGCTGGCGTTGTGTTTCACTTTGCATATCTTCATCCTTTGCAGAATATGGCAATAAAATGACATAAATGCGGCCGTCAAGCATCAATTCCTGCACTCCTTTGCAGAAATAGGCAATAACGAAACAGAAATGAGCATTGTACCCTCGCCGCCAGATCCCGAGAATGAATATCAGACCACGCCGTCGGACACTCCGATGGACTAAAGAAAATCAAAACAACGAAGGGATGGAAAGAATGAACGAGACAATCAAGTTATTGACGAGCCATCGCAGCGAACGCAGCTATCTGGACAAGGCGATTCCTGAAGACGTCCTTTCCGCGATCATCGAAACCGCCTACCGCGCCCCGACTTCCGTTAATTCACAACAGGTTTCCGTTGTCGTCACTCGCGATCCGGCGCGACGCGCCCGCATCGCCGAACTGGCCGGCGGACAAGCCTGGATTGCGCAGGCCCCGGTCTTCCTGACGCTGGTGCTGGACATGCATAAAAGCGAACGAGCCATCGCCCTGGCGGGCTTTGAACAGCACGCGCACGAAAGCGTGGAGAGCATCGTTTCCGGCAGTACCGATGTGGGCATTGCCCTGGGCAGCCTGATCGCCGCAGCACATTCCTATGGACTGGGCATCGTCCCCATCGGCGCCGTCCGCCGCGATCCGCAGACGATGATCAAACTCCTTGAACTGCCGGAACACACGTTCCCTGTCGCGGGTCTGGTCCTGGGCTACGTCGACCAACCGGCGCATCAGAAGCCCCGTCTGCCCATCAGCACCTTCCGTCATGAAGAAGTGTATCAGGACGACTCGCTGGACGACGCCATCAAACAATACGATGAAACGCTGACGAAACATTGGGAAGAAATCGGCCGCACCGACGGCGCCGCCTGGGGACCTAACACTGCGGACTATTACCAGCACATCTACTTCCCCGAAGTCCTACCCGCCCTGCTTCAGCAAGGCTTCAAACTGGATAAGTAATCTATGAATAATTTTACCCTGCATACCCCTACCAAGATTCTGTTCGGAGAAGGACAAATCGCCGGCATCGCCGCTGAAATCCCTCAAAACGCGCGCATTCTGATCGTCTACGGCGGCGGCAGCATCAAACGCAACGGCGTGCTCGACCAGGTCCACGCCGCGCTGGCGGGCCGCAGCATCGCCGAGTTTTCCGGCGTTGAACCCAATCCGACGTATGAAACGCTGATGAAGGCCGTGGAGGTCGTGCATCGGGAGCACATCAATTTCCTGCTTGCCGTCGGCGGCGGTTCAGTGGCGGACGGCACCAAATTCATTGCGGCGGCGGCAAACTACACGGCGTCGGACGATCCGTGGCATATCCTGCAAACCGGCGGACAGGACATCACTCAGGCGCTGCCGATCGGCGTGGTGCTCACGCTCCCGGCTACCGGTTCCGAGTCCAACAGCGGCGCGGTGATCACACGGAAAGCCAGCGGCGACAAACAAGCGTTTCACTCGACGTTGGTACGTCCGCAGTTTGCCGTGCTGGACCCGGTCGTCACCTATACTTTGCCTGAACGCCAGATTGCCAATGGCGTCGTTGATGCCTTTGTCCACACGTTGGAGCAGTACCTGACCTACCCGGTCGACGCGAAGGTTCAGGATCGCTTCGCCGAAGGGCTGCTGCTGACGCTGGTCGAGGAAGGTCCGCGCGCGCTGGAAGAGCCGGATAATTATGCCGTGCGCGCCAACGTGATGTGGAGCGCCACGCTGGCTTTGAACGGATTGATCGGCGCCGGTGTCCCGCAAGACTGGTCCACCCATATGCTGGGACATGAGCTGACCGCCATGCACGGTCTGGACCATGCGCAGACATTGGCGGTCGTTCTGCCTGCCATGCTGCGTGACCGTAAAGCGCAGAAACGGGAGAAACTGCTACAGTACGCTGAGCGGGTATGGAACCTCCGCGATGGCAGCGAAGAGGGCCGCATTGACGGCGCGATTGAAGCCACCCGCGGGTTCTTCGAACGTATGGGCGTCCCCACGCGGATGTCGGACTATCAGTTAGACGGCAGCAGCATCCCGGCGCTGGTGGAAAAGCTTGAGGAACATGGTATGACGGCGCTGGGCGAACACAAGGACATTACGCTGGCCGACAGCCAACGCGTCTACGAGGCCGCCCGCTAAGGCAAATCGCCCCCCTTCAGCTTTCAGCTACACTGCTGTTTAGCGCTGCCAATCGGGAAAACATTCCCCCGCGGTAACACGCACTCCGGCGGCTTTTCGCATTGCGTAAACCGCCGTTATTCGCTTTACGGCAAGCCGTAAAGCGGACCTGCAGTCGGCATCGACCGCGCTCCGTGGTCGGGCCGGAACAAGGAGAATGCTATGACGACACAACCCATCATTAAACTGAGTGACGGCAAAACCATCCCGCAGTTGGGACTGGGCGTATGGCAAGCCAGCCATGAAGACACGATCGTTGCGGTGAATGAAGCGCTGAAAACGGGGTACAAGGCCGTCGATACCGCGGCCATTTATCAAAATGAAGCCGCTGTGGGCGAAGCGTTGAAGTCTGCCGGGCTGCCACGTAATGAGCTGTATATCACCACCAAACTCTGGAACAGCGATCAAGGTCGCCCGGTACAGGCGCTGACGGAGAGCCTTCGCAAGCTGAAGCTGGACTATGTCGACCTCTACCTGATCCACTGGCCCTGGCCGCCCAAAGGCAGCCCAGACGATACCTATATCGAGGCATGGCGGGGCTTGATTCGACTGCAGGAACAGGGGCTGACCAAAAGCATTGGCGTCAGCAACTTTCATCCGCACCATCTGCAGCGTCTCAAGGAAGCCACCGGCGTGATGCCGGTCATTAACCAGATCGAACTGCATCCGCTGCTGCAACAGCGCTCGCTGCATGCCTGGAATACCACGCATCACATTCAGACAGAGTCCTGGAGTCCACTGGCGCAGGGCGGGAAAGGCGTATTTGATACGCCCGTCATCCGCGATTTGGCGAAAAAATACGGTAAGACGCCAGCGCAGATCGTTATCCGCTGGCATCTTGATAACGGGTTAGTCGTGATCCCGAAATCCGTGACGCCGACCCGCATCCGTGAGAACTTCGATGTGTTTGATTTCGAACTGGAAAAAGAGGAGTTAAGCCAGATCGCTACGCTAGACAGCGGCAAGCGTCTCGGCCCCGATCCGGATCAGCCCCCCGCAGACGCGTAATAGCCTCCCGTCGCAGCGCCGGTCAGGCCGGCGCTGCGCACCGGCAGGCACGTTTAGTCAGACACTTCAAATTCGTAGATATCACTACGGCAATAAATTTCGCAATATTCCAGTAATTCGCCCTTGGCGTCGAAGGTGTGTTGGCGGCTGAAGAGCAACGGCATGCCGTTCGGCACTTTCAGCAGTTTCGACACTTCCCGCGTTGCGCTGACGGCGCGTAGGCGATAACGCCGATTTTCTGGAAAGATGTGCCGCTCGCGCCAATAACCGTATAGCGAATGTTCAATTTCTTCCGGTTGAGGTAACCACCGCTGAGGGATCCATACCGTCTCGAGCGACGCTGGCTCATTGTTCAGTAGTCTGACGCGACGAAGTTTGGTCAGCACTTCGCTTTCCGGAAGATTCATCGCCAATGACAGCGCAGGAGTCATGGCAACGTCGGTAATACGTTCCAACCCGTTATTGCTGGCTACGCCGCCCCGCTGTTGAACCAGCGCGGAAAAACCTGGTTCATCGCTGGTTAACGCATAGTCGAGCTGGAGGGCGATGCGCGTGCCGACGCCCTGCTGGCGGAGAATCAACCCTTTCTGCTCAAGCAGCGCAAGAGAACGAGAAACGGTGACGCGGGACAGCCCCAACAGTTGCACAAGCTGACGCTCCGGCGGTAAAAAATGACCACTTAGGTCACGCCGTTGCTGAATAGTATGTTCGAGCGCTTTAGCCAGTTGCATGTAGCGCGGAGCAGATGACGGTTTGTCCAGCAAGGACCGTAACTGAATAAAAAATTCTTCCATAGCTGCCTTGTGGTTGGGATCTTTGATGAGGCAATTTTTATCAATTCCCCACCGCCTGGATACTTATAATATGCAGGGTAACGTACCTAGGATTTACATTGGCATCATAAAGGCTTTAAATTGGACTTGCAATTAACGCACGCTTTTTATACATTAGCCACGGTATTAGGAAACTAAGCCAACACCAGGGGTCTTCATGACCGTAATAAAACATCCCCACGACGCCATCCTCGGTTGTCTCTATGGGCAAGCGGCGGGTGACGCGATGGGGATGCCATCAGAACTTTGGCCGCAGGAACGGGTCCGCCAGCACTTTGGCTGGATCGATTGCTTTCTGCCAGGACCAGACGTCAATATCGCCGCCTGCGGTCTCATCGCAGGAGAATTCACCGACGACACCCAACAGGCCATCGCGCTGATTAACGCCGTGATCGAAGCCAAAGGCGCCGTCGAGCCTGAACGCATAGCCCGACACATTCTGGCGTGGGCGACGCGCATCAACGCATTTGAAAAAAACGTTCTTGGCCCCAGTTCCAAGGCCGCGTTGAACGCCATTCGTTCCGGCACCCCCGTGCATGAAATCAACGCTAACGGCGTGACTAACGGCGCCGCCATGCGCGTAGCGCCAATGGGCTGCCTAATGTCCACCGCCGATAAGGCCGCGTTTATCCACGCGGTACGGCTCTCCTGCAGCCCGACGCATCAGTCCGATATCGCCGTTGCGGGCGCAGTAGTCATTGCCTGGGCCATCAGCCGCGCCATCGACGGCGCGGAGTGGAAGACGATCAAAAACGAATTGCCTCGCTTGGCGGAGGAAGTCCAACTTCAGCGCATCACCACCTTCAGTCCAAAACTGAGCCGCCGCATCGAACAGGCTTTCACCCAGGCCGCTACGCTGCGTAATGTGCCTGACGCTCTGGCGCTTTCAGAACTGTACGATACGCTGGGCGCAGGCATGGATACGCTGGAATCCGTGCCAATGGCGCTGGCGCTCGTCGACCTCGCCGTCACTCAACCTCAACGCTGTGCGATATTAGCTGCCAATCTTGGCGGCGATACGGATACAATTGGCGCGATGGCCACCGCGATTTGCGGTGCGCTTCATGGCATCAACGCCTTTCCCGCAGCATGGGTCTCCATCATCAATCAGGCCAATGAGATTGACTTAACTCCTCATGCTGCAAAACTTTATGCATTCAGAATAAAGAGGAGCACATTGGAATGGATGGAACGCAACGAGGTGATACACAACCTGAACCCAAAGGTTGGAAGGTAGAAGAAACAGGTATTGATCTGGTGCCCGAGGCCGAACGAACGGGCACCCCGCTACAGCTTTTCTGGATCTGGTGCGCCGCGAATATCGGCATTCTCGGCATCGTTTACGGCGCCATCATCGTCTCCTTCGGACTCTCCTTCATACAGTCCGTTCTGGCCGCCGTCATCGGCGTCGCCAGCTTCTCTCTTGTGGGCTACACCTCCTTTGCCGGACAAACGGGCCGGACCTCGACCTTGACGCTTTCCCGCGTCATTTTCGGGTTACGCGGCAATATCGCCCCTACTGCGTTCAGTTGGTTCTGCCTGATCGGCTGGGAAGCCGTCAACGTCATCACCGGTACTATGACGCTGGCCGCGCTATTTACGGCGGTGGGCTTCAACGCCAGCCATACGCTGACCGCTATCTGTCTGGTGCTGTTCGCCGGCCTGACCATCATCGTCAGCCTGCTCGGTCAAAATGTGCTGTTCGCGATGCAAAATTGGTTCAGCAAGATTTTCGGCACTATGACGCTGATTGTCGTCATCTTCATTCTGTTCAATACGCCGTGGCAGCAGGTGCTGGCGATGCCGTCCGGCAGTTGGCTGACCGGTTTCCTGCCAGCGCTTTCCGTGATTGCCGCAGGCACCGGGGTCGGCTGGACCATCGCGGGCGCGGACTATAGCCGCTATCTTCACCCTGCCACGCCGCGCCGAAGCATCTTCGCCGCCGTGGTCGGCGGCGCCAGCCTGCCGTTGGTTCTGCTGATGCTGGCGGGCATACTGCTCTCTTCTCAGCTGACCGATCTCGCCAGTTCTGCCAACCCCATCGCGCTGATCGGCACCGTGCTTCCGCCGTGGATGTCCGTCCCCTATCTGTTAACCGCCACCGCTGGCGTCGTCACCATTGCGGTACTGAGCCTTTACTCCGCCAGCCTCAATCTGCTGACCATCGGCATTAAAGTCCGCCAGTCGGTAGCCGTGACCATCGACGCCATTCTGATGCTGGGCGTGGCGATTTACGTCCTGTTCGTTTCCGGCGATTTTCTCACGCCGTTTATTTCATTCCTGATCTTTTGCGGCGTGTTCCTCGGCTCATGGGCGGCGATGTTCATCCTTGACTATTTGAGCCTGCGGCAGCATCGCGGCTATTCCGCCGCGTCGCTCTTCGGCCTAAATGGAGAAAACCGCGGCGTACGCTGGATCCCGCTGGGCTGCTGGCTATTAGGATCGGTTTGCGGCCTGTTGGTCACCAAAACCGGGTTCATCGACGGTCCGCTGGCGGTCGGGATCTTCGCCAATTCCAGCCTGGGCATTTTCCTCTCTTTTGGCATTAGCCTGGCGACGTACGGTCTGTATTTGCTATGTAAACCCAAGGAGAAATCATGAAGCAGGACTTTCAGGCCACCACGCCTGTGGTGGTGATCGGCGCGGCTGTCGGCGACAACGTCATGGCCGTGAAGCGGCTGCCGAAGAGCGGAGAGGATATTGAAGCGAAAGATCTGGGCTACCAAATCGGCGGCTGCGCATTCAACGTCGCCCGCGCCCTCCGTCGACTTCAGGTGCCGGTCATCAATGGAATGACCGTAGGCAACGGACCGTGGAGTCAACGCGTCGCGGCGGAGATGGCCGCGCTGGGGTTGGAGGTGCAGCTCCGCTGCGATGATCAGGATAACGGCTGGTGCCTCGCACTGGCCGAAGAGAACGGCGAACGCACGTTCATATCGGTGTCCGGCTGCGAGTCGCAGTGGTCGAAGGAGAAGCTGGCGCAGTTGGTCATTCCGGAAGACGCGCTGATCTATGCCAGCGGCTACGAGCTGAGCGGTGAGCATGGCGCGCTGCTGCGCGACTGGCTGCTGGCGCAGCCTCAACCTAAGCTGGTGGATCTCGGACCGCGTATTGCGGATGTGCCGACCGCCTTCATCACAGCGCTGGACAATACCAACGTGTTGCTGACGCTGAACCGGGACGAAACCCGCTTTCTGTGCGGCGACGGCGATCCTATCGCCCTGTCCACAGAGTACGCCGCCCGCCATCAGCTGACGCTGATTTGCCGCCTGGACAAAGACGGCGCCTGGCTGTGCGCACCGGGCCAGCCCCCTCGCCACGCGCCGATCTATCCGGTGGACGTCGTCGATACCATTGGCGCCGGCGATGCGCATAGCGGCGGGCTGCTGGCCGCGCTGTCGGCACACTGGCCGCTGGCCGACGCGGTGGATCTAGCAAATCGCGTCGCCGCCTGCGTGGTATCCCGGCCCGGCGCGAATGGCGCGCCGGACTGGCAGGAGTTGCAGCAGCGTTTCTCCTCAGCCCCGCATCACTAACCTCATCGGGCGAACGCGTTTAGGCGTTCGCCTGCACCACAAGTTGTCCGGCCGACCCTTTGTCGGCCATCTCCAGCGTATGGCTGTAATACAGGAACGGGAAGCGGTCGACCGAGGGCTGATTGAAGTACACCAGCAGCTCCACGTCGTTCTCCACCCATACCGTATCTTTCCAGCCATTATCCTCCGGCGGAATTCTGCCGCCGTTAACGCTGCGCACCAGGAAAGCAGCGCCCTGAATATGGAAGGGCTGCGGCGTATCCGCATGCACGAGCCAGCGCTCACAGCGTCCAACCTGCGTCTGCACATCCGTCCGGTTCATATCCCACATCGCGCCGTTGATGCCCGGCAGGGTGTCGCCCAGCCGGAATTCACGGGTACGGCTGATAGCGCTATCCACAATGTTGTCGGCCATCAACCGCATAGGCAGCGTGTCAGTCACCAACGGCAGCATGCCGGTCGGCTTCAAGGTTAGAACCTGGCCGGACACCAGTATCGAGGACGGCTCAAACAGGCCGCGCAGGCGGTCCATGATGCCGGCCGACTCACCTGCGGTCAGCGTCACCTCGTCGCCATTCGACATATCAATCAAGATTTCACGACGCTCGCCCGGCGCGATCGGCAGCTGATTCAGCCCCAACGGCGCGGGCAGGAAGCCCTGATCGCTGGCGATCAGATACATAGGCCGGTTATCGCTCATTTGTAAAACGTAACGACGCGCGTTGGAAGCGTTGAGCAATCGCAGTCTCACCCAGCCGCGCGACACCTCGACAAACGGCGTCTGCATGCCATTGACCAACAGGATGTCGCCGACGAAACCGCCGCGGCTCGGCGGGTCGTACTGCGGCGTGCCAAATCCGTCGAGCTGCTTGTCCTGAATCATCAGCGGGAAATCATCGACGCCGTAATGATTGGGGATCGGCAACGATCGGCTGATGCGATCTTCCACCAGCCACAGGCCCGCAAGACCATTGTAGACGTGCGGTGCCATGCGGTTCGGCGTATTGGCGTGATACCAGCAGGTGGCGGCGGGCTGGCGGATAGGCAGTACCGGCGACCAATCCATACCGGCCGGTATGATGCGGCTAGCGCCCCCCATTAACGAGCCAGGCACCTGTAGACCGCTGACAGTCATCGACACCGGCTCAGTCAAGCGGTTGCTGTAGATCAGCTTGACGTCATCATCGCTGTAAACCCGAACGGTGGGGCCAAGATAGCGGCCATTGATCCCCCAAACCGGGACTTTGCGATTGCCTGAAAAAGCCCAGTGCGCGCGCTGCAAGGTCAGAAAGACCGGCTGCCCGCGTCGGGACTCGATAAGAGGGGGAATAGGTAACATGTTGGTAGAAACATCGGCCTTGGCCGTCAACGGTATGGCACTGGAACACAGGGCCACACCAGATGCCCGAAGAAACTGACGTCGGCTTAATGACATAATCACTCCGAAAACCTGTAAAACCGCATGCTACCTATGACTTCACGAAGGAAGTTCAGGTCTGCTGATACGCCGCCACCGGACTGTGCGGCTGGACTAACGGCTATCGTTTTTTAGCGGCTTCCCGCGCGGCGACTTCCGCATCGAGCTGCCGAATTTTTTCCGCCATCACATCGTGACAGTGCGCCGCCAGTTCCCGGACCTGATCCTTGCCGTAGGCGCTGCAATCGACCGGCGGCAGCATTTCGACAATGACCAAACCGTTGTTCCAACGATTGAGCTTCACTTTGTTATGCGTGTTGGAAATGCAGATCGGCACTACGGGCACGCCCGCGCCGATGGCCGCATGGAAAGCGCCGGTTTTAAACGGCATCAGCCCACGCCCGCGGCTGCGGGTACCTTCCGGAAACATCCACACGGAAATGTGTTGTTCTTTGATGTGCTGCACCACCTGCGCGATGGTGCCATGCGCGCGCGCGCGGTTGTCGCGGTCAATCAGCAGGTTGCCGGTAATCCAGTACAATGGGCCGAAAAACGGGATCCAGGCCAGGCTCTTTTTCCCGACCGTAATGGTGCGAGGCTGTACGACGTTGGCCGCCGTGATCATGTCATAGTTATTCTGATGATTGGCGATGTAGATACAATCGCCGTAGCGAGAGGCATCGTCAGGAACGCGAATTTCGACCTTCAGGCCAAATACCCACGAAAGCCGCCCAAACATACGACCAAACGTCGATACGTGCTGCGGATTTTTCGGGCTGAATAAACAATAGATAAAGCCAAACAGACAAATTAGGATCGCAGACACTATCACGACCACCAAGCGAAGAAGAAATACCATAACAACCTCATTAGCCAACTGCCGCCGTAGTATAGCGGCTTCCTTCCAAAACACACGGCGAACCTTGCTTCCGAATGTATCCAATATTCAGCATGAACGCCGTGGTCAGAAGCACAACCTAAAAACGCCTTATCCCCCGGTGAAACACACCGAAAAATAAGGCGTCAGTTATCTCATCCGCGGTCGCCGCGGCGCTGACAACGCGCGCGTTACGCGTCGCCGTTCTTATCCTCAGGGGCCGGCGGAGATACCACTTCCACCCGATCCACCCGTTGCAGGCCGCGCGGCAACAGCGTGCCTTTACGGCCGCGTTCCGCACGGAATTTCTGCAAATCTTCCGGCCGCAGGGTCAGCTTGCGTTTTCCGACATACAGCGTCACAGAAGACTTCGACGTGATGATAAACAGCCAGCCGATTTTGTCTTCGCCGCTGGCCGCCTGAGCGGCAGGGATGGAGACGATCTTGTTGCCCTTGCCTTTCGACAACTGCGGCAGGTCCGCTACAGGGAAGAGCAGCATCCGCCCGGCGGCGGTGATCGTCAGCAGCAAATCGTCGTCGCTTTGTACGCTGAGCGGCGGCATGACCTTCGCGTTGTTCGGCAACGTCAGCACGCTTTTACCAACGCGGTTGCGCGCCACCAGATCGCTGAAGGTGCATATGAAGCCGTAGCCAGCGTCGGAAGAGAGCAACAAGCGCTGGTCATCCGCCGCCATCAACACCTGCTCTACCGTCGCGCCCGGCGGTGGGGTCAGCTTGCCAGTCAGCGGCTCGCCCTGCCCTCTGGCCGATGGCAACGTCAGCGGGTCGAGCGCATAACTTCGGCCGGTGGTGTCGATGAAGACCACCGGCTGGTTGCTCTTCCCGCGCGCAGCAGCGCGGAACGTATCGCCGGCGCGATAGCTCAGCCCGGCGGGATCGATATCATGACCTTTGGCGCTGCGCACCCACCCCATTTCGGACAGCACGATCGTCACCGGCTCGGAGGGCAGCAAGTCGTGCTCATTCATCGCCTTCGCTTCGCCACGCTCGCGCAGCGGAGAACGACGCTCGTCGCCATACGCTTTGGCATCGGCTTCGATCTCTTTTTTCAGCAGCGTGTTGAGTTTACGCTCGGAGGCCAGCAGCGCCTGCAACTGATCTCGCTCTTTCGCCAAGTCGTCCTGTTCGCCGCGAATCTTCATCTCTTCCAGTTTGGCGAGGTGACGAAGTTTCAATTCCAGAATCGCTTCCGCCTGCGTTTCGCTTAGGCTGAACTGCTTAATCAGCACCGGCTTAGGTTCGTCCTCGGTACGAATGATATGGATCACTTCGTCGATATTCAGGAACGCGACCAGCAGACCTTCCAGAATATGCAGGCGTTTGAGTACCTTTTCCAGACGGTAATTGAGTCGACGGCGGACGGTAGCGCGACGGAAGACAAGCCATTCGGTCAGGATTTCGCGTAGCCCTTTAACGCTGGGGCGAGCATCCAGACCGATCATGTTCATGTTGATGCGGTAGCTTTTTTCCAGATCGGTGGTGACGAACAGGTGGTTCATCACCATCTCCATATCGATACGGTTCGAGCGAGGAACCAGCACCAGACGCGTGGGGTTTTCGTGGTCCGACTCATCCCGCAGGTCTTCCAGCATCGGCAGCTTCTTGGCTCGCATCTGGCTGGCGATCTGTTCCAGCACCTTAGCGCCGGACACCTGATGCGGCAGCGCGGTGATGACGGCAGACCCCTCTTCTTTCTTCCACACGGCGCGCATACGGACGGATCCGCGACCTGTCCGGTACATCTTTCGCAGCTCTTCGCGCGGCGTGATGATTTCCGCTTCGGTCGGGAAGTCTGGGCCTTGTACCCGTTCCAGCAGTTCGTCGAGCGTCGCATCCGGATTGTCGATCAGCGCCACCGTGGCGGCGGCGACTTCACGCACGTTATGCGGCGGAATATCCGTCGCCATCCCGACGGCGATGCCGGTGGTACCGTTCAGCAGCACGTTCGGCAGCCGAGCCGGCAGCATTTTCGGCTCCTGCATTGTGCCGTCGAAGTTCGGCGTATAGTCCACCGTGCCCTGACCCAGCTCTCCCAATAGTACTTCGGCGTACTTAGACAGGCGAGATTCGGTATAACGCATCGCGGCGAAGGACTTTGGATCATCCGGCGCCCCCCAGTTTCCCTGGCCGTCGACCAGCGGATAGCGATAGGAAAACGGCTGGGCCATCAGCACCATCGCTTCATAACAGGCGCTGTCGCCGTGCGGATGGTATTTACCCAGCACGTCGCCGACGGTACGCGCGGATTTCTTGAATTTGGCGCTGGCGTTCAATCCCAACTCCGACATCGCATAAACGATGCGGCGCTGAACCGGCTTCAGGCCGTCGCCGATAAACGGCAGCGCCCTGTCCATGATGACGTACATGGAGTAGTTGAGATAGGCGTTCTCTGTAAACGTGTGCAGCGCAAGGCGTTCTGCGCCGTCATGAGTCAATTCACTCATTGATTATCCTTAAACCGTGGCGCTGGCTGTTTTCAAACAGATCAACCCCGTCAGTGTGATAGAAGCTGCCCGCGATAGTACCGCAACTTATGGTTGACTGTCACAGTGCCCGATATGGCTGTTGCACCTGGCGTTTACCTGTGATTGTTGCTTATCAGTCAAGAGTGTTATGCGCCACCATGCATTTTTCTCCTCAATGCCGCTGAGTACACTACCTCTTAATTCATTAACGACTCATCGAAAAGTGAGATCTCGGCTATGCATAACATTTTGCTTATCAATGCGAGCAAGGCTTTTGCCCATTCCAAAGGACAGCTGAACGACACGATGGCGGACGTGGCGACCAATTTCCTGCGAGAAAAAGGCTATGATGTCCGCGTTACTAAGGTAGACGATGGTTACGATATCCAGCAGGAAGTACAAAATTACCTGTGGGCCGACACCATCATCTATCAAATGCCCGGATGGTGGATGGGCGCGCCGTGGACGCTGAAAAAATATATCGATGAAGTCTTCACCGAAGGCCACGGCTCACTGTATGCCAGCGACGGTCGTACCCGTTCCGACGACAGTAAAAAGTATGGCTCAGGCGGTTTGCTGCAAGGCAAGACCTACATGCTTTCTCTGACCTGGAACGCGCCGTTGGAAGCATTTACCGACAAAGATCAGTTCTTCCACGGCGTCGGTGTGGACGGCGTCTACCTGCCGTTCCATAAGGCCAACGAGTTCATCGGACTGGCTGCCCTCCCGACGTTCATCTGCAACGACGTGATCAAGCAGCCCGATATCGACGGCGACGTCGCCCGTTACCGCGAGCACCTGGATAAAATTTTCGACTAATCCTCATCGGCGCAGCCTTCGCTCCTGTGTCCTGTTTATAGCGGGTGCTGCGCCATCTCTTCACTCAAAAAATCAAGAAAACAGGCGATTCTCCCTGCCAACGGGTGCGTTCGGTAATACACCGCATTCACCGGCAGGCGCATATCAACGGTATGCTCCGGCAGAATCTGCACCAATCGACCCGCCGCCACATCCTCGCAGGTCATAAAGTCCGACAGCCGGGTTATTCCCTCTCCCCGCAGCGCCAACTGCCGCAGCATTTCGCCGTTAGAGGCCGAAATGGTCGGCGTGATCGTTAAGAACTCTCCGCCGGCATGCCGCAGCGGCCACTGATTCAGGCTCTCTGACTGAGTAAACCCCAGCAGCGTGTGCTCATTCAGCGCTTCTACTGTGCGCGGAGCGCCCTGTCGCCGCAAATAGTCTGGGCTGGCCAGGACTCTCACCTGACTGGCGCCGAGCCGTCGGGCGTGGATCGAGGAATCCCGCAGCGCACCGATGCGGATGGCGATATCGGTATGCTGTTCGAGCAGATCGATAAAGACTTCATCCGTATTCAACTCCAGGAGGATGTGCGGATAACGGCGGCGGAATTCTGGGATAAGGGGAACGATCACGTGCTGCATAAAGGTCGTCGCGGCATTGATCCGCAGGCGGCCGCAGGGCTGCTCTCGGGAGAGCATCAGCTGTTCTTCAGCCTGCTCGACCGCCTGAATGACGCCGCGAGCATGCACTAAAAACAGCTGGCCTTCTTCGGATAAGACCAACCGACGCGTCGTGCGGTGCAACAACGTGACGCCGAGTTTGTTCTCCAGCCGGCTTAACGCACGGCTGATGCCGGAGGTGGTTTGACCTAGTTGATCGGCGGCGGCGGTGAAGGAGCCACTGTCCGCCACCACGACAAACGCCTGCATTTCTTCCAGCGTGACTTTCATCGGCATGCCACTGCGTTAGCAGTCAGACCTCAATTTCCGCTTCATCGCCTTTCTCCTGCAACCAGTTGCGGCGATCTTCCGAGCGCTTCTTCGCCAATAGCATGTCCATCGTCGCCATCGTCTTTTCGACATCTTCTTCGCCGATGGTCAACTGCACCAGACGGCGCGTGTTCGGGTCCAGCGTCGTTTCACGCAGCTGGAGCGGGTTCATTTCGCCCAGACCTTTGAAACGCTGAACGTTAGGCTTGCCTTTTTTACGTTTGAGGCGCTCCAGAATGCTATTTTTTTCCTCTTCATCCAGCGCGTAGTGCACCTCTTTTCCAAGGTCGATACGGTACAGCGGCGGCATCGCCACATACACATGACCGCCAGCGACCAGCGAACGGAAGTGTCGGACAAACAGCGCGCACAGCAGCGTAGCGATATGCAGACCATCCGAGTCGGCATCCGCCAGAATGCAGATCTTGCCATAGCGCAGCTGGCTCAGGTCCTCACTGTCCGGATCGATGCCGATCGCCACGGAGATGTCGTGGACTTCCTGCGACGCCAGCACCTCGTCGGAGGAGACTTCCCAGGTATTCAGGATCTTGCCCTTCAGCGGCATGATCGCCTGATACTCACGGTCACGCGCCTGTTTAGCAGAGCCGCCCGCGGAATCCCCTTCCACCAGAAACAGTTCGGTTTTATTCAGATCCTGCGCCGTGCAGTCCGCCAGTTTGCCCGGCAGCGCCGGTCCGCTGGTCAGCTTTTTACGCACCACTTTCTTCGCGGCGCGCAGACGGCGCTGGGCGCTGGATATCGCCATTTCCGCCAGCTGCTCAGCCGCCTGTACGTTCTGGTTCAGCCACAGGCTGAAAGCGTCTTTGACGACGCCGGAAACGAAGCCCGCGCACTGACGCGACGACAGACGCTCTTTGGTCTGCCCCGCGAACTGCGGGTCCTGCATTTTCACAGACAGGACATAAGCGCAGCGCTCCCAGATATCGTCCGCGCTTAGCTTGACGCCACGCGGCAAAATATTGCGGAATTCGCAAAACTCCCGCATCGCGTCCAGCAGTCCCTGACGCAGGCCGTTGACGTGCGTACCGCCTTGCAGCGTCGGGATCAGGTTGACATAGCTTTCCGTCAGCAGCTCTCCGCCTTCCGGCAGCCACAACAACGCCCACTCGACCGCCTCGCTGTCGCCCTTGATCGCACCGGTAAACGGTTTCTCCGGCAGCGTGGGCAGGCCGTTGACCGCTTCGCTTAGGTAGTCGTTAAGGCCATCCTGATAGCACCAGCGCTGCTCGGTATTGTTGACACCGTCTTTGAAGATGATCTCTACGCCCGGGCACAGCACCGCTTTAGCTTTCAGCAGATGCGTTAGTCGGGAAACGGAGAAGCGCGGGCTGTCGAAGAAGCTGCCGTCAGGCCAGAAATGAACGCGCGTACCAGTGTTGCGACGGCCGCAGGTGCCGGTTACCGTCAGATCCTGGACTTTATCGCCGTTCTCAAACGCCATATCGTAGACTTGACCGCCGCGACGGACGGTCACTTCGACACGTGTTGACAAGGCGTTGACCACCGAGATCCCCACGCCGTGCAAACCGCCGGAGAACTGATAGCTTTTGTTGGAGAATTTACCGCCTGCATGCAGGCGGCATAGGATCAGTTCGACCGCAGGCACCCCCTCTTCTGGGTGGATATCGACCGGCATTCCTCGGCCGTCGTCAATAACCTCCAGCGATTGGTCGGCATGCAAAATCACCTCAATGCGACGAGCATGACCGGCCAGCGCTTCATCGACGCTGTTATCGATCACTTCTTGTCCCAAGTGGTTCGGGCGGGAGGTGTCCGTATACATACCTGGACGACGGCGCACCGGCTCCAGTCCGCTGAGGACTTCAATGGCGTCAGCGTTATAACTTGATTGTGTCATGGTTTGAATGAGTTAAGTCGTTGTTTGAAATGATATGACGTCGTGCAACCGGCACTCGGATGACGGGCCCCCTGCGCTGTGGCTCCGGCCCGTTCCCCGCCATTAACGTCATGGCAGTCAGCGCCTGTTCAGCCCTAGAAAATCAACGATAGGCGCAAAAAAGTGCTCAAATCCCATAAACGCGTGATTGCCGCCGGACTCCACCGTCTGACGACAGGCGGTGTAATAGGCCACGGCCTGCCGATAGTCCAGGATTTCATCACCGGATTGCAGCAAGCACCAAAGCAGATCCGGGGATTCCAGCGGTTCGACCTGCATGGTTTTAAGATCGTAAACGTGCCGAGACTCTAGCACATATTGTTCATCGGTGTAGGGATTGTGCTGAGGCCCCAGATGATCGATCAACAGCTCGAACGGCCTGACGGCGGGGTTCACCACCACCGCAGGCAGCATGAAGCACTGGGACAGCCAGGTGGCGTAATATCCGCCCAGCGAGGAACCCACAATGCCCAGCGGCCGACCCGCGCGCTCCATGACCAGACTCTCCATCAATTCCGCCGCTTCCGCCGGATAGGCCGGCAATTGGGGAACGATCATATCGATGTCGGGATGATGTTCAGCCAGCCAACGGCCCAGCGCCGTTGCCTTCGCGGAGTGAGGCGAACTATTGAACCCATGAAGGTAAAGCAAGGTAGGCATCAGTAACCGTCCGAATCCATATCAGGCAGAAAGGCATTGCCTTCCAGGCGGACAACCTGCGTTTCAACGCCGCCGTCCGGCAAGAGCTCCAGATAACGCCAGCCCGGAGCGACGTTGTCTATGGTGAAGTTGGTGCAATGCGGTCTGAACTGCACGCAGGTGGAGGGCGTCGCCAACAGGCGTCGACCGTGCCAGTCCAGATCCAGCTCCTGATGAATATGCCCGCAAAGCACCGTGTTGACGTTGGGATAGCGGGACAATACGGCGTCAAGACTGTGAGCATTGCGCAGGCTGTGCTGGTCAAGCCAGGTGCAGCCCGAAGGCAGAGGGTGATGGTGCAGCATCAACAGGGTATAGCGATTGGAGTGGCGGTCCAGTAGCCGCTCCAGCCACTCCAGCTGATAGTCGCTCAACTCGCCATGCGGTACGCCGAAGACCTGGCTGTCCAGCAAGATCACCTGCCAGTGATCTCCCAACAACACATGTTTCGAGGGCGCGATGCCGGCCAACGCTAGCGCATCCACCATCGCCGGTTGGAAGTCATGATTGCCGGGCAGCCAGACGCAGGGCACGTCAAAGCGGCGGATCCCTTCAGCGAAGTGTTCATACGCAGCCAGCGATTGGTCCTGCGCCAAATCGCCCGTAGCGGCGATCAGGTCGAAGTCGTGCTGCCGTGCGGCGATAGCCTCCAGCACCGCGTGGTAACTGTGATAGGTATCTACACCAAGCAGGGTTTCCTGCTTGCCAGCAAACAGGTGGGTATCTGTGATCTGTAAAATCCTGATTCTGGCCCCACGCGCCACAGGAAGTGTCAACTGGCTTTCCAAATGGTGTCCTTGGTCTGTGAAATCTGCCTAATAAACCGGAACCGACATCGAACCATACGCTAAACAGTATTTTAGCCAATCAGCAAGGAACTGATTGATTTGATGCTTTTCGTCACGTTGGTGTAACTTTTTATTGGGATAATCATAACGTGCCTTAAAGCGAAATATCTGCTGGCTGGAACACACTTCCGCGACCATCGCATCGTGATAGAGCCGCACAACCAGCGTCGGCAGACTCCAGTAACTTACCGCTGGCGCAATCTGTTGGATCTCCACCAGCGAGGTATAGCGGGTAGACTCAAGAATCGTTAAACGATAGCGAGCCTGCTGTACGTGATACTCCACTTTTTCACCCACCTCATCCTGACGCGGCAGCAGACGGCGCAACTGCGCGAAGTTCATTTCGCATAGCCGCATCATTTCGGGAAAGTCGGGAGTATAACGTTTCATGAATTCAATCCACCCACTCGGTTTTCAGTTTTTCATGGTGCAACGCCAGCCATTGCAAGGCAATGACAGAGGCTGCGTTATCAATCACTCCCTCTTCGACCCAGCGATAACTCTGTTCGCGGCTGACCACCTGAACGCGTATATCTTCGTTCTCCTCGGCCAGCCCGTGCACGCCCTGTGCGGTACGGGTATCCACTTCTCCCACCATAATGGTCAGGCGCTCGCTTGTTCCGCCCGGACTCGCCAGATAGCTGAGCACCTCACGGCAACGCCCCACCGTCAGGCCTGCTTCTTCCTGCGCTTCACGCCGGGCTACGTCTTCATGGCTTTCGCCGGGATCAATAATGCCAGCGACCAGCTCAAACAGCCACGGAGAATCACTGGTATCGTAGGCGGCAATACGAATCTGTTCAATCAACACCACCTCGTCTCGCACAGGATCGTACGGCAACAGGACGACCGCATGGCCGCGCTCGAGAATCTCACGGCTGACTTCGCCGCTCATACCGCCCTTGAACAGACGGTGACGATAACGGTAGCGGTCCAGCGAAAAAAAACCTTTGTACAGCGTTTCACGTGCAATAATTTCAACATCGTCTTTGGTAAAGGTGAACGGACGAGTTTTTGAAGACGCCATCTTTGTACTCCTGTGATAAGTCTCGTAATCTCAGTGTATATTGCTACTGGGGATGCTGGCCGGCGTACCCGGCGATTGAAACGCTATTGACCCGAACCTGACGTCCGACGTTACCGTCAAGACAGGACGAAACCGTCAGAAACGGAGCATTTATGCTCACGGCTTTTTGACGGAACCGGATGCATCAACGGGAAATTGTTCCCACTCTGCGGCGGTCGATAATATGCATCAGGGCGCTGATGTCGCCGTAGGATGGCACATTCAGCCACCTCATCGTATTGTAAGATTCTGCTAGAATCGGCAACTTATCGTCTCCAGATGGCGCTACCATAGCAACTTTGCTGCACAACAAGGAATGCAAATGAAGAAATTGCTCCCTCTTCTTATCGGCTTGGGTCTGAGCGGCTTCAGCTTCATGAGCCAGGCGGAAGATCTGTTACAGATTTATCAACAGGCTAAAACGACAAACCCCGATTTACGCAGTTCTGCAGCGACTCGTGACGCCGCCTTTGAGAAAATCAATGAAGCGCGTTCTCCTTTGTTGCCGCAGCTGGGTCTGGGTGCGGATTATACCTATACCAGCGGTTTCCGTGACAGCAAAGACGTGAACAACAACGTGAAGAGCGCTTCGCTACAGTTGACTCAAACCCTGTTTGATATGTCCAAGTGGCGCGCGCTGACGCTGCAGGAAAAACAGGCCGGCATCGAAGACGTCACCTATCAGACCGCGCAGCAAACGCTGTTGTTGAACTCCGCCACCGCCTATTTCAACGTCCTGCGAGCGATTGATTCGCTGTCGTATGTCACCGCCCAGAAAGCCTCTATTTATCGCGAGCTGGATCAAACCACTCAGCGCTATAACGTAGGTCTGGTCGCCATCACCGATGTGCAGAATGCCCGTGCGCAGTACGACAGCGTGCTGGCAAGCGAAGTCACCGCTCGCAATGCGCTGGACAACTACCTGGAAGTGCTGCGTCAGGTGACCGGCAATGTCTATCCTGAACTGGCCAGCGTGAATACCGACAACTTCGCGCCTAAAAAACCGGAGCCGATCAATACGCTGATGAAAACGGCGGAAAGCCGCAACCTCAGCCTCTTATCCTCCCGTTTGAGCCAGGATCTGGCCCGCGAGCAGATTCGTTCGGCGCAGACCGGCTACATGCCGACGTTGGATTTATCCGCCTCGACCGGCGTGAGCAACTCCCGTTATTCCGGGTCTCGCGCAACAGAAGGCAGCTACAACGACAGCGATATCGGCCAGAATCAGGTCGGCCTGAGTTTCTCCCTGCCGTTGTACAGCGGAGGCGCGACCAACTCTCAGGTCAAACAGGCTCAGCATAGCTACGTGGCCGCCAGCGAAAATCTGGAGAGCGCGCACCGCAGCATGATTCAGACATTGCGTTCGTCTCACAACAACATCGCCGCGTCCATCAGCAGCATCGCGGCCTACAAGCAGGCCGTCGTTTCCGCGCAAAGTTCTTTGGACGCCATGGAAGCCGGCTATCAGGTAGGGACCCGCACCATCGTTGATGTTCTGGATGCGACAACCACGCTGTATAACGCGAAGCAGCAACTATCCGGCGCGCGTTACGACTATCTGATCAACGAGCTGAACTTGAAATACGCGTTGGGAACGCTGAACGAAAATGATCTGCGCACGCTGAACGCCACGTTAGGCAAACCGGTTTCCACGACTCCGGCGCCTACCGCAGACGACAGCACCCGCACCGTTTTCGCCGCCGGTAACTGATCGCGTTTTACCCAGCCTGAGCATGATGCGGCGGTAGCCTGCCTTCGCCGCATCGTTTAACAACAACGCCCTTCACAGCGAATTTACTCTAAAACGAAAATTTTCTTTCAGAGCGAATTGTATAGCTGCGTAAAATGCTTGCGCCCACCTCGGCCTGGCTTTTAAAAGTCAAGCTGTTCACCTATTCTACAAACCTTTATTGCTATGTTGGGCAAGATGCCCTCTCCTCAGGAAGACGCCACACAATGAAAAGAACACGCAACATCAACTACGACCGCTTCCGTAAAAGTTGGCGTCGCTTTCCTCTGGCGCCGCTGACGCTGGCCATGGGTTCCGTATTCATGCTAGCCGGCTGCGAAAAGACGGATGAAACCGTTTCGCTCTATCAAAACGCGGACGACTGTACTCGCGCTAACCCGTCCATGAAAGACCAGTGCACCACAACCTATAACAACGCACTGAAAGAAGCCGAGAAGACCGCGCCGAAGTATCGGAGTCAGGAAGATTGCGCCGCTGAATTCGGCGAAGCGCAGTGTATGCAGACGCCCGCGACCACCGCTTCGAACCAAAACGCACCGGCCCAGGCCGGTATGACGGCGCAGCCGCACGAAAGCGGCAGCTTCTGGATGCCGTTAATGGCGGGCTATATGATGGGTCGCATGATGGGCGGCGGCGGATATGCCCAGCAGCCGCTGTTCAGTCCACGTTCGGCGGCCAGCCCGGCTAACGGTCAGTTCGTCGATGCGAGCGGCAAAAGCTATGGCAGCGCCACAAGCGGCCGCACGATCACCGTACCGAAAACCGCGATGACGCCGAAACCCGCGACCACCACCACGACAATGCGCGGCGGCTTTGGCGAGTCCATCGCCAGACAGCAACAGCAGCTTAGAAAAGGGAAAGACAGCACTTCTTCACGCTCTGGTTCAACCTACCGCAGCCACAGTTCAATGGGTGGGTAAGGCGCTGACACAATGAAGAGAATAGCGATAGCGGAACGCCCTGACTGGCGTGAAAAAGCCGCCGAGTTCGGCTTCAATTTCCACACGATGTATGACGAACCTTACTGGTGCGAAGAAGCTTACTATCAGTTCACGCTGGCGCAGATCGAAGAGCTGGAGTCAACGACGGAAGAGCTGAATCAAATGTGTCTACAGGTGGTGGAGAATGTCGTCAACAGCGAAGCGCTGTTGACCCAGTTTCGTATCCCCAAACACACCTGGGATTTTGTGCGTGAATCGTGGAAAAGCCAACAGCCCGCGCTGTATTCCCGATTGGATCTGGCCTACGACGGCGTCAATCCGGCGAAGCTGCTGGAAAACAACGCCGACACGCCCACCTCGCTCTACGAAGCGGCGTTCTTCCAGTGGGGATGGCTGGAAGATCAGATCAACGCCGGAAAACTGCCGCAGAATGCCGACCAGTACAACAGCATTCAGGAACAGCTGATCGAACGCTTCGCCGCGCTGCGTCAGCAGCATGGCTTCGGCCTGCTGCACTTCACCTGCTGTCAGGACACCGAGGAAGATCGCGGCACCGTCCGATATCTGCAGGATTGCGCTGAGGAAGCGGGCATCGCGACGGATTTTCTGTATATCGACGAAATCGGTCTGGGCGAACGCGGCCAGTTTACCGATCCTCAGGATCAGGTGATTAGCAATTTGTTCAAGCTCTATCCGTGGGAATTCATGCTGCGGGAAACGTTTTCCACCAAGCTGGCCGACGCGGGCGTACGCTGGCTGGAGCCAGGCTGGAAAAGCATTATCTCCAACAAGGCGCTGCTGCCTCTGCTTTGGCAGATGTTCCCCAACCATCCGAACCTGCTTCCCGCTTACTTCGCGGAAGATGCGCATCCGGCGATGGAAAATTACGTCGTCAAACCGCTGTTTTCTCGTGAAGGCGCGAATATCGAGATTGTCCAGAACGGTCATAAAATCGCCTCTGCCGACGGTCCTTACGGCGAAGAGGGGAAAATCGTGCAGCAATACCATCCGCTGCCGAAATTCGGCGACAGCTACACGCTGATAGGCAGTTGGCTGGTCGGCGACAAAGCCTGCGGCATCGGTTTACGAGAAGATACCTCATTAATTACACAGGACTTATCGCGTTTTTATCCGCACTCTATTCTGGATTAACGCTCCCGCAGACGGCGGCACACCCCGTCGTCTGCGCCTTCTCTTTTCTTCCTTATTGGTCCTGTTCTCAGCAAGAAAATCATTTTCGCCCTTTTATTCGCGCTTTGAAAACGTCTCCGTTTGGTTAAATATTTCATCTAGCCGCAGTAGCAATCATTGATGACCAGATTCATCACGATGAGGGCTGTTTTGATTTTTTGATGGACTTGAACACAAGGGACGAACATGAAAAAAACGCTAGTGATGGCACTCCTGGTCGGTCTTCATACGGCTGCTTACGCACAAAACGAACCCGCCGCGCAAGACTCGACGCCCCACTCTTTGGCACAGGAAATCACGCAGGAAGAACAACGGCTCAACACGTTGAGGGACAAGGCGGAGAACGGCAGCGCAGAAGACCGACATCAGCTCACCGATCAGCTGCTTCGCAGTAACTGGCCGCCCTATCGGGCGGAAGGTATTAAATGGTTGAAGCAGGAAGCTGACGCCAACGACGTGCATGCGCAATTCCGACTGGCCAAGATTTACCTTGGCAGAATGCCAAATGAAAACGATCCGGAAAGTGGACTGATTTACCTGAAAAAGTCGGCTGAAGCCGGTTTTGCTCCCGCTCAACTGCTGATGTCTGTCATATTGAGCAAACACCCGCAGTTGCCGAGAGATTTTGAACAGGCCAAGCAGTGGGCGGAAAAAGCCTTAAACAACCCGGACGCCACGCCGCAGTTGAAAGAGGGCGCAGATAACATGATCGCCTTTATTGACGGAAATAAGGCCCCTTGAGGCGGCCTAGCGCGGCGAAAGCGCGCACAACAGCCCGTCGTCAACGCGGCGGCTCTCCTGCGTGAGTCCTGATCAACCAACCTGCACCGAAAGCATGCTGAGAGAGCCCATTTCGATACCGTCGATCAGTATTGACACCGGCTCTTTACCCTGTCGACATCCCAAGACATATAACAGCGGCAGGAAGTGATCCGGGGACGGGTTAGCGAGCGCCGCCTCCGGGTGCTGCATGAAATCCACCAGCGGATGGTTGTCGCCGCGATAAGTCAGATGATCTCGGACAAACTGGTTAAAGGCGCTAGCCCAAGGATACGGCGCCGCTTCGCCCTCTCTCTTCACCTGACGCAGGTTGTGGACGACGTTGCCGCTGGCGACCATCATCACCCCCTGATCGCGCAGCGTGGACAGACGCTGCCCCAGTTGATAGTGATAATCCGCCGGTTGCGTACCATCGACGCTCAACTGCACCACCGGAATATCCGCCTGCGGGAACGCCTTGATTAAGACCCCCCAACTGCCATGATCCAGCCCCCAATCGCGTTCGTCGAGATGCACCGGCACGGGCGACAACAGCTGCTGAATCTGCCGAGCAAGCGCCGGAGATCCCGGTGCAGGATACTGGGTATCAAACAACGCCTGTGGAAAACCGCCGAAATCATGGATCGTACGCGGCGCGTCCATCGCCGTCACGGCGGTGCCGAGGGTAAACCAATGGGCGGATACCGCCACTATCGCCTTCGGACGGGGCAACGTTTCACCCAGTTTCCGCCAGGTCTCCGTGTAGATATTGTCTTCCAGCACGTTCATCGGGCTACCATGACCGAGGAAAAATGCGGGCATCCGGGAAACGTTCATAACAGGACCTTTGGTTAGCATCGAAATAGCGTGAGTGCACAGTCGTTACTCTACGCGTCAGATCGTTGGAAAACAGTCGGATAACAATGACCAAAAACGTCAAAAAATTTGAATTGAAGCCGTCACGAGCGAGGCGTTCGAAGGGAAATGGCAGGCATAAAAAAACCGGCGCATTGCATCAGCAACACGCCGGTCGAAAGTGAGGGAGTTGACCGTTAAGCCGGGTTCTGTCGTGGACAGTCATTCCTCTAGGCCAGCAATCGCTCACTGGCTCAAGCAGCCTACCCGGGTTCAGTACGGGCCGTACCATGTGAACCCCTATTTGGCCTTGCTCCGGGTGGAGTTTACCATGCCACGAACTGTTGCCAGCCGCGCGGTGCGCTCTTACCGCACCCTTTCACCCTTACCTGATCCCGCTTGCGCGGGCCATCGGCGGTTTGCTCTCTGTTGCACTTGTCGTGGGCTCGCGCCCCCCAGGCGTTACCTGGCACCCTGCCCTATGGAGCCCGGACTTTCCTCCCCTCCATCTGTCTCCCCCGAAAGGGACGGCAACGAAGCGGCGACTGTCTGGTCAACTCCGGCGCGGATGATAGGGCAAATCGCCGCCCTTGTCATCCCTATTGGCTCACTTTTCCCCGTCTTGCTCCAGCGCATGACGGTACAGGGCGTTCTTTTTCACGCCGTGGATCTCGGCGGCCAGCGCCGCCGCCTTTTTCAGCGGCAGCTCGGCTTGCAGCAACGCCAGCGTTCTCAGCGCTTCCGCGGGCAACGCGCTGTCGTCTCGGTGATATCCTTCAACAATCAGTACCATTTCGCCTTTGCGGCGGTTATCGTCCTCTTCTACCCACGCCAGAAGCTCGGCCACTGGCGCGCCATAAATGGACTCCCAGGTTTTAGTCAGCTCACGCGCCAGCACGACATAACGCTGCGGTCCCAGTACGGCGACCATATCGCGCAGGCTGTCCAACAAGCGATGCGTGGATTCGTAATAAATTAGCGTACGCGGTTCTTCCAGCATCGCCTGCAACGTGTCTTTTCTCGCCTTGGTTTTCGCCGGCAGGAAGCCTTCATAACAGAAACGGTCCGACGCCAGCCCGGCGGCGGACAGCGCGGCAATCGCCGCACACGCGCCCGGCAGCGGCACGACGCGCACGCCGGCTTCGCGGCAAAGCCTTACCACGTGATAACCCGGATCGTTAATCAACGGCGTTCCGGCGTCCGAAACCAGCGCCACGCTCATTCCACTTTGCAAACGGCTCAGTAATTGCTCTGCTTTCTGTTGTTCATTGTGATCGTGCAGTGCGAACAGCCGCGCATTGATCGCGAAATGCTGTAACAATAAACCGGTATGGCGAGTATCCTCTGCCGCAATGAGATCGACGCTCTTCAGAACGTCCAACGCGCGCTGAGTGATGTCTCCCAGGTTGCCGATAGGCGTCGGGACAATGTAAAGGGTGGAGGCAGAAATCTCCGCTTGTTGGTCTTGATTCATTGTTTCATCCGGGTTGCCGATTTAATATTGAGCATCTCTGAATTTATCACTGGATACAGTATGCTTCCCTTAAATTCTGTCCGCCCCCATACAGGCCGAGTCATTCCTGTCATGCTGGCGGCGCTCGTTCTCGCTGGCTGTCCGAGCTTGGCGCCCCAAAGCCCTTCCAACCAGCAAGTAGCCCTCAAGGCTGGCGCCACATCTGATTATTACCTGCAGCAGGTGCAGCAAAGCGGGGATGATAACAAGGCTGACTGGCAATTACTTGCTATTCATGCCCTGATACAGGAAGGCAAGCTGCCTCAGGCCCTCGCGCAGTGGAGCGCCCTGCCCGCTTCGCTCAACGACAGACAACAGCTCGAACAGCGTCTGCTGAACGCAGAACTGGCGGTCGCGCGCAATGATATGAACGCCGCCAACAGCACGTTGTCCCAGCTGGATGTCAAAGCGCTATCCAGCCAGCAACGAGATCGCTACTATCAGGCGTTGATTAGCGCCAATCAGGCTCAGCCATCGCTGACCCTGATCCGCGCTTATATCGCTCAGGAACCGCAGTTACAAGGCGATGCCCATCAGCGCAACATCGATCTGACCTGGTTCGCACTCACTCGCCTCAGCCCACAGACCATCAGCGCCATCGCGATCAACGCCGACGAGAATACCCTGGCGGGTTGGCTCGACCTGCTGACGACCTATCAAAGCCACGTCGCTGCGCCTGCCGAACTGAAAACGGCGATTGCCGACTGGCAAACGCGCTATCCGCGTCATCCGGCCGCGAAAACATTGCCGACGGTATTAACACAGCCGCAGGGCACCGGGCCAAATCTGTCGACCTCCGGCGGTATTGCGTTGCTGTTGCCGCTGAGCGGTCAAGCGCAGGTCTATTCGAAAGCCATTCAGGCCGGTTTCAGCGCAGCACGGGACGGTCAGGCCATACAGAACGCCCCGGTGCAAGCGCCAGCCACCGCCGCCGTTGCCCCAGCGCCGGGAGACGCCGAGACCGCCGCGACGGCGAATCAGGCGCCAACGCCATCGTCGCCGACGCAGGAACCACCGGCTTCCGACGCACCTGTCCCTGCCCCCAACAACGCAGCCGCAGCGCCTGCTCCAGCGTCCGGCAATGTGGCGGTGAAGGTCTACGATACGACCGGACAGCCGTTGACCGACATCATTGCTCAGGCACAAAAAGACGGCGCCACCATGATTGTGGGACCACTGCTGAAAAGCGATGTCGAGCAATTACCAGCGACCCAAACCACGCTGCAGGTGCTGGCGCTGAATCAGCCGGAGCATATCCAGCCTAGCCCCAACATCTGCTATTTTGCCCTGTCGCCGGAAGATGAAGCTCGGGATGCGGCGCAATTTATTCACAGCCAGGGCAAACAGCAGCCGCTGGTCCTGGCACCGCGCGGTGGTCTGGGCGATCGCGTCACGGCCGCTTTCGCCGCCGCCTGGCAGCAACAAGGCGGCGCCACGCCGCTGCAGCAGCGCATCGGTGGCGCCGCCGAGTTGAAACAGGCCATTAATAACGGCGCCGGTATTGCGCTTAACGGACAGCCGATCGTCACCGAGTCAACGTCACCTCAGCCACCCTCAGGCACCACTATCGGCGGCCTGAATATTCCGGCGCAGGTGCCGCCTACCCCAGCGGAGACTAGCGCGGGCGGCGTAGACGCGGTCTATATCATCGCCACACCCGACGAACTATCGTTAATCAAACCCATGATCGACTTGCGCAACAAATCACGCGTACGCGCCGCGCTTTATGCCAGTTCGCGCAGCTACCAGGCAGGTCTGGGACCTGATTTCCGTCTGGAAATGGAAGGGCTGCAGTTTAGCGATATTCCGCTGCTGACGGGCGCGAATCCGTCGCTGATGCAGCAGACGACGGCACAGTTCCGCAACGACTACTCGCTGGTGCGCCTCTTCGCCATGGGAATGGATGCCTGGACGCTGGCGAACAACTTCTCCTCATTACGTCAACAGCCGGGCTATCATCTGGAGGGTTCAACGGGGCAACTGAGCGCCACGCCGGATTGCGTCGTGAACCGCAAACTCACTTGGCTGCAGTTCCGCCAGGGACAGCTGGTGCCGGCATCCTGAAGACCCGAGAAACCGGCAACGATTACGAACGACAGGCTCGGCGCTATCTTGAGCGCGCCGGCCTGACGTTTGTTGCGGGCAACGTGGCGCTACGCGGCGGCGAGCTGGATTTGATAATGCGCGACGGTCCGATATGGGTTTTCGTCGAAGTGCGCTACCGTCGCAACGCGGACTTTGGCGGTGCAGCCGCCAGCGTAACCCGGCGCAAACAGCAGAGGTTACTGCAGGCGGCCGCCGTGTGGTTATCGCGTCAAGGCGGCGGCTTCGAACATACCGACTGTCGTTTCGACGTACTGGCCATCACCGGCGACCAGCTGGAGTGGTTGCCGAACGCGTTCGGCAATCAGGAATAATTGGTTAATTCCGAAAACAAAAGAATAGGTTACCCAAACGTGCTGGATAGAATTAAAGTCTGTTTTACCGAGAGCATCCAAACCCAGATCGCCGCGGCAGAAGCTTTGCCGGATGCGATCTCGCGGGCAGCCGTCGCGATGGTGCAATCTTTGCTGAATGGCAACAAGATCCTGAGTTGCGGGAACGGCACTTCCGCCGCCAACGCCCAGCATTTTGCCGCCAACATGATTAACCGCTTCGAGACGGAGCGTCCCAGCTTGCCCGCTATTGCGCTGAATGCCGACAACGTGGTGCTGACGGCGATTTCGAACGACCGGTTGCATGAGGAGATTTATGCGAAACAGGTTCGGGCCTTGGGACAAACGGGGGATATCCTCTTGGCGATATCCACGCATGGAAACAGCCGCGACATTGTCAAAGCGGTAGAAGCCGCCGTGACCCGTGACATGACTATCGTTGCGTTAACCGGCTACGATGGCGGCGAACTTGCGGGCCTGCTGGGACAACAGGATGTGGAAATCCGCATCCCATCGCACCGCAGCGCTCGCATTCAGGAAATGCACATGTTGACGGTAAATTGCTTGTGCGATCTGATAGACAACACGCTCTTCCCACACCAGAACGATTAAGGAGTACCTCATGAGGATATATTCTTGCATTGCCGTGCTGTCTGCCGCTCTGCTGCTACAAGGTTGTATCGGCGCGGTCGCTATCGGCAGCGCAGCCGTCGCGACCAAAACCGCGACCGATCCCCGTACGGTAGGGACTCAGGTTGATGATGGTACGTTAGAAATGCGCGTATCCAATACATTGGCAAAAGACCAGCAGTTAAGTAAGGAAGCCCGCATCATCGCGACGGTGTACCAGGGCAAAGTCCTGTTGACCGGTCAGTCGCCGAATACAGAGCTGTCCAGCCGAGCCAAGCAGATTGCGCTGGGCGTGGAAGGGACGACGGAGGTGTATAACGAAATCCGCCAGGGGACGCCGATTAGCCTGGGCACCGCGTCAATGGATACCTGGATCACCACCAAAGTGCGCTCTCAGTTGCTGGCCAGCGATCAGGTCAAGTCTTCTAACGTCAAAGTGACCACGGAAAACAGCGAGGTCTTTCTGTTAGGTCTGGTGACTCGCCGCGAGGGAGCCGCCGCTGCGGAAATCGCCAGCAAAGTCAGCGGCGTCAAACACGTCACCACGGCATTTACCTATCTCGAATAACCCTCCGCTCTTCCAAGCTGCCTGACCCGCCTCAGCGGCGGGCTCAGGCCCTTACAGCCCCACCTGGCGACTCACGCCGTGGCGTACTTCTCTTTACACCCGCCAAATATGCCCCGCATACCCTTTTTATGCTCCGACGCATCGCCTGGAAACACCGTTAAACAACAGAACATCATGCTGGATTTGCGAATACATTAGCTTGGCTATTGTTTTTTTTGGCTCTCTCAACGCCTTCTATTCTGTGAGGAAAGACAAACGCCTTCCCTGGTGCCTGTTTTTTACAAAACAGACCCGTAGCATTATCGTAACTTGTTGTTTTTGAGGAAGGCATCCCCGCCCATCTGGCGCATTTGTCGCAGTATCCATTGCTGACGACGGATCACGTAACCTGATGGACGATCGACGCGAAACCGGATTGGGTTAGGCAGCACGGCGGCCAAAAGCGCTGCCTCGCTGGCGGTTAAGCGACTGACAGACTTGTGGAAAAAATGCCGAGAAGCAGCTTCAACGCCAAAAATCCCAGGACCAAACTCCGCGATATTCAGGTAAACGGTCAGAATCCGACGCTTGGTCCACGCCAGCTCCATCACCGTCGTCAGGCCGGCCTCAAGTCCTTTGCGCACCCAACTGCGCCCGTCCCACAACAGCAAATTCTTGACCGTTTGCTGAGACAGCGTGGAAGCGCCGCGAATGCGTCCTTCATTTTCCTCGTTATGTCGCAAAGCGGCATCGATCGCATCGAGGTCGAATCCCCAATGTTGTGGAAACTTTTGGTCTTCCGCCGCGATCACGGCCAGCGGCATGACATAGGCTATCTCATCCATCGAAACCCAGTCAGAATGCGCGACATAAGAAAAGTCACCGCGCAGCCATGCGCTAATCTGACGATCGATCATTACCGCGGAAAAGGGTACCGGCAGGAATGCAAACAGCGTAATAGCCAGTAACCAGCTCCCCAACACGATGACAATGACTCGGACGATCGCGCGTTTGATGCCACCGACGAATAGGCTTAGGACTCGGCCTGATTTCATTCAGTCAATTCCAAAACATGGGCAACCAGTTTCTCAATCCCCAGAGCCACCTCGCCGATGGAATTCGCCAGCATGTAGGCCGGCGTCGTCACCACCTTGTGTTCGGCATCCACGACAATGTCGTCAACCGGACAAGTCACATGCATTCCTCCCATCGCTTCGATGGCTTCAGCTGTATCAATATCGTTACCAATTGTAAGCCTGACAGGAAGACCAAGCAGTCTCGGCAACATGGCCGGGGAGATGCAAATAAAGCCAATTGGTTTACTTTTCTTATAAATTTCCTGGGTGAGTATTTTTAATTCTTCGTCGACCTGACACTCGCTTCCACGGGTCGCAAAATCACTTAAATTTTTCGCTGCGCCGAAACCACCAGGAACAATCAGCGCATCGAGCTGTTCCGCGTCAGCCGCGGAAAGAGGCTGGATTTTTCCACGTGCGATCCGTGCTGATTCCGCAAGGACATTACGCTTTTCGTCAGTCACTTGGCCGCTAAGATGATTGACGACATGCAGCTGATCTTTGTCCGGCGCAAAGCAGATGGCTTCAGCTCCAGCACGGTCGATTGCAAGTAGAGTCAAAACCGCTTCGTGGATTTCTGAACCATCATAAACACCACATCCGCTGAGTACGACACCGACTTTTTTCATCATTAAGTCCTCATTTCATTACATCAACTAATTGATTTTTTAATTGACAAACACTAATCTACATCACACATTTTAAGGATACTCGTAACGAGCAACGACGTTTTGTTATGTTGTCAGTTACGTGAAATGTACTTACCGCACTTGCGAGCTAACAAACCTGAAATCAATTGCAGGTGTACCAGTTTCCCTGGTGTTGGCGCATAATTCGCGCACCCCGGCTTCGGTCGGGGTCATTTTTTTTCAGCCTGATCGACCCACGCTTTCAACACCTCAACGTCATGACGCCAATCTTGTTTCAATTCGTCAATCCACTCATGCACATTGTCCCACCATGCAGGCAACGTCGTTGTTTGAATCTGTTGAGCCACCTGCTGCAAATGCCGTAACCCGACGGAACCCGCAGCGCCTTTGATTTTGTGACCTTCCTCTGCGATGCCCTTCTGGTCGCGCGCCGTCATGTTGGACTCCAGCACCGCCAGGTAACCCGGCATCATTTGCTCGAACATCTCCAGGCTTTGGCGAATCAATGAGGGGCCGACCAGATCCAGATACTGCTGCAACATGGCGACATCCAGCATCGATTCGGCCGCAGAGGCATCGACAGCTCCATCGGCGACAGCCTCCGGCTCGCTATTTTCGGGCGTATCCCAATACTGTTTGATGATCGCCGTGAGCGCGGGAACCGCCAGCGGTTTGCTCAGCACATCGTCCATGCCCGCATCCAGATAGTCTTTTTTGTCCTTCAGTACGTTGGCGGTTAGCGCCACGAGCGGCGGCAACGTCTGCTGTCCGTAGCGGGCGCGCAGCTCGCGGGCCACATCCAATCCGGTCATGTCCGGCAGTTGGATATCCAGCAGCACCAGATCGAACTCGTCGGGGTCGAACATCGCCAACGCTTCCTGACCGGTCATCGCCACTTCAACGCTACTGCCCAGCTTTTCCAGCACCGAGCGCGCGACGACCACGTTCAGTTCGATATCTTCCACCAGCATGACATGCAATGCAGGCAGCGGCAGTGTTTCATCGCCGTTCTCATTCGTTTTCGCCTCTTCCACCATCGGCGCGGACACCGTCAGCGTGAAGCAGGAGCCTTCGCCCAATTTGCTGGCGACCTGAATATCACCGCCCATGTTTTGCGCGAGCCGTTTGGAAACGGCCAGACCAATGCCGGTTCCGGTAGCCGGTTTACCGCCGTTCTTATCCTTCACCTGGTAATACATGGAAAAGATTTTTTCGAGCTCCTCATCCGGAATACCCATGCCTGAATCCGCGACCTCGAAACGCAAAACATTACGCTGATCGTGCCCGACGCGGATCACCACCTTACCGCTTTGGGTAAATTTCACGGCGTTGCTCAGCAGGTTCCAAAGAATCTGCCGCAAACGTGTGCCATCGGTGATGATGCTTTTCGGCAGCGGCTGCTCAAGGACCACGTCCAACTGCAAGCCTTTGGGTTCGGCCAGAAGGCCGCCCAGATTTTCCAGGTCGGCGACGAATCCAATGAAATCCACCGGCTGATTATCCAGCTGAACTTTACGCCGCTCCTGCTTGTCCATTTCAATCACGTCGTTGAAGATATTGCCGAGGGTGATGGCGCTGACGTGAATAGTTTTGAGGTATTTTCGCTGCTCCGCATCCAGATGGGTGTCGAGCAGAATGCGGCTGAGACCGACAATGCCGTTAAGCGGCGTACGAAGCTCGTGGCTGATCGTTGAGATGAAGGTCGTCTTCTCCCTGCTGGCCTTCTCTAACGCGTCCTGGTAACGCTTGCGCTCGGTTATATCGCGGCCAAAACCCATCAGCCCATGTCGCTTGCCCTGTCGGTCGTAAAACGGCACCTTGCGCAACTCGAAACAGGATTTGCGACCGTCCGGATACACCAGCCACTGTTCGTAGGTCAGGGACACGTTGTGGCGAAACACCTTTTCGTCCGTCTCGACGACTTTGGCCGCGATATCCTGCGGATAAACGTCGAAGGGCGTCAGGCCGATCATTTGTTTCTGGCTCTTGCCCAACAGCAGTTCCATCGCGCGGTTGCAGCCGGAAAACGCCTTATTTTCATTGCGGTAGTAAACCAGATCCGGCGACGCATCAAGGAAGGAGCGCAACAGCGCCGACTGCTGCTCCAGTTCCACCTGCGCCTGTTCGCGCCGCGCCATTTCTTCGCGCAGTTTGCTGAGCATCTCAAGGCGCGACTTTTCAGCCTTGATTCGGTCGGTGATTTCCTGATTAAGCTGAGCAATGTTGTTCTGCAGTTTGGCGTTCAGCTCCTGATCGCGATGTCGCATCACCTCTAATTTGGCCACCAAACGCGACAGGCGCTGTCGAGACTCTTCAAGCTGCTCGACCACTACCGACAGGAAATAAACTGCCCAAGGCGTGATTAGAAGGCCAAAAAAGATGGAACGCACCACATCGATGCGTTCGACCTGACCGCTGAGCAGCAGGGTCACCGCCATCTGGACCACCAGCGCCAACAGCACCAGCACGGAAGCGAGCAGAATGGAAAAGCGAACCAGCCCAAGTCTCACCATTAAATCAACGTAATACTGGGCTAATAGCCGGATTTGCTTCATAGAATTTTTCCTTCATCGAGATCCCGCAAATCATACCGTAAAAGTCATGATGCGCGGGAAATGAGCAGAGGATTTAAGAACGAGGTATAACGTCAGGCGGGAACAAAACAAAAGGCGTCGCCCAGAGCGGAACCCTGAACGCCATACTGCGACAGATAGCGGTCGATCTCCACCATAGCGGTCCAGCGATTTTCGCACCACAGGGGCGCCAGCAGGGTCGGACGACGGGCGCTGGCGGAGATCCGGTGGAAGACCACGTCCGCGGGCGTATGGCGAATCATTTCACCAGCCGTTTTCACATATTGCGCCAGCGGGAGTTCCGGCAATCGTCCCGCACGCCAGGCTTTGCCCATGATGCTGCCGTCAACGATATGCAGCGGATGCAGCTTCAAACCGTCTACCCCACCGTCGACGACTCGGCGCAACGTCGACAGGCAGGCACTCTCGTCCTCTCCCGGCAGGCCGACGATCAGGTGTGTGCACACTTTAAGACCGCGTTCTCTGGCGCGGCGCGTTGTCTGCTGGTAACAGTCAAAAGTGTGGCCGCGGTTGATACGGTGTAATGTCTTGTCGTTGGCCGTTTGCAGTCCCAACTCCAGCCAAACCTCATAACCCTGCTGGCGATACTCTGACAGCAGATCCAGCACGGCGTCCGGCACGCAGTCAGGCCGGGTGCCCACGCACAGGCCCACCATATCGGCCTGTGTCAGCGCTTCGCGATACATGGCTGCCAGAACCTGCACTTCGGCATACGTGCTGGTATAGGCCTGGAAATAGGCCAAATAACGCTTGGCGCGGTTGACTTTACCGGCCTGGGCGGACAGCTGTTCGGCGATACTGCGCTGCTGCATCTGTTCGTCGGCGAACGAAGCCACATGGCAAAACGTGCAACCTCCCCGACCTAATGTGCCGTCGCGATTTGGGCAACTAAAGCCGCCATGCAGAGTCAACTTGTGAATTTTCTCGCCATAGCGACGCTGAAGATCGCCGCCAAACATATTGATTAATCTTTGTAATTGCATATTCTGACTTTCCTCCTCCGCGGGAGGTGCAGCCTACCTTTTCCTCACTCAGCCTGCGATGACGCCGATCAAGTCCGCCCCCGCCCAACTTGAATAATTATTCTTTTTTAGTGCAAATAAAGTCATAAATAGACTAATTAATTTTGCTAATAACCTGCTCGCGTCGCATTAGAAGTTGACCAGAGATAAAAAAACAGTGACATGAGTTAAAAAACGGAAAACTACCAGAATAAGATGCCATTAAGTCGAGATAACGCAGCACGTCGGGACAGAAATCCGGCTTTCTTGTAGTGATACAACTCACATTTCATCTGCGTCTCGCGTAGATACCCTGTCTTCTTTTTGTTGGTAAAACCCTTACTTATCATAATCATAAGTAAACATTATCCCTGAAATACCGATTTGTGTAGGGGATTTGACCTGAACTGGGTTTCTCGCTAATTTGGGAAATGGCTGGAAGCTTTCCTGACGAGACTACGACTCGTCATATTTATGCAGTAACAAGAAGACTCCCTCATCAAGCAAGTCATCACCCCTTGTGAGACCGTCACGAGAGTCCGGAAACAGAGAGCGACATTTTCCGCTGAGATATTCACTCTCAGTGAGGGGTCGCTCGCGGTAAAGTCGCCTGCATTGGACTGGCGATGAGGCAGTCATACAGAGCCTGGGGAGGTTCATTCATATGTTGTACGATGCATCCCAAGAAAAAGACAACTGTGGCTTCGGACTCATCGCCCATATAGAAGGCGAGCCAAGCCACAAGGTCGTGCGTACCGCCATTCACGCACTGGCCCGTATGCAACACCGTGGCGCGATCCTCGCCGACGGCAAGACAGGCGACGGCTGCGGCTTATTACTTCAGAAGCCCGATCGTTTCTTCCGCCTGGTCGCGGAAGAGCGCGGCTGGCGGCTGGCGAAAAATTACTCCGTCGGCATGATGTTCCTCAGCCAGGACGAAGCTGTCGCCAAAGCGACCCGCCGAATTGTGGAAGAAGAGCTGCAGAACGAGACGCTGTCCGTTCTGGGCTGGCGCGAAGTGCCGACCAATCCGGATGTTCTGGGCGAAATCGCCCTCTCCTCCCTGCCGCGTATCGAACAGATTTTTGTTAACGCCCCTGCCGGCTGGCGCCAGCGCGATATGGAGCGACGCCTGTTCATGGCTCGCCGCCGCATTGAAAAACGCGTGCAGGATAAAGATTTCTACGTGTGCAGCTTCTCCAATCTGGTGACGATCTATAAAGGTCTGTGCATGCCGGCGGATCTGCCGCGCTTCTATCTGGACCTCGCCGACCTTCGTCTGGAATCGGCTATTTGCCTGTTCCATCAGCGTTTTTCGACCAATACCGTGCCGCGCTGGCCGCTGGCGCAGCCATTCCGTTATCTGGCCCACAACGGCGAAATCAACACGATCGCCGGCAACCGCCAGTGGGCTCGCGCACGTGCTTACAAATTCAAAACGCCGCTGATCCCGGATCTGCGCGATGCGGCGCCGTTCGTCAATGAAACCGGCTCGGACTCAAGCTCGCTCGACAATATGCTGGAGTTGTTCCTCGCCGGCGGTATGGACATCGTGCGCGCCATGCGCCTGCTGGTGCCACCCGCCTGGCAGAATAACCCAGACATGGACCCTGAGCTGCGCGCGTTCTTCGACTTCAACTCCATGCATATGGAACCGTGGGACGGTCCGGCTGGCGTCGTATTGTCTGACGGCCGCTACGCCGCCTGTAACCTTGATCGCAACGGGCTACGCCCAGCGCGTTACGTCATCACCACCGACAAGCTGATTACCTGTGCTTCCGAGGTCGGGATCTGGGACTACCAGCCGGATGAAGTGGTGGAAAAAGGCCGCGTCGGTCCCGGCGAACTCATGGTTATCGACACGCAGGAAGGACGCATCCTTCACTCTGGCGAAACCGACAACGACCTGAAAAGCCGCCATCCCTACAAAGAGTGGATGGAGAGGAACGTCAAACGTCTGGTGCCGTTCGAAGAGATGCCGGACGATCAGGTCGGACAACGCGATCTGGACGACGTGCAGCTTGAGGCCTATCAGAAGCAGTTTGGCTACAGCAACGAAGAGCTGGACCAAATCCTGCGCGTGCTCGGCGAGAACGGCCAGGAAGCCACCGGCTCGATGGGCGACGATACGCCGTTTGCGGTGCTCTCCAGTCGTCCACGTATCGTCTATGACTATTTCCGACAGCAGTTCGCGCAGGTCACCAACCCGCCGATCGACCCGCTGCGGGAAGCGCACGTGATGTCGCTCGCCACCTGCATTGGACGTGAAATGAACGTCTTCAGCGAAGCGGAAGGACAGGCCTATCGTCTTACCTTCAAATCGCCGATTCTGCTCTACTCCGATTTTAATCAGCTGATCCATCAGGATCAGGAGCACTACCGCGCCGACCAGATTGATCTCACGTTCGATCCTCAGCGGCAGACGCTGCAGGAAACGATAGGGAAACTGTGCGACGAAGCGGAAAGCAAAGTCCGCGACGGCACGGTGCTACTGGTGCTGACCGACCGCGCGATCGCCAAAGATCGCCTGCCGGTGCCCGCTCCTATGGCGGTGGGAGCCATTCATAGCCGTCTGGTCGAACAGAGCCTGCGCTGTGACGCCAACATCATTGTTGAAACCGCGAGCGCCCGCGACCCGCACCATTTCGCCGTGTTACTCGGTTTCGGCGCGACCGCGATTTATCCCTATCTGGCTTACGAAACGCTATCGCGCATGGTGGACAACCGCACTATCGATAAAGCGCACCGCGCCGTCATGCTGAACTACCGCAACGGCATCAACAAAGGCCTGTACAAGATCATGTCCAAAATGGGCATCTCCAGCGTGGCTTCCTACCGTTGCTCACGGCTGTTCGAAGCGGTCGGCCTGCATGAGGACATCACTCGCAGCTGCTTCCCCGGCGTGGTGAGCCGCATCGGCGGCGCCAACTTCAGCGACTTCGAGCAAGATCTGCGAAATCTGGCTAAACGCGCCTGGCTGAAACGGCAACCGCTCGAACATGGCGGCCTGCTGAAATTCGTCTATAACGGCGAATACCACGCCTATAACCCGGACGTCGTGAAAACGCTGCAAACGGCAGTCCAGAGCGGCGAATACGACGACTATCAGCGCTACGCCAAACTGGTCAACGAACGCCCGGCGGCGACGCTGCGCGACCTGCTGGCGCTGAAGCCGCAGGAGAAAAGTACGGCTATCGCTCTCGATCAGGTAGAACCTGCGTCGGAGCTGTTCAAACGCTTCGACACCGCCGCCATGTCCATCGGCGCGCTCAGTCCGGAAGCGCACGAGTCGCTGGCAGAGGCCATGAATACGCTGGGCGGCTACTCCAACTCCGGCGAAGGCGGCGAAGATCCGGCGCGTTATCGCACCAACAAGGTTTCGCGCATCAAACAGGTGGCCTCGGGCCGCTTCGGCGTTACTCCGGCCTATCTGGTCAACGCCGACGTGATTCAGATTAAGGTGGCTCAGGGCGCAAAACCGGGCGAAGGCGGCCAGTTGCCGGGCGACAAGGTGACGCCGTACATCGCCAGATTGCGTTATTCCGTCCCCGGCGTGACGCTGATTTCGCCGCCGCCGCATCATGACATCTACTCCATCGAAGATCTGGCGCAGTTGATTTTCGACCTGAAGCAAATCAATCCGACAGCGATGATTTCGGTGAAGCTGGTTTCCGAACCCGGCGTGGGCACCATCGCCACCGGCGTCGCGAAAGCCTATGCCGACCTGATCACCATCGCCGGCTATGACGGCGGCACCGGCGCCAGCCCGCTGACCTCAGTAAAATATGCGGGCTGTCCGTGGGAACTGGGTCTGGTCGAAACGCAGCAGGCGCTGGTCGCAAACGGTTTGCGTCACAAAATCCGCCTGCAGGTGGATGGCGGACTCAAAACCGGGCTGGATATCATCAAGGCCGCCATTCTGGGGGCGGAAAGCTTTGGCTTTGGCACCGGACCGATGGTGGCGCTCGGCTGTAAATATCTGCGTATCTGCCACCTGAACAACTGCGCCACCGGCGTGGCCACTCAGGACGACAAGCTCCGCCGCGATCACTATCACGGTCTGCCGGAACGCGTGATCAACTATTTCCATTTCATCGCGCGGGAAACTCGTGAGCTGATGGCCGAGCTGGGCATCAGCCAGTTGGTGGACCTGATTGGCCGCACCGACCTGCTGACGGAGCTGGACGGGTTTACCGCCAAGCAGAATAAACTGGATCTGGCGCCGCTGTTAGAGACAGCAACACCGCATCCCGGCAAGGCGCTGTACTGCACCGAGACCAACCCGCCGTTCGACAAAGGGGTGTTGAATAAAGCCCTGCACGAACAGGCCCAGCCCTACATCGAAGCCAAACAGAGCAAGACGCTTTACTTCGACATTCGCAACACCGACCGTGCCGTCGGCGCGACACTCTCCGGCGCTATCGCTGAAAAATACGGCGATCAGGGACTGGCAAGCGATCCGATCAAAGCCTATTTCACCGGCACCGCAGGTCAGAGCTTTGGCGTCTGGAACGCCGGTGGTGTAGAGCTGACGCTGACCGGCGACGCCAACGACTATGTCGGTAAAGGCATGGCGGGAGGCATGATTGCCATACGCCCGCCCGTCGGCTCCGCCTTCCGTAGCCACGACGCCAGCATCATCGGCAATACCTGCCTCTACGGCGCCACCGGAGGCAAGCTGTTTGCCGCCGGGCGCGCAGGGGAACGCTTCGCCGTGCGTAACTCCGGCGCCATCACGGTGGTGGAAGGCATTGGCGACAACGGCTGTGAATATATGACCGGCGGCATCGTCTGTATTCTGGGGCGCACCGGCGTGAATTTCGGCGCCGGGATGACCGGCGGCTTCGCCTACGTGCTGGATGAAGACGGTGAGTTCCGTAAGCGCGTCAACCCGGAGCTGGTCGAAGTCCTGGATGTCGATAGCCTGGCGATCCACGAAGAACATCTGCGCGGCATGATTACCGAACATGTTCAGCACACCGGCTCCTCACGCGGCGAAGAAATCCTCGCCAACTGGCCGGTATGGGCGGCGAAGTTTGCACTGGTGAAACCAAAGTCCAGTGATGTGCAGGCGCTGTTGGGTCATCGTAGTCGTTCCGCAGCCGAGCTGCGGGTTCTGGCGCAGTAAGAGGTCATCATGAGTCAAAACGTTTATCAATTTATCGACTTACAGCGCGTAGATCCGCCGAAGAAACCGCTGAAAGTCCGGAAAATTGAGTTTATTGAAATTTACGAGCCATTTTCAGAAAGTCAGTCCAAAGCCCAGGCAGACCGTTGTCTGTCCTGCGGCAACCCTTACTGCGAATGGAAGTGCCCGGTGCATAACTACATTCCCAACTGGCTTAAGCTTGCCAATGAGGGACGTATTATCGAAGCCGCCGAGCTTTCTCACCGGACCAACAGCCTGCCTGAGGTCTGCGGGCGCGTTTGTCCGCAGGATCGCCTGTGTGAAGGTTCCTGCACGCTGAACGATGAGTTCGGCGCGGTCACAATCGGCAACATCGAGCGCTACATCAACGATAAAGCCATCGAGATGGGCTGGAAACCGGATATGTCCGGCGTTCAGGGCACCGGCAAGAACGTGGCGATTATCGGCGCGGGTCCAGCCGGTCTGGCCTGTGCAGACGTCTTGGCCCGCAACGGCGTTAAAGCCCATGTCTACGACCGTCATCCGGAGATCGGCGGCCTGCTGACATTTGGTATTCCCGCCTTCAAGTTGGAAAAAAGCGTGATGACCAAACGCCGCGAAATTTTCTCCGGCATGGGCATTGAGTTCCATTTGAATACCGAAGTGGGCAAAGACATACAGCTGACCGACCTGCTAGCCCACCACGACGCCGTTTTCCTCGGCGTGGGTACCTATCAGTCCATGCGCGGGGGGCTGGAGAACGAGGATGCGCCGGGGGTATACGACGCGCTACCGTTCCTGATCGCCAACACCAAACAGCTGATGGGTTTCGAAACGGCCGCGCCGGAAGCCTATGTCTCGATGGAGGGCAAACGCGTCATCGTACTAGGCGGGGGCGATACGGCGATGGACTGTGTGCGAACTTCTATCCGTCAGGGCGCGACGCATGTGACGTGCGCCTATCGTCGTGACGAAGAGAACATGCCGGGTTCGCGCCGTGAGGTGAAGAATGCGCGTGAAGAAGGCGTTGAGTTCCGGTTCAATCTGCAGCCGATAAGCATCGAAATCAACGACGCGGGCAAGGTCTGCGGCGTGCGCATGGCGCGCACCGAATTGGGTGCGCCGGATGTCAACGGGCGTCGCCGACCGGAGATCGTTGCGGGATCGGAGCACATTTTGGAGGCCGACGCGGTCATCACGGCATTCGGTTTTCGTCCGCACAGAATGGCGTGGCTGACCGATCACGATGTAGCCTTGGATGATCAGGGACGTATTGTCGCTCCGGAAGAGAACGACAGCGCTTTCCAGACCAGCAACCCGAAAATCTTCGCCGGCGGAGATGCGGTTCGCGGCTCGGACCTGGTCGTGACCGCCATTGCTGAAGGCCGCAAGGCCGCAGACGGGATCCTGAACTATCTCGACGTGTGATTAGCAATCTTTAATAGCGCAAGGGCGGCCATTGGGCCGCCCTTTTTACTGGCCAGCCAGGCTAACCCTGAGATTGGTACGAATCCAAAATATCTTGCTCCGTCATTTCCGGCGTTTGCTGGGTAAAGGCATAAAAGCACGGCTTTTTGTCGATATAGATTTGCGACACCATGCGGGTGTTCTCATCGCTGCCGAACAGTCCTACCGGCACGAAATAGGTCACCGGCGTCAGCTGCTTGTAAAACAAGTGCGAGCCGCACTGACGGCAAAATGCGCGCTCCGCCCACGCTGAAGACCGGAAATAAGCAACAAAGTCTTTGCCGTCGATAACAAGATCATCTTTGCAGTCGATTGACATCAGCGGACCACCGCTCCAGGTCTGGCACATACTGCAGTGGCAAACGGAAACGTCATGGGTATCACATTCAGTAGACAGCGTGACCGCACCGCATAAACAATGCCCTTCCATTTCCTTTCTCCTATAAAGATCGGTTTCAGGACATCAGTTTGTCTCTATATTTTTATATAGACAATGCTGAGGGGACGTGGAGATGAAATCGGGAAAGCAATATCGAAAGGATTTGTGGATATAAAAAAGGGCACCAGAGTCGTGCCCTTTTGTACTGAGTTACTTCACCACCCGCAGCGCAGGACGCCCGCCGCGAGGCGGCGAAGGGGGTTCGTCGTCCGGCGTTTCATTGCCGGAAGGGGGCGTGGCAACATCGTCGACCGTGCGTAACGACGGCTTGTGCGGCTCATCATCCTGCTCCAGCGCGTCATCGGGGATTTCACCGGCTTCATAGGCGGGTTCAGGCTCAAACATGGTGCCAGCGCCGTTTTCACGGGCGTAGATCGCCATGACCGCCGCCATCGGAACCATCACCTGGCGAGGCACACCACCGAAACGAGCGTTAAAGCGTACAAGATCGTCAGCCAATTCGAGATTGCCCACGGCAAGCGGCGCAATGTTGAGCACTATCTGTCCATCGCGGGCGAACTCCATCGGCACCTGCACGCCGGGCAAAGAAACATCCACCACCAGATGCGGCGTAAGCTGGTTATCAAGTAACCAGTCATAGAAAGCGCGTAACAAGTACGGTCGGCGCGGTGATAGCTGAGACAGAGCCATGTATCTTAACCTCGGGTCTGTAACCGGATTTCACGCTCGGCTTCGGTCAGAGAAGCCAGGAAAGCGTCGCGTTCAAAGACGCGCGTCATGTAACCTTTCAGCTCCTTAGAACCCGCTCCGCTCAGCTCGATGCCCAGCAACGGCAAACGCCACAACAGCGGTGCCAGGTAGCAATCCACCAGGCTGAACTCTTCGCTCATGAAATAAGGCGTTTCATTGAATACCGGCGCAATGGCCAGCAACTCTTCACGCAGTTGTTTACGTGCTGCGTCGGCCTGCGCCGCCGTACCAGTGGAGATGGTTTTCAACAGCGAATACCAGTCCTGCTCGATGCGATGCATCATCAGACGGCTGTTGCCGCGTGCGACTGGATAGACCGGCATTAATGGCGGATGCGGGAAACGCTCATCCAGATATTCCATGATGATGCGGGATTCATACAGCGTCAGTTCACGATCCACCAACGTCGGGACAGAACCGTAGGGATTGAGGTCAATGAGATCCTGCGGCAGATTATCCGCATCTACCTGTTCGATCTCGACACTCACTCCTTTTTCCGCCAGCACTATACGTACCTGATGGCTGAAAATATCGGACGGGCCGGAAAACAGCGTCATTACCGAACGTTTGTTGGCAGCGACAGCCATGAAAACCTCCAAGTTTATCGAGAAAATACGGCATAGAACCGATCGAATATTATCCTGCAGGCCTTGCCGCGTTTGAACTTCTTACTGGGGTAAGAAACCGCTGACGACAGCTGTCGTTTTATCAAAACTTACTAGCTGGCAAACAGGTACAAAACCGGCGATTAGTGTATCAGATTTTGTGCGTTTTGGGGGGATATAAGCGCCAATTCATTGTTAACCGTAAGGAATTAAAGACAATTTTTTAGACGCACGGAGAAACAGGCAAAAAAAACCCGGTGACGAGCACCGGGTTTCTGACGCTGATTTCGCTGCAAAGCAGCCGGAAATTAACGTTTGGAGAACTGAGGACGACGACGTGCTTTACGCAGACCGACTTTCTTACGTTCAACCTGACGAGCATCACGCGTAACGAAGCCAGCTTTACGCAGCTCAGAACGCAGAGACTCATCATATTCCATCAGTGCACGGGTGATACCGTGACGGATTGCACCAGCCTGACCGGAAATACCACCACCTTTAACGGTGATGTACAGATCCAGTTTGCCAACCATGTCGACCAGTTCCAGCGGCTGACGAACTACCATACGGGCAGTTTCACGACCGAAGTACTGATCCAGGCTGCGCTGGTTGATAACGATGTTGCCACTGCCCGGTTTGATGAACACGCGAGCGGCGGAGCTTTTGCGGCGACCAGTGCCGTAGTATTGATTTTCAGCCATTGCCTATAATCCCGATTAAATGTCCAGAACTTGCGGTTGCTGTGCCGCGTGATTGTGCTCGTTACCCGCGTAAACTTTCAGTTTACGGTACATAGCACGACCCAGCGGGCCCTTCGGCAGCATGCCTTTAACCGCGATTTCAATCACACGCTCAGGACGGCGGGCAATCATCTCTTCAAAGGTCGCCTGTTTGATACCGCCGATGTGGCCGGTGTGGTGGTAGTACACTTTGTCAGAACGTTTGTTGCCGGTAACAGCAACTTTTTCAGCGTTCAGGACGATGATGTAATCACCAGTATCAACGTGCGGAGTGTATTCCGCTTTATGCTTGCCGCGCAGACGACGAGCCAGTTCAGTAGCGAGACGGCCCAAAGTCTTACCGCTCGCATCAACAACGTACCAGTCGCGTTTTACGGTTTCTGGTTTAGCTGTAAAAGTTTTCATTAAAAGCTTACCCAATTTAAGTTACACGTTGGTGAACACACAAACGCTTCAATAAATAGTGTTGAGGTTCACACGGCTATCTAGTCCAGCAAACCTACCCCTTCGAATAGCTATTGCCAGCGCGATTAAAGTTTCGGGAAAAAAACTTTGTTGTAACGTGGGGTCGCAGGATTATAGAGAAGCCGACATCAAAAATCGACCTTTTTTCTACCACATTGATAGAAAAGGCAGCAGCCCCCTTTACGACAAATGGGGCAGTTGCAGGTAGTCTTCGCTTTGCATCTCCTGCAATCGGGACAGGCAGCGGCGATATTCGAACACCAGGCGAGCGCCCTGATAGAGTTCAACCATCGGCGCCTGCGCCGACATTATCAGCTTCACCCGGCGCTCATAAAATTCATCGACCAACGCCAGAAAACGCCGCGCGACGTCCTCCTCCGCCTCTCCCATCACTGTGACGTGATGCAGCAGAACGCAGTGATAACGCTGAGATAACGCGATGTAGTCGTTCTGGCTGCGCGCATCGGCGCACAACGTGGCGAAGCTTACCGCCAACACGCCGTTACGACTGCCCAACACGGGCATCGCACGATGGTTTATCTCCAGCGTTTCACCCTCGGACGTATGCCCAGAGAGATCCGTGAACATTTTCCGCATCGCATCATCGGCATGCGTATCAAGCGGATAAAAATAAAGGTGAGCTTGCCGCAGCGTTCGCTGTCGGTAATCAATGCCCGCATCGACATTGACTACAGCGCAGTGCTGCTTAATCAGCTCAATGGCCGGTAAAAATCGCGACCGCTGAAGGCCGTTGCGATAAAGCTCGTCCGGCGGAATATTAGACGTCGCGACCAGCGTGATTCCTCGCGCGAACAACGCGCCGAGCAGCTCGGCCAGCAGCATCGCGTCGGTAATGTCGGAGACGAAAAATTCGTCGAAGCACAGCACATCGGTCTGCGCTTTGAATTCATCCGCTACCTGCTCCAGCGGGTTTTCGTGTCCCTGTAGCCGATTCAGCGCTTCGTGAACTCGCAGCATGAAGCGATGGAAATGCAGACGCAACTTGCGTTCGCCGGGCAAACTGTGGAAAAACAGGTCCATCAGCCAGGTTTTTCCCCGCCCCACTCCGCCCCACAGATAAAGCCCTTCAACCAGCGCCTGCGCTGGCTGTTTTTTCCTGCAGAGACGCTGGATCCAGCTTAACGGCTTGCTCGCCGTAGATGCCTGCTGACGCGCCGTCAATGCACGGTGGATATCGTCAAGTCGCAGCACCGTTTGGCGCTGCACCTCATCCGGCTGATAATCCTGCGTTGCTAAAGCCTGCTGGTAAAGCGTTATCGGCGTCATATTCTGCATTGCGGCCAGATCCCTATTAAGAGGAGATAAACGGTCTTTTCTCGTTGAAGAACCTCAGTTTAGCGTCTAAATCATAGCAGTTGCCGCTTCTGCGGCGGCGCATGTTCACCCACTGGTTTATTACATCCTGTTTCAGGACTCCACTCTGGCAAGCTTAGCGGTTATAGTGACTATTATTGAGTGAAAAATACGACGGAACAACGAAGTCAAATAGGAGTCATTATGACCTGGGAGTACGCGCTGATTGGACTTGTTATCGGTGTCATCATCGGTGCGGTAGCGATGCGCTTCGGCAATCGCAAACTGCGCCAGCAGCAGGTACTGCAACACGAGCTGGAGAAGAGCAAAGCCGATCTGGAGCAATATCGTCAGGAGCTAGTGAGTCATTTCGCCCGTAGCGCCGAACTGCTGGACAACATGGCGGACGACTATCGCAAGCTGTATCAGCACATGGCTAAAAGCTCGAATGAGCTGCTTCCTGAAGAGCAGTCACGCGAAAATCCGTTCAATTATCGTCTGACGGAAGCCGAATCAGACAACGATCAGGTGCCGGTGAAAATGCCCCCGCGTGATTACTCGGAAAGCGCCTCTGGACTGCTGCGCGGCGAAACGCCGTTACGTAAATAATTCCCCTTATTCCCTACGCGCGGGGTATTCCTTGCCCCGCGCTTATTTTCCGCATCACAGGCCGCTCCTTACATTTCGCGAATAAAACCGCAATGAACTTTACACGTGAATAGTCGGTCTGACTCTTCACCACAAGATTGAGTTTATATATCATCATTTTATTTCTACGCAGGTCGAGAGAGAGTTAACAATCAATGAAAAAAACATCGATGTTATTCAGCGCACTAGCCATTAGTATCGGACTGTCCCTATCTTCGCTGCCTGTAGCCCAAGCCGCTCTGCCCGCGGTAGTCGCCGGTCAATCGCTGCCGAGCCTGGCCCCCATGCTGGAAAAAGTCCTGCCCGCCGTGGTCAGCGTCCACGTGGAAGGCACTCAGGTTCAGAATCAGCGCATCCCGGAAGAGTTTAAGTTCTTTTTTGGTCCCAACGCGCCGGCCGAAAAACAGAGCCGTCCGTTTGAAGGGCTTGGCTCGGGCGTTATCATTGATGCCGCCAAGGGTTACGTACTGACCAATAACCATGTGATCAACAATGCGGACAAAATTCGCGTACAGCTGAATGACGGCCGTGAATACGACGCCAAGCTCATCGGCCGCGACGCGCAAACGGATATCGCCCTGCTGCAGCTAAGCGACGCGAAAAACCTGACCGCCGTGAAGATGGCGGATTCCGATCAGCTCCGCGTCGGCGACTTCGCCGTCGCCGTAGGCAACCCCTTTGGTTTGGGTCAAACCGCCACCTCCGGCATCATCTCTGCACTGGGTCGTAGCGGGCTGAATCTGGAAGGGCTAGAAAACTTCATTCAGACCGATGCCTCCATCAACCGCGGTAATTCCGGCGGCGCGCTGGTCAACCTGAACGGCGAGCTGATTGGGATTAATACTGCAATTCTGGCGCCCGGCGGCGGCAATATCGGCATCGGCTTCGCCATCCCCAGCAACATGGCGCAGAACCTGACTCAGCAGTTGCTGGAGTTCGGGGAAGTCAAACGCGGCCTGCTTGGCATCAAAGGCAGCGAGATGACCTCTGAAATGGCTAAGGCCTTCAAGGTGGATGCGCAGCGCGGCGCATTTGTCAGCGAGGTATTGCCGAAATCCGCGGCGGCCAAAGCCGGTATCAAAGCCGGCGACGTTCTGGTCTCTCTGGACGGTAAGACGATCAACAGCTTCGCCGAGCTGCGAGCCAAAGTAGGTACTACGGCTCCAGGTAAAACCGTGAAAATCGGACTTATTCGCGACGGCAAACAGCAAGAAGTGTCCGTTGTTCTGGACAATAGCGCCAACGCGTCCACTAACGCGGAAACGCTGTCTCCTGGCCTGCAGGGCGCCACGCTAACCGACGGTCAATTGAAGAACGGCAGCAAAGGCGTAGCCATCGACAACATCGCCAAAGACAGCGCCGCCAGTAAAATTGGGCTGCAGAAAGGGGACGTCATCATCGGCGTCAACCGTGAACGCGTGGAAAACATCGCTCAATTGCGCAAGATACTGGAAGCCAAGCCGACCGTACTGGCTCTAAATATCATCCGCGGAGACGAATCGATTTATCTGCTGTTACGCTAATCCCACTAAAAACTGGACGCCGCGCCGTGCGGCGTCCTACCATCTTTGTTATTCTGCGATTTATTCTTCTTCAAGTCCCAAACGCTCATGTTAACCAAACTGATACGTTCAGCATTGATTGGTATCGTCGTAGCCGCGATCTTGCTGTTGGCCCTCCCCGCACTGCGCTCCAGCAATCTGCTGAAAGAGGAGGCGTCGACGCTGGATGAGGCCCCCGTCAGCTATTACCAGGGGGTGCGCCGCGCCGCGCCAGCGGTCGTCAACGTCTATAATCGGGCCGGCGGCAAAGACGAACTCAACGTTCGCACGCTGGGTTCGGGCGTTATCATGAACAACAAAGGCTATATTCTTACCAACAAACACGTCATCACAGACGCCGAACAAATCGTCGTCACGTTGCAGGACGGCCGCCTATACGAGGCGTTGCTGGTCGGATCGGATACGCTGACCGATCTGGCGGTACTAAAAATCGAAGCGACCAGCTTGCCCGCTATCTCTATCAACGATCATCGCACCGCACACGTCGGCGACGTCGTGATGGCCATTGGCAACCCCTACAATCTGGGGCAAACCATCACACAGGGCATCATCAGCGCCACCGGGCGAGTCGGACTCAGCTCATCAGGCCGCCAGAACTTTCTTCAGACCGACGCTTCCATCAACCGGGGCAACTCCGGCGGCGCACTGGTCAATACGCTGGGAGAGTTGGTCGGCATTAATACCCTGTCTTTCGATAAGAGCAACGATGGCGGAACGCCGGAAGGAATTGGCTTTGCGATCCCTGTCGCGCTGGCGACGAAAGTGATGGGTAAGCTCATTCGCGACGGTCGGGTCATCCGTGGTTACATCGGTATCAACGGCGCCCAGATTGAACGAGTGGGCAACAAGAATGCCGGACTGGAGCGCCTGCAGGGCATCATCGTCAGCAAGGTCGAACCGGACGGTCCGGCGGACAAAGCGGGCATCAAGCAAGACGATCTGCTGTTGAAGGTGAACAACAAACCGGCGCGGTCCGTGATTGAAACCATGGACCAGGTGGCGGAGCTGCGCCCCGGCACGGTGATCCCGGTCGTGATTTTCCGCGACAATAAAGAGATGACGCTCGACGTGACCATTCAGGAATTCCCGGCGAACTAGCGCGTAACGTCACGCGTTGCCGGTCACAGAACGAGAAACGGGACGACAGCCTCACGACTATCGTCCCGTTTTTTATGGCCGAAGAAACTTACTCCGCGCCCGCGATGCGTTCGATGTTCGCGCCAAGACCACGCAGCTTATCTTCAATGCGCTCATAACCGCGATCGATGTGATAGATGCGATCGACCAGCGTCGCGCCTTCCGCGATACAACCCGCCAGCACCAGACTCGCCGATGCCCGTAGGTCGGTCGCCATCACCTGTGCGCCCGAGAGTTTTTCTACGCCGTGGCAGATAACGGTGTTGCTCTCAATCTCCGCCTGCGCGCCCATACGGATCAGCTCAGGGATATGCATGAAGCGGTTTTCGAAGATGGTTTCCGTGATCACGCCGGTGCCTTCCGCCACCAGGTTCAGCAGGCTAAACTGCGCCTGCATATCGGTTGGGAACCCTGGGTGCGGCGCGGTGCGGATCGTCACGGCTTTAGGACGCTGACCATGCATGTCCAGACTAATCCAGTCTTCGCCGATTTCGATATCCGCTCCGGCTTCGCGCAGCTTAGCCAGCACCGCATCCAGCGTATCCGGGCGCGTGCTGTGGCAGACGACTTTACCGCGAGAGATCGCGCCGGCGATCAGGAAGGTGCCGGTTTCAATGCGGTCAGGCAGCACGCGATAAACGCCGCCGCCCAGACGCGCTACCCCATCGATGACAATACGGTCGCTGCCCGCGCCGCTGATTTTGGCGCCCAGCGTATTCAAAAAGTTGGCCGTATCGACAATTTCCGGCTCACGGGCCGCATTTTCGATAATCGTCTGACCTTCCGCCAGCGTAGCCGCGCTCATGATCGTCACCGTGGCGCCCACGCTGACCTTGTCCATGACGATATGCGCACCCTGCAAACGTCCGTCAACATGGGCCTTGACGTAACCTTCCTCCAGGGAAATCTTCGCGCCCAGTTGCTCCAGACCGTTGATATGCAGGTCGACCGGACGCGCGCCGATAGCGCATCCGCCCGGCAGCGAAACCTGTCCCTGACCGAAGCGTGCCACCAACGGCCCCAAGGCCCAGATAGAGGCGCGCATGGTTTTCACCAGCTCGTAAGGCGCGCAAAAAACGTTGACGCCGCTGGCATCGACATGGACGGAACCGTTGCGTTCCACACGAGCACCGAGTTGTCCGAGCAGCTTCATCGTGGTGTCGATATCCCGCAGTTTCGGGACATTCTGTATTTCTACCGGTTCTTCAGCCAACAGAGCGGCAAACAGGATCGGCAAAGCCGCATTTTTAGCCCCGGAGATAGTGACTTCACCAGAGAGCCGGGTCGGCCCCTGCACACGAAATTTATCCATAGTGACGATTTCTCAATAATTCAGTTCAATAGCGCCGCGCTATTTAGAAGCCGCTGAGCTTGCGATCGCGCTGCCACTCTTCGGGGGTATAAGCCTTGATTGACAGGGCGTGAATACGGTTGTCCGCGATATATTCCATCAGCGGCGCATAGACCGTCTGCTGCTGTTTAACGCGGCTCATGCCGGCGAATAAATCACCGACCACAATCACCTGAAAATGGCTTCCATCGCCGGATGCATGAACTTCCTGAAGTGCCAATGCGCTCATCAGCACAGATTCGATTTCTTTATTTTCCATCGCTCTCAATTCTACGTCTGGGGGGGATGATAAACAGCGGGTATCTTAGAGGAATCCGCCGCTATCTTAAACAAAAGAAATCCCCCGTTGCGCAAAAGGCAACAGGGGACGGAGGGCCGTAAACACCGTGCATTAGCAGGTTAATTGCACCGGAATGACGTCGTTCAGGTTATACAAGTCGATCAGCGTTTTCAGCCGGTCGCTCACCCCGATAATCCGCAGCTCGCGGCCCTTCTGCGTCTGCTGGTGATAAAAATGCACCAATAGCGCCAGACCCGCGGAGTCCACCCGCTGTAGCTGGCTGACGTCCAGTCCGACCACGTTCTCCAGTAATGCCTCGCGCTGTTGCCAAAGCGGCAGCAACGTTTCACGATCCAAATCGCCTTTCAGCGTCAGCGTGCCTTCCTGCGATTGCCAGCTCAGCGGATCAGCCATTTTTCTGGTCCAGCGTGATCGGCTGCTGCGCAGAAATTTGCAGCTGGCGGGTCAGGCCGTCGACACCCTGCTGGCGCAGTATCGACGCCCATTCGTTTTGTTTGGTCGTAATCATGCTCACGCCTTCGGCGATCATGTCATAGGCCTGCCAGTGGCCGGTCTGACTGTTCTTGCGCCACTGGAAGTCCAGCCGCACCGGCGGGCGCCCGCCGTTATCAACAATCGTCACGCGGATAGACACGATGTTGGCATCCCCCAGCGGCTGTTGTGGCGCAATCTGGTAAGTCTGGCCGTGATACAACGCCAGCGCCTGGCCGTAGGCTTGTTCCAGATAAGCGGAAAACGCCTTGAAATAGGCTTCGCGTTGCGCGGGCGTCGCGCCCTTGTAATATTGTCCCAGCACCAGCGCGCCGGCATATTTCACCTGCACATAGGGCAGCAGCTCTTCACGTACGATATTGCGCAGGTAGTTGGGATTCTGACGGATACCCGGTTGTTCATTCTTCAGGCGGTCAAAGGTTTTCTGTGCGGCGTCGGCCATCAGGCTGTAAGGATTCGTCTGGTCGGCGGCAAGCGCCGCGGGGGCCATCACCAGTAGCGCCGCCGCCATGAGTAAACGTTTCAACATGCAGGTATCCTCTTAAGAATGTGGAGTCACGGGGTTGTTCTGGGATTCCGGAGCGCTGGCTGGCGCACTGCCGTTCGGCTCAGTATGCTCGTTGCCGCCGCCGCTCTTATACAGGAACTGCCCGATGAGATCTTCCAGCACCATCGCCGATTTGGTGTCCTGGATGGTACCGCCGTCCTTGAGGATCGACGTCCCCATCTCCGGGTCTTCGAAGCCCATATTCAGCGCCAGATACTGTTCTCCCAGCAGGCCCGACGTACGAATCGCCAATGAACTGGTATCAGGAATATGGTCGTAGCGCTTGTCGATCGCCATCGTAACGCGCGGCAGGTAGGTGTTAGGATCCAACTCGATACTGTCCACCCGACCGATGACGACGCCGCCGACTTTCACCGGCGAACGCGTTTTCAGTCCGCCGATGTTATCGAATGTCGCCGATAAACGGTACGTCTGCTGGTGTCCCAGCGTGTTCAGATCGGCGACCTTCAGACAGATAAAAATGATGGCGCCCAGCGCAATAAGCATAAACACGCCGACCCAGATTTCATGTTTCTTCGTTTGCATCACTTAGTTCCCAAACATCAGTGCTGTCAGCAAAAAATCCAATCCCAGAACCGCCAGCGATGAATGCACGACGGTTCGCGTCGTTGCACGGCTGATGCCCTCCGACGTCGGGATGGCGTCATATCCGTTAAACAGGGCGATCCAGGTCACGGTGATCGCAAAGGCGAGACTTTTCAGCATGCAGTTTACGATATCCAGTCGCCATTCGACCGCCCCTTGCATCGCCGACCAGAAAAAACCGCTGTCGATGCCTTTCCAATCCACGCCGACCAGCGCGCCGCCCCAGATCCCCACGGCGACGAAAATCACCGTCAGTAATGGCATCGTAATCACACCAGCCCAGAATCGCGGCGCGACGACGCGGCGCAATGGATCTACCGCCATCATTTCCATGCTGGACAGCTGCTCCGTAGCCTTCATCAATCCGATTTCCGCCGTCAGGGCAGACCCGGCGCGACCGGCGAACAGCAGCGCGGTCACCACCGGTCCCAGCTCGCGCAGCAGCGACAGCGACACCATCATGCCGAGACTGGCCTCCGCGCTATAGGTCGTTAGGACCAGATAGCCCTGCAGCCCCAGCACCATACCGATAAAGAGGCCGGACACCATGATGATCAACAGCGATTGCACCCCCACGCTGTAGAGCTGACGGCGCAGCAACGGCCACTGCCTGGCCGGTTCCGGTTTCCCCACCAACGCATTGAACAGCATGAGTCCCGCACGTCCGAACGACATACAAACGCTGATGCCGACGCGTCCAAAAGACGCTAATGCCTGAAATAGCATGAATACATTAACTCCCAGCTTTCAACAGTTCGCGTGTGTAATCTCCCGCAGGATAGCGGAAAGGCACCGGCCCATCGGCGATACCGTCGAGGAACTGACGCACGCGCGGGTCGGCGTTGTGTTGCAAATCGTCCGGCGAGCCCTCAGCGACGACGCGCTGGTCAGCGATGATATAAGCATAATCCGCAATGCTCAGCACTTCGGGGACGTCGTGGGAAACCACAATACAGGTGACACCGAGCGCATGATTGAGTTCATCGATCAGTTTGACCAGCACGCCCATCGTGATGGGATCCTGCCCGACGAACGGCTCGTCGAACATGATGAGCTGCGGATCGAGCGCGATAGCCCGCGCCAGCGCCGCCCGCCGCGCCATGCCGCCGGATAATTCGGACGGCATCATAGAGGCGGCTCCGCGCAGCCCTACCGCTTCGAGCTTCATCATCACGATAGTATGCAGTAATTCCGGCGGAAGCTGGCTGTGTTCCCGCAGCGGCCAGGCGACGTTGTCAAACACATTGAGATCGGTAAACAGCGCGCCGGATTGAAACAGCATGCTCATTTTTTTACGGGCTTCGTACAGCCCGGAACGAGAAAGCGCAGGAATATTTTCGCCGTCGAACCAGACTTCGCCCTGATCCGGCGGCAGCTGGCCGCCAATCAGGCGCAGCAGCGTGGTTTTGCCGATGCCGGACGGCCCCATGATGGCCGTCACTTTGCGTTGAGGGACGTTCAGGGAAATATCGCTAAAAATCTGCCGATTCCCCCGGCGAAAACTGAGCCCTCGAACTTCAACCAGGTTAGAGACTTCGGGATTCATCATGTGTTTCCTTTCCGACTGCGCGTTCGGCGCAGTCATCAGCATTTAGACCGTACGTTGCACCGCCCTTCAACGCCGGATGACGCATCGGGCATTCACTGTGACAAACGGCCATCACTTATTCGTGACCAAAGTTGCCATTGGTTTTACTTTTTCACACTACACAGTCAAAATTAGCGCCAAAGATGAAAAATGATTTTTTTTATTCACTCTTCGTCCCAAAAATACTGGTTTGTGCGCCAATAAACCGGTGATTATACCTGAATAAAGGACGCTGCATGCTTTTTGCGACAGTACTCTTGATTGTTGGTTTGATTCTGCTGGTTTATGGTGCCGACCGTCTGGTTTACGGCGCCGCCGTATTGGCCCGCGCCTTCGGTATTCCGCCGATAGTGATCGGCATTACCATTGTGGGACTGGGTACCTCGTTGCCGGAACTGATGGTCTCGGTCAACGCGGCGATGAATCACCAGATCGATATGGCGGTGGGCAACGTGCTCGGCTCCAATATCGCCAACATCCTGCTAATCCTCGGCAGCGCCACGTTGATTCGTCCGCTGACCTTCCATTCGGTGCTGGTGCGCCGGGAACTGCCGCTGATGTTAATCGTCACCGCGTTGTGCGGAGTGTTGCTGTACGACCATGCCCTCAGCCGACTGGATGGCGTAATACTGTTGCTGGCCGCCACGATCTCCATCACGCTGATACTGCGCATGGCCCGCACGGCCCAACGAGCGGGGGTTGATAGCCTAACGCGCGAGCAGATGGATGAGCTGCCTCGAGACAATAACGCTGCCGTCGCCTTGCTGTGGCTGGTACTGGGCGTCATTATTTTGCCGATGGCGACCCGCATCGTCGTGGACAATGCCACCGTGATCGCCCGCAGCTTCAATATCAGCGAATTGACCATCGGTCTGACGGTGCTGGCTATCGGCACCAGCCTGCCTGAACTCGCCACCGCAATCGTCGGCACGCTGAAGAAAGAGGACGACATTGCGCTCGGCAACCTGATCGGTTCCAACATTTTTAACATCGGCATTGTATTGGGCGTACCGGCGCTGCTTTCTCCCGGCGCGTTGAACCCACTGGCATTCAGCCGCGACTATTGGGTGATGCTAGGGGCCAGCGTACTGCTGGCGGCACTATGCCTACGCCAGAAACGGTGCATCGGTCAGGGCGCGGGCGCGCTATTGCTGTGCGCGTTTATCGCTTACCTCACCGTGCTGTTCTTTTTTTCATAGCCGGGCCTTAACGGCCACGCAGGACGTTTTACATGTCACACTTTGAGCTACCCTCCGATTTCGATTTCCAGAGCGCAGGGAAACAGGTTTTATCCATTGAGCGCGAAACGTTGGCGCAATTGGATCAATATATTGATGATAATTTTACCCGCGTCTGCGAGATGATTTTCCGCTGCACGGGCAAAGTCGTCGTGATGGGAATGGGAAAATCCGGTCATATCGGCTGCAAGATCGCCGCCACTTTCGCCAGTACCGGAACCCCGTCTTTCTTCGTGCATCCCGGCGAGGCCAGCCACGGCGATCTGGGAATGATTAGCGCTCAGGATATTGTTATCGCCATCTCCAACTCCGGCGAATCCCATGAGATCCTGGCCCTGATCCCCGTACTCAAACGTCTGCACGTCCCGTTGATCTGCATGACCGGCAATCCCGAAAGCACCATGGGAAAAGCCGCCGACCACCATCTCTGCATTCATGTCTCGCAGGAAGCCTGCCCGCTGGGCTTGGCCCCTACCTCCAGCACAACTGCTACGCTGGTAATGGGCGACGCGATTGCCGTGGCGCTGCTACAGGCCCGAGGATTTACCGCGGAGGACTTCGCGCTGTCCCATCCGGGCGGAGCACTTGGCCGCAAACTGTTACTGCGGGTGAACGATATCATGCACAGCGGCGACGAAATCCCCAGCGTTCCTCGCGATGCCTCCCTGCGCGACGCGTTGTTGGAGATCACCCGTAAGAATCTGGGAATGACCGCCATCTGCGCTCCTGACGGCACTATCGAGGGAATATTCACCGATGGCGACCTGCGCCGTATATTCGATCTGAATATCGATCTGAACAGCGCGCGCATCGTCGACGTCATGACCGCCGGCGGTATCCGCGTCACGTCGCAAATGCTGGCCGTGGATGCGTTGAACCTGATGCAATCGCGTCATGTGACGGCACTGATGGTCGCGCAAGACGATCGCCTGGTCGGCGTCGTGCATATGCACGACATGCTGCGTGCAGGTGTGGTTTAATCCAGCCACGCCGTCACCCCTGAATTGACCCAACGACTTCAACCCGGCTGTAAACCAAGGACAAGCGTGAAATGAGTGAAACCCCGCCGAATACCGAGACCTGCTACGGCCCTGTCGCCGGCGTAGCGATGGACAAGGCCCGAGAAATCCGACTGCTCATCTGCGACGTGGACGGTGTTCTGTCCGACGGCCTAATCTACATGGGCAATCAGGGCGAAGAGCTGAAAACGTTCAACGTTCGGGACGGCTACGGTATCCGCTGCCTGCTGACGTCTGACATTGACGTCGCCATTATCACCGGTCGTTCAGCCAAGCTCTTGGAAGACCGCTGCAAGACCCTGGGGATTTCTCACCTATATCAGGGACAGTCTGATAAGCTTTTGGCCTTCCGCGAGCTGTTGGATAAACTGGCGCTTGAGGCCCATCAGGTCGCCTATATCGGCGACGATTTGATCGACTGGCCGGTGATGGCGGAAGTCGGACTGAGCGTCGCGGTGGCGGATGCCCATCCGCTGCTGTTGCCCCGCTCGGATTATGTGACGCGCACCGCAGGCGGGCGCGGCGCCGTACGCGAGATTTGCGACCTGATTTTACAGGCGCAGGACAAGCTGGAGTTCGCTAAAGGGTTGTCGATATGAATAAAACAAAGCGCTGGCTGACCGCCCTGCTGGCCCTGATCGCACTGGTGTTGATCGGCCTGAATCTGACCGGTACCAACGATGACGCAACGCCTGCCGTGTCGGAGAGCAACGCGCCGACCTATACCACTCAGCAAAACCTCACCGTGGTGTATGACCCAACGGGAAAACTGGCCTACAAGCTGGTGACTGAAAAAGCCGAATATTACGAAAATGACCAGTTGACCTGGTTCACCCAGCCGGTGGCCACGATGTACAACGAATTAGGCGTCGCCACCTGGTCAGTCCGCTCGGATCGGGCCAAACTGACTAAGGACCGCATGCTGTATCTGTACGGCCATGTCGAGATGAACAGTCTGACGACAGATTCGCAGCTGGAACGGGTCAAAACAGAGAATGCCCAGGTAAACCTGGTCACCCAGGATGTCTCATCCGATGATGAGGTCACGCTTTACGGTGCCAGCTTTACCTCCAATGGTTTGAAAATGCGCGGAAATCTGCGCAACAAGACAGCAGAGTTGATCGAAAAGGTAAAAACCTCCTATGAAATTCCAAAAAATCAATAAAGCACTGCGCTACACGCTGATCGCCAGCTCGCTGTTTTCCGCCAGCATGCCGGTATTGGCGCTGACCGGCGATACCGATCAGCCGATTCATATCGACTCCGACCAGCAGTCGTTAGACATGCAGGGCAACGTCGTCACATTTACCGGCAATGTCATCGTCACGCAAGGATCGATCAAGGTTCAGGCGGACAAAGTCGTCGTCACCCGTCCACAGGGCCAGCAAGGCCGCGAAGTCATCGAAGGGTTTGGGAATCCGGCGACGTTCTACCAGATGCAGGACAACGGAAAGCCGGTCAAAGGCCACTCACAGAAAATGCGATATGAGCTGGATAAAGACAACGTCATCCTGACCGGCGACGCCTATCTGGAACAGCTGGACAGCAATGTCAAAGGCGACCGCATCACCTATCTGGTCAAGCAGCAGCAGATGGAAGCATTCAGCGATAAAGGCAAGCGCGTGACCACGGTGCTGGTGCCTTCTCAGCTGCAGGACAAAAATGGCCAGCGCACCGCCCCGGCCAAGGCCCCCAAACCGCAACAGCGAGCGACGCAATAACTCATGGCTACATTAATCGCAGAAAATCTGGCTAAGGCGTACAAAGGCCGCAAGGTTGTGGAAAACGTCAGCCTGAAAGTCAATTCCGGCGAAATCGTCGGCCTGCTGGGTCCGAACGGCGCAGGCAAAACGACCACGTTTTACATGGTCGTCGGCATCGTCCAGCGCGATGAAGGCCGCATCATTATCGACGACGATGATATCAGTCTGCTGCCGCTTCACGACCGCGCGCGCCGCGGCATCGGCTACCTGCCGCAGGAGGCGTCGATTTTCCGGCGGTTGAGCGTTTACGATAACCTGATGGCCGTGCTGCAAATCCGTAAGGATCTGACGCAGGAACAGCAGGCTGACCGCGCCAATGAGCTGATGGAAGAGTTTCATATTGCTCATTTACGCGATAGTCTGGGACAATCCCTCTCCGGTGGGGAGCGTCGTCGAGTGGAAATCGCCCGAGCGCTCGCAGCCAATCCTAAGTTCATCCTGCTGGATGAGCCTTTCGCCGGGGTGGACCCAATTTCGGTGATAGATATCAAGAAAATTATTGAACACCTCCGCGACAGCGGTCTGGGTGTCCTCATCACCGACCATAACGTCCGCGAAACGCTGGACGTCTGTGAACGTGCCTATATCGTCAGCCAGGGCCATCTCATCGCCCACGGAACACCGGCGGATATATTGGCCAACGAACAGGTCAAACGTGTCTATCTGGGCGAAGGCTTCCGACTCTGACGTCATATTTTTGTTCGTATTATCCAAGGGAAGTTAGCGCTATTTATGAAGCAAGGTTTGCAACTCAGGCTTAGCCAGCAACTGGCAATGACGCCACAGTTACAGCAGGCAATCCGCCTGTTGCAGCTGTCCACGCTTGAACTCCAGCAAGAAATTCAACAGGCGCTGGAAAGCAACCCCTTGCTGGAACAAACCGATCCCCACGAGGAGGTCGAGACGCAAGAAAGCAGCAGCAGCGAAGCGCTGGATACCCGGGAGGCGCTGGAGCAGAAAGAGATGCCCGACGAGCTGCCGCTGGACGCCGCCTGGGATGAAATCTATACGGCGGGCACGCCCTCCGGCACCAGCACCGACTACCGCGATGATGAGCTGCCGGTCTACCAGGGCGAAACCACACAATCCCTGCAAGACTATCTGATGTGGCAGGTGGAGCTGACGCCGTTCTCCGACACCGATGCCGCCATCGCCACCTCCATCGTCGACGCCGTCGATCCCACGGGTTACCTCACCGTTTCTCTGGAAGAAATCCGCGACAGCGTCGGTAATGAAGAGCTGACGATGGAAGAAGTGGAGGCCGTCCTGAAACGGGTACAGCGCTTCGATCCGGTGGGCGTCGCGTCGCGCGATCTACGCGAGTGTCTGCTAGTGCAGTTGTCCCAGTTCGACAATAAGATGCCGCGCTGGGAAGAAGCCAAGCTGATCGTCAGCGAATATCTCGACCTGTTGGCGAATCATGACTTCCGTACGCTGATTCGCGCCAGCCGTTTAAAAGAAGACGTGCTGAAAGAAGCCTTGGCCCTGATTCAATCCCTCGATCCGCGTCCGGGACAGTCCATCAACACCGGCGAGTCGGAATACGTGATCCCCGACGTTCTGGTGCGTAAAGTGCAGGACCAATGGTCCGTCGAACTCAATACCGACAGCGTACCGCGGCTGCAAATCAACCAACAATATGCCGCGCTGGGCAACAGCACGCGCAGCGACAGCGACGGTCAGTTCATTCGTAGTCACCTTCAGGAAGCCCGCTGGCTCATCAAAAGTCTGGAGAGCCGCAACGACACGCTGCTGAAAGTGACCCGCTGCATTGTCGAACAACAGCAGGCCTTCTTCGACCACGGCGAAGAGTACATGAAGCCGATGGTGCTGGCGGATATCGCCCAGGCAGTGGAAATGCACGAATCCACCATTTCTCGCGTCACGACGCAGAAGTTCCTGCACAGCCCCCGCGGCATCTTCGAACTGAAATATTTTTTCTCAAGCCACGTCAACACGGACAGCGGCGGAGAGGCCTCGTCTACCGCCATCCGGGCGTTGGTCAAAAAATTAATCGCTGCGGAGAATCCCGCCAAACCGTTGAGCGACAGCAAGCTGACCACTCTGCTTTCCGATCAGGGAATCATCGTGGCCCGGCGCACCGTCGCCAAATATCGCGAGTCTTTATCCATCCCACCGTCCAACCAGCGTAAACAACTGGTTTGACCTTGAACTGAGAAGGAAGACGCTATGCAGCTGAACATTACCGGACACCATGTTGAAATTACCGATGCCTTGCGCGAATTTCTCAATACGAAGTTTGCGAAGCTGGAACAATATTTCGATCGCATTAATCAGGTGTACGTAGTGCTGAAGGTGGAGAAAATTCAGCAGATTGCTGAAGCCACGATCCACGTCAGCGGCGGTGAGCTGCATGCCACATCGGAAGCGGAAGAGATGTATGCCGCCATCGATCTTCTCATCGACAAACTGGCGCGACAGTTAAACAAACATAAGGATAAACTGAAGCAGCACTGATTGTTCCCCCGCCTCCAGGCGCAGGGACCGAAAGGGCAGCCCTTTCGGTAGCTGGAGGCCCGAGTGTTGTCAGGTGAATACAAAATGAATAACGATTCCATTATGCAACTCAGCGCCGTACTTCGACAGGAGTGCACCCGCAACGCCGTGAGCTGCCAGAGTAAAAAGCGCGCTCTGGAAATCATCAGCGAACTCGCTGCGGCACAGCTCAATTTGCCCTCGCAGATTATTTTTGAAGCCATTCTGGCGCGTGAACGGATGGGCAGCACCGGTATTGGCAACGGTATTGCTATTCCTCACGGGAAGCTCGATAACGAGGACACATTGAGCGCCGTGGGCGTCTTCATCCATCTGGAGAAACCCGTCGCCTTTGATGCCATAGATAACCAGCCCGTGGACCTGCTGTTTGCCTTGCTGGTTCCCGCCGAACAATGTAAAACCCATTTAAATACGCTGGCGCTAGCCGCCAGACAGCTGTCGGATAAGGCGCTGTGCCGTCGGTTGCGGGGTGCGCAGAGCGACGAAGAGCTGTATCAGATCATGACCGAATCGGATAGCGACGAGCAGCCCTAAAATATCAGGGCGAAGCGCATCCAGACCAAGAAAATGAAACGACCGGACGCCGTGCGCCAACGCTCGCGTCCGGTAATCATTCCGGCCAAGGCCGGATGACTTACATAAGCTAACGGTGGCAGCGAGACCTTCACCATTCCGCTGCCTGAGGGGAGTCGTCAGATGGTGCTGATGATTGTCAGTGGTCGTTCAGGCTCGGGAAAATCCGTGGCCTTGCGCGCGCTGGAAGACATGGGTTTCTACTGCGTGGATAACCTGCCTGTGATTCTACTGCCGGATCTGGCCAATACCCTGGCCGCGCGGAACATCTCGGCGGCGGTCAGCATTGACGTACGTAATATGCCGGAAACGCCGGAAGTGCTGGAGCAGGCGCTGACCCGACTGCCAAGCAGTTTCTCGCCGCAGCTGCTGTTTCTGGACGCCGATCGCAATACGCTGATCCGCCGCTATAGCGACACTCGTCGCCTGCACCCGCTGTCCAGCCAGAACCTGTCGCTGGAAAATGCCATCGACGAAGAAAACAATCTGCTGGAGCCGCTGCGCTCCCGCGCCGATTTGATCATCGACACCTCCGAGATGTCGGTGCACGAATTGGCGGAGATGCTGCGCGCCCGCCTGTTGGGCAAGCGGGAACGCGAGCTAACGATGGTATTTGAATCATTCGGCTACAAGCACGGCATTCCTATCGACGCCGACTACGTGTTCGACGTCCGCTTCCTGCCAAATCCGCACTGGGATCCCAAACTACGCCCCATGACCGGGCTGGACAAACCCGTCGCGGCGTTTTTGGATCGCCATACCGAAGTGCACAATTTTATTTATCAAACGCGCAGCTACCTTGAGCTATGGCTGCCGATGCTGGAAACCAACAATCGCAGCTACCTGACCGTCGCCATTGGTTGCACCGGCGGTAAACACCGTTCGGTGTATATCGCCGAGCAGTTGGCCGACTACTTCCGCTCCAGAGGCAAAAACGTGCAACTACGCCACCGTACGCTGGAAAAACGTAAATCATGACCGTAAGACATACCGTTGAAGTCAAAAACCGTCTGGGTATGCACGCCCGTCCGGCGATGAAGCTATTCGAGCTCGTACAAAACTTCGATGCTGAAGTCATTCTGCGCAATGAGAGCGGCACGCAGGCGGAAGCCAGCAGCGTGATTGCCATGCTGATGCTGGATTCCGCCAAGGGCCGGCGTATTGAAATCGAAGCGACCGGTCCGGACGAAAACGAAGCGCTCGCGGCCGTCGTAAAACTATTCGACGCCGGCTTTGACGAAGAATAACCAGATTTCAGCTCATTTTTTCGTCTTCGTACCTTCCATTTCCCCTCGCCTTGTTATCGCCCAGAATTCCCTACGCCTAAACTATTTTAGGATCATACCTTTCGCAGCCGATAAATTAAAAACACGTGTTCCTATAAAGGTCCCCAATCTTTTTGTTAATTTAAAAAAAGCCCGAGTTCACAACTAAACCGGATAAATAACATGTAGTTATTTTCTTATCTTCATTTTTATAAAGAAATCTCAAATTGTCCTTAGGCCCAAAAACCAGAAATGGCCTTAAACAATAGACGATCATATGTATTCGCGAGATTAATAAGGAGTTTATCCTATTTGAATTAACAAATACTGCCATTTTCTCTTTTAACTTCATGCAGATATAAATAGCCATAAAAAAAATCAAAAAAAAGATCTGATTTGAAATGAAAGCCATTATTAATAAAAATACGAAGACACTCCCCATCCAAATTATGAATGAGTAAGCCGGAGTAATCTCATATCATTTGGCGGTGTTGAGTAACCACGGGTTAAGATTAAGTAAAAGGAATACATAGATGAGGATATTAATATGTCTAAAAGTATAGCCAATAAAGGCCAAACGCCAGGTTCTCGTCGTGGCGCATTGAGGGAACTACTAAATAACAAAAAAGCGATCCGCGTCATGGAAGCCCACAGTCCATTATCCGCCATGCTGATTGAAGAGGCCGAATATATAAAAGGAGGAGTGAATCACAAATTTGATGCTTTTTGGTCCAGCTCTCTGACCGATTCTACTTTGAGAGGTCAACCCGATACGGAATTAGTCAATTACAGCCGCCGTTTTAATTCCATCGCTGATATTTTCAATGTTACGAACAGCCCATTAATTTTTGACGGTGATACCGGCGGCCAGATAGAACATCTGGTATACCACATCCGAGAGGCCGAAAATCTGGGAATTTCCGCCATCATCATTGAGGATAAAACCGGTCTGAAGAAAAACTCTCTATTCGGCAATGAAGTGAAACAGACCCAAGCTACGGTGGATGACTTCTGCACGAAAATCAGAGCGGCCAAAGAGGCTCAGTTGACGCCGGAATTTATGTTGATTGCACGCATTGAAAGCCTGATATTGGAAACCGGTATGGACGATGCCATCGACCGCGCACTGCGTTATGTCGAGGCGGGAGCCGACGGCATCATGATCCATAGTCGGCTTAGAACCCCGGATGAAATTCTCGAATTTGCTAAAATATTCCGCAGTCACTATCCGCAGATCCCTTTAGTTTGCGTACCGACCAGTTTTAATGAAATTACGTTCGAACACCTGGTCAAAAGTGGTTTTAACATCATTATTTATGCTAACCATATGTTGCGCGCATCTTATCCGGCCATGCGAGAAATTCTCCCCCAAATTCTCAAATATGGCCGCACACGAGAAATCGAAGACAAATGTATTTCTATAAAGGAGATACTCAACTTAATTCCCGGAACGAAATAATCACCCAAGAATAATAATCCAGCAACACAATTAATCATTAAAAAAGAAGGAACTTATCATGATTAACCCTGACGATTTTTTGGGTTTTTTACACCATAAAGGTATTCGATTCTATAGTGGCGTCCCTGACTCTTTATTAAAAGAATTCTGTCTGGCTATCGACGGAACAAAAGAAGATATTCGGCATCAGTTAGCTTGCAATGAAGGCACTGCGGCAGGAATGGCCATTGGCTATCATTTGGCAACAAACTCAATACCTGTGGTTTATTTACAAAATTCCGGACTGGGAAATATCGTTAATCCAATTTGTTCGCTGGCGGCGACAGACGTTTACAGCATCCCGATGCTATTTATTATCGGCTGGCGTGGTGAAACCAAACCCGACGGAACCCAACTGAATGACGAACCACAGCATGTGATGCAAGGTCGGGTCACACTACCGCAGTTAGATGTAATCAATATTCCCTATCATATATTGGAAGGCGAGCCTGATATTGACTTCCCGCAGATAGAACAGCTGCTGGAACAGGCGCAACGCGAAAAACGTCCTGTCGCCCTGGTCGTACGTAAACATACTTTCTCTCCTTGCCAACAAGCCAGGCAGCCGGCGCGAACCTCGGCCACGCTGCTGCGCGAGGAGATCGTCGCGGAAGTCCTGTCCGCACTACCGGCCGATGTCCCCATCATCAGTACCACCGGAATGCTGTCGCGCGAACTGTTCGAGCTACGAGAACAGCGTGGGGAAGAGCACGAACGCGACTTTCTGACCGTAGGCGGCATGGGCCTCGCCAGCCAGATAGCGCTGGGTATCAGCGAAGGTCGACCGGGTAAGAAAGTCGTCTGTCTGGATGGCGATGGCGCGACGCTGATGCACATGGGCGGGCTGACCAATAGCGCCCTTTCCCCCACGCTTATCCATATCGTCATTAATAACGGCGCCCATGAGTCAGTCGGCGGTCAGCGGACGGCGGCGTCGCGCCTCCCCTTAGCGCCCATCGCTGCCGCCTGTGGCTATAGCAGGGTCACAGCGGTAGGAAGCCGAGAAGCCCTGCGGGCAACGCTTCACAAGGCGCTGATGAGTCAGGGGAGTCAGTTTATCGAAGTGAAATGCCGCATTGGACACCGCGACAATCTAGGAAGGCCCACGACATCGCCTTCCCAGAATCGAACCTGCTTTATGCGGTTCCTGTCGCAGCCAGCTCATTCCAGCTGATAACACCCCTGCCACCCCTTCCCCGAAGCGGTGACGTTGAAAGGATGCTCCCTATGACAAAACACATTTCTCTGGTTGGCATCGGCGTATTGGGAAAGGCGATCGCACTCAGATTACGTCAGTGCCAATACTCTCTCAGCCTCTACAACCGTACGGTGAGTAAAGCCGAAGCCCTAAGCGGCAACGGCGCACGCGCTGTGAATTCACTCAGCCAGTTATTCACGCGTGAACGATCAATTATTCTGGTTTGTCTGACAGATGCTGAGGCCATGAAAGCCCTTTTTTGCACGCCGGAAATAACCAGCAGACTCAAAAAATATCAGCCACTTATTGTCAACATCAGCACCATCGGCCCCCAGGACAGCCAGCAAATGGAGGTTTTTTTCCTGCGCCACGGCGCTCACTACCTGGAAGCCCCCGTCTCCGGGGGCCCCGAAGGCGCGCGCACCGGCAAACTGGCCTGCTGGGCAGGCCCAATACCGACTGACTTTTCCGATGTCCTCCCCGCGTTGCTCTCCTCTCTGAGCGACAACTATGTCGTCATGGACAGCAACCGGGCCGCACAGACGATGAAAGTCATCAACAACTACTGTGAGGCCGTCCACCTGCTGGTCGCCGCAGAATCGATTCTGTTAGCCGAGAAGTGCGGCATCAGCCAGACGACATTGCAGCAAGCACTACCGTTGGGGCGAGGTCGCTCCACCTATATGGATGTAATGCTGAATCGTTATCTTCACCCATCAAACCTGATTTCCGTTCCGTTAGATATCCGTATCAAGGACCTGGATCTGGCTCACGCCCTGTTTCGTGAACAAACGGTCCATAGCACCTTTTTCGACCCTATCCAGCGTATTTATCTGGATACCGCCGAAGCCCTCAGGGCGCCACAGGATCAGACCGCGTGTTTTGCCTATTTGTCGAAGCAATCACAACAGCAAGAGCCGGAGGCGTAAATGATGACGAAGAAAGAGCAACGCGCTTATTGGATGTCCGTACTGTCACGCAGCCGTGCCGAAGCACTGCTGTCATATTGGCAACCCCTCAATATTGCCGTGGACTATCAACTGCTGCGGCCGACGGAGATCGGCCTGCTCCAACTACAAGGTCGCATGGAAACCACAGGACAGCGTTTTATGGTGGGCGACATGACCGTGACCCGCGCGGCATTGCAACTCAAGGACGGAATTTGCGGCTACAGCTATATCGTCGGCAGAGACAAACCCCATGCGGAACGCTGTGCCTTCATCGATGCCTTATTACAAACCCAGTCTGCTTTCAACCCGCTGTGGAAGCGTCTGGTTTCCCCTCTCGCCAAGCAACTGCAAGCTGAACATGACCAACAGCGCCGTGAAGTCGCCACCAGTCGAGTCAACTTCTTTACGTTGGTCAGAGGAGAGTAATCATGGACATTTTGAATGGATTCTCCAATCCGGTATTCGGCACTCAGGCCTGCTTCAGAAAAATCGTCAAAGCCATGAGCGAACCCGGGGCAACGGTGACCGTTCCCGGCATCGAGGAACTGAACAACATTTCATCATCCACTATCGCGGTGCTGTTGACACTGACCAGCCAGAAAACACCGCTGTTCATCGATCGAAATATCAGTAACCCACTGTTGCTGAGAACGCTGTGTTTACATACCAATGTGCCGATTACTTCTAACGCGGCAGAAGCGTATTTCGTCCTGTTGAACGGGAAAACTAACAAGTTCGATAGTCGCCCCATCCAACACGATCTGATGTGTTTCCCCTGCGGCAACGAAATAGAGCCGGAGAAATCGGCCACCATCATTATGGAAGTTGATGGGCTTAACAACGGCAGATGCCTGAAGCTCAGCGGCCCTGGCGTGAATAACGTCAAAATCATCTCTCCGCATCTTCCCAGCGCGATACGGCGCTATCTCTGTGAGCGGCCACATCCTTTCCCGATGGGACTCGATTTTCTGTTTACCTCCGGCAAGAAGCTGCTCGCTATCCCCCGAACCACTCGAGTGGAGGAGTGCTGATGTATGTTGCAGTGAAAGGCGGTGAAAAAGCCATTGAAGCCGCACACCAACTTCAAGCCTGTCGTCGGCGCGGTCAGCCGCATATTCAGGAACTGAGCTGTGAACAGATTGAACAACAGCTCGGTCTGGCGGTCGACCGCGTCATGACCGAAGGCAATATTTACGACCGTGAACTGGCTGCGCTAGCAATCAAGCAGGCCAGCGGCGATCTCGTCGAAGCGATTTTTCTGCTGCGCGCCTACCGTTCTACCCTGCCGCGCTGGGGGGTGAGCGAACCGCTGGCTACTGCATCCATGCGTCTGGAAAGGCGCATTTCCGCCATCTTCAAAGATCTTCCAGGCGGGCAACTCTTGGGGCCGACTTACGACTATACCCATCGGCTGCTGGACTTCACGCTGTTGGCGGAGGGCGAACCGCCAACCGCCCCGACGGAGCCGGAAACACAGGATGAGGCACCCATCGAGGACACGGTTCCTCATGCCTTTCACTTCCTGACACAGCAGGAGCTGGTGCCGCCGGTGGATGAACGCGACGAAGAGCCGGCGGATATCACCGTCGATCCGCCGAGCTATCCGTGTCCGCGTTCGGCGCGGCTACAGCAGTTGATCCGCGGCGATGAGGGGTTTTTGCTGTCGCTGGGATACTCCACCCAGCGCGGCTATGGCCGCAATCACCCTTTTGTTGGCGAAATCCGCACAGGCCTGGTCACGGTGGTGATGTTCATTCAGGAAGTGGATATGGCGGTGGAAATCGGCGACATCCTGGTAACGGAGTGCGAAACCGTCAATGGCTTTATCAAACCCATGAAACAGGCCCCGCACTTCACCCGCGGCTATGGTCTGGCCTTTGGGCGAGCCGAACGCAAAGCGATCACCGTCGCCCTCGCGGATCGTGCTCTACAGGCCGCCGACTATCACGAAGACATTCATGGCCCGGCGCAGGATGAAGAGTTTGTTCTGTCTCATGTCGACAATGTCGAAGCGGCCGGTTTCGTCTCTCACCTGAAACTCCCACATTACGTCGATTTTCAATCAGAGCTGGAACTCCTCAAGCGTCTTCGACAGGAGTATTTATCCACGCAGGAAGACCCACATCATGACGACTAACGTTGCTGAAGAAATTGAAGAAAGAGCCTACAACTATGCCTATTTGGACGAAAACACCAAGGGCATGATCCGCCGCGCCATACTCAAAGCCATTGCCATTCCCGGCCATCAGGTGCCCTTTGCCAGCCGGGAGATGCCCATGCCTTACGGATGGGGAACCGGCGGTATTCAGGTGACCGCCAGCATTATCGGGCCGGACGATGTCCTCAAGGTCATCGATCAGGGCGCCGACGATACCACCAACGCCGTCTCTATCCGTCACTTCTTCCGAACCGTCGCGAAAGTGAAAACGGCGGAAAGGACGACAGAAGCGACCATCGTTCAGACGCGCCACAGAATACCGGAGACGCCGCTAAAGGAGGACCAGATCATCGTCTACCAGGTCCCGATCCCAGAGCCGTTACGGTTTATCGAGCCGAGGGAGACGGAAACCAAAAAAATGCACGCGTTGGAAGAGTACGGCGTCATGCAGGTCAAGTTGTATGAGGACATCGCGCGCTATGGGCACATCGCCACCACGTACGCCTATCCGGTCAAAGTCAATCAGCGCTACGTGATGGACCCCTCTCCCATCCCCAAATTCGATAATCCCAAGATGCACATGATGCCGGCCCTGCAACTGTTTGGCGCCGGGCGCGAAAAACGCATTTATGCGGTTCCCCCTTATACCCCGGTCGAAAGCCTCGACTTCGACGACCATCCTTTCACCGTGCAGCACTGGGACGAGCCGTGCGCAATCTGCGGCTCACGCAACAGTTTTCTAGATGAAGTAGTCATCGACGATGCGGGCAGCCGCATGTTTGTTTGCTCAGATACCGACTATTGCCAGCAGCAACGGGACAACCAGGAGAAAAAGCATGGGAACACTCAATAACCACCATGAGCATGACGGTCCGCTGCTGTCCGTCGATGCGCTCACCCATCTCTATGCGCCGGGGAAAGGATTCCAGGATGTGTCGTTCCAGCTCTGGCCCGGTGAGGTTCTGGGAATTGTCGGAGAGTCCGGGTCAGGTAAAACTACCCTGCTGAACGCGATTTCCGCCCGTCTGGCGCCCCAGCATGGCTCCGTCACCTACCGAGATCGCCAGCAAAGAACATGGCCGATTTATGACATCAGCGAACGTCAGCGTCGGGCGCTGATACGCACCGAATGGGGTATTGTCTGGCAGCATCCGCTGCTGGGACTGCGCTCGGCGGTTTCCGCAGGCGGCAACATCGGCGAACGTCTAATGGCTATCGGCGACCGTCATTACGGCCACATCCGCGAGACGGCCGCGCACTGGATGCGCAACGTCGAGCTGCCTGTTGAACGTATGGACGATCTGCCGACCACCTTCTCCGGCGGGATGCAGCAGCGTCTGCAAATCGCCCGCAATCTGGTGACCTCGCCGCGCCTCATTTTTATGGATGAGCCGACCGGCGGACTGGATGTTTCGGTACAAGCTCGCCTGCTGGATCTGCTGCGTACGCTGGTGACGAACATGCAGTTGGCCGTCGTCATCGTCACCCACGATCTGGGCGTAGCGCGTCTGCTGTCCCATCGGCTGCTGGTCATGAAACAGGGACGAGTCGTCGAACAGGGACTGACCGACCGCGTGCTGGACGATCCTCATCATCCTTATACCCAACTGCTGGTGTCATCCATCCTCTAGCAGAGCCATCTCCCCAGGAGGCGTCAATTATGGATCTTCGCCTACGCATTGAAAATGTAAGTAAAACGTTCGTATTGCATAACCAGCAGGGCGTTAGATTGCCGGTTTTCAGAGACATCAATCTGACGGTGAAAAGCGGAGAGTGCATCGCCCTCCACGGCCATTCCGGCAGCGGAAAATCTACGCTGCTGCGTTCGCTCTATGGCAACTACCAGCCGGATAGCGGCCATATCTACGCGCGCCATCAGAACGGCTGGGTGGATATGGTGTCAGCCGACGCTCGCGACCTCCTCGACGTCCGTCGACATACGATCGGCTGGGTCAGCCAGTTCTTGCGGGTCATCCCACGCATCAGCACGCTGGACGTCGTCATCCAACCTTTACTGGAGCGGGGTATCCCACGTCAGGAAAGCGAAATCCGCGCCGGTGAGCTGCTGACCCGGCTGAATGTGCCGGAACGGTTATGGTCGCTGGCGCCTGCTACGTTCTCCGGCGGCGAACAGCAGCGGGTCAATATCGCCCGCGGACTGATCGGCGACTCCCCCATTTTGCTGCTGGATGAGCCGACCGCTTCGCTGGATGCGGACAATCGCGAAGCCGTTACGCAATCCATCATTCAGGCCAAAGCGGGAGGCGCGGCTATCGTCGGTATTTTCCATGATGAAGAAGTTCGCGCTCGGGTCTCGGACCGCATCTATGCCATGTCCGTCAGCGCGTCTCAGGAGGAGGAGTCCTATGATCATTAGTAATGTACGGATGGTGATGTCGGACGAAATCATCAGCGGATCGTTGTCGGTTCATCGAGGTGTGATTCAGCACATCAGCGATGCGCCGAGCCGCCTGCCGGGCGCGTTGGACGGCGACGGCGCCTGGCTGATCCCAGGACTGATTGAGCTGCATACCGACAACCTCGACAAATTCTTCACCCCGCGTCCCGGCGTCAGTTGGCCGCCGGCGTCCTCGATGCGCGCGCACGACGCCGCCATTATCTCCAGCGGGATCACCACCGTATTGGATGCGATCTCCGTTGGCGATATCCGGGATGGCGGCCACCGCCTCGACAACCTGCTCAAAATGACCGACACGGTGGTTGCGACCCAGATAGCCGGCCTGAATCGCGCGGAACATTTGCTGCACCTGCGCTGCGAACTCCCTCATAAAGATACGCTGCCGCTGTTTGAACAGCTTTGCGATCTGCCGTCGGTCACGCTGGCGTCATTGATGGACCACTCGCCAGGGCAGCGCCAGTTCGCCTCGCGAGAGAAGTACCATGAGTACTATAAAGGCAAATACCTCCTGAACGATGAGCAAATGGCGCAGTTCGAAGCGGAACAGATTGAAGGCTCGCAGCGCTGGTCCCAGGCCAACCGTCAAGGCATCGTCAGTTTGTGCCAGGCCAAAGGTATTACGCTGGCCAGCCACGACGACGCCGCGGAAGATCATGTGATGGACGCCTACCGCCACGGCGTGTCTATCGCCGAATTTCCCACGACGGCCGCCGCCGCGCGCGCCGCCCATCGGGTCGGTATGCAGGTGCTGATGGGCGCGCCCAACGTGATCTGCGGCGGCTCGCACTCAGGCAACGTCGCCGCGCATCAGTTGGCGGAAGAAGGCCTGCTGAATATTCTCTCTTCGGACTACTATCCCGCCAGCCTGCTGGAAGCCGCTTTTCTCATAGCCGAGGACGAGCGCAACAACTACAGTCTGCCTCAGGCTATCGCGTTGATCAGCCATAACCCGGCGCAAGCTTTGCAACTGAACGATCGGGGTCTGGTCGCAGAGGGAATGCGCGCCGACCTGGTACTGGTCCGTCGTCATGGCCCGCAGATGGTGCTGAAACGGGTATGGCGACAAGGCGAGAGGGTTTTCTGAAATGAGCAGACTGATCTATTTGATAGGGCCTTCGGGCGCAGGAAAGGACAGTCTGCTGGATGCCATTCGCGCCAGCTCCCCGCAACGCCTGCTGGTCGCTCACCGCTACATCACGCGACCTGCCGGTCTGCCCGGTGAAAACCACGTGTCGCTCACGGTGAACGAGTTTAGCCAACGCTGTCATCACGGCTTGTTCGCTCTGGACTGGCGGGCGCATCATCACCATTACGCCATCGGCATCGAAATCGATCTGTGGCTGGAACGGGATCTGGATGTGGCCGTCAACGGCTCGCGCGCTTACCTCAAGCAGGCGCAACGACGTTACGGCTCGCGGCTGTTTCCGCTCTGTCTGGCGGTGTCGCCGTCGACCCTGCGTCAACGGCTGCTGACGCGCGGACGGGAAAATGCGCGTCAGATCGAAGAGCGACTGTTACGAGCGCAGGAGCAACAGCGCAACTTACCGCCAGACTGCGCTTTACTGCATAACGACGGTCCTCTTCCCCAGACGCTGGCGCAGTTCTGGCAGTTGCTGTCCCAAACGGAGAGGAAAGAGAATGTGTGATGAAAAGCGGCACACGTCGATATTTCATTTCCTGGGCACCGGCGGCGCGCAGCAGGTTCCCGCCTTCGGTTGTAATTGCGGCGTATGCCAAAGCGCAAGGTCGTCTCCGCAACGGCGGCGGCGCGCCTGCTGCGCCGCGCTGATCGATCATGGGGAAATGACGCTGATCGACGCGGGCTTGCCCGATCTGGACAGCCGCTTCAGCGCCGGGGAGATTCGCCGCTTTCTGCTCACCCATTACCACATGGACCACGTTCAGGGACTCTTCCCACTGCGCTGGGGCTGCGGCGAGACGATCCCCGTGTTCGGCCCGCCCGATCCGAACGGCTGCGATGATCTCTATAAACACCCCGGCATTCTGCAATTTCAGCCGCCGCTGAAACCCTTTGAGACGGTCGCGTTTGGCCGCGTGCCAACCACCCCGTTGCCCCTGAATCACTCCAGAATGACCTATGGTTATCTGTTTCAGACGCAGTTTGCTTCGCTGGCCTACCTCACGGATACCGTGGGTCTACCGGAAGAAACCGAGCGGTTCTTGGCCGGACGGCCGGTGGATTATCTCGTGCTCGACTGCAGCGCCCCCCCGCAGCCCACGCCGCCCAGGAATCACAACGATCTGACTTTGGCGCTAAACATCTTTGAACGGTTAAAGCCGGGGAAAATGTACCTGACGCATATCGGTCATTCGCTGGATCGCTGGTTGCGGGAGCACCCATTGCCGAAGCATGTGCATGCTGCATACGATGGATTGAGGCTGAAGCTGTAGCGGACGCGCGACGTAAAATGCACCGCGCGCCCCAGAAATTACGCCCCGGCGATCTTCATGGCTGGCAGCAGGACCGATCCGCACTGGATGTTGCTGCGGGTTTCAATATCGTCGCCAACGGTGACGATATTGCGCAGCATGTCCTTCAGGTTTCCCGCGATAGTGATTTCACTGACGGGGTACTGGATTTGACCATTTTCCACCCAGAAGCCAGCCGCGCCGCGTGAATAGTCGCCTGTTACGCCGCTCACGCCCTGTCCCATCAGTTCGGTTACCAGCAGGCCGGTTCCCATCTCACGCAGCATGCCGTCGAAGTCCAGACCGCGTCCGGCGATGCGCCAGTTGTGGATACCGCCCGCGTGACCGGTGCTCTGCATCCCCAGTTTGCGCGCCGCGTAGGAGGTCATCAGCCAGGTTTGCAGCACGCCGTCTTTCACGATGTCTCGCTCCTGCGTGCGTACCCCTTCGCTGTCGAACGGCGTGGACGCCAGTCCTTTGCGCAGATGCGGCAACTCACGAATCGTCAGCCACTCCGGCAGGATTTGCTGGCCCAACTGGTCCAGCAGGAACGTCGATTTGCGATAAACGCTGCTGCCGCTAATCGCGCCCACCAGATGGCCGAACAGGCCGGTCGCCACCTCCGCGCTGAACATCACCGGCGCCTGCATCGTAGACAGTTTGCGCGGCGCCAGTCGCGACAGCGTGCGGCGCGCGCACTCCTGACCGACCCACTCCGGCGTTTCAAGATCGTCCAGCGCGCGTCCGAGGGTATAAGCATAATCGCGCTGCATGTTGCCGCCTTCGCCGGCGATCACGCAGCTGGACATGGAGTGGCGGCTCGAGCAGTAACTTTGCAACATGCCATGGCTGTTGCCGAAGACCTTGACGCCGTAGTAGCTGTTGAAGCTGCCGCCTTCCGTGTTGGTAATACGTTCATCCGCCTGCAGCGCGCTCTGCTCCGCGCGGGCCGCCAGCTCAATGCCGCGCTCCGCATCCAGTTCAGCGGGATGAAACAGATCGAGATCCGGCGCATCAAACGCCAGCAGTGCTTCATCCGCCGGACCGGCGAACGGGTCAACCGAGGTGTAACGGGCGATATCCAGCGCCGCCTGCACCGTACGGGCAATGGCCTGCGGGCTGAGATCCGTCGAGGACGCGCTGCCTTTGCGCTGCTGATGGTAGACGGTGATGCCTAACGCGCCGTCGCTGTTGAATTCAACGTTTTCCACCTCGCCATAGCGGGTGCTGACGCCGATCCCCGTGGTCTTGGTTACCGCGACTTCCGCCGCGTCCGAACCGGCGCGGGCCAACTCCAGCGCCTGCGCCACTGCCTGTTCCAGCGTTTTTCGCTGCTCTGCAACCTGAGTGATAATTGTCATTGATTCGCCATCATGAGTAAGAAAACATCCTGATACTGTAGGCGGTCACGAGGCGCGTCTGCGCGCGATTCGTGCCATACCTCTGCGTAATAAAGAGGTAGCGTGATATCCTTGAGTCTAACAGGATCTGCCGACAATTTCGCAGCAAGCCATAACCTGATAGGATCGGCCTCTTTTTGAGGAAACCACGCATGAATAAACACCCCGAAGACTGGCAGGACGACGTCCCGCCTACCAGCCAGGAAGAAGACGACGACGAAATTATCTGGGTCAGCAAAAGCGAAATCAAACGTGATGCTGAAGCCCTGAAAGATCTTGGGGCGGAACTGGTCGCCTTGGGGAAGAATGCCCTCGAACGCATCCCGCTGGATGAAGAGCTGCTGGCCGCCGTCGAGCTGGCCCAGCGCATCAAGAAAGAAGGCCGCCGACGTCAGTTGCAATTGATCGGCAAAATGCTGCGCGCACGCGACCCGGAACCCATTCAGCAGGCGCTGGATAAGTTGAAGAACCGCCATAACCAACAGGTGGCGCTGTTCCATAAGCTGGAGCAACTGCGTGATCGTCTGCTGGCGGAGGGAGACGATGCCATCACTGACGTGCTGACGCTTTATCCGCAGGCCGATCGCCAGCAGCTGCGCTCATTACTGCGGAATGCCCAGAAAGAACAGGCCGCGAACAAGCCCCCGAAATCTTCCCGTCAGCTGTATCAATATCTGCGAGAACTGGCCGAAACCGAAGCGTAAGACCGTGACCGGCAGTTGGCGTGTTCCTCGCCGCCGGTCCGCCCTAGCGCTACCTGGCTGATGCCGCCAGCGCGGTGCCCGCAAAAATAAACAGCGAACCGGACGCGCGGTTGAACATCCGCAGGCGTTTCGGGTGCGAAAACAGGGAAGACACGCGTTTTCCCATGCAGGCGTAACAGAACATGATGCTGCAATCCAGCACCGTCCAGGTCAGCGCCAGCAGCGCGAACTGACCGACGTGCGGCGCGCTGGTGTCGATAAAATTGGGAAACAGCGCGGCGAAGAACAGCAGATCCTTCGGATTACTGATCCCCACCGTGAAACCGCGTCTAAACAGCGTGAATATGCCGGGTTCATCAACCGGCAGCGCCACGCTTTCTGTTTCCGCCACCGGGCCTGTTTTCGCCCGCCACGCCGAAATACCCAGCCAGATAAGATAAGCCGCGCCTACCCCCTTCAGCAGCATAAACGCCGTCGTCGACGCCGCGAGGATCGCGCCCAGTCCGAGCGCCGAGCCGGTCATCAGCAGCAACGCCGCGCTGGCCCCGCCCGCGATGGTGGCGATCGCGCGTCTTTGTCCATAGCGTAAACCATGAGTCATGCTAATGAGCGCCGACGGGCCGGGTATGGCGATCAACGCCACGATCACGCCGGTGTAAACCAACCAAAGATGCAAAGTCATAATGCGTCGTTACCTATACGTCATCCGCGCGTGTCGCCACACACGATGCGGTGGAAGAAGTCGAACAGTGGGTTGAAGGAAGATATTAGACCGTCCACCTAAACAAAGATAGCCCGCCGGGCGGCACGGTGAGCCTGCGCGTGTCCGGCGTCGTTAGCCGATGAAAGCATGCTGATTTCGCCGCAGCAGCGCGATCAGGCGACTGACCGACGCAATGGTTTTTTCCGCTACCCGGTGGTCCAACAAAGCCTGCTGATACGCGTCCATCTCCTCCAGCAGCTGTGTGAAATAGCGGCTGCGCGCCGTATCCTGTTTCGCCTTGATCACCCGACCGGCGGTTGCGCGCAACCGCCGATGATGCGACGCCAGCGTTTCGCTAACCGGGATATCCAGCTGCCGCAGCCCTTGATGCGCGATAATCAGCGACAGCGCCAGCCGATACTTGGCGATATCGCCCGGAAAGCGGTTCAGTAGCAGAAACAGGTATTGATACAGCGCGGGCAGGTAGTTGTCCTGCCGCCGTTCCTGACGCGTGTTCAATGCCGACACCGCGCCGAAAACGAAGCGGTTCATCAGCGTCCGTCCCGTCCAGGCCAGCGAGTTGTCCCGAATCAGCAAAATGACCAGATAAGCCAGGAAGCAACCGATGACTTGCCCAATGGCGCTGTCCAGGAACTGTGCGATATCGAAGGTCATCGGGTTATCCAGCACCAGAATATTGATGGTCGTCGCTAGCGACGCCAGCGATCCCAGCCGTCGCTTCTGTACCTCGATACCAATAAAGAACGCCATCAGGCCGAGGCTGAGACACAGCAATAGCTGACTTTGCTGGGTGGCGGGGAGCACCAGCATAAACATCAAGGAGCCGAGCGGCAGCGCGAACAGCGTCCCGACCAGAAAATCCTTGGCCATCATGCGCGGATTGGGCAAGCGCATCGCCAGCGCGGTGACGACGGCGAGCATCACCATGCAGACGCTGCCGGAATTCCATCCCGTCGCCAGCCAGAACAGGCACCCCAATGTGGTGGCCGCCCAGGTCCGCACCCCGTTGATCATGGCGTGATGGGTTTCTGCCGACGTAGCTTTGACCGCTGCGTCCGCCGTCAGCGCATCCGCCTCAATGCGGTTGATACGACCGTTGTTCAGCACGCCCCGCATCAGTAAATGGTAACGCGTCGCCGTCGCGACCCAGCCGACCAGCGACGGCGGCAGGCTGGCGCCGTTGACGGCCACCAGATAGCGCAGCTGGCGTAAGCGCTGACGTCCCTCTTCCGACGACGTCACGGGCTGCTCCAACATCAGGGCCAGCGCGCCATTGATAGGCGCCTGGGTGTCTTGCAGGATCAGGTAGGTTTCACAGGCCTGGGTGATCATCAGCCAGGACTGCGTCACCATGCTTTTGAGGCGCAGGTTGCTGTTCTGCCAGCGGGACGACTCGACGCGCAGCTGGCTGCGCATGCCGTTCAGCGCCTGAGTATTACGCACCAGCGCATGCCAGTTAGCATCCAGCTCCTCTTTCGAGGCGCCGGACACGCAGCGTTGCAACAGCTGGAACTGATCCAACAGCAGCGCTTTCATCGCACGATCGATATCTTGTTTAATGGATCGCGGGGAGAACAGCAGATCCGCCAGGATAGCGCACATGATGCCGAGCACGATCTCGCTGCAGCGTTCGACGGCGAACTGCGGCGCCTGAAGCGGCGTACTCTGCGTCGTCACAACGATAATCAGCGCGGTATAGCCGGCCAGCCCAAAAGCGTAGGAGTTTTCCACCCGCACCAGCGAGGAGATCCATACGCAGGCTCCCGCCCACAGACAGCTCAGCATCAGCATCACGACCGGCGCGCGCGCCGTACTGACAATAATGACCAGCGCCCCGATACAGCCGATAAATGTGCCCAGGATACGCAGCAGCCCACGATAGCGAATAGCGCCCGAAAATGGCTCCCCGCCGGCGGCGAAGGCGGGGCCGGCGGCCACGATCGCGGCGGTCAGCACCGCCCAGCGCGGGGTTTCAAGCTGCATATAAAAACCGAGCATGAGCGAAAGCAGGATCGCGAAACTCAGCTTGAAGGCAAACCGCAGCCGGATGAATCCGGGGAAATTGAACATGGCGGCGCTTTACCCGAACTCGCGCAGCCGGTGCATCAGTTTCAACATCGGCGACATGGATTTTGTATGCTCCGTTTTTTCCCCTGTGACCACGACCGTCGCAGTGGTACCCGCCGGGTAGAGGTTACCCATCTGTTGGTCCAACCGAATCTTCACCGGCACCCGCTGCGCCAACCGCACCCACTCCAGATTGGAGTCGACCGTCGCCAAACCGCTGCTGTCGGTGGTGATATTGCTGTTAGTCACCGCCGCCGCCACGCTATCCACGGTGCCGTACAAAATGCGGTTGCTGCCGAGCGGCGTGATTTCCACCCGTAAGCCGGGACGAACGCCGCCCAGCTTGGTCTCTTCCATATACGCCCACAGGTAATAAGAATCTTTTTTCACCAGCGCGACCACGGTCGCGCCGCGGGTAATAAATTCACCGACCTGCAAATTCAGGTTGGTCACCCAACCCTCCGACGGAGCGCGGACGACGGTGCGATCCAGGTCGAGCTGCGCCAGTTCCAGCGCGGCCTGTGCTTGCGCCAACTGATGTTTCGTGGTTTCCAGCGTATTGCCGTATTGTTCGATTTCTTCGCGCGACAGCGCCTGCGTCCCGAGCTTCAGACGACGGCCTGCTTCCCGTTTTTTCTCAACGACCAGCGATTGATAATATTCGACGTTCGCCCGCGCTTCGGCCAGCGCCTGCTGATAGCGAGGTCTGTCGACTTCGAACAGGATGTCGCCTTTCTTGACCAATTGGTTATCGTGGACGTTGACGGCGGTCAGCAGTCCGCTGACGTCGGGCGCGATAGCGACGATATCGGCGGTGAATCGCGCGTCGCGCGTCCAGGGGGACTCGGTGTAGAACGCCCACACCCGCACAATCGCCATGATGGCCAACAGGACCAACACCAGCGTAATGGCGATGCGAGCAAATTTTTTCAGATAGATTGTCAGAGCGGATGTATTCACAACGACCTCAAAGACCGAAACGGAAAAGCAGATAAAACAGACAGCAGAACAACGCGGTGTTGAACAGCGCAGGATGCCAGACGATATCGTAGATCCCGGTCGGCTGCAGCAGACGGAGACAAATATAAAACAGCGCCAGCGAGACCAGCAGGACAAAAAATACCGGCGGGAACGACAGGCCGAACAGAACCATGACCGGAAGCGAATTCATCTTTTTCTTATCTCTCACTCTGATGCGTAATACGCCCTGTAAGCAGCATAGCAAATAACCAAAAAAAACCTCCGCCCGCAGCCATTGACTGCGGGCGAGGGGAAGACACAGCAAGACTGATAACAATAATGAAGAACACACATAACGAATGATCGGTATGATGAAGCGGTTACTTTTTCATTCATTGAGGTAACAAAGGCAGGAATCCGGCGAGGAGAACACCGCGCTTCCTGTTTAGACACGCCTTATTATGGATGTTTATTATGACCTTATCTACCCAGCGTGATCTAAATCACTTTTAAGCCAGGCTTAATAATGGAACGATTAAAAAGCATGACCGTCTTCGCCAAAGTGGTGGAGTTCGGTTCATTTACCGCCGCCGCCCGGCAGTTGAAAATGAGCGTCTCCGCCGTCAGCCAAACGGTAACCAAGCTGGAAAATGCGTTGCAGGTGAAGCTGCTGAACCGCAGTACGCGCAGCATCGGGCTGACCGAGGCGGGAAAAATCTATTACCACGGCTGCCGTCGCATGTTGGTCGAAGCGCATGAAGTTCACGATCAGCTGTATGCGTTTACCAACACGCCGATCGGTACGCTGCGTATCGGCAGCACCTCGACCATGGCTCAAAACGTCCTGGCGACGATGACGGCGGAAATGCTGAAGGAGTATCCGGGGCTGTCCGTCAATCTGGTCAGCGGCATCCCCGCGCCGGACTTGATCGCCGACGGTCTGGACATCGTGATTCGCGTAGGGGCGCTGCAGGACTCCAGTCTGTTTTCCACCCGTCTGGGTTCGATGCCGATGGTGGTCTGCGCCGCCAAAAGCTACCTGACGCAGAACGGCGCGCCAGAGAAACTGTCTGACATCGACAACTTTTCCTGGTTGGAATACAGCGTGCGGCCCGACAGCGAATTCGAGCTGATCTCGCCGGAAGGGTTGACGACGCGTCTGAAGCCGCAGGGGCGTTTCGTCACCAATGATTCCCAGACGCTAATCCGCTGGCTCAAGCACGGCGCGGGCATTTCGCATGTGCCGTTGATGTGGGTCCTTGAGGAGATTAAACGCGGTGAGGTGGAGATTCTGTTTTCCCACTACCATTCCGATCCGCGGCCGGTCTATGCGTTATACACGCGCAAGGATCATCTGCCGTTGAAGGTGCAGGTGTGCATTAATTATCTGACGGAGTACTTCAAAAAGGTGGCGCTGACCTATCAAGGATATCGCCAGGAGACGCCTCCGCCGGCGGCGCCCTGACAGCACGCCGAGACGACGGAGGAGAACGGAGGGTGATTAAGCCGTGCCGCCTACCGTCAGGCTGTCCAGCTTCAACGTCGGCTGACCGACGCCGACCGGCAGACTCTGGCCTTCTTTACCGCAAACGCCGACGCCCATATCCAGCGAGAGATCGTTGCCCACCATAGAGATCTGCTGCATGGCTTCGATACCGGAACCAATCAGCGTCGCGCCTTTGACCGGCTTGGTGATGCGACCTTTTTCGATCAGATAGGCTTCCGACGTGGAAAACACGAACTTGCCGGAGGTGATGTCCACCTGACCGCCGCCGAAGTTCGGCGCATACAGGCCGTAGTCGACGCTGGCGATAATTTCTTCCGGCGTGGATTTCCCGTCCAGCATGTAAGTGTTGGTCATGCGCGGCATCGGCAGATGCGCATAGGACTCACGGCGACCGTTGCCGGTCGGCGCGACGCCCATCAGGCGGGCGTTGAGCTTGTCCTGCATGTAACCTTTCAATACGCCGTTCTCGATCAGCACGTTGTACTGACCCGGAACGCCCTCATCGTCCATCGCCAGCGAGCCGCGACGGCCTTCCATCGTGCCGTCATCCACCACGGTACAGAGTTCAGATGCCACCAGATTGCCTATCTGGCCGCTGAATACGGAGGTACCGCGACGATTGAAGTCGCCTTCCAGACCGTGACCGACCGCTTCATGCAGCAGCACGCCCGGCCAGCCCGCGCCCAGCACGACGGGCATCGACCCCGCAGGGGCCGCGACGGCGGAAAGGTTGATTAGCGCCATACGTACGGCTTCTTTCGCCCAGGCTTCCGCCCGCGCTTCGCCGTCCACAGACTGCCAGAAATAGTCGTAACCGGTACGCGCGCCGCCGCCGCTGGAGCCACGTTCACGCTTGCCGTCCTGTTCCACCAGTACGCTGACGGACAGGCGCACCAGCGGACGGATATCCGCCGCCAGCGTGCCATCGGTTGCCGCCACCAGCACCAGCTCATACACACCGGTCAGGCTGGCGCTGACTTCCTGCACGCGGGCGTCTTCCCCACGCGCGGTGGCGTCCACGCGTTGCAACAGGGCGATTTTCTCTTCCCGCGTCAGGCTATCTAGCGGGTTCTGGCTCGGATACAGCGCGCGATGCGCCGACTCGCCAAGAGCATGCACGCGTCCGTCGCCCTGTTCTCTTACAATACTGCGGGCCGCCTGAGCGCTTTGTTGCAGGGCGTTCAAGGTAATTTGGTCGGCGTAGGCGAACCCCGTTTTTTCGCCGCTGACGGCCCGGATCCCCACGCCCTGATCGATATGGTAGGACCCGTCTTTGATGATGCGATCTTCCAATACCCAAGACTCATGGTAGCTGGATTGGAAATAGAGATCGGCATAGTCCAGACGACGCGCATTCAGCGTCTCCAGAATGGCGTTTAAATCGTTTAGGCTCAGCTTGTTGGCTGTGAGTAATTGCTCACTGACTAACGTCAGACTCATAGGATGTCACTCTTAATGTCAAGGTAATCAGATAAACATACCGCCCTTACTGGCCGGATGTCGCCGCGCGGGCTTTCTGCTTTTCGCGCAGAACTTCCTGAATCTTCGGTTGATCCACACTACCGGAAATATGGTAACGAATCAGGGAAAATTTATTCCACAGCGGCGCCAGCACTTTGCTGGCGGCAAATACCGCCGCGCCGACGACGGGATTGACCACAAAAGCCGCGGCCACCCCGACCGTACCGGACAGCTCCGGCGCGATCGTGGCTTCCATGTTGATCTGCCGCTTCACCAGATCGACATCGCCGCTCATCGCGATGTCCGCCTCCAGCCCGTCGACCAACAGATTATCGGTATGCAGCACGCCGGACTTAATCCAGGCGGAGCTGCGGATGCTGTCGAAATAGAAGCCTTTGTTAAAGGTATCGTTGAAGTCGAACTGCAATTTGCGCAGCAGCGCATCGAAGCTGATGAGGCGCAGCAGTTGCCCGGCCGACCCGCTGCTCGCGCTGGTGATTTCCCCTTTGCCAAGATGCGTCTGCAGGATACCGCTAAGCGTGGGCACGTCCGGAGACCACGGCTCGCCATGCCAGTAAAGATCATAATCGATGTTGAATGACTCACCCCGCAGCGGCGTGGCAATGCCCAGCCACTCGGCGCTCTCCGTCAGGCTATCGCCGGACAGCACGCCTTTCAGCGAAGTGCGGCTTCCCCCCTCGGCCTGCTGCCAGCTGCCGTCGATCGTCAAACGCGCCTTGCCGTCATCCACCAGCCCGTGGCGGATCGAAATTTTGTTTCTCTCAGGCACCAACAGAGCCTGAATCCGGCCCAGATTTTGTCCCATCGCCCAACATTCGGTGCAGTTCACCTGTAGCGTAGGCCACCCGGCAAAAGTTTCGTTGGTGATGGTAAAGGGCGCGGAAGCTTTGCCCGACGTCTGGGAAGCCGCGCTCCCGGACCATTGAGGGTTGTAGTAAAGATAGCGCACGTCGCTCCGCCACACGCCGGTACGCGGGATTTCCAGGCGTCCGTCGATCTCGCGGCCGCGCGCCGTCACCGCGGTGCCGCCCGCAGTGGAATACGCGCTCAGCGCCAGATCGCGCCATTGCTGGCCCGCCAGCGTCAACTGCGGCGTCGTCACGGTGACGCGCGCCGGGAGCGAAAGTCCGCCGCCTCCCGACCCCAGGCCGGACTTCGCGCCGGACAGCAGCCCCAGCCAGCGTTCGCCGTCAAGCTCCGGGAGATGCAGCGTGATGCCGTCCTCGCCGGTCAGAGCCGGCATATTTTTACCGCCGTTCTGCCAGACAGCCTGTGCCAACACGACCGACTGTTTCTTCAGCAGCCAACGGCTGTTAAATCGCTGACTTTTCGCCAACACGCCCTGTACCGTAAAGCCGCGCAGATCGCCTTTAGCGCTCAGCTGGACCGGGAGCGCTTTGCCTGCGGCCTTGTCGAGCGGAGAAGGTAAGTGACTGCTTACTTCTTTCAGGTCGGCCTGGGCGTTGATATCGTAGGTGACGCCGCCCTTGTGCGGCAGCGTCACGCCCACTTGTGTTTTCCACGTCGCGTTGCCGCCCAACGCACTCACGACGTCGGCAGGTAAGCCCGGCAGCCGCGCCGGTTGTACGCTCCCCAGCAGATCCACATTGACCTGAAACGCGTTTTCCTGCTCTTCCGTGGTGAAACTGGCGGTCAGCGGCTGGCCGAATACGCTGGCCTGCAACGGCTCGCTCTTCAAATTACCGTTGTCGTAACTGAAGCGACCGTTGAGCTGGCGCAGCGTGACGCCTAGCGGTTTGATGAACAGGCTATTGTCATTCATCGTGACCTCGCCGCTCGCCCGTACCTGCTTACCGTTCAGCGGGATAGACAAATGCAGCGTGCTGGCCACGTTACCGCCGATCTGCAATTGTTGCAGCGTCGTTCCCAGCGTGGATTTCAGCGGCGTCTGCATGAAGTAATCACTCACATCTTTGCCACTGCCGTTCAGGTCGCCATTTATCAGCAGCAGCTCCTGCTGAAAGTTGGGGATCGCGGCATCGATGTTCCGGCCTTTAACATTGCCGAGCCGCGCCTGCGGCGCATTCATCCACAGCCCGTTATTCAGGAAATTGAGCGTGATATTTTCACTGTCCAATGCGGGCCAGCCGGGCTGAAAGCCGAACTTGGCGTTTTTCAGCGGCACCCACACCTGAAACTGTCCATCATGATGCGCAAAGGGAAAGTGCGATGGGTTGCCGGAAAATATCAGGGTGCCGTTGTCTACCGAGCCGCCCTGCACCGCCTGACTGAGGTAATTGACCAGACTTTTTCCCATAAAATGTTCGGGATAATAACGCCACGCCTCCGCCCCATCGCTTAAACGCAGCCCGGCGAGAATATTCAGCTGCGGCTCACCCTGCGCGGGATGATGGTAGTCAAAATCGCCGTTGGCCCAGAGCGATTTGGCCTGGACGTCCAACCCCTTCGACCATAGCGTCCACCCTTGGTCGTCGCTCCGCCAATACAGGTTCCCTTCCACCTTCGCCATTTCCAGCGGCGCGCGGAACATGCCTGGATAAGGCAACGTGCTTTGTTTCAGTTGAAGATGCACCTGACCGCTTCCCACGCTTCCGCTCACCGTACCGGAAAAATGGTCAACGCCCGGTAGCATCTGCCAGGGCTGCCAGCTGACATCTTGCCAACCCACCTGAAAGCGACTGTCCTGCGGCGTCGCCAGCGGAATATCCAGCGCCAGCGTGGTCAGTTGGCCTTTTGGCTGCAACGCCTGCCAGCGTGTTTTCAGCTCTGGCATCGCGGAAGAGAGCAAGGGCAATAGCGGCGTAAAACGCTCCAGCGCCAAACTGCCGCTGCGAACTCGCAGTTCGCCCTGTAGCGCCTCGCCATCGACCGGCTTATCGGCAGGAAGCCACAGCGCGGAGACGGCCGCCTGAGGCCAGTCCTGCCCGTCCGTCGCAACATTCAATGTTGGGATGGTCAACTGCCAGCCGCTATCCTGTCGACTAGCCTGCAGCATCATACTGTCGACGCTGATGCGATGGGTCTCTTTGCCGTCGCGCCAGCCCGCCGTCCCTTTATTCAGCAGAATGTCGCCCCCGGCGATCTCGCCGTTACGCACATGCAGCCAGGTCGCCAGACTAAAGTCCGCATTCTCCAGACCGGTATTCCTTCGCAACCAGCGGCTCAGCCAGGGCTTCATGTCGATATCATCGGCTTGCAGATAAAGTGTGCCGTCATTCAGCCATCCCTGATCGTCCTGCAAATCCATGCGCATCTGCACCACGCCATGCTGTCCGTTAAAACTCGACAGGCTGATTTGCCCCTCGGCGCGATGGCGGTTGTGGCCATTTAGCCAGGTGAGTTGGGGAATAAATAGTTCGGCTCGCGGGCCGGAGGGCGTCAAAAAGGTGATATGGCTGTCGCGCAAATCGAAGCGGTCGAACTGCCGCAGAAACAGGTCGGCCACTTGATTTGCCTGCCAGCCGCTATCGTTATTTTTTTGCGAAAAATTGAGGGGATGTTTGATGTCCAGCTGCATCTGGTAAAAGGTCAGATCGCGGAACTGCCAGCGCAGATGAAGCAAGGATTGCCACACATCCAGCGCCAGCGTGACCCGTTCGGACTGCCAGTCAGCATCCGGATGCTGAATGCGAATATGGTTGATTTCCAGCGTGGGGCCGAACGGCTCCCAGCTGCCGTGAAGACCCGCGACCTCGATGGAAGTCCCGGAGATTGACTGCGCCCAAGCCACCAGCCTCGGCCTCAAATCGTCCAGATGCGGCATGACAAGCCTCAGTCCACTGACCCCCAGCGCAACCAGTACAATAAGGGTGGCTCCCGTAGCAAGTAAGATTCCGGGCAGTCGCCTCACGCATGTCTCCTTGTTGTCCATCACCGGCAGCGAGGCTGTCAGATATGCCGTCTCCGCACCGCGTCGACTCTGCGTTTTCCGCTATCGCCGGCCGCCGGTATTCACACGCCGTCTGTATTACATCATCACTACGTCGAACTGCTCCTGACTGTACAGGGGTTCGATCTGGACTTTGACCTGCTTCTCGACGAAGACTTCCACCTCGGCCAGAGCATGGGACTCTTCGCCTTTCAGCGCCTCGCCAACACGCGGCGAGGCGTAAACCAGGAAGCGGTCGGAATCGTAAGCATGGTGTACGCGCACTATTTCACGCAGGATTTCGTAGCAGACGGTCTCAACCGTTTTCACCGTCCCGCGACCGTGACAGGTGGGGCAGCCGCTGCACAATACGTGCTCGATACTCTCACGGGTACGCTTACGGGTCATCTCCACTAATCCTAGTTGAGAGAAACCGCTAATACTGGTTTTTACCCGATCTTTACTGAGCGCCTGCTCCAGCGAATGCAGCACGCGGCGACGATGGTCTTCGTTGCTCATATCAATAAAGTCGATGATGATGATGCCGCCCAGATTACGTAGTCGCAGCTGGCGGGCTATCGCCTGCGTCGCTTCGATATTGGTATTGAAGATGGTTTCATCCAGATTGCGATGCCCGACGAAGGCGCCGGTGTTGATATCAATCGTCGTCATCGCCTCGGTCTGATCGATGATTAAATAGCCGCCTGACTTTAGCTCCACCTTGCGATCCAGCGCGCGTTGAATCTCGTTCTCCACATCGTAGAGGTCGAAAATCGGCTGCTTACCCGCATGAAGCTCCAGCTTACTGGCCATCTCGGGGATATATTCGGAGGTGAACTCCACCAGAGAGTCGAAGGTCAGCTTAGAGTCGACGCGAATGCGATCCAACTCCGCGCCGGCGAAATCCCGCAGGATACGCTGCGCCAATGCCAGTTCGCCATACAGCTGGCAACGGGTTTTATTGCGCTTTTTACGCTCTATCACCTTGGCCCACAGGCGTTTCAGGAAAGCGGCGTCTTCCGTCAGCTCTTGCTCGCCCACGCCTTCGGCGGCGGTGCGAATGATGAATCCGCCCTGTTCGTCACAGTAGGCGGAAACGATACGTTTGAGGCGCTCACGTTCAGTTTCGCTTTCGATACGCTGGGAGACGCCGACGTGCGAGGCGCCCGGCATGAAGACCAGATAGCGCGAAGGCAGTGTGATGTCCGTCGTCAGACGCGCGCCTTTGGTGCCCAAGGGGTCCTTGACCACCTGCACCATGAGATCTTGTCCCTGACGCACTAACTCCGCAATGTCGCGGACGTGGAAGTTTTTCTGTTCGTCGCCCGCCACGCATTCGGTATGCGGCATGATGTCGGAGGCGTGCAAAAAAGCCGCCTTATCCAGACCAATATCGACAAACGCCGCCTGCATGCCGGGCAGCACGCGGCTGACCCGCCCTTTATAGATGTTGCCGACGATGCCGCGCTTGGCTTCGCGCTCGATGTGAATTTCCTGCATCGTGCCGTTGTCAATGTAAGCGACGCGCGTTTCTGAAGGTGTAATGTTTACCAGTAACTCAGCGGTCATGGGTTCCTCTTGCTGTACGCAGTTCGGCAAATCGGCTGAACAAGTCAAGGGTTTCCACCAGCGGCAGTCCCACAACAGCGTGGTAACTTCCCGCAATGGATTTTACGAAGCACCCGCCTTTGCCCTGGATACCATAGGCGCCGGCTTTATCCATGGGTTCACCGCTGGCAATGTAGCTAACGATATCCTGTTCTGAGAGCCGCCGAAAAACCACTTCGGTGACCACACGTTGACTTAATGTTTTTTCTTTATCGGCCAGTGCTATGGCCGTCATCACCTGATGCCGACGGCCGGACAGCGTCCGCAGCATCTCGGCGGCGTGCGCCTCGTCGCGTGGTTTTTCCAGCACATCGCCTTCCAGAACCACGATGGTGTCCGCGCCGAGCACAGGGAGATCCTGCGGCGCGACGGCCACGCCCGCCGCCGCTTTATCCTGCGCAAGACGACTCACGTAGTGTTCCGGCGTTTCGCCAGGCCGTCTCTGCTCTTCCACGTCAGCCGTCAGCGTCACGAACGGGATCTCCAACATCTCCAGAAGAGTTTTACGCCGGGGAGACGATGACGCTAAATACAGTGCTGTCATGCACGACCTCTATTGTACGGTGAACTGACGGCGGATTTTCCGCATCAATAAAAACAGCCACGGCCACAACGCACCATCGACCACGCAGTTCCATAGCGCTTCCGGACGAAACGTCACGTCGTGAACCAAAAACTCTGCCCAGAAGACCAACAGATCCAACAACAGCGACAGCAGCATGACGATCAAGGCCTGCTGCCACAGCGCCATGTTGCGGAAGAGCTGGAAGCGAAACGCCACCAGATAGGCCACGATGCTCAGTCCCAACGCGCGCACGCCCAGCGTCGCTCCAAGAATCAGATCGGTGATGATCCCAAGAATGAAGCCGGTTCCCACATTTACCCGGTGCGGCAGCGCCATCACCCAGTAAATCAGGAACAACGTCAGCCAGGAGGGGCGGAACATATAGATGTCATCCGGCCACGGCATAATTTGCAGCACCAGTGCTATCAGGAACGACAGCCAGATAATCCCGTTGCCGTTGCGACGATAACGATTCATTGCTCGCCCCTCGGCGCGCGACCGCCCGCAGGAGCGCTATCCGTCGGAGAAGCCACGTTCGCCGGGGGCGCCGGCGGTCCCATCGAGTCAGGAGACGGCAGCACGTGCGGCATCATCTGCATCAGGCGTTCGTTCGCTACTCGTTGCACTTCCTGCGGAGAAATGGCGGCGTGGGCGTCGTTATCCCCTCCCCACAATAGGAGAAGATAGCGCAAACGCTGCAGTCCCGCCGTGGGATGCGCCTGGATGACCGTATAGGCACGTTGAGTGTCGACTTTCACCGAAGAAATGACGCCCACGGGATAGCCTTCGGGGAAGCGTCCCCCCAGACCGGAGGTGACCAGCACATCTCCGACACGGATATCGGTATTGTTCGGCAAATGCTCCAATTGCAAATCTTCCGTGCAGCCGTTGCCCGCGGCAATCAAGCGGATGTCATTACGCAGCACCTGGATCGGCAGTGCGTGAGAAGCATCGCAAATCAGCAACACGCGGCTGGTCAGTTGTCCGACGGCGATCACCTGTCCGACAACGCCTTTATCGCTGATGACCGGCTGGCCTTCATACACGCCGTTGACGGCGCCTTTGTCGATCACAACCTGATCGCTGTAAGGGTCGATACCGGCGGAGAGGACCTGCGTCACCATCTTGTGTTCATCCTGCCGCAACGGAGAGCCCAGCAGTTCGCGTAGCCGCGCGTTCTCCTGCTTGAGCTGTCCTTGCAGCAACAGGTCGCTGTTCTTCAATAACAGCTCCTGGCGCAGCGCCGCGTTCTCGCGCTCCAGCTGTTCCCGGGAGGTCAGCTTGGCCGAGACCTTGTCCAACGCCGCGCGCGGACCATTCGCCAGAAAATAGAACGGGCTGACGGCGGTATCCATATAAGTGCGGATTTTGACAAACGTACCGAGCCGACTGTCAGCAATAATGATGACAATGGCGGTGATGACGGTTAGAAAAAGTCGCAGTTGCAAGGAGGGACCCCTGCTAAAAATCGGCTTCATAAAATGGCGTATTCCTCGACAATGAAAAAGGGGGCAACCAGACGGGATGAACACAACAAACCTTCATCCATACGGTTTCCCCCTTCTTTATTTCTGGCAGGCCGGATTATTCTTCGCTGAACAAATCGCCGCCATGCATGTCGATCATTTCCAACGCTTTACCACCGCCACGCGCAACGCAGGTCAGCGGATCTTCCGCGACCACCACTGGAATGCCGGTCTCTTCCATCAGCAGACGGTCCAGGTTGCGCAGCAGAGCGCCACCGCCGGTCAGCACCATGCCGCGTTCGGAAATGTCGGACGCCAGCTCTGGCGGGCATTGTTCCAGTGCGACCATGACCGCACTGACGATGCCGGTCAGCGGCTCCTGCAGGGCTTCCAAAATTTCGTTGGAGTTCAGCGTGAAGCCACGCGGTACCCCTTCAGCCAGGTTACGGCCGCGCACTTCAATTTCACGGACTTCGTCGCCCGGGTAGGCGGAGCCGATTTCGTGCTTGATGCGTTCCGCCGTCGCTTCGCCGATCAGCGATCCGTAGTTACGGCGAACGTAATTGATGATGGCTTCGTCGAAGCGGTCGCCGCCAATGCGGACCGAAGAGGAGTAGACCACGCCATTCAGGGAGATCACCGCCACTTCCGTGGTACCGCCACCGATATCCACCACCATGGAGCCAGTCGCTTCAGATACCGGCAGCCCCGCGCCGATAGCCGCCGCCATAGGTTCTTCAATCAGGAACACTTCGCGCGCACCCGCACCCTGTGCGGATTCACGGATCGCGCGGCGTTCAACCTGAGTCGCACCGACCGGAACACAGACCAACACGCGCGGGCTGGGGCGCATGAAGCTGTTGCTATGCACCTGTTTGATAAAGTGCTGCAGCATTTTCTCAGTCACGAAGAAATCGGCAATCACTCCATCCTTCATTGGACGGATAGCCGCGATATTGCCCGGCGTACGGCCCAACATCTGTTTGGCGTCATGGCCTACTGCGGCAACACTTTTCGGAGAACCCGCGCGGTCCTGGCGAATCGCCACCACGGAAGGTTCGTTCAATACAATGCCCTGTCCTTTTACATAAATCAGGGTATTGGCGGTACCCAGGTCGATGGACAAGTCGTTGGAAAACATGCCACGAAATTTCTTAAACATAACTAAAGGATAATCCTGCAAGCTGGGGGCGGAAATAAATAAAATCCGCCTACTTTACCAACCACACGCAGCAGCGACAAGGCGCGAACAGGCTCTGCTACGGTGAAAAAGACGTATGCCGCACAAATTTGGGTTAGGCACGAAACTCATGGAGGGGGGTACCCTCAGGCGGCATCTAGACTGGCCGCGCACAATCCCGAAAATTTGCGCCGACAACGGACATAAAATCTAACATTTTCGCGGTGATATCAGCAGTAACGACATGCTCTCCACGGCGCGCTCATTCTACGCTAAATCGGGCCGGACATTCATATTAAACATGGAACTGCTGTGAATATTTTTTCAGCGTATTCCCGACGGACGCCGAGTTGGCAAACAATGCGCCCTGACCACCGCGAACCCCCTTATCCAATAACGTCAGCCACTCTTCGCGGGTACGAACGCTGACGGCGCAAACGCGCGTCTTCGTACCGACGCAGGCTTCGGTCAGGCTGTGGATCAATAGCTGGTTCTCCGGATGCTGATCGACCCCGCGCACCAACGCCGGATGCAGTTTGATCACCTCGACCGGCAGTGACTTGATATAGTCGCTGCTCACCAGCGTCAGACCAGCCTGCGCCACCACCAACCGACAGCCCAGCCCGGTCAGTTCGGCAATCACCGGACGCAAACGGCCGAGGTACTGACACACGTCGGCCTCGGCCAGTTCCAGCAGCAGACGAGAACGCTGTTCGTGAGCACTCTGTTGCAGCGCTTCGCATAACCACCTCAGGAATGAAGGCTGTAGCAGGGAATCCACGGTAATAGGGATTGCCAGCGTAACGTCGGTATCACCCGCTATCAGCGCGAGCGTGCGGGTCACCAGCAACCGTTCGTAGCTGGCGGTGAGACCGAGCTGGCGCACCAGCGGCATATACTCTGCTTCCAGTAATTCCTGCGTGCCATCGTCGATACGGCTGCTTAGCTCGTAGTGATGCACCCTGCCTTCACTGGTGATTGCCGGTTTTTGGTAGAGACGCGGGCCGCCGCGCGACAGCGTGTCTTCCAGCAACGTGCGCCACTTCACGCTCCCCCGTCCTTTTTCCGGCACGCGACGGTCAAAAACGCACCAGCCGCTGCCACCTTGCAATACGGCATGACGGGTTGCGTCTTCCACATTCTCAATCACCTGATCCACCCGCTGACCGCCGCGGTAGGCGCAGATGCCAATATGCAAAATATCGTCTTTATCAATGCAAGACGGCGCGGGCAGGCGCTCAGCGTCCCGCACCATCTGCGCCGCGACGCCTTCCGCCTCCTTCAACGTTCGATGCGGCAGCAGCACCGCGAGATCGCTGTGGTGATAGCGGGCCACCAGCACAGCCGGATAGCGGTGAACGAACAAAGCAAGCTGATTAATCAGGGCCGTGCAGTATTCCGCCAGCGAGCTGTCATAACCGTGAGTGCCATGCAACGTGTCGAAATCCGGTAGTCGGACCATCATCACCACGCCGTGAGTGCCAACGGACTCCGGATCTTCCAGCTGTGTCGCCAGTTGGTTATCGAAGAAAAACCGGTTATTTAAACCGGTTTCCGCATCCTGTGCGACAAAGGCGCGGATCAGTGTATCCACTCGACCTTTGGCTTCCCGTGCTTCCACCAGATCGCCCAACAGCTTGTCGAGCGCGCCGCTGACGCTGACCGGCCATTCGCGACCAGAGCCGGACGGCACCACTTCGCTGTCGCCGTAGAGAATGCGCTCCGCGCGCGCTTCAAGCCGCTCCTGCCCAGCCATCTGCCGCCGCAGCCAGCGCACGGCATAAAAGATGGCGATCGACATCACCAGCATCACCGCCATGACGGACAGAAACGAAAACAGATAACGGGGGGAGCCCATCAGCGGATCGACGTAGATCATTTTCAGCGAAATATTGGGATGCTGCATGAGCGACATCTGCGCCCGGCGATACATAATCGTCCGGTCATCGGGCTTGTCTTCCCGCAGGCTGACGACATCGCTGCTGTCCTGCCCCTGCTGGATCTCCAGCTCGACGATCCCCAGGCTCCTCATCACCGGCGGCAGCCACGCTGCGATCTCGCTGGGCGAGTTCGCCAGCAGGGCCTGATCGACGCTGGTCGCCACCGCTTTAAGTTGGTGCTCCATGCGTTTCTGGCTGTAGTAAATGAAGCTGGAGATACTGCTGACGAACATTAGCGCAATCGCCAACAGGGTCAGCGTCGTCATCAGCATGGAAAGTTTGGTGGTCAATCTCATCCTTGGGTCTTTTACTCCTAGGCCTTATAACCGAATAAATGCGGCAGCGGCACAGCCGCCTGCTCCTTGCGGTTTATCAGTGCATGTCATGTCTATTACCAATATAGTCATTACCTGACTTCCCTCTACCCATTTGTTCGATCTCTGATAAGGAGGTAATGCAATGCAGGCTCTGATTCTCGAACAGCACCAGGGTAAAACGGTGCCTGAAGTCCGCACCATCGACCCGACGCAACTGCCGGAAGGGAACGTGACCGTCGATGTATCCTGGTCGAGCATCAACTATAAAGATGCGCTGGCTATCACAGGCCAAGGAAAAATTGTCCGCCAGTTTCCCATGATACCCGGCATTGACTTCGCGGGAACCGTACACCGCAGCGACGACGACGCTTTCGTCGTCGGGCAGTCCGTGATTCTGACCGGCTGGGGCGTCGGGGAGAATCATTGGGGCGGACTCGCGCAGTCGGCTCGGGTGAAAAGCGACTGGCTGGTCGCGCTGCCTGAAGGACTCTCGACACGTCAGGCCATGATCATTGGCACCGCAGGATTTACCGCCATGCTGTGCGTCATGGCATTGGAAGAAGGCGGCGTCACGCCTGCAGACGGCGAGATTATCGTCACCGGCGCCAGCGGCGGCGTGGGCAGCACCGCCATTGCGCTGCTTCATGCGCTAGGGTATCAGGTGACCGCGCTGAGCGGACGGACGGAAAACGCCGATTACCTGCGGCAACTGGGCGCAGGTCAGGTGCTCGACCGACAGGAATTTACCACCGCGCCGCGTCCACTGGAGAAACAGCGCTGGGCCGGCGCTATCGATACCGTGGGTGATAACGTGCTGGCGACCCTGCTGGCGCAGATGAATTATGGCGCAACGGTCGCCGCTTGCGGTCTGGCCGGAGGCATCGCGCTGCCGACGACCGTCATGCCGTTCATTCTGCGCAACGTGCGGCTACAGGGCGTGGATTCGGTCATGGCGCCGCCGCCGCGCCGACAAAAGGCCTGGGAACGGCTGGCCGAACTGCTGCCCGCCTCGTTCTATCACCAGGTCGTCAAAGAGATCCGGTTGACAGAGGTGCCCGCCGCCGCCGCCGATCTCATCGCTAACCGGGTGACGGGCCGTACTCTGGTGAAGCTGCGTTAAACCCGCCAGGGCTATTCTTTTTAGACCATCCCTATTCGGGTGGTCTCTTCGCATGACGCTCAGACAGAGAAAAATTTTCTTTATTGCACGGAATCTCTCCGCGGCGGAATCATCTATATATTAAGAACCGCCTCATTTGGACCCTGCTAGCGATCCCTTTGACGATGAGCCGTGCGCAAACGGTTTAGAGACACCGGATATAACCCCGTTGACTCGCGGAGTTCGCCCCCCTTTTCTTACGGCCGCGCCCATCACGCCGACAGAAATAGGCCCAAGCCATACCGTGGTACACCAGTTGAACGCCGCGCATCGAGTCACCACACAGGCATAAAGGCGGAATACCATGAAAAAAAATCGCACGCCGACCGAAGCAGATGTCACGCCGGAAGCCCTGTTCCACCAGCGTCGCCAACTGCTGAAGTTTCTGGGCATCTCCACCGCAGCCCTCTCGTTACCGCTGTCCGCGCAGGCGGACTTGCTGTCCTGGCTCAAAGGCGGAGAAAGGCCTAAAGCCCCGCCGGGCAAACCGCTGACCTTCAATCAGCCGCCGAACTGGCGCTTGGATCTGCCGCTCACGCCGGAAGACAAAGTCATCGGTTACAACAACTTTTACGAGTTCGGACTGGATAAGGCGGACCCGGCGGCCAACGCGGGCGGCCTGAAAACCGAAGACTGGAAAATCGAGATCGACGGCGAAGTCGCCAAAGCCATCACGCTGGATATGGACGACATTCTCAAGCGCTTCCCGCTGGAAGAACGCATCTATCGATTCCGCTGCGTTGAGGCCTGGTCGATGGTTGTGCCCTGGATCGGCTTTCCGCTTTCTCGACTTATCGCATTCGCCAATCCTACCGGCAACGCGCGCTATGTCGCGTTTCAGACGCTCTACGATCCTGAACAGATGCCGGGACAAAAGGACAGCTTTATCGGCGGGGGACTGAATTACCCTTACGTCGAAGGGCTGCGGATGGATGAAGCGATGAACCCGCTGACGCTGATGGCCGTGGGCGTTTACGGCAAAACGCTGCCGCCGCAAAACGGCGCGCCGCTGAGGCTGATGGCGCCGTGGAAATACGGATTCAAAAACATTAAATCCATCGTGAAAATCCGCTTCACGCACGAACGACCTCCCTCGACCTGGAACTTATCGGCGCCGAACGAATATGGTTTTTATGCCAACGTGAACCCGCACGTGGACCATCCACGCTGGTCGCAGGCGACGGAACGGGTGATCGGCGCGGGCGGTATTCTCGATGTGCAGCGGCAACCGACCCTGCTGTTCAACGGGTATGCAGACGAGGTGGCCTCGTTGTACCGCGGTCTGGATTTGCGGGCGAACTTCTAAATTATTCGAGCCCAACACGTGGAGTCAGCGTCGAATGCGTTTGCACCCCCGACACCTGTTTTGGATTAAGGTACTGATTCATCTGGCGGGAATATTGCCGCTACTGTGGCTGTTTCTGACCGCGAACCAGGGATGGCTGAGCGCCGATCCGGCGAAGGATATCCAGCATTTTACCGGCAGAATCGCGCTGAAATGGCTATTGGCCGCCCTGGCGATAGCGCCGTTGGCGCGCTATGGCAAACAGCCGCTGCTAATCCGCTGTCGACGGCCCGTCGGCCTGTGGTGCTTCGCCTGGGCGACGCTGCATCTGACGAGCTACGCGCTGTTGGAATGGGGACTCAGTCACCTTTCGCTGCTGGTCAGCGAGCTTTTCTCCCGCCCCTATCTCACGCTCGGCATTGTCAGCTGGATATTCCTGCTGGCGCTGGCGCTGACGTCCACGCAGGCCATGATGCGCAAGTTGGGATCTCGCTGGCAAAAATTGCATAACACGCTTTATCTCGTCGCTATTCTTGCCCCTATCCACTACATTTGGTCGGTTAAAACGTTGTCTCCGCAACCTATTTTCTATACTCTTCTCGCCCTCATTTTGTTACTGATGCGTTATAAAAAATTTCGCCAGTGGTGGCGCTGAAGCTCCGGGGTCTAGCGGTGTGATAAAAGCGCCGAAACGGGGCGGAAAGGAAGCTGAGATGAATATCTCCGCAGATAAAGCCACTATATGGCTGCTAATTGCAACGAAATGATTATAATGCACGACTTTGTTTTTAGGCATCGGACAATTTGCGCCTAGAAAGGTGACAAACGAATAGCTTCGCGCTATTTTGTGCAGCACCAAGCGAATCGCGGGAGATAGCAGCATAATGGTAGATAAGTTCAACATTTTGCTTTTGAACGGTCCGAATCTGAATCTTCTGGGCGCCCGCGAGCCTGAGAAGTATGGCCGTACCACGTTGACGGAAATCGTTAACGGATTGGAACAAGAAGCACTGGCGCTGAACGTTCAGCTGTCGCATCTGCAGTCCAACGCAGAGCACACGCTGATCGACCGCATTCATCAGGCCAGAGGCAACACCGACTTCATTCTGATCAACCCAGCGGCGTATACCCATACCAGCGTTGCGCTGCGGGATGCGCTGCTGGCGGTCGCCATCCCCTTTATCGAAATTCATCTGTCTAACGTGCATGCGCGTGAACCCTTCCGCCACCACTCCTATCTGTCCGATGTGGCAGTCGGGGTCATTTGTGGCCTGGGTGCAGATGGTTATAGCTACGCTTTACAGACGGCCGTAAAACGCCTGTCAATTTCCAATTAACAAGAGTACGGAACCCCATTCATGGATATTCGTAAAATCAAGAAACTGATTGAACTGGTTGAAGAATCCGGCATCGCCGAACTGGAAATTTCCGAAGGTGAAGAGTCAGTACGCATCAGCCGTTCCCCCGCTGCACAGCCCTATCCGATGATGCAGCAGGCCTATGCGCCGATGCAGCCTCAGCCTGCACTGACCGCTACCGTGGCCGAAACGCCGGTAGCCGAAGTCGCCGCAGCACCCGCCGCAATCAGCGGTCACATCGTACGTTCGCCGATGGTAGGGACGTTCTACCGTACGCCAAGCCCGGAAGCGAAAGCGTTTGTGGAAGTCGGCCAGCAGGTTAACGTCGGCGATACGCTGTGCATCGTCGAAGCCATGAAAATGATGAACCAAATCGAAGCAGATAAAGCAGGCGTGGTGAAAGCCATTCTGTTGGAAAGCGGTCAACCGGTTGAATTTGACGAGCCGCTGGTTGTCATCGAATAACGGGGCGTACCATGCTAGATAAAATTGTTATCGCTAACCGTGGTGAGATCGCGTTGCGTATTTTGCGTGCCTGCAAAGAGCTGGGCATCAAAACCGTCGCCGTGCACTCCACGGCGGATCGCGACCTGAAACACGTATTGCTGGCTGACGAAACGGTGTGCATCGGCCCTGCGCCGTCCACCAAAAGCTACCTGAACATTCCCGCATTGATCTCCGCCGCTGAAATTACCGGCGCGGTGGCCATCCACCCCGGTTACGGCTTCTTGTCCGAAAACGCCGACTTCGCCGAACAGGTTGAGCGCTCCGGCTTTATCTTTATCGGCCCTCGCGCTGACACCATTCGCCTGATGGGCGATAAAGTGTCCGCGATCAGCGCGATGAAAAAAGCCGGCGTTCCCTGCGTTCCTGGTTCCGATGGTCCTCTGGGCGACGATATGGAAAAGAACCGCGCCTTTGCTAAACGCATCGGTTACCCGGTGATTATCAAAGCTTCCGGCGGCGGCGGCGGACGCGGTATGCGCGTCGTCCGCAGCGATAAAGAGCTGGAACAGTCCATTTCCATGACCAAGGCGGAAGCCAAGGCCGCGTTCAACAACGATATGGTCTACATGGAAAAATACCTGGAAAACCCACGCCACGTGGAAATTCAGGTACTGGCGGACGGTCAGGGCCAGGCGATCTATCTGGCTGAGCGTGACTGCTCCATGCAGCGTCGCCACCAGAAAGTGCTGGAAGAAGCGCCAGCGCCGGGCATCACCAGCGAACTGCGCCGTTACATCGGCGAACGCTGCGCCAAGGCCTGCGTGGACATCAACTATCGCGGCGCCGGTACGTTCGAATTCCTGTATGAAAACGGCGAATTCTATTTCATAGAAATGAACACCCGTATTCAGGTGGAACATCCCGTCACCGAAATGGTCACTGGCGTGGACCTGATCAAAGAGCAGCTGCGCATCGCCGCCGGTCTGCCGCTGTCGATCAAACAGGAAGAAGTGCATGTCCGCGGCCATGCGGTCGAGTGTCGTATCAATGCGGAAGACCCCAACACCTTCCTGCCTAGTCCGGGTAAAATCACGCGTTTCCACGCGCCGGGCGGTTTTGGCGTTCGTTGGGAATCGCACATCTATGCAGGCTATACCGTGCCTCCTTATTACGACTCCATGATCGGCAAGCTGATTACCTATGGCGAAAGCCGCGACGTGGCGATCTCCCGTATGCGTAATGCGCTGGCGGAACTGATCATCGACGGCATCAAGACGAACATCGAGCTGCAGTTGAAGATCCTGAACGACGAAAACTTCCAGCATGGTGGCACCAACATCCACTATCTGGAGAAGAAACTCGGCCTGCAGTAACACGCCGCAGACGAGATAAAGGCCGGTCGATCGCTTTCAGGCAGTCGACCGGCCTTGTCTTTTCGCCCCCGTGATAAAAGATAAAAATAACGAGTATTCAGTCGATTACTGCTTTTTCTGCATCCTTCCCGCATTCAGAAACGCACCGGTTTATCTCCAGCTATCCGCACCTGAACGTGAATTCCTGCTAGGCAATGCGCTCACATACCGTAAAATCCCCTGTTTTGCACACGCTTACTGATGAATACCAATTGGGTTGTATAACAAGATGGATAAACGTTTTCTTCAGGCACACCGGGAAGCGCGCTGGGCGCTCGGCCTGACGCTGGGTTACCTGCTGCTGTGGATTGCCGCCGCGTATCTGCCAGGTAACGAATCCGGCATCACCGGACTGCCGCACTGGTTCGAGATGTCGTGCCTGCTGCTGCCGCTGGCCTTCATCATTCTATGCTGGCTGATGGTCCGCCATCTGTTCCGCGATATCTCGCTGGAGGATGAGGATGCATAGCCAGATCGTCATTCCGCTGATCGCCTACCTGCTGCTGGTCTTCGGGCTGTCCGTTTACGCCTATACCCGCCGCCAGCAAGGCAATTTCCTGCGTGAATATTTTCTCGGCAACCGATCGATGGGCGGCTTCGTGCTGGCCATGACATTGATTGGGACCTACGTGAGCGCCAGCTCTTTCATCGGCGGTCCCGGCGCCGCTTATAAATATGGACTTGGCTGGGTACTGCTGGCGATGATCCAGGTGCCGACCATGCTGCTCTCGCTCAGCATTCTGGGAAAAAAGTTCGCGATTCTGGCGCGGCGCTATAACGCGATCACGCTCAACGATATGTTATACGCCCGCTACGGCAGTCGGCTGCTGGTCTGGTTCGCCAGCCTCAGTCTTCTGGTCGCCTTCATCGGCGCCATGGCCGTACAGTTTATCGGCGGGGCTCGTCTGCTCGAAACCGCGGTCGGCATTCCTTATGACACCGGGCTGTTGATCTTCGGCGTCACCATCGCGCTGTATACCGCTTTCGGCGGCTTCCGGGCCAGCGTGCTCAATGACGCCATGCAGGGCATCGTGATGTTGGTGGGGACGTTGCTGCTGGTGGTCGGCGTGATTTATGCCGCGGGCGGCCTGCCCGTCGCAGTGGAAAAACTGCGTCATATCGACCCGGCGCTGGTCTCTCCGCACGGTCCCGGCGATGTGCTGTCCGGACCGTTCATGACCTCGTTCTGGCTGCTGGTGTGCTTTGGCGTTATCGGCCTGCCGAACACGGCGGTACGCTGTATCTCCTATCGGGACAGTAAAGCGCTGCACCGCGGCATCATCATCGGCACCCTCGTCATTACCGTTCTGATGCTCGGCATGCATCTGGCAGGAGCATTGGGGAGAGCGATTCTGCCCAACCTCACTATCCCCGACCAGGTTCTGCCTGAGCTGATGATCGCCGTTCTGCCTCCGCTGGCCGCCGGTATTTTTCTGGCGGCGCCGATGGCGGCGATTATGTCCAACATCAATGCGCATTTGCTGCAGGCATCGGCCACCATCGTCAAAGATTTGTATCTCAGCGTCCGCCCTCAGCGGGCCAGCAACGAAAGATACATCAAACACCTGTCCAGCCTGACCACGCTGGTGCTGGGACTGTTGGTGCTGCTGGCCTCCTGGCGACCGCCTGAAATGATTATCTGGCTCAATCTGCTGGCGTTCGGCGGACTGGAGGCCGTGTTCCTGTGGCCGCTGGTACTGGGACTGTACTGGGAACGCGCCAACGCGACGGGCGCGCTGTGCGCCATGATAGGGGGTGCGCTCTGTTATACCCTGCTGGCCAGCTTCAAGATCCAATGGGGCGGATTTCATCCGATCGTCCCCGCACTGGCATTAAGCCTGCTGGCATTTATTATTGGTAACCGGTTCGGGCACGCCGCGCCCGCCGCCGTTACTTCATCCGACGTTAAGTAAGAGGCCGTTATGCCGTGGATTCAACTCAAAATTAATACTTCCGGCGCACATGCCGAACCCCTGGGAGACGCGCTGGTCGAAAGCGGCGCGGTGTCCGTCACCTTTCAGGACACTCATGACACGCCGGTGTTCGAGCCGCTGCCGGGCGAAACGCGCCTGTGGGGCGATACCGACGTGATCGGTCTGTACGACGCCGAGACCGACATGAAGGCCGTCGTCGCGATCCTGGAACAGGAACCGCTGCTGGGCGCGGGTTTCAAACACAAAATCGAGCAGTTAGAAGATAAAGACTGGGAACGTGAATGGATGGATAATTTCCATCCGATGCAGTTCGGCAAGCGCTTGTGGATTTGCCCCAGCTGGCGTGATATCCCCGATCCGGAGGCGGTCAACGTGATGCTGGACCCCGGTCTGGCCTTCGGCACCGGCACGCATCCTACCACCGCGCTGTGCCTGCAATGGCTGGACGGTCTCGACCTGCAAGGGAAAACCGTCATCGACTTCGGCTGTGGCTCCGGCATTCTGGCCATCGCGGCGCTGAAGCTGGGCGCCGCCCGCGCCATCGGCATCGATATCGACCCGCAGGCCATTCAGGCCAGCCGCGATAATGCCCAGCGCAATGGCGTGTCCGAGCGTCTGGAGCTGTACCTGCCGCAAGACCAGCCGGAAGCGCTTTCCGCCGACGTCGTCGTCGCCAACATACTGGCAGGCCCTCTGCGGGAACTGGCTCCGCTGATCGGCGCATTACCTAATGCGGGTGGTCATCTGGGCCTCTCCGGCGTGCTAGCGACACAGGCCGCGAACGTATCAGAAGCCTATCAGGATAAGTTCACGCTGGATCCTGTGGCGGAAAAAGAAGAGTGGTGCCGAATTACCGGTATCAGAAAGGCGCTGTAAACGCGCCTGAAGCCTTGGCGGGACGCCATTCCGCGCGTTCCGCTTCTTTATCATTCCCTTCTCCTCACCGGTTTAACCACACACCGCATGACACAGTGGTAGTCAGGCTATTTGACGACAAAAGGAATATTGCAGTGATTTATAGCAACTTGAAACCCATTCTGCTGGCGGCGGGGCTGTTCGCCGCCGGGACATCCGCCGTTAGCGCGCACTATCCATTGAGCGATATCGATCTCTCGCAGGCTCGAGCCGGTTTTCAGACCGAGCTGGTCAAAGATACGCTGCAACCCGACGGCAAGGCTGAGACGCCGCCAGTGAAGCGGTATAAGACCGTACAATATCCGTCGCCCGTGGGTGAACTGGTCGCCTATCTGACGCCCGATCCCAAAGACGGCAAGCGACATCCGGCCGTGGTGTGGGCCCACGGAGGTTATGGCGGCATAGGAAGCTTCCTTTGGGAACCTCAGGACGCCGACAACGATCAAAGCGGTCGCGCATTCCCAGAGGCCGGCATCGTTACGATGATGCCAAGCTGGCGTGGAGAAAATGACAATCCCGGCAAGTTCGAGATGTTTTATGGCGAGATTAACGATTTACATGCCGCGAGAGACTATCTGGCTAAACTTCCTTACGTCGACCCCGACCGCATATATCTCGCCGGCCACAGCACAGGCGGGACGATGACGCTTTTGGGAAACGAGTATCAACATGGTTTCCGCGCAGCGTTTTCACTTGGGGGCGTGCCTGATTTAGAATTGAGATTGAGTCGCGGCCCCACCGCCGTCGGCCCATCCTTCAACACCCAAAATTCGCGTGAGTTTTACCTGCGCTCCCCTCGCACTTTTATCACGCACCTCAAATCGCCGACTTACTATTTTGAAGGCAGCGATAATTACTGGGAATATTCATTGCCCCAGATGGAGAAGGATGCACAAAACGCGGGCGTGTCCTTTCATGCCTATAGCGTGCCGCACGGCGACCACTTTTCTATCATCCTGCCGGTCACACGTCTCATTGCCCAAAAAATTCTGCGTGATACCGGGGAGCAGCCGGACATCGAATTTTCTCCCGCTGACATCGAACACATCAGCCACGAAATTGACGCGGCGATAGACGAAATCGACCAAGAATAGGAACCTGCCGCCACGGCAATGACAGAAATCAGGAGCATTCTAGTGCCGTCGCCAGACCGATAGAATGCTCCTCTTTCCACTGAATATGATGCATTTTTCACTACCAATTGCCTTCATTGCCCCATGAATCGCTCCCTGATGCCGCATCTTTACGGTCTTTTCACTTCTAATAAGCCCTTGTCGACTGCGTGGCCCACAGAGTGGGGATTCACATAACCACATGATATGTATCGTTAAAATGAAAATTTCTTTTGATGAAACGCCATTTTATTGATCTGTTCCGCGTAATTGCTCAAAGTTTGGCCTTTCCTATCGCGTGAAAAATGCGTAATATACGCGCCCTTGCAGACACAGTATGGTCACTCTTTGTCTATGCACATTGGACAATTTCAGCTTCCCAATCGTTTGATAGCCGCCCCGATGGCTGGTATTAGCGATCGCCCATTCAGAGCACTCTGTCACATGATGGGCGCTGGAATGACAGTGTCCGAAATGCTCTCTTCCAATCCGGAAGTGTGGCGTTCGGACAAGTCCCGCTTGCGCATGGTGCATAGCGATGAACCTGGTATCAGAGCCGTGCAGATTGCTGGCTGCGATCCAGGGGAGATGGCGGCGGCGGCCAGCATCAATGCTGAGTTCGGCGCGCAAATCATCGACATCAATATGGGATGTCCAGCCAAGAAAGTGAACCGCAAGATGGCGGGGTCTGCATTACTGCAGCATCCTGATCTGGTGAAACAGATTCTGACGGCGGTGGTGGAAGCGGTAGACGTACCGGTGACGCTGAAAATTCGTACGGGCTGGTCTCCAGAGCACCGCAACTGTGTACAAATTGCCAGATTGGCTGAAGATTGTGGTATCCAGGCTCTCACCATTCATGGACGAACACGTACGTGCTTGTTCAATGGCGAGGCCGAGTACGACAGCATTCGGACAGTTAAGCAGGCCGTCGGCATTCCCATCATTGCGAATGGCGACATTACTGACCCGCATAAAGCCAGAGCGGTTCTCGATTACACCGGGGCCGATGCCCTGATGATAGGACGGGCCGCTCAGGGAAGACCCTGGATCTTTCGGGAAATCCAGCATTATCTGGACACAGGGGAGCTGCTGCCGCCGATGCCATTGGCAGAGGTGAAGCGCTTGCTGATCGGGCATATACGGGAATTGCATGACTTTTATGGTCCAGGCAAGGGATTCCGTATCGCTCGTAAGCACGTTTCCTGGTATCTCCAGGAACATGCCCCGGACGACCAGTTTAGGCGCACATTCAACGCCATTGAGGATGCCAGCGAACAGCTGGAGGCGTTGGAGGCATATTTTGAAAATCTTGCGTAAACAGAAAAAGAGCTGACAGAACTATGTTCGAACAACGCGTGAATTCTGACGTACTGACCGTTTCCACCGTAAACTCTCAGGCTCAGGTAACCCAAAAACCCCTGCGCGACTCGGTTAAACAGGCACTGAAGAACTATTTTGCTCAACTGAACGGTCAGGATGTGAATGACTTGTATGAGCTGGTACTGGCTGAAGTAGAGCAACCACTGTTGGACATGGTGATGCAATATACTCGCGGCAACCAGACCCGTGCAGCACTGATGATGGGTATCAACCGCGGCACTTTGCGTAAGAAACTGAAAAAATACGGCATGAACTGATAACGTTCGGCATCCGTATTTTCACAAGGCGTTGATGAACCATCATCAGCGCCTTTTTTGTGCCCTTTTCCCGCCGATTCGCCCTGCTCTTTGCCATAATGAAGTCATCCGCGTGACGCCAAACGTCGACCGATAGGACGACAATGAGAGACAGCAACACGCGATGAACAGAGCCACTGACCAGGAGCGAAAACCGATGGTAAATAAGTTCACTCAGGCAGACGATTTCAATGAAACGCGCTTTTGGACGAAAATAGTCGGCTACGCCAAAAAGGCCGGGCGCGAAGTGATTGAAAAAGCGCTATGGCTCTATTACGCCGCACAACGGCCTGATACGCCGGTATGGGCCAAAACGACCATCTACGCCGCTTTGGCTTACTTCGTCCTGCCCGTCGATGCCATTCCGGATGCGCTGCCGGTGGTGGGTTTCACAGACGATCTGGGCGTTCTTGCCGGGGCTATGGGCACCGTCAGCCTGTACATCAACGAAGAGGTCAAACGGCAGACCCGCGATAAACTCGCAGACTGGTTCGGCTAATCATCGACGCCGACGTTGTCGAACTGACAAGTCGCGCGGATAAGGGCGGGAGAAAAAAAGCGGGATAAGCGGTGCCGGAGACTCGCTCCGGCACTTGTTAACATTAATGTTGCAGGGCGCTGTTGAGAATAATCGAGGTGATCACACCCGTCGCGGCGGCAATCAGCACATAGTTGCCGTCGATGTAAGCCCAATGCTGGCCTGACGGCGGCTGTCTCAAGCCGCGAGCGCGCCAGTCGTTGACACGATAATCATTGCCGCGATAACGAGCCGGAGCCGGTTTGCCCCTTCTGAAATCGTGACCATGGGAGACAAAGTGGTCACGGTCGCCTCCGCGCTGTACGTGTGACTGCTGCCGGCCTGGTTCGCCATGTCCGCCGCGGTTCGCTTGACCGCCACGATTGCCGTCATGGCCGCCATGCTGCTGGCTTCCCGGTCCCTGCTGCCATTGCTTACCGTCCTGATGATCCGGACCCGCTGCAAAAGAAACGGTTGAGAGCAGGCTACTTGCGGTAAAAACCGTCATTACCATAGCCAACGTAATTTTTTTCATAACTGACTTCCTCGAATGGTCCTGCCTTTAGTAAGCAGATTACACAGCACTATCGTCCACACTACGGCAGTCTTGAATAACGAAATGTCTTAAATCGTGCTTTCTTAACTAGTTTTACCCTGCTTATCGAATTCTTAACACATCAGCACACCTTCGCGTCATTTTCGCCCTTTCCCACCGCTCCACGTTCATACCCACAGTCTAGTCGATGAATATATCGCTCGGTTCCGCACGCCGCCCAACGTGAAATTCTCTCAATCACGTTGAGAGAATTTCATCTCATGAGGGGATTAGTTCCATGATAATCTCTGCCCACTAAAATAATTAATAAGGCATTTATATTCATGACAACCATTCAAACGCGACGCCCCCCCTTTCGTGCCGACGTAGTAGGAAGCTATCTTCGACCACAATATCTGCATGATGCCAGGGCACAATTTTCCCAGGGTAACCTTTCCGCCGACGCGCTTCGGGCCGTTGAAGACAAAGCGATCACCGAACTGGTCGATAAACAAAAAGCAGCCGGTTTGCAGGTGATTACCGACGGCGAATTCCGTCGTAGCTGGTGGCACCTCGATTTCATGTGGGGCCTTAACGGGGTGGAAAAAAAACTCATCGCCAAAGGCTACGCGTTTGCCGACAAGGAAACCCGTCCGGAAACCGCGCACCTCTCGGGTAAGATCTCCGGCGAGAACCATCCGTTCGTCGAACATTTTAAATTCCTGCTCCAGTTCGCAGAGCCTGGCATTATACCGCGACTGACCGTACCTTCCGCGGCACAGTTTCTGGCCGAGCTGCAGCGTCCTGACAATAAAGCCAAGACGCTGGAGTTTTACCCAACTGAAGATGCGCTGGTTCAGGATATCGCCAAGGCCTACCGAACCTTTATCACAGAGCTGTATGCGGCGGGATGCCGTAACCTACAGCTGGATGACTGCACCTGGGGCATGCTGGTCGACCCGAAATTCGCGGGCGGCGGCGGCGCCGATACGCCGAACTCCACAAGCTGCGGCTGCGGGCATCACGCAGAACCGGTTGAAGGCAGCAAAGTACACACGCTGGCCGAGCTGTATCTGAAGGTCAACAATGCGAGCGTGGAAGGCGCGCCGGAAGATTTGGTGCTGACGACGCACGTGTGCCGCGGCAACTATGCCTCATCTTGGGCCGCCAGCGGTGGTTACCAGCCAGTAGCGAGCGTGCTGTTCGCCCGTGAAAATGTTTCCGCCTACTATCTCGAGTTCGATACCGAACGCGCTGGCGACTTCTCTCCGCTGGCTCAGGTGTCTGGCGATAAACAGGTGATTCTGGGGTTGATCTCTTCCAAGTTCGGCGAACTGGAAGACAAACAGGCGGTCATTGACCGCATCAAGGAAGCCTCCCAATTCATACCGCTGGAACGCCTGTGCCTCAGCACTCAGTGCGGCTTTGCCTCAACGGAAGAAGGCAACGAGATCACCGAAACGCAGCAGTGGGCGAAAATTGCGTTGGTCAAAGAGATCGCTGACGCCGTCTGGGGTTAACGGACAGCTCATCGCCATCACGCCAGGCTCGAAGGGACGGATTATCCGTCCCTTTTTCTTTATTTATCCTCACGCCAGCACCAACGGCTCCCCCGTTGTGGAAAAAACCGCCGCGCACCACTATATTTATGCTTTGTTGCTATAAACCATCACCTTATGTGATTAGCAATGCGTGGTGATATCACGTAGATTCTCGCCGCTCGGCCTCATAAGCATGCCGGTTGCTCTCTCCCGTCTTTGTAGGAACCACGATGAAAAAAATCAGCGTTGCATTACTGACTGGCGCGTTACTTGTCACCAGTGCTCTGGTACAGGCGCAGGACGATCTCAGCACCATTAAGGCCGCGGGGGTCATGAAATTCGGTACGGAAGGGACCTATGCTCCCTATACCTATCACGATAAATCGGGGAAATTGGTCGGTTTTGATGTGGAAATAGGCCGTGCAGTGGCCGAGAAAATCGGCGTTAAAGCCGAGTTCGTCGAAGGACGTTGGGACGGATTGATCGCCGGGCTGAGCGCAGGCCGCTATGACGCCGTCGTTAATCAGGTCGGTATCACGCCTGAACGTCAGGTGAAATTCGATTTCTCCAAACCCTATATTGATGCGAAGTCTGTGCTGGTTGTCCGCAACGACAACACCACGATCAAGACGTTTAAAGATCTCAAAGGTCATAAGTCCGCACAAAGTCTGACCAGTAATTATTCGAAGCTAGCGACGCGGTACGGCGCGGATATCGTCCCTACCGATGGGTTTAACCAATCGCTGGACCTGGTGATGAGCGGCCGCGCCGATGCGACGCTGAACGACAATCTGTCATTCCTCGACTTCAAAAAACAGAAGCCGGATGCGAAAGTCAAAGTCGCCGCCACCGCTGAAAGCGGCGATCCGTCCGCCATTCTGGTGCGTAAAGGACAAACCCCGCTGGTCGAGGCAATTAACCACGCGCTGGACCAGATGAAAGCGGATGGCACGTATAAAACGATTTCTGTGCGATACTTCGGGGAAGATGTTTCCCAGTAACCGCAAAGATATCGGAGTGTTAGATGCCACCCTGGCTACAACTTATGGCAGACTCCTTTTGGAGTCTGCTTTCTGCTGGACTGAAGTTCACCGTTCCCCTCGCCATTATCTCCTTCATTCTCGGGCTGGCGCTCGGGATCGTCGTCGCCTTGATCCGGCTTTACGGGCCTCGTCCGCTGAAATGGATTGCCGATTTTTACGTCTGGGTCATTCGCGGCACGCCGCTGCTGGTGCAGCTGTTTTTGATTTTTTATGGGCTACCCAGCGCCGGGATCACTCTGGACGCATTTCCAGCCGCGCTGATCGGTTTCACCCTTAATGTAGGGGCTTATAGTTCCGAGATTGTACGTGGAGCCATACTGTCCGTGCCTCAGGGACAGTGGAACGCCGCCTACTCGCTAGGCATGAAGGGAACTCAGGCTATTCGATGGGTCATTTTTCCCCAATCGGTATTTGTGTCCCTTCCCCCACTATCGAATACCTTTATCTCTCTGATCAAAGATACCTCGTTGGCTGCCGTCATCACCGTGCCGGAGATGTTTCTTGCCGCTCAGCGCATCGTCTCCGTCACCTATGAACCGCTCATTCTCTACGTCGAAGCCGCCATTATTTACCTTCTGTTTTGTACCATTCTCAGCAAAGCGCAGACGCGCTTGGAACGCTTTTATCAACGGCATAACGTTCGTTGACATGGCGCCCGGCCTTCCGCGATGCGGAGGGCCGAATAACTCCTTTATTTTACTGATATTCATCTCTTTCACCCGCCCGCCATAGTCTCGTCCTTCAACCCTACCCGCGCCGCTCATCCAGCAATTCAGTAACAAGTTGCACTAAAAAAGACAACAAACACCTTGGCGATGCACTGGTTAAGATCGCGGCATTCTGCTAAATCCGCCAATGAGGTCGTTTCGCACCAAATACAGGCAATTTTTTTGAGCGCCGTGATTATATTGGTGCAATACATTGCAAGTTTTGTGTCCTCCCTCACAAAACTCCCCGCCGTCAGCCAGAGAGCATCCGTCACGGATTGGCATTAGTTTTGCTTAATCACGTCACGGCCCAATATCCAAATGACGGCGCCGGCAGACAGGACGGACGCAACGCTGCGTCCATTACCACAGCACACAACTCATTAGGCACATAAGATGATGAAAAAATTGTTCATTTCTACGCTGGTCGCAGGCGCTTCTCTTCTGACGGCGATGCAACAGGCCCATGCTGGCGCCACGCTGGACGCCATACAGAAAAAAGGCTTTGTCCAATGCGGTATCAGCGATGGCTTGCCGGGTTTTTCCTATGCCGATGCCAGCGGCAAATATGCCGGTATTGATGTGGATGTTTGCAGGGGCGTCGCGGCTGCCGTTTTCGGCGATGCCGACAAGGTGAAATATACCCCGCTGACCGCCAAAGAACGTTTTACGGCGCTGCAGTCAGGCGAAGTGGACCTGCTGTCCCGCAACACGACATGGACCTCTTCGCGTGACGCGGGCATGGGCATGCTGTTCACCGGCGTCACCTATTATGACGGCATCGGTTTCCTGACCCACAACAAAGCCGGGCTGAAAAGCGCGACGGAGCTGGACGGCGCGACGGTGTGTATTCAGGCGGGGACCGATACCGAACTGAACGTCGCCGACTATTTCAAAACTCATGGCATGAAGTACACGCCGGTGACCTTCGACCGCTCCGATGAGAGCGCCAAAGCGCTGGAGTCCGGACGCTGCGACACGCTGTCTTCCGACCAGTCTCAGTTGTATGCATTGCGCATCAAATTGGCTAATCCCAACGAATACATCGTGCTGCCTGAAGTCATCTCCAAGGAACCGCTGGGACCGGTCGTTCGCCGTGGAGACGAAGAGTGGTTTTCCATCGTGCGCTGGAGCCTGTTCGCCATGCTGAACGCGGAAGAGATGGGGGTCACCTCTCAGAACGTCGACCAGATGCTGGCAAAACCGACAACACCGGATATGGCTCATCTGCTCGGCAAAGAAGGCAATTACGGAAAAGATCTCAAATTACCCGCTGACTGGGCCTACAAAATTATTAAACAGGTCGGTAACTACGGCGAAATATTTGAGCGCAACGTCGGTATGGGCAGCGAATTGAAAATCAAACGCGGACTGAACGAATTGTGGACCAATGGCGGTATTCAATACGCGCCCGCCGTTCGTTAATCCCCCAAGTAAATCGGGCACGGCCTTGTCGCCGTGCTCCCGTTTGACTGCTACCGAGGCTTCATCATGCTGCAACGCCCAACCGTAAAAGGTGATTTATCACTGACTAATCCTGCGGTGCGCGCCTGGCTGTACCAAATTATCGCTGTCGTCGTCGTACTGTCTTTCGCAGCCTATCTGTTGCACAACACCATTACTAATTTGGCGCAACGTGGCATTACGTCCGGCTTTGCTTTTCTGGATAACTCCGCAGGATTTGGTATTGTCCAGCATCTCATCGACTATCAGCAGGGCGATACGTACGCCCGCGTCTTCGTCGTCGGCTTGCTGAATACGCTGTTGGTGTCAGCCATCTGTATTGTCTGCGCTTCCTTGTTAGGATTTATGGTCGGTCTGGCCCGGCTGTCTGATAACTGGCTGCTCCGTAAGCTATCCACCTTCTATATCGAAACGTTCCGCAATATTCCGCCTCTGCTGCAGATCTTCTTCTGGTACTTTGCGGTACTACGCAATCTCCCGGGGCCTCGCCAGGCGGTTAGTACGCTGGATGCAGTGTTTTTGAGTAACCGCGGATTGTATATCCCGGCGGCGGATTTCGGGCCTGGCGCCCTTCCAGCCCTAATCGCCGTGGTTATTACCGCACTCGCGACCGTTCTCATCGTTCGCATAAATCAGCGCTATCACCTTGAAACTGGCGTCTATCGAAGAAACTGGCCGTGGCCATTGCTGATCCTTGCACTACTGCTGGGCTTGGCGCACATCACCTTTGGTGGTGCATTGAGCTGGGAACTCCCGGTATTGAGAGGGTTTAACTTCAACGGCGGTCTGGTCATGATCCCGGAACTCGCTGCGCTAGCGCTGGCGCTTTCAGTTTATACCTCCTCCTTCATTGCCGAAATCATCCGTTCTGGTATTCAATCGGTATCGCACGGCCAGCATGAAGCAGCGCTATCGCTTGGCCTGCCAAAAGCGATCACACTACGCAAGGTCATCCTGCCTCAAGCAATGCGCGTCATCATTCCGCCGCTGACCAGCCAGTACCTGAATATTGTGAAGAACTCCTCTCTCGCTGCTGCGATTGGTTACCCGGATATGGTGTCGCTGTTTGCCGGTACGGTCCTGAATCAGACCGGTCAAGCGATTGAGACGATTGCCATGACGATGTCGGTCTACCTGATTATCAGCCTGCTCATCTCGCTGCTGATGAATATCTATAACCGCAAAATCGCCTTAATTGAGCGCTAGAGGAGCAGGGTGAACATGATTTCACATACACCAAATCGCCCGATGCCTGTTAGCAGCGCCATCGCATGGGTTCGACGGAATTTGTTTTCCAGCCTCCCCAACAGCCTGCTGACCCTTTTCTGCCTTTGGCTGCTGTGGAAAGGGGTGCCGCCACTTCTGAACTGGGCGGTCTTCGACGCCAACTGGTTGGGCGCAACCCGCAATGACTGTACCCGCGAAGGGGCCTGCTGGGTGTTTATTCACGCCCGCTTCAGCCACTTTATGTATGGCCTCTACCCCACTGAAGAGATTTGGCGAATCAACTTCGCGCTGGTGCTGGCGCTGTTGAGCATTTTCCCCATGTTCTGGAAACAGGTGCCGCATCGCGGCCGTTATATCGCCGGATGGTGCATTGTCTACCCACTCATCGCCTGGGGGCTGCTGTCCGGCGGATTTGGTGGGATGCCTCACGTGGAAACACGCCAATGGGGCGGACTCACACTCACCATCATTATCGCCGCCGTGGGGATTGCGGGCGCTTTGCCGCTCGGGATCTTGCTGGCGCTGGGCCGACGCTCGGAAATGCCTATCGTCCGTATGCTATGCATTGGATTTATTGAATTCTGGCGTGGCGTACCGCTGATCACCGTGCTGTTCATGTCCTCGGTGATGCTGCCGCTGTTCCTGACGGAAGGGACTAACATAGACAAACTGTTACGCGCCTTAGTGGGAGTCATTCTGTTCCAATCCGCCTATGTGGCCGAAGTGGTACGAGGCGGCCTTCAAGCGTTGCCGAAAGGACAGTATGAAGCAGCACAGTCGCTGGCATTAGGCTATTGGCGGATGCAGTTTCTGGTCATCCTGCCTCAGGCGCTAAAAATGGTTATCCCCGGTCTGGTCAATACCATCATCTCGCTGTTCAAAGATACCAGTCTGGTAATCATCATCGGACTATTCGATCTGTTCAGCAGTATCCAGCAGGCCACAGTCGATCCCGCTTGGTTGGGCATGTCTACCGAAGGCTACGTCTTCGCCGCGCTGATCTATTGGATCTTCTGTTTCAGCATGTCGCGCTATAGCCAACATTTGGAAAAACGGTTTGATACCGGACATAAGTCTCATTGAGGTCATCCATGAATCAGAATGCGTTAACACAATCCGCTGACTACATGATTACGCTGGAAAACGTGAATAAGTGGTACGGTCATTTTCACGTACTTAAAGACATCAACCTTCAGGTGAAACAAGGTGAGCGTATTGTCCTATGTGGCCCGTCAGGTTCGGGAAAATCAACGACGATCCGCTGTATCAACCATCTGGAAGAACATCAGAAAGGACGAATTGTTGTCGATGGCATCGAGCTGAATAGCGACAGCCGCAACGTTGAAAAAATCAGAACGGAAGTTGGCATGGTGTTCCAACACTTCAATCTTTTCCCGCATCTCACCGTTTTGCAAAACTGTACGCTGGCACCTAACTGGGTACATCGCATACCGAAAAAAGAGGCCGATGCGCTGGCGATGCATTATCTGGAACGCGTGCGCATTTCGGCCCATGCGCATAAGTATCCAGGACAACTCTCCGGAGGCCAACAACAGCGTGTCGCTATCGCGCGTTCGCTGTGTATGAGACCCAAGATCATGCTGTTCGATGAGCCTACCTCGGCGTTAGATCCTGAAATGGTCAAAGAGGTGCTGGATACCATGCTTGGTTTGGCCGAAGACGGTATGACTATGCTGTGCGTCACCCATGAAATGGGATTCGCTCGCACAGTTGCTAACCGGGTGATCTTTATGGATCAGGGTGAGATCGTCGAACAGGCGCCGCCGGAGATCTTCTTCTCCAATCCGCGATCGGAACGTACTCAGTCTTTCCTGGCGCAGATTCTGCACTAACCATTTATTAAGGCTCATTCGTAGAATGAGCCTTAATTAGCTGTTTGGGCATAACAGTCTGGCCTGCCGGGCTGCCGATATCTACCTTGCGGGGTGGTCGCTTTTTTCTTTTTCGCCCCAACGCAAAAACCCCCAGCTTGCGCTGAGGGTTTCTACTGATTTGATGCCTGGCAGTTCCCTACTCTCACATGGGGAGACCCCACACTACCATCGGCGCTACGGCGTTTCACTGCTGAGTTCGGCATGGGGTCAGGTGGGACCACCGCGCTATCGCCGCCAGGCAAATTCTGTTTCATTCCAGCCGTTACACTCTCTTCCCGTGCAACCACCAGAACCAATCTTTGAACAAGCTGAATCTCGTCTCTCTAAAAACACCTTCGGTGTTGTAAGGTTAAGCCTCTCGGGTCATTAGTACTGGTTAG
>NZ_FNQS01000018.1:0-25535 GCF_900107885.1 Lonsdalea quercina | reverse complement strand
AGCGTGACGAAGTTGAACGTGGTCAGGTACTGGCTAAACCGGGTTCAATCAAGCCGCACACCCAGTTCGAATCAGAAGTTTATATTCTGAGCAAAGACGAAGGCGGCCGTCATACTCCGTTCTTCAAAGGCTACCGTCCGCAGTTCTACTTCCGTACAACTGACGTAACGGGCACCATCGAACTGCCGGAAGGCGTGGAAATGGTCATGCCGGGCGACAACATCAAGATGGTTGTCAACCTGATTGCTCCGATCGCAATGGACGATGGTCTGCGTTTCGCTATCCGTGAAGGTGGTCGTACCGTAGGCGCCGGCGTGGTTGCTAAAGTTATCGCTTAATTGCTGATAATTTAAACTGTATAAAAAGGCACTTCGGTGCCTTTTTTTATTGCCGAAAGAAGAAATGAGAATTGAAATAATAAACACGCGCAATTAGAGTTTGGTTGTCTGGTTAAAAATGAGTCACCAAGAATGTTTGTTTGTGTCATGCCATTACTGATAAAGCGATCCGCTACGTAATTCATCAGCATCAACCACACTCCCTTCAGCATTTAAAGCAACTGATTCCTATTGGAACTGACTGCGGTAAATGCTTACAGCACGCCCGTGCGATTTTCCTAGAAAAGAAAGAAAAACCTCCTGAACTATATAAAGTGAAATAGTTTTCATGGATATATATTTTTACTCTGTAACGACGGGTTCTACACTTTTGAGAACTGGAGCGAAGGAGTCATGTCATGAAAGGGGATAAAAATGTCGTTACGCATCTAAACAAGCTGCCAGGTAATGAGAGCTCATTGCTATCAATTAGTATGACTTACTCGCCCGGATGTTTAATAATTGGGGATTCACCCGTCTTAATGATCACGAATATCATGAGTCGATAGACGAAATGAAACACGCGGAACGCTATATTGAACGTATCCTTTTTCTTGAGGGGATATCTAATCTGCAAGATGTGGGTAAGCTCAACATCGGTGAAGATGTGAAGGAGCGTACTATGCTCAGACCTGAATCTCGAGTTGGATAGTGCGTGTGATCTACGAGAGTCAATCAACTATGCCGACTCGGTTCGCGATTATGTCAGTCGAGACTTAATGATTGCTATTCTTTCTGATGGAGAAGAACACATCGATTGGTTAGAGACTGAGCTGGATTTAAATGGCCAGCTAGGAATCAACTATCTCCAGACCCCAGCTTAAAGACGCTGAGACTAAGCACGATGTCGACCTAAAATTGCCCTCGAGGTTAACGCAGGACAGGGTCGGTCAATAAGAAATCATTTCCCTCCCGGGTTGCTTCCTAGACAGATTTACGTATAATGCGCGGGCTTACCTGAAATGGTAAGCCCGATTCTTTATGAATTTGGAGACGGGTGTTAAAGGCCCGTCAAACAATACTCCCAATAGGGGAGTTATGTACTGAACGATTACACTCCCCCATCAATCGAAATGGGTGTGAGGAGTAATTATTTACGTTTATAAATAATTGGAGCTCTGGTCTCATGCAGAACCAAAGAATCCGTATCCGCCTGAAAGCGTTTGATCATCGTCTGATCGATCAATCAACCGCGGAAATCGTCGAGACCGCTAAGCGCACTGGCGCTCAAGTCCGTGGTCCGATCCCGCTGCCGACCCGCAAAGAGCGCTTCACCGTTCTGATCTCCCCGCACGTCAATAAAGATGCGCGCGATCAGTATGAAATTCGCACTCACAAGCGTCTGGTTGACATCGTTGAGCCAACCGAGAAAACCGTTGATGCTCTGATGCGTCTGGATCTGGCTGCCGGTGTAGACGTGCAGATCAGCCTGGGTTAATCAGGTCATTGAGCGATTGAGAGGTTGAAACAATGATTGGTTTAGTCGGTAAAAAAGTGGGTATGACCCGCATCTTCACTGAAGAAGGCGTTTCTATCCCTGTAACCGTAATTGAAATTGAAGCAAACCGCGTAACTCAGGTCAAAAACCTGGAAAACGACGGTTATTCTGCTGTCCAGGTGACTACCGGTGCTAAAAAAGCTAGCCGTGTCACTAAACCTGAAGCAGGTCACTTCGCTAAAGCGGGCGTTGAAGCAGGTCGTACTCTGCGCGAATTCCGCCTGGCTGAAGGTGAAGAATTCACCATTGGTCAGAACATCAGCGTTGAAATTTTCGCTGACGTGAAAAAAGTTGACGTGACTGGTACATCCAAAGGTAAAGGTTTCGCCGGTACTGTTAAGCGCTGGAACTTCCGTACTCAGGATGCTACCCACGGTAACTCCTTGTCTCACCGCGTTCCGGGTTCTATCGGTCAGAACCAGACTCCGGGCAAAGTGTTCAAAGGCAAGAAAATGGCTGGCCAGATGGGTAATGAACGCGTGACCGTTCAGAGCTTGGACGTAGTACGTGTTGACGCTGAGCGCAACCTGCTGCTGGTTAAAGGTGCAGTTCCCGGTGCGACCGGTAGCGACCTGATCGTTAAACCAGCTGTGAAGGCGTAAGGGGATAGCAATGGAATTAGTATTGAAAGACGCGCAAAGCGCGCTGACTGTTTCCGAAACTACCTTCGGTCGTGATTTCAACGAAGCGCTGGTACACCAGGTTGTTGTTGCTTATGCAGCAGGTGCCCGTCAAGGTACTCGTGCTCAGAAGACCCGTGCTGAAGTAACTGGTTCCGGTAAAAAACCTTGGCGTCAGAAAGGTACTGGCCGCGCTCGTGCAGGTTCTGTAAAGAGCCCGATCTGGCGTTCCGGTGGCGTGACCTTTGCTGCCAAGCCTCAGGACCACAGTCAGAAAGTTAACAAAAAGATGTACCGCGGCGCGCTGAAAAGCATTCTGTCCGAACTGGTACGTCAAGATCGTCTGATCGTTGTCGAGAAGTTCTCTGTTGAAGCACCGAAAACCAAGCTGTTGGCTCAGAAACTGAAAGAGCTGGCACTGGAAGACGTGCTGATCATCACCGGTGAACTGGATGAGAATCTGTTCCTGGCCGCACGTAACCTGTACAAGGTTGACGTACGTGATGTAGCAGGTATCGACCCAGTTAGCCTGATCGCCTTCGACAAAGTGGTCATGACTGCTGACGCTGTTAAGCAAGTTGAGGAGATGCTGGCATGATTCGTGAAGAACGTCTGCTGAAAGTACTGCGCGCGCCGCACGTTTCTGAAAAAGCGTCTACTGCGATGGAAAAAACCAATACCATCGTTCTCAAAGTTGCAAAAGACGCGACCAAAGCAGAAATCAAAGCAGCAGTGCAGAAACTGTTTGAAGTCGAAGTCAATGAAGTTCGCACCCTGGTCGTTAAAGGGAAAGTGAAACGTCATGGACAGCGTATCGGTCGTCGTAGCGACTGGAAAAAAGCTTACGTCACCCTGAAAGAAGGCCAGAATCTGGACTTCATCGGCGGCGCAGAGTAAGTCGGAGGAGTAAAGAACAATGGCAATTGTTAAATGTAAACCGACATCTCCGGGTCGTCGCCACGTTGTTAAAGTGGTTAACCCTGAGCTGCACAAGGGCAAGCCGTATGCCCCGTTGCTGGAAAAAAACAGCAAAAGCGGTGGCCGTAACAACAATGGCCGCATCACTACCCGTCATATCGGTGGTGGTCACAAACAGCAGTACCGTATTGTTGACTTCAAACGTAACAAAGATGGTATCCCTGCTGTAGTTGAGCGTCTGGAGTACGATCCGAACCGTTCCGCGAACATCGCGCTGGTTCTGTACAAAGATGGCGAACGCCGTTACATCCTGGCACCTAAAGGCCTGAAAGCCGGTGATCAGATTCAGTCTGGTGTTGATGCTGCAATCAAGCCGGGTAACACCCTGCCTATGCGTAACATCCCGGTTGGTTCAACGGTTCATAACGTAGAAATGAAACCAGGTAAAGGCGGCCAGCTGGCTCGCTCAGCCGGTGCCTACGTTCAGATCGTTGCCCGCGACGGTTCTTACGTCACCCTGCGTCTGCGCTCTGGTGAAATGCGTAAAGTTGAAGCTGACTGCCGCGCAACACTGGGTGAAGTCGGTAACGCTGAGCACATGCTGCGCGTTCTGGGTAAAGCTGGTGCTGCTCGCTGGCGTGGTGTTCGTCCTACCGTTCGCGGTACGGCAATGAACCCGGTCGACCACCCGCACGGTGGTGGTGAAGGTCGTAACTTTGGTAAGCACCCGGTATCCCCGTGGGGCATCCAGACCAAAGGTAAGAAGACCCGCAGCAACAAGCGTACTGATAAATTTATCGTACGTCGCCGTAGCAAATAATTTTAGAGGATAAACCATGCCACGTTCTCTCAAGAAAGGTCCATTTATAGACCTGCACTTGCTGAAGAAGGTAGAGAAAGCGGTGGAAAGCGGAGACAAGAAGCCTTTGCGCACTTGGTCCCGTCGTTCAACGATCTTTCCAAACATGATCGGTTTGACCATCGCTGTCCATAATGGTCGTCAGCACGTTCCGGTATTCATCTCTGATGAGATGGTCGGTCACAAGCTGGGTGAGTTCGCACCGACCCGTACTTATCGCGGCCACGCGGCCGATAAAAAGGCTAAAAAGCGCTAAGGTAGGAGGAAGAGATGGAAACTATCGCTAAACATCGCCACGCTCGTTCTTCTGCTCAAAAGGTACGCCTGGTGGCGGACCTGATTCGCGGTAAGAAAGTGTCGCAAGCTCTGGAAATTCTGACCTACACCAACAAGAAAGCTGCTGGTCTGGTTAAAAAAGTCCTGGAGTCTGCTATTGCTAACGCAGAACACAACGATGGCGCTGACATTGACGATCTGAAAGTTGCGAAAATCTTCGTTGACGAAGGCCCAAGCATGAAGCGCATTATGCCGCGTGCCAAAGGTCGTGCGGATCGCATCCTGAAGCGTACCAGCCACATCACTGTGGTTGTGTCCGATCGCTGAGACTCTGGAGACTAGCAATGGGTCAGAAAGTACATCCTAATGGTATTCGACTGGGTATTGTCAAACCTTGGAACTCTACCTGGTACGCAAATACCAAAGAATTCGCTGACAACCTGGACAGCGATTTTAAAGTTCGCAAATACCTGACTAAGGAACTGGAGAAAGCCTCCGTTTCCCGCATCGTTATCGAACGTCCGGCTAAGAGCATTCGTGTGACTATTCACACTGCCCGTCCTGGCATCGTTATCGGTAAGAAAGGTGAAGACGTAGAAAAACTGCGTAAAGTCGTCGCGGAAATCGCTGGCGTTCCTGCGCAGATCAACATCGCTGAAGTTCGTAAGCCTGAACTGGACGCAAAACTGGTTGCTGACAGCATCACTTCTCAGCTGGAACGTCGTGTTATGTTCCGCCGTGCTATGAAGCGTGCCGTACAGAATGCCATGCGTCTGGGCGCTAAAGGGATCAAAGTTGAAGTAAGCGGCCGTCTTGGCGGCGCTGAAATCGCACGTACCGAATGGTACCGCGAAGGTCGTGTTCCGTTGCACACACTGCGTGCGGATATCGACTACAACACCTCCGAAGCGCACACCACTTACGGTGTCATCGGTGTGAAAGTGTGGATCTTCAAAGGTGAGATCCTGGGTGGTATGGCTGCCGTTGAGCAAGCAGAAAAACCGTCTGCTCAACCTAAAAAGCAGCAGCGTAAAGGCCGCAAGTAAGGAGAGTCGCTGATGTTACAACCAAAGCGTACAAAATTCCGTAAGGTGCATAAGGGCCGCAACCGTGGTCTGGCTGCCGGTACGGATGTGAGCTTCGGCACTTTCGGTCTGAAAGCTGTTGGCCGTGGTCGCCTGACCGCTCGTCAAATCGAAGCCGCGCGTCGTGCCATGACTCGTGCTGTAAAGCGTCAAGGTAAGATCTGGATCCGGGTATTCCCGGACAAACCGATCACCGAGAAACCGCTTGAAGTGCGTATGGGTAAAGGTAAAGGTAACGTTGAGTATTGGGTTGCCTTGATTCAGCCAGGTAAAGTCCTGTACGAAATGGACGGTGTGCCGGAAGAGTTAGCCCGTGAGGCATTCCAACTGGCAGCAGCGAAACTGCCGATCAAAACCACCTTTGTAACTAAGACGGTGATGTAATGAAAGCAAAAGAGCTGCGTGAAAAGAGCGTTGAAGAGCTGAATACTGAACTGCTTGAACTGCTGCGCGAACAATTCAATCTGCGTATGCAGGCGGCCAGTGGTCAGCTGCAACAAACTCACCTGTTAAAGCAAGTGCGTCGTAATGTCGCACGCGTTAAGACTTTACTGACTGAGAAGGCGGGTGCGTAAAATGACCGATAAAATCCGTACTCTGCAGGGTCGTGTTGTTAGTGACAAAATGCAGAAATCTGCTGTTGTTGCTATCGAACGTTTCGTGAAGCACCCGATCTACGGGAAGTTCATCAAACGTACGACTAAGCTGCATGTACATGACGAGAACAACGAATGTGGAATCGGCGACGTGGTGGAAATCCGCGAATGCCGCCCGCTGTCCAAAACCAAATCTTGGACGTTGGTTCGCGTTGTAGAGAAAGCGATTCTGTAATAGAGTGAGCGTTCTCTAAAACGATAAACGGCTCAAATCTTTGAGCCGTTTATTTTTTCTACCCATAGTCAGGAAGCAGTGTTATAATGCTGCGCCCTCATTTTGGGGCTTTTTTAACGGCCTATTCTGGGTCCTATAAAGTAGTAGTTGACATTAGCGGAGCACTAACATGATCCAAGAACAGACTATGCTGAACGTGGCCGACAACTCCGGCGCGCGTCGCGTAATGTGTATCAAGGTTCTAGGTGGCTCGCACCGTCGCTACGCAGGCGTCGGCGACATCATCAAGATCACCATCAAGGAAGCAATTCCTCGTGGTAAGGTGAAGAAAGGCGATGTGCTGAAGGCGGTAGTGGTGCGCACCAAGAAGGGTGTTCGTCGCCCTGACGGTTCTGTCGTTCGCTTTGATGGAAATGCTTGCGTTATTTTGAACAATAACAGCGAACAGCCCATCGGTACGCGTATTTTTGGGCCGGTGACTCGTGAACTGCGTTCTGAAAAGTTCATGAAAATTATCTCTCTGGCACCAGAAGTACTGTAAGGAGCGAAACCATGGCAGCGAAAATCCGTCGCGATGACGAAGTTATCGTGCTAACCGGCAAAGATAAAGGTAAGCGCGGTAAAGTAAAAAATGTTCTGTCTTCCAGCAAGATTGTTGTTGAAGGTATCAACCTGGTTAAAAAACATCAGAAGCCGGTTCCGGCCCTGAACCAACCGGGTGGCATCGTTGAAAAAGAAGCTGCAATTCAGGTTTCCAACGTTGCGATCTTCAATGCGGCTACTGGTAAGGCTGACCGTGTAGGCTTTAGATTTGAAGACGGAAAAAAAGTCCGTTTCTTTAAATCTAACAGCGAAACTATCAAGTAATTTGGAGTAGTACGATGGCGAAACTGCATGATTACTACAAAGACGAAGTAGTTAAAAAACTCATGACTGAGTTTAACTACAATTCTGTCATGCAAGTCCCTCGGGTCGAGAAGATCACCCTGAACATGGGTGTTGGTGAAGCGATCGCTGACAAGAAACTGCTGGATAATGCAGCAGCAGACCTGACAGCGATCTCCGGTCAAAAACCGCTGATCACCAAAGCACGCAAATCAGTTGCAGGCTTCAAAATCCGTCAGGGCTATCCGATCGGCTGTAAAGTAACTCTGCGTGGCGAGCGCATGTGGGAGTTTCTTGAGCGTCTGATCACCATTGCTGTACCGCGTATTCGTGACTTCCGTGGCCTGTCCGCAAAGTCATTCGATGGCCGTGGTAACTACAGCATGGGTGTGCGTGAGCAGATCATCTTCCCGGAAATCGACTATGACAAAGTCGATCGCGTTCGTGGTTTGGATATTACCATTACCACTACTGCGAAAACCGATGATGAAGGCCGTGCTCTGCTGGCTGCCTTTAACTTCCCGTTCCGCAAGTAAGGTAGGGTTACTAATGGCTAAGCAATCCATGAAAGCACGCGAAGTCAAACGCGTGAAACTAGCTGACAAATTCTTCGCAAAACGTGTTGAACTGAAAGCTATCATCTCTGACGTGAATGCTTCCGACGAAGATCGTTGGAACGCTGTTCTGAAGCTGCAGACTCTGCCGCGTGATTCCAGCCCGTCTCGTCAGCGTAACCGCTGCCGCCAGACTGGTCGTCCGCACGCTTTCCTGCGGAAGTTCGGGTTGAGCCGTATCAAGGTCCGTGAAGCCGCCATGCGCGGTGAAATTCCGGGTCTGAAAAAGGCTAGCTGGTAATTGTCACCAATTGAATCACGGGAGTAAAGACAGATGAGCATGCAAGATCCGATCGCGGATATGCTGACCCGTATCCGTAACGGTCAAGCCGCGAACAAAGTTGCGGTCACCATGCCTTCCTCCAAGCTGAAAGTGGCAATTGCCAACGTGCTGAAGGAAGAAGGTTATATCGAAGATTTCAAAATCGAAGGCGACACCAAGCCTGCTCTTGAACTGGAACTGAAATATTTCCAGGGCAAAGCAGTGGTAGAGAGCATTCAGCGTGTCAGCCGTCCAGGTCTGCGCATCTATAAACGTAAAGATGAGCTGCCAAAAGTGATGGCTGGTTTAGGTATCGCAGTTGTTTCTACCTCTAAAGGTGTTATGACTGATCGTGCAGCTCGCCAGGCTGGTCTTGGTGGCGAGATTATCTGCTACGTAGCTTAATCGGGAGGAAAGAATGTCTCGTGTTGCAAAAGCACCCGTCGTCATTCCTGCCGGCGTAGAGGTTAAACTCAACGGTCAGGATATTTCGATTAAGGGTAAAAACGGCGAGCTGAGTCGTAAGATCCATGACGCCGTAGAAGTTAAGCAGGCTGACAATGCACTGACTTTCGCCCCGCGCGAAGGTGTTGCAAACGGCTGGGCCCAGGCTGGGACCACTCGTGCACTGTTAAACAACATGGTTATCGGTGTTACCGAAGGCTTCTCTAAGAAGCTGCAGCTGGTAGGTGTAGGTTATCGTGCCGCCGTGAAAGGCAATGTGGTGAATATGGCCCTGGGCTTTTCTCACCCTGTTGATCACGAACTGCCTGCAGGCATCAATGCCGAATGTCCGACTCAGACTGAAATCGTGCTGAAAGGCGCTGATAAGCAGTTGATCGGTCAGGTTGCTGCAGAACTGCGCGCTTACCGTCGTCCTGAGCCTTATAAAGGCAAGGGTGTCCGTTACGCCGACGAAGTCGTGCGTACCAAAGAGGCTAAGAAGAAGTAAGGTAACACTATGGATAAGAAATCAGCTCGTATCCGTCGTGCGACCCGCGCACGTCGCAAGCTCCAGGAACTGGGTGCGACACGTCTGGTGGTACATCGTACCCCGCGTCATATCTATGCGCAGGTCATCGCACCGAACGGTTCTGAAGTCCTGGTAGCCGCTTCTACTGTAGAAAAAGCTATCGCTGAACAACTGAAGTCCACCGGTAACAAAGATGCTGCCGCTGCTGTGGGTAAAACCATCGCTGAGCGCGCTCTTGAAAAAGGCATCAAAGATGTCTCTTTTGACCGTTCCGGGTTCCAATATCATGGTCGTGTCCAGGCACTGGCAGATGCTGCCCGTGAAGCTGGCCTTCAGTTCTAAGGTAGAGGTGTAAGATGGCTCACATCGAGAAACAAGCTGGCGAACTGCAGGAAAAGCTGATCGCGGTAAATCGCGTATCCAAAACTGTCAAAGGCGGTCGTATTTTCTCCTTCACAGCTCTGACTGTAGTTGGTGATGGTAACGGTCGCGTAGGTTTTGGTTACGGTAAAGCGCGTGAAGTTCCGGCAGCAATCCAGAAAGCGATGGAAAAAGCCCGTCGCAATATGATGAATGTCGCGCTGAACAACGGCACTCTGCAGCACCCTGTTAAAGGTGCGCACACAGGGTCTCGCGTGTTCATGCAGCCAGCTTCCGAAGGTACCGGTATCATTGCCGGTGGTGCAATGCGCGCCGTGCTGGAAGTCGCAGGGGTTCATAACGTATTGGCTAAAGCCTATGGTTCCACCAACCCGATCAATGTGGTTCGTGCAACTATCGATGGCTTGGCTAATATGAAGTCCCCGGATATGGTCGCTGCCAAGCGTGGTAAATCCGTTGAAGAAATTCTGGGGTAATTAACCATGGCAAAGACTATTAAGATTACTCAAACCCGTAGTGCAATCGGTCGTCTGCCGAAACATAAGGCAACACTGCTTGGCCTGGGTCTGCGTCGTATTGGCCACACCGTTGAGCGTGAAGATACGCCTGCTGTACGCGGTATGGTCAACGCGGTTTCCTACATGGTTAAAGTGGAGGAGTAACAGATGCGTTTAAATACTCTGTCTCCGGCCGAAGGTGCTAAACATGCACCGAAGCGTTTAGGTCGTGGTATCGGTTCTGGCCTGGGCAAAACCGGCGGCCGTGGTCACAAAGGTCAGAAGTCTCGTTCTGGCGGTGGCGTACGTCGTGGTTTTGAAGGTGGTCAGATGCCTCTGTACCGTCGTCTGCCGAAATTCGGCTTCACTTCTCGTAAGGCCATGGTAACAGCTGAGATTCGTCTCTCTGACCTGGCTCGCGTTGAAGGCGATGTTGTCGATCTGAATACGCTGAAAGCCGCAAATGTCATTGGCATCCAGATCGAGTTTGCGAAAGTGATTCTGTCTGGTGAAGTTGCACGCCCAGTAACGATTCGTGGTCTGCGTGTCACTAAAGGTGCTCGTGCTGCTATCGAAGCTGCTGGCGGTAAAATTGAGGAATAAGTAGCAGATGGCTAAGCAACCAGGATTAGATTTTCAAAGTGCTAAAGGCGGGGTTGGCGAGCTGAAACGCAGACTGTTGTTTGTAATCGGTGCGTTGATTGTTTTCCGTATTGGCTCTTTCATTCCCATTCCTGGTATTGATGCCACTGTGCTTGCCAAATTGCTCGAGCAACAGCGTGGCACCATCATTGAAATGTTTAACATGTTCTCTGGTGGTGCCCTCAGTCGCGCTTCGATCTTTGCGCTGGGTATTATGCCGTATATTTCGGCATCCATTATTATCCAGTTGCTGACGGTGGTTCATCCTGCGTTAGCGGAAATAAAGAAAGAAGGGGAGGCTGGGCGACGTAAAATCAGCCAGTACACCCGTTATGGTACGCTGGTGCTAGGTATTTTTCAGTCTATCGGTATTGCTACCGGTTTGCCGAATATGCCTGGAATGCAAGGACTGGTCATTAATCCAGGCTTCGCTTTCTATTTTACGGCTGTTGTCAGCTTAGTTACCGGGACGATGTTCCTGATGTGGCTTGGTGAACAGATTACTGAGCGTGGTATCGGAAACGGTATTTCAATCATAATCTTCGCTGGTATCGTCGCAGGGCTTCCTCCTGCTATCGCGCATACTATCGAGCAAGCTCGGCAAGGCGACCTGCACTTCCTCCTGTTGCTGTTGGTTGCAGTTTTAGTGTTTGCAGTGACGTTCTTTGTTGTATTCGTTGAACGTGGTCAACGTCGAATCGTCGTTAACTATGCAAAACGCCAGCAAGGCCGTCGTGTTTATGCAGCACAGAGTACGCATTTGCCGCTGAAAGTGAATATGGCAGGGGTTATCCCAGCAATCTTCGCTTCCAGTATCATTCTGTTCCCAGCTACGATTGCATCTTGGTTTGGGGGCGGTACCGGTTGGAACTGGCTAACGACGATTTCGATGTATCTGCAGCCTGGACAACCGCTTTATGTGCTACTCTATGCGTCTGCAATCATCTTCTTCTGTTTCTTTTATACTGCGTTGGTTTTCAACCCGCGTGAAACAGCAGATAACCTGAAGAAGTCCGGTGCATTCGTGCCAGGAATTCGGCCGGGAGAGCAAACGGCGAAATATATTGATAAAGTGATGACCCGCCTGACTTTGGTTGGTGCGATGTATATTACTTTTATCTGCCTTATCCCGGAGTTCATGCGTGATGCAATGAAAGTGCCGTTCTACTTTGGTGGTACGTCCCTGTTAATTGTTGTTGTCGTGATCATGGACTTTATGGCTCAAGTGCAAACTCTGTTGATGTCGAGTCAATATGAGTCTGCATTGAAGAAAGCAAACCTGAAAGGCTATAACCGCTAATCAAGGCAAGCTTGAGAAGTTACGGAGAGTAAAAATGAAAGTTCGTGCTTCCGTCAAGAAATTATGTCGTAACTGCAAGATCGTTAAACGTAACGGTGTCGTACGTGTGATTTGCAGCGCCGAGCCGAAGCATAAACAGCGTCAAGGCTGATTTATCTCACATATTTTTCTTGCAAAGTTGGGTTGAGCTGGCTAGATTAGCCAGCCAATCTTTTGTATGTAACTGCAACATTATTTGAGTATCCTGAAAACGGGCTTTTCAGAATGGTGTTGCTGTATGAAATTGTAGGAGTGCATAGTGGCCCGTATAGCAGGCATTAACATTCCTGATCATAAACATACTGTTATCGCATTAACGGCGATCTACGGTGTTGGCAAAACCCGCTCGCAGGCTATCTGCGCGGCTACGGGTATTGCTGAAAATGTTAAGATCAGTGAGCTGTCTGAAGAGCAAATCGAAAAGCTACGTGACGAAGTTGCCAAGTTTGTTGTTGAAGGTGACCTGCGTCGTGAAGTCACCCTGAGCATCAAGCGTCTTATGGACCTTGGTACTTATCGTGGTTTGCGTCATCGTCGTGGTCTGCCGGTTCGCGGTCAGCGTACCAAGACCAACGCCCGTACCCGTAAGGGTCCGCGCAAACCGATCAAGAAATAATCGGGGTGATTGAATAATGGCAAAGGCACCTATTCGTGCACGTAAGCGTGTAAGAAAGCAAGTCTCTGACGGTGTGGCTCATGTCCATGCTTCTTTCAACAACACCATCGTAACTATTACCGATCGTCAGGGTAATGCGCTGGGTTGGGCAACTGCCGGTGGTTCCGGTTTCCGTGGTTCTCGTAAATCTACGCCATTCGCCGCTCAGGTGGCAGCAGAGCGCTGCGCTGAAGCTGTGAAAGAGTACGGTATCAAGAATCTGGAAGTTATGGTTAAAGGACCTGGTCCGGGCCGTGAGTCTACTATCCGCGCATTGAACGCGGCTGGTTTCCGCATCACTAATATTACTGATGTGACTCCGATCCCTCATAACGGTTGTCGTCCGCCGAAAAAGCGCCGCGTATAACGCCGCTTTTAGGATTGTTGGAGAAAGAAAATGGCAAGATATTTGGGTCCTAAGCTCAAGCTGAGCCGTCGTGAAGGCACCGACCTGTTCCTTAAGTCTGGTGTTCGTGCGATCGATTCCAAGTGTAAGATTGAACAAGCTCCTGGTCAGCACGGTGCTCGTAAGCCGCGCCTGTCTGACTATGGTGTACAGTTACGTGAAAAACAAAAAGTTCGCCGTACCTATGGTGTTCTGGAGCGTCAGTTCCGTAACTATTATAAAGAAGCAGCCCGTCTGAAAGGCAATACCGGTGCAAACCTGTTGCAGTTGCTGGAAGGTCGTTTAGACAACGTAGTTTACCGTATGGGCTTCGGCGCCACGCGTGCAGAATCGCGTCAGCTGGTTAGCCACAAAGCTATCATGGTAAACGGTCGCGTTGTTAACATCGCTTCTTATCAGGTATCTCCGAATGACGTAGTCAGCATCCGCGAGAAAGCTAAAAAGCAGTCTCGCGTTAAGGCCGCTCTGGAGCTGGCTGAACAGCGTGAAAAGCCAACTTGGCTGGAAGTTGATGCTGCCAAGATGGAAGGTGTGTTCAAACGTAATCCTGAACGTACCGATCTGTCTGCGGACATTAATGAACACCTGATCGTCGAGCTTTACTCCAAGTAAGGCTTAGTACCAAAGAGAGGACACAATGCAGGGTTCTGTGACAGAGTTTCTAAAACCGCGCCTGGTTGATATCGAGCAAGTCAGTTCGACGCACGCCAAGGTGACCCTTGAGCCGTTAGAGCGAGGCTTCGGCCACACTCTCGGTAACGCACTGCGCCGTATTCTGCTTTCATCCATGCCAGGTTGCGCGGTGACCGAGGTTGAGATTGATGGTGTACTGCATGAGTACAGCACCAAAGAAGGCGTACAGGAAGATATCCTGGAAATCCTGCTCAACCTGAAAGGGCTGGCGGTGAGAGTTCAAGGCAAAGATGAAGTTATTCTTACCCTGAATAAATCTGGCATTGGCCCTGTGACTGCAGCCGACATCACCCACGACGGTGATGTTGAAATCGTCAAGCCACAGCACGTAATCTGCCATCTGACCGATGAAAGCGCGTCTATTAACATGCGCATCAAAGTTCAACGTGGACGCGGTTATGTGCCGGCATCTGCCCGTATTCATACGGAAGAAGATGAGCGCCCGATTGGTCGCCTGTTAGTCGATGCTTGCTACAGCCCGGTAGAGCGTATTGCCTACAATGTTGAAGCAGCTCGTGTTGAACAGCGCACCGACTTGGACAAGCTGGTCATCGAAATGGAAACCAATGGTACGATTGATCCTGAAGAGGCAATCCGCCGTGCGGCTACCATTCTGGCTGAACAACTGGAAGCTTTCGTTGACTTACGTGATGTACGTCAGCCGGAAGTCAAAGAAGAAAAACCAGAATTCGATCCGATCCTGCTGCGCCCTGTTGACGATCTGGAATTGACTGTCCGCTCTGCTAACTGCCTTAAGGCAGAAGCTATCCACTACATCGGTGATCTGGTACAGCGTACCGAAGTTGAGCTACTCAAAACGCCTAACTTAGGTAAAAAGTCTCTTACTGAGATTAAAGACGTGCTGGCTTCACGTGGTCTGTCTCTGGGCATGCGCCTGGAAAACTGGCCACCAGCTAGCATTGCTGATGAGTAACCGGATCACAGGTTAAGGTTTTACTGAGAAGGATAAGGTCATGCGCCATCGTAAGAGTGGTCGTCAACTGAACCGTAACAGCAGCCATCGTCAGGCTATGTTCCGTAACATGGCTGGTTCTTTGGTTCGTCATGAGATCATCAAGACGACCCTGCCAAAAGCGAAAGAGCTGCGTCGTGTTGTTGAACCGCTGATTACTCTTGCCAAGACCGACAGCGTTGCTAATCGTCGTCTGGCATTCGCCCGTACTCGTGATAACGAGATCGTGGCAAAACTGTTTAATGAACTGGGCCCGCGTTTCGCGAGCCGTGCCGGTGGTTACACTCGTATTCTGAAGTGTGGCTTCCGTGCAGGTGACAATGCGCCGATGGCTTACATCGAGCTTGTTGATCGCTCAGCTTCAACAGAAGAAGTTGCTACTGCAGAGTAATTTGTAAGAGCATGAAAAAACCGGGGAAACCCGGTTTTTTTTCGTCTGTACTTTATGCCACTTCCCCTCTGTGATTCGTTTTGTGACGTTTTGAGCTTATGATGGACTTCTGGTCACCCATTTCCGGAGGCGATATGTTCATCATTGACCAATGGGCTGAACGTCATATCAGCGAAGCTCAAAAAAAAGGCGCATTCGACGATCTTCCAGGCCGAGGAAAACCACTTCATCTGGAAGACAATTTGTGTGTGCCTCAGGAGTTGCGAGCGGTTTACCATGTGCTCGCAAACGCAGGTTATCTTCCCCCTGAGCTGATGGATCGCAAAGAAGCCATCACCCTTTCTGCAATAATGCGGGAGATCGCAATCGACGATCCTGATTATGAATCGATATCTAAACGTTTAAGATTGCTCGAATTGCGCTTGCAGCAGGCAGGTATTGATACTCAGTTTTTAAGAGGAAGTTATCGTTCCTCTTTAAGTGCCCGCATTGGGCGGCTAGAGAGCGATGACGAATAATGTGAAAATCACTATACGAGTCTGAGGTTCGGTATTAAAATCGCGGCGGAAATTATAAGTGGTAATTAAATTAACCAATAAGTTCAGGAGACAAAGATGTCTAACTATCGGCATACAAAAGGTCAGATAAAAGATAACGCGATTGAAGCGTTGCTTCATGACCCGTTATTCAGGCAGCGAGTGGAGAAAAAAGTGAAAGGTAAAGGAAGCTATCAACGGAAATGTAAGCACAAAAATGCAGGGGGCGGTAACTGGGAGGCCAGTGGTAAAATTGAACGCATTTTACCACTGGCTTTCTGGTTTTGAGGGCAACAAACTTTCCTCTCAAAAACCGGCTGAATAATTCAGCCACTTAACATCTGATTTATTTATTTTGCTCTTTGAGCAGATCGCGGATTTCTGTTAATAACGTTTCTTCCGCAGAAGGTTTAGGCGGAGCCGCTGGTTTCTCTTCCTCTTTGCGACGCATCTTGTTCATTAAATTAATAGCGACAAAAATAGCGAGCGCGACAATGATGAAATCAAAAATGTTCTGAATGAACACGCCGTAGTTCATGACTACAGCGGGAATATTGTCATGGGCTTCACGTAATACTAGATGAAATTGCTTGAAGTCGATCCCACCGATCAATAAGCCTAGCGGTGGCATGATGATATCAGAAACCAGAGAAGAGACGATTTTACCAAAAGCGGCGCCAATAATGACACCGACAGCTAAATCTACTACGTTCCCGCGCATCGCAAACTCGCGAAACCCTTTCAAGAAACTCATTTTAATTCTCCCAATAAAATAGTTACTTCAATCATTCTAACAAGAGCTGACGGATTTTCCATTTACCGCCATATCCAGACTACTCGTGTCATTTTTACAAGAAAAAAGGACTCGGCTGGAACAAGCGTTCAACGTCAGAAACATATTTTTTGTCCGTTAAGAACATGATGACGTGATCGCCTTGCTCTATCTGAGTTTTACCGGTGGCGATGATCACGTTGTCGCCTCGCACTATGGCTCCAATCGTTGTACCTGGCGGGAGCTTGATGTTTTCGACGGTACGACCAACCACTTTTGAAGTGCCTTCGTCCCCGTGTGCAATGGCTTCGATAGCTTCCGCGGCGCCTCGACGTAGTGATGACACCCTAACAATATCCGCTTTGCGTACATGCCCCAGCAACGCGGATATTGTCGCCTGCTGAGGTGAGATAGCGACATCAATCGCACTTCCTTGCACAAGATCGACATACGCCCGACGTTGAATCAGCACCATTGCTTTTTTGGCACCCAGACGCTTGGCGAGCATGGATGACATGATATTTGCTTCATCATCGTTAGTGATGGCGATGAAGACATCCATTTGTTCAACATGCTCTTGCGCCAGCAGTTCTTGGTCGGACGCATCGCCGTGAAAGACAATAGTATTTTGCAGAAGCTCAGCCAACTCTGCAGCCCGCTGCTCATCTTTTTCAATCAGTTTTACGCTGTAGTCTTTTTCCAGCTTGTGCGCCAAACCTGCCCCAACGTTACCTCCACCTACAATCATGATGCGTTTGTAAGGTTTCTCAAGCCGCTGCAATTCGCTCATCACAGCGCGAATATGCTGTGATGCGGCGACAAAAAACACCTCGTCACCCGCTTCGATTACCGTGGATGCTTGTGGCCTGATAGGTCTGTCATGGCGGAAAATCGCGGCGACCTGAGTATCGATATGGGGAATATGTTCACGCATTGACGAGATGGCACTTCCCACTAAAGGTCCACCGTAGTAAGCATTAACGGCGGCGATACTCACTTTCCCTTCAGCAAAGTTGACGACCTGCAGAGCACCCGGGTATTCGATGAGTTTATAGATGTTCTCAATCACGAGCTGTTCAGGGGAGATCAAATGATCGATAGGAACGGCGTCGGACTGAAACAGCTGCTCGGATTCTCGGATATAGTCGGCTGAGCGAATGCGAGCAATACGATTGGGCGTGTGGAATAACGTATACGCTACCTGACATGCCACCATATTGGTTTCGTCAGAGCTGGTCACGGCTACCAGCATATCGGCATCTTCCGCGCCGGCCTCACGCAAGATGCGGGGATGGGAGGCGTACCCGGTCACTACGCGCAGATCGAATTTATCCTGCAACTGACGCAGACGTGTCATATCGGTGTCGACAACCGTAATATCGTTGTTTTCTCCCGACAAGTTTTCCGCCAACGTCCCGCCAACTTGTCCTGCACCAAGAATAATAATTTTCATCGTTTTTTTGCCGTGTAATGTGTTGACCCGGATTGAGACAATGAGATGGAATCGTGTCAGCCTTTGGTCAGCTTCGCATAGAAGAAACCATCGCCACCTTCAGGGGTGGGGATACATTGAATGCCAGGTCGTTCGAGATTGCCGGTATCCGTCAGCTTGGCGTCGGCATGACGCGTCAGGAATGCCGTTATCTGCTGTTGGTTTTCTTCAGGTAATATCGAACAGGTCGCGTAGACCAGTGTTCCGCCAGACTTCAGATATGGCCAGATAGCCTCGAGTATCTCTGATTGCAGCGTGGACAGATCCTGGATATCGCTATCGCGACGCAACCACTTTATATCCTGATGACGGCGAATGACCCCTGTGGCTGAACAGGGTGCATCGAGAAGGATGCGATCAAACGTTTGGCCCTCGCACCAGTCGGCAGGTTGGCGGCCGTCTCCCTGACGTATTGTTGCTTTAAGATGGAGCCGCTCCAAATTCTCTTTCACACGTTCTAAACGTTTAGTGTCGACATCCACAGCCATAACCTGAGCCTCTGGCGCAGCTTCAAGTATATGCGTAGTTTTGCCGCCTGGAGCAGCGCACAAGTCCAGAATGGATTCACCGTTTTTGGGCGCAAGCCAGTGTACACAACCTTGTGCCGACGCATCCTGCACAGTCACCCAGCCATCGGCAAATCCTGGCAGGGCGGACACAGCGCTGGGGGCCAACAGACGGATAGCATCCGGATTTTCGTCATGGGCGACAGCGGCCAACCCCGATTCAGACAGTAACTGAAGATATTCGTCCCGAGTGTGATGCAGCCGGTTGACTCGCAGCCACATTGGCGGTTTCTGATTGTTGGCGTCGAGGATGCCTTCCCATTGTGTGGGATAGGCGTCCCGGATACGTTTTAACAACCAACTGGGGTGCAAATGTGCACTCTCTAAGCCAGATGCCTGTTCCACTAACGTATCCTGCTGACGCTGGAACTGACGTAGGACACCATTAACCAGTCCTTTCATCTGAGGACGTTTAAGCGCGACGGCGCCGTTTACCGTTTCCGCCAACGCGGCATGCGCAGGTATTCGGGTAAAAAGCATCTGATAAATCCCGACCATCAACAGATAATGTAATGTCCGCTGCTTGCCTACCATCGGCTTGGCCATCAACTGCTGGATATACCACTCTAACTGCGGAAGAACGCGCAAGGTGCCGAAGCACAATTCTTGCAACAGTGCCCGATCTTTGTCGGAGATGTTCTTTTGCACAACGGGCAGAACCGCGCTGAGAGACTGACCTTGATCCAACACCTGGCCGATGGCTTTGGCTGCAATACTGCGTAGGTTGTAATTGTTTTTCATAGGCTAAAGCGGATATCGATCGGTGTTATAGGAATAAAACGCCCGGTGATTAGTCACCAGGCGATAGGGATGATTTACAGCTGGTTTCCTGGGGTGAACCATTCACGGCGTGAATTTAACAGGTCTTGTGTCGACATCGGCTTTTTACCCGCCGGCTGTAGCTGAGTCAGATTGAGAATCCCATCTGAGGTCGCGACCTGGATACCCTGCTTATCGGCCTGCAAGATGGTGCCAGGAACCGCTTGGCCGTCAGTAGCGATGACATTGGCCTGCCACACCTTTACCGGCAGATTGTCGATGATGAAATAACTGATTGGCCAAGGATTAAATGCTCGGATACAGCGCTCCAGCTGATCGGCTGAAAGCGACCAGTCGAGTCGAGCTTCTTCTTTACTCAACTTCTCTGCATAGGTTGCCTGTTTTTCATCCTGAGCTTCTGCACGCACCTGAGATGTCGACAGTTGATCGAGCGTAGTCAGCAGACCCTGTGGGCCCATTTTAGCCAACTTGGCATAGAGCGTGGCGCTGGTATCTTCCGGGAGAATAGGACACGCCACCTTATGCAGCATGGCTCCGGTATCGAGCCCCGCGTCCATCTGCATGATGGTCACTCCCGTGTGGCTGTCGCCCGCCCACAGCGCGCGCTGTATTGGCGCGGCGCCACGCCAGCGCGGCAATAAAGATCCGTGAACGTTTATGCAGCCCAACCGCGGCATATCCAGCACAGCCTGCGGCAGAATTAACCCATAAGCCACAACCACCATCACGTCGGCCTCAAATTCGGCGACAAGCTGCTGATGCTCTGCCGGGCGCAGCGATTTAGGCTGCCTGACCGGAATTGCGTGCTGTTCCGCCAGAACTTTTACCGGGCTCGGCGTGAGTTTGTTTCCTCGTCCCGCAGGTCGGTCTGGCTGAGTGAATACGCCGACGACCTCATGTTGAGAGGAAAGCAGCGCCTCAAGGTGCTGCGCTGCAAAATCAGGGGTTCCTGCAAAAATAATCCTTAAAGACACGTGGTTTCCGCCTGATAGATGGTTATGCGCGACTGTTTTGTCTGGCCAGCTTTTCCAGCTTCTGCCGGATACGCTGACGTTTTAATGGGGACAGATAATCAATGAACAGCTTACCGACAAGATGGTCCATCTCGTGTTGAATACAAATAGCTAGCAGTCCATCTGTTTCCAGCTCGAATGATTCGCCGTCACGATTCAGGGCACGGATTTTGATACGTTCTGCGCGTGAAACCAGAGCGCGAGTTTCTGGGATCGACAAGCAGCCTTCTTCAATGCCCGTGTCTCCACTTTTTTCAATCAGTTCCGGATTGATCAGCACCAAACGTTCGTTACGTTCTTCCGAAACATCGATCACGATGATGCGCTGGTGGATATCAACCTGCGTAGCGGCCAGGCCAATGCCTTCTTCTTCGTACATCGTGTCGAACATATCGTCCACGATACGTTGAATTTCTGCATTAACTTCTTTGACGGGCTTTGCGATTGTGCGAAGCCGCTCGTCCGGGAAATGTAATACCTGCAAGACTGACATATATTTTTAGATCTGTATCCGAGTGATGAGAGAAAGTTCTGGTGTCTATTCTAGACATTTCCGGTTCTGATTGACAGTATCCGCCATGATTAGCACTGCAGGATGCGGAGCGGAAAATGACGGATACGGAAGTATGGTTGCGCCTGGCGTCGGTGAGCCGATTAGGGGCCAGAAAAATTGCCCGGTTGGTGAGTCAGCTAAAAGAGGCTTGCGGTTGTTCGATCGCTTTTCTGAAGGGATTAGGGGTGTCAGAATCTCAGGCACAGCAGTTTTTTGGCTATGAGCATGCAAAGGTTGAGGCTGTCTTAAGTTGGCTTGAACACCCCTCACACTCGCTCGTCTTCTTCGGCACGATGGAATATCCCTTTCTGCTCAGTAACATCAGTTCACCACCGCCCATTTTGTATGTCATCGGTGATGCAACGCTGTTGGGTTCAACTCAAATAGCGATAGTTGGCAGTCGGAACCACAGTGCTTACGGGGAACAGTGGGGACAGTTTTTCGCTCAGGAATTCAGTCTGAGTCAATTGACCATCACCAGCGGACTTGCGGTCGGTATTGACGGGATTGCTCATCAGGCCGCGCTGGATACGGGCGGAAAGACGATCGCCGTTCTGGGGAGCGGGATGAATCACCTGTATCCCAGACGCCATAGGCCTTTAGCCGAGAGCATTGTCGAGCAGGGCGGAGCGTTAGTTTCTGAGTTTGCGCTGGATACCAGACCGCTTCCGATCAATTTTCCTCGTAGAAATCGGATCATTAGCGGCTTGAGTCAGGGCGTGCTGGTGGTCGAAGCTTCCCGGCGTAGCGGGTCTCTGGTTACGGCGCGTTACGCCCTTGAGCAAAACAGGGAGGTGTTTGCTCTGCCGGGGCCGATTGGTAATGTGATGATGGAGGGGACGCACTGGTTAATTCAGCAAGGAGCGTACTTGGTCACCCATCCAAAAGACGTTATTGAACAGCTTGGCAGCGATCTTCATTGGATAACGGAGTTTCCCAACGTAGATAAGGCAATTATTTGTTCTCAGGAGAGCGAAGTTGAATTGCCATTTGCTGATGTGTTGGCTAACGTAGGAGATGAGGTTACACCTGTTGACGTTGTCGCTGAACGTGCCGGCCAACCTGTGCCAGAAGTAGTCGGTAAACTACTGGATCTGGAGTTAGCAGGGTGGATCGCAGCTGTACCCGGCGGCTATGTCCGATTGAGGAGGGCAGGCCATGTTCGACGTACTCATGTACTTGTTTGAAACTTATATTCACAATGAAACTGAAATGCGTGTCGACCAAGATACGTTGACTGATGACCTCACTCGCGCTGGATTTGATCGCAACGATATTTACAGTGCGCTGGATTGGTTAGAAAAATTAGCGGATATCCAAGAGGGGCAGACGCCTCCATTGGCGTTGGCGAGCGATCCTCTGGCATTACGTATTTATACGCCGGAAGAAGAGCAACGGCTGGACGTCGAATGTCGTGGTTTTCTTCTGTTTCTCGAACAGATTCAGGTGTTGAGTTTAGAAACCCGGGAGATGGTGATCGATCGGGTGATGGCGCTTGAAACCCAAGAGTTCGATTTGGATGACCTTAAATGGGTTATTCTGATGGTGCTATTTAATGTGCCTGGCTGTGAAAATGCCTATCAGCAAATGGAAGATTTACTTTTTGAAGCTAACGAAGGTTATGTGCAGTAAACCCCTCTCAAGGGGACCCCATGGTTAAGCCGATACTTTTTGCCGAGAAAAAACAACAGTGTCCGGAATGCGGTGCTGACTTGGTTATCCGTTCCGGTCGACACGGACTTTTTCTGGGTTGTTCCCACTATCCTGAATGTGAATACATCCGCCCGCTCAAAGCGCAAGCGGATGGTCACGTTGTAAAAGTGCTGGATGGTCAGCTCTGTCCCGAATGCCAGTCAACGCTGGTGTTACGCCAGGGGCGCTACGGTATGTTTATCGGGTGCTCTCAATACCCCGAATGTAGTCATACGGAAACGATCGACAGGCCGGATGAAACTGCTCTTAGCTGTCCTCAGTGTCATCAGGGAAAGTTACTGCAACGTAAATCGCGTTATGGCAAAACGTTCCATTCGTGCGACCGCTATCCTGAATGCCGGTTCGCCATTAATAATCAGCCGGTGGCGGGCGAATGTGAGTATTGCCACTATCCCCTATTAATCGAGAAGAAAACGGCGCATGGCGTAAAGCGATTCTGCGCTAGCAAGTCATGTGGCAAACCCGTATCAACAGAGACGTCCAACAGCAATGAATAACAATATCCCCCTCGAACAATGGTCCCTCTTGTTGAAGAATCTGGAGGATCACAAGGTGATCGCTTATCCCACCGAAGCTGTCTTTGGTTTGGGATGCGATCCGGATAGTGAGATCGCCGTGCAGCGGCTGTTGGATCTGAAGCGTCGTCCTTGGCAGAAGGGGTTGATCCTGATCGCTGCGGAATTTCAGCAGTTGGAACCTTATGTGGATGTTTCCGTACTCTCGCAGACGCAGTTAAATGCCGTTTTTTCCACCTGGCCGGGGCCGGTGACATGGGTTATGCCGACGAAACCTGGTACGCCTCAGTGGCTGACCGGCGAATTCACAACGCTGGCGGTGCGAGTCACTGACCATCCTTTAGTCGTTGAGCTCTGCCGTCGGTTTGGCAAACCATTGGTTTCCACGAGTGCGAATCTGAGTGGCAAGCCGCCATGTCGTACAGCACAAGATGTGTTTGAGCAGTTCGGAAAAGCGTTTCCCGTGTTGGAGGGGCCGATTGGTGGTCGTCAAAATCCATCAGAAATTCGCGATGCCTTAACGGGTTCAATGGTACGTCCGGGCTAAAAGGAAATATGTCATGTCATCTGAAGTTAAAGCTTTCGCGGTGTTCGGTAACCCTATCGCGCACAGTAAATCTCCTCAGATCCACGCCCTGTTTGCTCATCAGACCGGGATATCACTATCGTATGATCGGTTTTTAGCTCCGGTTGAAGAGTTTGAACAGACGCTGCAGACGTTTTTCCAGACAGGCGCTGGCGCCAATGTAACAACGCCGTTCAAAGAGCGAGCCTGCATCGTCATGGACGCCTTGAGCGAGCGAGCTAAAGTGGCGGGCGCCGTCAATACCATCAAAAAAATGGATGATGGCACATTGTACGGCGATAATACCGATGGCATGGGCCTGTTGAGCGATTTAGAGCAGAACACATTAATTCAACCCGGTTTCCACGTGTTGTTGATTGGCGCGGGAGGCGCGGCGAGAGGCGTTATTCAGCCCCTGCTGGCCTATGGCTGCTCGATCACTGTAACCAATCGCACACACAGCCGCGCTGAATCGCTGGTGAAACATTTCTGCAATAAAGGAAATATCCGGGCGCTGCCTTTAAATGAACTCACTGATGAGGGATTCGATCTCATTGTTAACGCTACGTCGTCAGGTATTGCGGGCGATGTCCCTGCATTGCCTGAATCTCTCGTAAGTCGCGAGGTTCACTGTTATGACATGTTTTATGCCTCGGGGCTAACTCCCTTCCTCAAGTGGTGTTCTGAATTGGGCGTTAAAAAGTATGCGGATGGTTTAGGCATGTTGGTATGGCAGGCAGCCCATGCTTATGAACTATGGCATGGGATACTGCCAGACGCTGCTGCGGTGATCCAACAAATGAAGCGAGAACTTGAGCAGTGAACCAATCCATTCAATTTCCCGATCGTGAAGAGTGGGATGAAAACGAGCAGGCCATCCGCTTCCCCGTACAGGTCAATGGATTTCAACGTGAATGTGTTCTGCGGGCGGAATCCATCCAGCAGCGGTTTGGCGGGGCTAATCGCAAAGAGTGGCTTTCTCTGTTCTTATCGAATCGTTGGGATTTGGAAGAGGAATTTGAGAGCATGATTGTCAATGAAGTTGAGGATGCCTACGGCCGATTTGTGCTTTAGTCGATAAGGTACTCATCTTTCCACCGTACATAGTTGTTGGCGGAATAAATTAGTCCATCTATTTCCTCTGGCGTTAGCAGCCGTATTTTCCTGGCCGGACTTCCCATATAAAGATAACCGCTTTCCAGCCGTTTGCCTGGCGCCACCAAACTTCCGGCGCCTATCATCACGTCGTCCTCGATCACAGCGCGATCCAGAATGATGGATCCCACTCCTACCAGAACGCGGTTCCCGATCGTACAGCCATGCAATATCACTTTATGACCGATGGTGACGTCTTCCCCAATAACCAATGGATTGCCGCTTTCGTTCTTGGCGGATCGATGAGTGACATGCAAAACGCTGCCGTCCTGAATGTTGGAGCGCTCGCCAATAAGGATCGTGTTGACGTCCCCACGAATGGCGACGAGAGGCCATATACTGACATCGTTTGCCAGAGAAACATCACCGATCACGACGCTGGAGGGATCGATCATGACTCGCTTACCTACCGTTGGGATAAGATTTTTGAAGGGGCGAAGGCTCTTCGTCATGACTGATTACCTCATAGATGGAAGACATTCTGCCGAAATAAGCAGATTTGGAGTCAGAAAATAGCCTTCGATGCGTAAGATCTCAACGGAAAGGTGAAAAAAAAAGCGAATGATAAAAAAGATCTAAATAGGGGGTTGTGCAACTCGGAGAGATCCCTATAATGCGCTCCCACTGACACGGCGCAGCGGACAACGCAACGCGGTGGCAGTCGAAGAAAGACGAAGAAAGTCGTTGACTTCAAACGCGG
>NZ_FNQS01000023.1:0-3459 GCF_900107885.1 Lonsdalea quercina | reverse complement strand
TTCTTACTCGTATTGGCTGGATTGGCGATACTTTGGTTATTAGCGCTATGGTGAAGATAGTTACCACGCAATGCCCGGTAAGCTTCTTCTGGTAACTGAAGCCCCAGATTTTTCACAAGTCCCTGTTCAGTAGCAACCAAGGCCCAATGTTTGTCTAGTTGGGCTAGCTTGATCACCGGGACTTTAGCTGCTCCAGACTCCAGCCTTAAACTCATTGCTGTTGGATCCCACTCTTGAAACGGCACCCCTGCCGCACGTCCGGCCTCGACCATCATATGCAACGGAATGCGAGAGTATTCACCCTCTACGACCCTGCGCATCACCACCTCCACATAGACGGCTTTTTTGGGCCACGCATCATTTTTACCACGGCGTCGGATAAACGAGTAGGGGACTAAACTGATCGCCCCCAACGGGGGGGTGGCGGTTCGCGACACATTCGGTTGAAGGCGATCGGCCCAGCCCAGTGCTATTTTCTCCTCGGCGTAGGCCCGCGCTTTTTGATAGGCGCGGCTGCCTGTCTCTGGCATCGAAGCGTCCTCCTCGCTCATAAAGCGTTCCAGTTCGATACACTCGGTCAGCGCCGGATCGCTGTTGGGATTAGACAGGCTCCAGCGGCTGTAATACCCCCCGCCGATATCTGAATGCGCCCCCGGCAACGCCAATTCGGTAAAATGTGGAGGGATGCTGGTGCCAGCGGCCGTAGGGGTAATCCGCGTGAGTGGGAAGTGTTTACGCACCTCATCCAGTGCGGTCAGGTGCACCACTCGCTCCGCGCTGTCATCCTTCAAACGGGTATTAACTCGGGAGTTAAATGAGGACACCACCGTGTCGAAAATGCCGACAAACGCGATGCGCACATCCTCACGATTGCTCCAGTCAAACCCTGCTTTCAGGCGGATAGTTTCATTATTTGCTACCGCCTGCACCAGCGGATGGTCTTTTTTCTGGTCGATGACGTTGACAAAATGACGCGCCGCCGCCGCGCCGCGGCTAAAACCAAAGACGTCAAATACAACACGATGGATACACTCAATACTGGGCAAAACTGTTTCCAAATCTCGAATGATCGCGGCAACAATCTCTTGCTCACACGCTCGATTAACCTTGCCGATGATCGATGTATTTTCGCCTACAAAGTTCAAATCCAACCCTTGCGTCAACGTATCGTCCCCTCGGTATTCGATCTCGTCTTTTCCGGCCACCGGATCGCGGGTACCAATACCGCTGATATAGCTATGGACAATTAATGTCCCCGCGGTAAGGTCGTATTGATTGAACAGTTTCCCCACATTCGTCATATCATTAGCCGCACTCCCCCCGATGGGGAGCTGCCCCATCTGACAGCCCCGCAGCTCCTTCTCCCGCTGAGCTGGGTCTGAGCAGGTCTCAGCCAACCACTGCTCGACTTTTCTAAGCCCAGATTCGGCGTTGAAGTTATTGTTTCCTGTACCATCAAAAAAGACGCCGATGCGTAATACGTTAATCTGGTAGCCTTTTACCTCGATAACGTAAGAATGATGGGTATAGAACCGCACGTTGCCGGCTTTCCCTTCCTGATGCGCTTCCGGCAATGCAGGCTCGGCCGGGGTCAGGCAGAGATCGCCTGTCGTCACTTTGACGTATTCGCGTTTCGTCGTCTCATAGCCCGTCAGTTCTGCTGTATAGGCAGTCACTGGGCTTGGTCCCTCTTTGAGGGCTTCGCGCGACTGAGCTGCCTTGAGCCAGGGTTGCGTTTCCAGTTTCACCGTCACGGGGCCGACGGCGAAACCACGCGCCAGCGTAGGTCCCTCTTTTAAGATGACCGTTTCGGATTTGCCAGTCTCATCTGTCAGTGTCGCTTTTAATCCCTTGAATGAGCGATTGTGCTCATCACGAACGTCGATTTCTATCCAGTTATCGTAACGTTCACAGGGGATGCAGTAAGGATCTGCCGCCATCAATGGGCTCCTATTAATTCTTTGTGTTTCGCCATCCAATGGCTGACCTGCGCCCATTCAGCGTCGGTCAGCATGAGCGGCACCCTGATGCTCTCCAGTGACAGGCCGGCCTGCAACGTCAAGGCGCCGGCCACCACGCCGTCGAGCACATCTCCTTCAAGCTTCTCCGCATTGGCTTGCCGGAGTACCGGTAAAATGGCACTGGCCGGATCTGGGTGGCGTTCCATCATGGCCGTCATGGATTGCCACAAGCGCCGGCGCAGAATATAGGCATGTCGGTCTTCGTCGTATAATGCCGCCAGATGGTGTGATTGAATATGAAACCAAGGCGTATCTAATGCCGCGCGAAACGGTAAACGGGGAGTCCGTGTAAAACCGGTGCCACTGATCCAAATTCCGGTGCAGGGACCCATAATTGCATCCCGCTCTTCGGGGCTCATCGCATTAAACATTGGCAGGAATATTCGGGAATCAGAAAAACGAAAATAGACGATTTCCCCGTCACGAATGACCTGTATCAGGCTTTGCCAGTGGCGACGCACCACATCAATCGGCTGGTCGCTGACCAGATAAAAGCCACTCAGTTCCGGTGTCGCCTCCATAAACTCAGTCGAAGGATTAAACAGTAGCCAAGGCCCTAGGACGGCTTGTTCACCGAATGTGGTACCGGCGAACAGAGGGGATGCCTCACCATGACTCAGCTCGTAGAAACGCGCCACCGCCGAACGGTCTGCCGCACCATCCACGATTGCAAACAGCTCACCGCTATGCTGTTCTCGCCATAAATCCATGCTCATGCCTTACCGCCTTTAGCCAGAGGGCAAGGTTTGGCCAGCGGTGCCATCGACGCCATGCTTTTATGAATGGCAGGAGCAGGCAATGTGGCGGATGGGGCTGGAGGTACGGCAACTTCGCCTGGTAGTGTGGGAAGTTCTCCTGCCCAGTTGGACCCAACACCGGCGCTCCCTCCGGAGTTCATCTTGATGGATGGGCCGACAAGGGTCACTCCGGCGGGGGTAATTTTGATAAAACTCCCCCCGACTTTCAGCGTCAACTCCGCCCCCGCGTCAATAACCACCTTGGCGCCGGCTTTTACGTGTACTTCCTGACCCGCATCGACCAGTAACGCCTGCCCCAATTTATGGTGCATCGACGCATCGACGGTCAGCGAGTAATCCCCCTGAATATGATCGCGCTTTTCCTGCTCCACTGTGAGGTGGTCGGTGGCTTTGACGCGGGTGACCCGCTCGTTATCAATCTCCGTATGCGCATCGTGCCGAATATGCCAGACGACGTCATGTTCGACCATCGCACGGAGGTCTTTCTGGCCGTGCAGATAAATTTCTTCCTCGCCAGCCTGATCTTCAAAGCGCAGCTCGTTGAAGCCGACCCCTTTGTGGGTCGCACTCTTGATGCTCATGCGGGTCTTGTGCGCCGGCAGTTCATACGGCGCGGGATGGGTGGCGTGATAGGTGCGCCCGGTGACGATCGGCTGGTCCGGGTCGCCCTCCAGAAAACT
>NZ_FNQS01000026.1:0-2369 GCF_900107885.1 Lonsdalea quercina | reverse complement strand
GCGATATTGACGGTGTTGTCACCGGTCACATCGTCGATGGTGATGGAGGCTTCCGGCGCGGCGGTATCAACGGCATAGCTGTGGTCAGCACCGGCAGTCGTGGCGTTGCCAGCACCGTCGGTAGTGGTCACTTCCGCGTGGATCTGGCTGTTACCGGCCAGCACCTCGCCCGGCACGGAGACGCTCCACACGTTGCCGTTGTCCGACGCAGTGACGGTGGTCTGGTAAGCCTGATCGCCGATGGTCACGGTCACCGTATCGCCCACCTGCACGTCGTTGCCGACGCGGCCGGTGATGGCCTGCGGCTGTCCCGCTTCCGCGATATTCACGGTGTTGTCTGCCGTCACATCATCAATGGTGATGGACGCTTCCGGTGCGGCGGTATCGACGGCGTAGCTGTGGTCAGCACCAGCGGTAGTGGCATTGCCTGCACTATCGGTAGTGGTGACTTCCGCGTGGATCTGGCTGTTACCGGCCAGCACCTCGCCCGGCACGGACACGCTCCATACGTTGCCGCTATCGGAGGCGGTCACCGTAGTCTGGTATGTCTGATCGCCGATGGTCACGGTCACCGTATCGCCCACCTGCACGTCGTTGCCGACGCGACCGGTCACGTTCTGGTTCTGACCTGCTTCGGCAATGTTCACCGTGTTGTCGGCCGTCACATCGTCGATGGTGATCGAGGCTTCCGGCGCGGCGGTATCGACCGCGTAGCCATGATCGGCAGATGCCGTGGTCGGGTTACCCGCCGCATCCGTGGTGGTGACTTCGGCATGAATTTCATTGTTACCGGCCAGCACGTCGCCCGGCACGCTGACACTCCACACATTGCCGTTGTCCGACGCAGTGACGGTGGTCTGGTAAGCCTGATCGCCGATGGTCACGGTCACCGTATCGCCCACCTGCACGTCGTTGCCGACGCGACCGGTCACATTCTGGTTCTGTCCCGCTTCGGCGATATTGACGGTGTTGTCACCAGTGACGTTATCGATAGTGATGGACGCTTCCGGCGCGGCGGTATCAACGGAGTAACCGTGGTCTGCCGCGGCAGTGGTCGGGTTACCGGCCGCATCCGTGGTGGTCACTTCCGCGTGGATCTGCGCGTTACCAGCCAGTACCTCGCCCGGCACGCTCACGCTCCATACGTTGCCGTTATCGGAGGCGGTGACGGTGGTCTGGTACGACTGATCGCCAATGGTCACGGTGACCGTATCGCCGACCTGCACGTCGTTGCCGACGCGACCGGTCACATTCTGGTCCTGTCCCGCTTCCGCGATATTCACCGTGTTATCACCGGTGACGTTATCGATAGTGATGGACGCTTCCGGTGCCGCCGTATCAACGGAGTAACCGTGGTCGGCAGATGCCGTGGCCGGGTTACCGGCCGCATCCGTGGTAGTCACTTCCGCGTGGATCTGGCTGTTACCGGCCAGCACGTCACCCGGCACGCTGACGCTCCACACGTTGCCGTTATCGGAGGCGGTGACGGTGGTCTGGTACGACTGATCGCCAATGGTCACGGTGACCGTGTCGCCCACCTGCACGTCGTTGCCCACACGGCCAGTCACATTCTGGCTCTGACCGGCTTCGGCGATATTGACGGTGTTATCACCGGTGACGTTATCGATAGTGATGGACGCTTCCGGCGCGGCCGTATCGACCGCATAACCGTGGTCGGCAGATGCCGTGGTCGGGTTACCCGCCGCATCCGTGGTGGTCACTTCCGCGTGGATCTGGCTGTTACCGGCCAGCACGTCGCCCGGCACGCTCACGCTCCACACATTACCGTTATCGGAGGCGGTCACCGTGGTCTGGTAGGCCTGGTCGCCGATGGTCACGGTCACCGTGTCGCCCACCTGCACGTCGTTACCGACGCGACCGGTGATGGCCTGCGGCTGTCCCGCTTCGGCCATATTCACCGTGTTATCACCGGTCACATCGTCGATGGTGATGGAGGCTTCCGGTGCCGCCGTATCGACCGCGTAGCCGTGATCGGCAGATGCCGTGGTCGGGTTACCGGCCGCATCCGTGGTGGTCACTTCCGCGTGGATCTGGCTGTTACCGGCCAGTACCTCGCCCGGCACGCTGACGCTCCATACGTTGCCGTTGTCCGACGCGGTGACGGTAGTCTGGTATGCCTGATCGCCGATGGTCACGGTCACCGTGTCGCCGACCTGCACGTCGTTGCCGACGCGACCGGTCACGTTCTGGTTCTGACCCGCTTCGGCAATGTTCACCGTGTTGTCGGCCGTCACATCGTCGATAGTGATGGAGGCTTCCGGCGCGGCGGTATCGACCGCGTAGCTGTGGTCAGCACCGGCAGTCGTGGCGTTGCCTGCACCATCGGTAGTGGTCACTTCCGCGTGGAT
>NZ_FNQS01000027.1:0-1898 GCF_900107885.1 Lonsdalea quercina | reverse complement strand
CTGTGGTCAGCACCGGCAGTCGTGGCGTTGCCTGCACCGTCGGTAGTGGTCACTTCCGCGTGGATCTGGCTGTTACCGGCCAGCACGTCGCCCGGCACGCTGACACTCCACACATTGCCGTTATCGGAGGCCGTCACGGTGGTCTGGTAATCCTGATCGCCGATGGTCACGGTGACCGTATCGCCCACCTGCACGTCGTTGCCGACGCGGCCAGTCACATTCTGATTCTGACCGGCTTCGGCGATATTCACCGTGTTATCACCGGTGACGTTATCGATAGTGATGCTCGCTTCCGGTGCCGCCGTATCAACGGAATAACCGTGGTCGGCCGTGGCAGTCGTTGGGTTACCCGCCGCATCGGTGGTAGTGACTTCGGCATGGATCTGCGAATTACCGGCCAGCACGTCGCCCGGCACGCTCACGCTCCACACGTTGCCGTTGTCCGACGCGGTGACGGTAGTCTGGTATGCCTGATCGCCAATGGTCACGGTCACCGTATCGCCGACCTGCACGTCGTTGCCAACGCGGCCGGTGATAGCCTGCGGCTGACCGGCTTCAGCGATATTCACCGTGTTGTCACCGGTGACGTTATCGATAGTGATGGACGCTTCCGGCGCGGCGGTATCTACCGCGTAGCTGTGGTCAGCACCGGCAGTCGTGGCGTTGCCAGCACTATCGGTAGTGGTCACTTCCGCGTGGATCTGGCTGTTACCGGCCAATACCTCGCCCGGTACAGAGACGCTCCATACGTTGCCGCTATCGGAGGCGGTCACCGTAGTCTGGTATGCCTGCTCGCCGATGGTCACGGTGACCGTATCGCCGACCTGCACGTCGTTGCCGACGCGGCCAGTCACATTCTGGCTCTGACCTGCTTCGGCAATGTTCACCGTGTTGTCAGCGGTCACATCGTCGATGGTGATGGACGCTTCCGGCGCGGCGGTATCTACCGCGTAGCTGTGGTCAGCACCGGCGGTAGTGGCGTTGCCTGCACCATCGGTAGTGGTCACTTCCGCGTGGATCTGGCTGTTACCGGCCAGCACCTCGCCCGGCACGCTGACGCTCCACACGTTGCCGCTATCGGAGGCGGTGACGGTAGTCTGGTAAGCCTGATCGCCGATGGTCACGGTCACCGTGTCGCCCACCTGCACGTCGTTGCCGACGCGGCCGGTGATGGCCTGCGGCTGTCCGGCTTCGGCGATATTGACGGTGTTGTCACCGGTGACGTTATCGATAGTGATCGACGCTTCCGGCGCGACGGTATCAACGGAGTAACCGTGGTCTGCCGTGGCAGTGGTCGGGTTACCGGCCGCATCCGTGGTGGTGACTTCAGCATGAATGTCATTGTTACCGGCCAGCACCTCGCCCGGCACAGACACACTCCATACGTTGCCGTTATCGGAGGCGGTCACCGTAGTCTGGTAAGACTGATCGCCAATGGTCACGGTCACCGTATCGCCCACCTGCACGTCGTTGCCGACGCGACCGGTGATGGCCTGCGGCTGTCCCGCTTCCGCGATATTCACGGTGTTGTCTGCCGTCACATCGTCGATGGTGATGGACGCTTCCGGCGCGGCGGTATCGACCGCGTAACCATGATCGGCAGATGCCGTGGTCGGGTTACCCGCCGCATCCGTGGTGGTGACTTCGGCATGAATTTCATTATTACCGGCCAGTACCTCGCCCGGCACGCTCACACTCCACACATTGCCGTTGTCCGACGCGGTGACGGTAGTCTGATAAGCCTGATCGCCGATAGTCACGGTCACCGTATCGCCCACCTGCACGTCGTTGCCGACGCGGCCGGTCACGTTCTGGTTCTGACCCGCTTCGGCAATGTTCACCGTGTTGTCAGCGGTCACATCGTCGATGGTGATGGACGCTTCCGGCGCGGCGGTATC
>NZ_FNQS01000028.1:0-1592 GCF_900107885.1 Lonsdalea quercina | reverse complement strand
TCAACGGAATAACCGTGGTCGGCCGTGGCAGTCGTTGGGTTACCCGCCGCATCGGTGGTAGTGACTTCGGCATGGATCTGCGAATTACCGGCCAGCACGTCGCCCGGCACGCTCACGCTCCACACGTTGCCGTTGTCCGACGCGGTGACGGTAGTCTGGTATGCCTGATCGCCAATGGTCACGGTCACCGTATCGCCGACCTGCACGTCGTTGCCAACGCGGCCGGTGATAGCCTGCGGCTGACCGGCTTCAGCGATATTCACCGTGTTGTCACCGGTGACGTTATCGATAGTGATGGACGCTTCCGGCGCGGCGGTATCTACCGCGTAGCTGTGGTCAGCACCGGCAGTCGTGGCGTTGCCAGCACTATCGGTAGTGGTCACTTCCGCGTGGATCTGGCTGTTACCGGCCAATACCTCGCCCGGTACAGAGACGCTCCATACGTTGCCGCTATCGGAGGCGGTCACCGTAGTCTGGTATGCCTGCTCGCCGATGGTCACGGTGACCGTATCGCCGACCTGCACGTCGTTGCCGACGCGGCCAGTCACATTCTGGCTCTGACCTGCTTCGGCAATGTTCACCGTGTTGTCAGCGGTCACATCGTCGATGGTGATGGACGCTTCCGGCGCGGCGGTATCTACCGCGTAGCTGTGGTCAGCACCGGCGGTAGTGGCGTTGCCTGCACCATCGGTAGTGGTCACTTCCGCGTGGATCTGGCTGTTACCGGCCAGCACCTCGCCCGGCACGCTGACGCTCCACACGTTGCCGCTATCGGAGGCGGTGACGGTAGTCTGGTAAGCCTGATCGCCGATGGTCACGGTCACCGTGTCGCCCACCTGCACGTCGTTGCCGACGCGGCCGGTGATGGCCTGCGGCTGTCCGGCTTCGGCGATATTGACGGTGTTGTCACCGGTGACGTTATCGATAGTGATCGACGCTTCCGGCGCGACGGTATCAACGGAGTAACCGTGGTCTGCCGTGGCAGTGGTCGGGTTACCGGCCGCATCCGTGGTGGTGACTTCAGCATGAATGTCATTGTTACCGGCCAGCACCTCGCCCGGCACAGACACACTCCATACGTTGCCGTTATCGGAGGCGGTCACCGTAGTCTGGTAAGACTGATCGCCAATGGTCACGGTCACCGTATCGCCCACCTGCACGTCGTTGCCGACGCGACCGGTGATGGCCTGCGGCTGTCCCGCTTCCGCGATATTCACGGTGTTGTCTGCCGTCACATCGTCGATGGTGATGGACGCTTCCGGCGCGGCGGTATCGACCGCGTAACCATGATCGGCAGATGCCGTGGTCGGGTTACCCGCCGCATCCGTGGTGGTGACTTCGGCATGAATTTCATTATTACCGGCCAGTACCTCGCCCGGCACGCTCACACTCCACACATTGCCGTTGTCCGACGCGGTGACGGTAGTCTGATAAGCCTGATCGCCGATAGTCACGGTCACCGTATCGCCCACCTGCACGTCGTTGCCGACGCGGCCGGTCACGTTCTGGTTCTGACCCGCTTCGGCAATGTTCACCGTGTTGTCAGCGGTCACATCGTCGATGGTGATGGACGCTTCCGGCGCGGCGGTATC
>NZ_FNQS01000029.1:0-1406 GCF_900107885.1 Lonsdalea quercina | reverse complement strand
ACGCTGACACTCCACACGTTGCCGCTATCGGAGGCGGTCACCGTAGTCTGGTATGCCTGATCGCCGATGGTCACGGTGACCGTATCGCCGACCTGCACGTCGTTGCCGACGCGGCCAGTCACATTCTGGCTCTGACCGGCTTCGGCGATATTGACGGTGTTATCACCGGTGACGTTATCGATAGTGATGGAGGCTTCCGGCGCCGCCGTATCGACCGCGTAGCCATGATCGGCAGATGCCGTGGTCGGGTTACCGGCTGCATCCGTGGTGGTGACTTCAGCATGAATGTCATTGTTTCCGGCCAGCACGTCGCCCGGCACGGAGACGCTCCATACGTTGCCGTTATCCGACGCGGTGACGGTGGTCTGGTAAGCCTGATCGCCGATGGTCACGGTGACCGTATCGCCGACCTGCACGTCGTTGCCAACGCGGCCGGTGATAGCCTGCGGCTGACCGGCTTCCGCGATATTGACGGTGTTATCACTGGTGACGTTATCGATAGTGATCGACGCTTCCGGCGCCGCCGTATCGACCGCGTAGCCATGATCGGCAGATGCCGTGGTCGGGTTACCGGCCGCATCCGTGGTAGTCACTTCCGCGTGGATCTGGCTGTTACCGGCCAATACCTCGCCCGGCACGCTCACACTCCACACGTTGCCGCTATCGGAGGCGGTCACCGTAGTCTGGTAAGCCTGATCGCCGATGGTCACGGTCACCGTATCGCCCACCTGCACGTCGTTGCCGACGCGACCGGTCACATTCTGGCTCTGACCCGCTTCGGCGATATTGACGGTGTTGTCACCAGTCACATCGTCGATGGTGATCGAGGCTTCCGGCGCGGCCGTATCTACCGCGTAGCCATGATCGGCAGATGCCGTGGTCGGGTTACCGGCCGCATCTGTGGTAGTCACTTCGGCATGAATGTCATTATTACCGGCCAGCACCTCGCCCGGCACGCTCACGCTCCACACATTGCCGTTGTCCGACGCCGTCACCGTAGTCTGGTAAGCCTGATCGCCGATGGTCACGGTCACCGTATCGCCGACCTGCACGTCGTTACCGACGCGACCGGTGATGGCCTGCGGCTGTCCCGCTTCCGCGATATTCACCGTGTTGTCACCGGTCACATCGTCGATGGTGATCGAGGCTTCCGGCGCGGCGGTATCAACCGCGTAGCTGTGGTCAGCACCAGCGGTAGTGGCATTGCCTGCACTATCGGTAGTGGTCACTTCCGCGTGGATCTGGCTGTTACCGGCCAGCACGTCGCCCGGCACGCTCACGCTCCACACGTTGCCGTTATCGGAGGCCGTCACGGTGGTCTGGTAAGCCTGATCGCCGATGGTCACGGTCACCGTATCGCCCACCTGCACGTCGTTGCCGACGCGGCCGGTGATGGCCTGCGGCTG
>NZ_FNQS01000030.1:0-1385 GCF_900107885.1 Lonsdalea quercina | reverse complement strand
ACGCTGACACTCCACACGTTGCCGCTATCGGAGGCGGTCACCGTAGTCTGGTATGCCTGATCGCCGATGGTCACGGTGACCGTATCGCCGACCTGCACGTCGTTGCCGACGCGGCCAGTCACATTCTGGCTCTGACCGGCTTCGGCGATATTGACGGTGTTATCACCGGTGACGTTATCGATAGTGATGGAGGCTTCCGGCGCCGCCGTATCGACCGCGTAGCCATGATCGGCAGATGCCGTGGTCGGGTTACCGGCTGCATCCGTGGTGGTGACTTCAGCATGAATGTCATTGTTTCCGGCCAGCACGTCGCCCGGCACGGAGACGCTCCATACGTTGCCGTTATCCGACGCGGTGACGGTGGTCTGGTAAGCCTGATCGCCGATGGTCACGGTGACCGTATCGCCGACCTGCACGTCGTTGCCAACGCGGCCGGTGATAGCCTGCGGCTGACCGGCTTCCGCGATATTGACGGTGTTATCACTGGTGACGTTATCGATAGTGATCGACGCTTCCGGCGCCGCCGTATCGACCGCGTAGCCATGATCGGCAGATGCCGTGGTCGGGTTACCGGCCGCATCCGTGGTAGTCACTTCCGCGTGGATCTGGCTGTTACCGGCCAATACCTCGCCCGGCACGCTCACACTCCACACGTTGCCGCTATCGGAGGCGGTCACCGTAGTCTGGTAAGCCTGATCGCCGATGGTCACGGTCACCGTATCGCCCACCTGCACGTCGTTGCCGACGCGACCGGTCACATTCTGGCTCTGACCCGCTTCGGCGATATTGACGGTGTTGTCACCAGTCACATCGTCGATGGTGATCGAGGCTTCCGGCGCGGCCGTATCTACCGCGTAGCCATGATCGGCAGATGCCGTGGTCGGGTTACCGGCCGCATCTGTGGTAGTCACTTCGGCATGAATGTCATTATTACCGGCCAGCACCTCGCCCGGCACGCTCACGCTCCACACATTGCCGTTGTCCGACGCCGTCACCGTAGTCTGGTAAGCCTGATCGCCGATGGTCACGGTCACCGTATCGCCGACCTGCACGTCGTTACCGACGCGACCGGTGATGGCCTGCGGCTGTCCCGCTTCCGCGATATTCACCGTGTTGTCACCGGTCACATCGTCGATGGTGATCGAGGCTTCCGGCGCGGCGGTATCAACCGCGTAGCTGTGGTCAGCACCAGCGGTAGTGGCATTGCCTGCACTATCGGTAGTGGTCACTTCCGCGTGGATCTGGCTGTTACCGGCCAGCACGTCGCCCGGCACGCTCACGCTCCACACGTTGCCGTTATCGGAGGCCGTCACGGTGGTCTGGTAAGCCTGATCGCCGATGGTCACGGTCACCGTATCGCCCACCTGCACGTCGTTGCCGACGCG
>NZ_FNQS01000034.1:0-1193 GCF_900107885.1 Lonsdalea quercina | reverse complement strand
CATACGTTGCCGTTATCCGACGCGGTGACGGTAGTCTGGTACGACTGGTCGCCGATGGTCACGGTCACCGTATCGCCCACCTGCACGTCGTTGCCGACGCGACCGGTGATGGCCTGCGGCTGTCCCGCTTCGGCGATATTGACGGTGTTATCACCGGTGACGTTATCGATAGTGATGGACGCTTCCGGCGCGGCCGTATCTACCGCATAACCGTGGTCGGCAGATGCCGTGGTCGGGTTACCCGCCGCATCCGTGGTGGTGACTTCCGCGTGGATCTGCGCGTTACCGGCCAGCACCTCGCCCGGTACAGAGACGCTCCACACATTGCCGTTGTCCGACGCGGTCACCGTGGTCTGGTAGGCCTGGTCGCCGATGGTCACGGTGACCGTGTCGCCCACCTGCACGTCGTTACCGACGCGACCGGTGATGGCCTGCGGCTGACCCGCTTCGGCGATATTGACGGTGTTATCTGCCGTCACGTCATCGATAGTGATGCTCGCTTCCGGTGCCGCCGTATCAACGGAATAACCGTGGTCGGCCGTGGCAGTCGTTGGGTTACCGGCCGCATCCGTGGTGGTGACTTCGGCATGAATTTCATTATTACCGGCCAGCACCTCGCCCGGTACGCTGACACTCCACACATTGCCGTTATCCGACGCGGTCACCGTAGTCTGGTAAGACTGATCGCCGATGGTCACGGTCACCGTGTCGCCGACCTGCACGTCGTTGCCGACGCGGCCGGTGATGGCCTGCGGCTGTCCCGCTTCGGCGATATTCACCGTGTTGTCGGCCGTCACATCGTCGATGGTGATGGACGCTTCCGGCGCGGCGGTATCGACCGCATAACCGTGATCGGCAGAGGCCGTGGTCGGGTTACCGGCCGCATCCGTGGTAGTCACTTCAGCATGAATTTCATTGTTTCCGGCCAGTACCTCGCCCGGCACGCTCACGCTCCACACGTTGCCGTTATCGGAGGCGGTGACGGTAGTCTGGTACGACTGATCGCCGATGGTCACGGTCACCGTATCGCCCACCTGCACGTCGTTGCCGACGCGACCGGTGATAGCCTGCGGCTGTCCCGCTTCGGCGATATTGACGGTGTTGTCACCAGTGACATCGTCGATGGTGATGGAGGCTTCCGGCGCGGCGGTATCGACCGCGTAGCCATGATCGGCAGATGCCGTGGTCGGGTT